>NZ_JBIRSJ010000003.1:0-684094 GCF_044334165.1 Streptomyces sp. NPDC020845 | reverse complement strand
TGGCGTTGACTTTTGGCACGCTGTTGAGTTCTCAAGGAACGGACGCTTCCTTCGAAACCGTTTCACCGGTTTCTCCGGGCGCTTCCCTTCGGTGTTTCAAACACTATCAGACCGATTTCTTTTCTCCGAATCCGCGCTTTTCGCAGACATGCGAAAGCTGATCCGAAGATCTGTCGTCAGGTGACTGATGGCGCTGCCCAGACCTGGATGCTCCCGCAGTGGACTGCGGCGCTTCATCCGGGGCAGGGGTACGACAGTACAACCCTCGCGCAGCCGTGGCAAATCGATTCGGTGCCCCATGGGTGCCCTTCGGCCTGCACAGCTTGTGCGGAATCCGAAGTTCCTATGACTTACGCTTCTGGGCAGTGCGCTGCCCTGGACGGGCGGTGACCATGTGTGACGAGTTCTCCACCCCTGGGAGGCTTCCTATGACCACCGTGACCTCCCCGCTCGCCGGGCGTGTGATCGGACTCGCTGCCGTACCCGATCCGGTGTTCTCCGGGGCGATGGTCGGTCCCGGCACCGCGATCGACCCCGTACTCGAGCCCACCGTGGCAGTGGCGCCAGTCGATGGCATCGTCGTCTCGCTGCATCCCCATGCGTTCGTCGTTGTCGACGGGGAGGGGCACGGTGTGCTCACTCACCTCGGTATCGACACTGTTCAGCTGGGTGGCGAAGGATTCGAGGTACTGATCAACAAGGGCGACACCGTGCGGCGCGGGGACCCCGTGGTGCGCTGGGACCCCGCGACCGCGGTTGCCGCCGGGAAGTCGCCGGTCTGCCCGGTCGTGGCGCTTGAGGCCACCGCCGAATCGCTGGTGGACGTCAGTGCGGATGTGGATGTGAAGTCCGGCGACACTCTTTTCAGCTGGGCATGAGCTCAGTGCCGGTCGGAGCCGGTCTGATCGGCCGTTACGGCGAGTAGACAACCACCGCGGCGGGTTATCCCGCCTCATCGAACCGGAGACGGGTGTGATGGAGACAACGCTGCGAGGCGTCGGCGTGAGCCACGGTGTGGCGATCGGCGAGGTGCGGCACATGGGGACCGCGGTCCTGGAGCCGCCGGCGAAGCAGATTCCGTCGGAGGAGGCGCCGCGCGAGCAGGGGCGTGCCCGGCAGGCCGTCGAGGCTGTGGCGGCCGATCTGATGGCGCGCGGCAACCTGGCGGGCGGTGAGGCGCAGGCCGTGCTCGAGGCGCAGGCCATGATGGCGCAGGACCCGGAGCTGATGGCCGATGTCGAGCGGCGTATCGCTGTGGGCAGCACCGCTGAGCGCGCGGTGTACGACGCCTTCGCCGCGTACCGGGCGCTGCTGGCCGGGGCCGGGGAGTACCTGGCCGGGCGGGTGGCCGACCTGGACGATGTGCGGAACCGGATCGTGGCCCGGCTGCTGGGGGTGCCGATGCCCGGTGTGCCCGACAGCGACCAGCCGTATGTACTGATCGCGCGGGACCTGGCCCCCGCCGACACCGCGCTGCTCGACCCCACCCTGGTGCTCGGGTTCGTCACCGAAGAGGGCGGGCCGACCAGTCACAGCGCGATCCTCGCGCGCGCCCTGGGTGTGCCCGCCGTGGTGGCGCTGCCCGGCGCCAGTGAGCTGGTCGAGGGGACCCTGATCGCCGTCGACGGCAGCACGGGAGAGATCTTCGTGTCCCCGACCGCGGAGAAGCAGACCGAGCTGGCCCGGGCCGCGGAGGAGCGAAAGGCCGCGCTGGCCGCGTCCTCCGGGCCGGGTGCCACCTCGGATGGGCACAAGGTGCCGCTGCTGGCGAACATCGGCGGCCCGGCTGATGTCGCGGCGGCTGTGGAGGCCGGTGCCGAGGGTGTGGGGCTGTTCCGCACGGAGTTCCTGTTTCTCGACGACAGCACCAAGGCGCCGTCGGAGGAGAAGCAGATCGAGGCGTACCGCCAGGTGCTCGAGGCCTTCCCCGAGGGCCGGGTCGTGGTGCGGGTCCTGGACGCGGGCGCCGACAAGCCGCTGGACTTCCTCACCCCGGCCGACGAGCCCAACCCGGCGCTGGGCGTGCGCGGGCTGCGCACCCTGCTGGACCACCCGGATGTGCTGCGGACGCAGCTGACGGCGCTGGCCAAGGCCGCGGCGGGGCTGCCCGTCTATCTGGAGGTCATGGCCCCGATGGTGGCCGACCGGACCGACGCCAAGGCGTTTGCCGACGCATGCCGGGAGGCGGGGCTGCGCGCCAAGTTCGGCGCGATGGTGGAGATTCCGTCCGCCGCGCTGCGGGCACGCTCGATCCTCCAGGAGGTGGAGTTCCTGTCGCTGGGCACCAATGACCTGGCGCAGTACACCTTCGCCGCGGACCGCCAGGTCGGCGCGGTGTCACGGCTCCAGGACCCGTGGCAGCCCGCGCTGCTCGATCTGGTGGCCGCTTCGGCCGACGCCGCGCAGGCCGAGGGCAAGAGCTGCGGCGTATGCGGTGAGGCCGCGTCGGATCCGCTGCTCGCATGTGTGCTGACCGGTCTGGGCGTCACCAGCCTGTCCATGGGCTCCGCGGCGATTCCGTATGTGCGCGCCACGCTGGCCAAGCACACGCTCGCCCAGTGCGAGCGTGCGGCTGCCGCGGCCCGCGCGGCGGACACCGCCGAGGACGCGCGCGTCGCCGCGCAGGCGGTGCTGTCCGGCGAGTGAGCCGATGATGTTGTAAGGCCCGTCCCCAGGGGGCGTCCCACCGCGATGTGTGTGGTGGGACGCCCCCTGGGTCTGTGCCTGCCTCGTGTGTCTGTGCGGTCATTCCCCTTCCGGGGCAGTGGGGTCCGGGGTATCCGGTGTATCCGGGGCGTCCGGGGTCGGCAGTGCGATGCCCGGCCGGTACTCGACGCCGTGCTCGGGCGGAACCGGCTCGCCGGTGTCCGCGTCCGTGCAGTACGCGCTGAAGACCTCCGCCTCGCTCAACGGCCGCAGCCAGCCCTGGTGCAGCGACCAGCCGCGGACCGTGTCCGGCGATCCGGGCGTGCTGGTGCGCAGCACGATGCCGCCAGGGCTGTCCGTGGCGATTCCGCAGGCCAGCACGGTGCTGAAGATCAGGGCCTCGGTGCCGTCGAGGTCCGCCGACCGCTCCACCGGCCCCTCCCCCGTCGCTTCCGCGTGCACCACGGCCACGAGCGGGACGCTGCTCGCCATGACGCTGCACACCACGTGGTGGCTGCCGGACCCGGCCGCCGTGAGCAGTCGCCGCAGTGCGGCCTGGGCGCGGCGGAACGCGGCGTGGCCCGGGTCTTCCGAGCAGCCGCAGCCGCCCGCGCGGGACAGCAGGGCCGTGGCGTACTCCCAGGTGGCCTGCTGCTCAGCCGCGCCGATGAGCCGCTGGAGAAGCTGGTCGAGCGGCTGACCCTCGTACGTAACGGTCGGGCCCGCGGCGGCGACTTCAGCCGTGTAGCGGGTGCGGGCGGCGGAGGTGTCGGGGTCGATGCCGGAGTCCGCGCAGAACTCGTCGTACTCGACCGGGTCGAACAGCGCGATGGATGTGTGCACGCCCTGCGACGCGAGCATCCGCAGCAGCCCCTCCGTCTGCCGCAGATACGCGGTGTGGTCGTCGAAGGCGAACGACGCGTACTGCCGCATAGCCGCGAAGTCCTCCTCGTCGGCCAGCAGCGCCACGGTGCTGGGCGCCTCTCTGCGCAGCGCGCGCCGTGCGGTCCGCTCCCTCCGGTGCGCGCCACCTCGTGCGCTGTCTTGTGTGCCGCCCGGTGTGGTGTGTTGTGTGGTGTGCGCCATGACTCCCCCTCAGCGCGGTCGATCAGTGCTCACTCACCGTAACCGGGGGCACTGACAACGCACCGTCGCCGAGGTGGTGTCAGGCGTCCGGCTCGGTCGGCCGCTCGCGCGCCAGGCGCTCGTAGAAGCGCAGCAGCTCCACGTTGTCGACCGAGCCCGGGTTGACGGCCTTGTCCAGGGCGGTGCCCTGGAGCAGGCGCTTGACCGGCACCTCGATCCGCTTGCCGGTCAGGGTGTGCGGCACGCCGGGCACCTCGATGATCTCGTCGGGCACATGGCGCGGGGAGAGCTGTTCGCGGATGGTGCGCTTGATGCGGTCGCACAGCCCCGCGTCGAGGGTGGCGCCCGGCGCGAGGTGGACGAACAGCGGCATCCAATAGCCGCCGTCGGGCTGTTCGACGCCGATGACGAGGGATTCGCGGATCTCGGGGAGGCGTTCGACGGCCTCGTAGATGTCCGCGGAGCCCATCCGTACGCCCTGCCGGTTGAGCGTGGAGTCGGAGCGGCCGTGGATGACGACCGTGCCGCGCGAGGTGAGGGTGATCCAGTCGCCGTGCCGCCAGACCCCGGGGAACATGTCGAAGTAGCTGTCGCGGTAGCGGCTGCCGTCCGGGTCGTTCCAGAAGCGGACCGGCATGGACGGCATGGGTTGGGCGACGACCAGCTCGCCGACCTCGTCGATCACCGGTTCGCCGCTCGGGTTCCAGGCCCGCAGGTCCGTGCCGAGCCCGGGGGCCTGAAGCTCTCCGATGTGGACCGGGAGGGTGGGGACGGCTCCCGCGAAGCAGCTGCACACGTCCGTGCCGCCGCTGACCGAGGCGATCCACATGTCGCCCGTACTGCCGGCGGCGAACTCGTCGTGGATCCAGCGGAAGCCGTCCGGCGGGAGCGGGGAGCCGGTGGTGGCCACGCAGGCCACGCGCGAGAGGTCGAAGTCGCGGGCCGGGTGGACCCCCGCCTTGCGGCAGGCCATGACATAGGCCGCCGAGGTGCCGTAGAGCGTGGTCCCGGTGCGTTCGGCGATCCGCCACTGGGCGGCGGTGTCCGGGTAGCCGGGGCTGCCGTCGTAGAGGACGACGGTGGCGCCCGCCAGCAGGCCCGACACCAGGAAGTTCCACATCATCCAGCCGGTGGAGGTATACCAGAAGAACCGGTCGCCGGGTCCCAGGTCGCAGTGCAGGCCGAGCTGTTTGAGGTGTTCGATCAGGATGCCGCCCTGGGACTGGACGATCGCCTTGGGCAGTCCGGTGGTGCCCGAGGAGTAGAGCACCCACAGCGGGTGGTCGAACGGCACCTGCTCGAAGACCGGTTCCGCCGCCTCGCGCACCACCGCGTCCCACTCCAGCGCGCCCTCGGGGGCGGGGGTGCCCAGCAGCGGGATGTGGACGACGGCGCGCAGGGTGGGCAGTTCGCGGCGCAGCTCGGCGACGGTCTCGGTGCGGTCGTGCTCCTTGCCGCCGTAGCGGTAGCCGTCCACGGTGAACAGGACCACCGGCTCGACCTGCTGGAAGCGGTCCAGGACGCTGCGCGCGCCGAAGTCGGGGGCGCAGGAGGTCCATACGGCGCCGACGGCGGCAGTGGCCAGAAGCGCGACGACGGCCTGCGGGATGTTGGGGAGGTAGCCGCTGACCCGGTCTCCGGGGCGTACGCCTAGCCGGCGCAGCTCGGCGGCGACCGCGCCGACCTGGCCGCGCAGCTCGGCCCAGCCGACGGGCCGCGGTTCGTGGCTCTCGTCGACGTGGAGCAGCGCGGGTTCGGCGGCGCGGGCGGGGTCCTCGGCGGC
Organism: Streptomyces sp. NPDC020845; assembly: GCF_044334165.1. Taxonomy (NCBI): domain Bacteria; kingdom Bacillati; phylum Actinomycetota; class Actinomycetes; order Kitasatosporales; family Streptomycetaceae; genus Streptomyces; species Streptomyces sp. NPDC020845. Next base: position 678,579 of record NZ_JBIRSJ010000003.1, on the reverse strand, counting down.
GCGCAGCGCGTGTTCCGCGTAGTTGAGGGTGGCGCCGGGGAACCACTGGGCGCCGGGCATGGCGGCGTCGGCGAGCACGGTGTCGTACGGGGTGGTGAAGCGCACCTCGAACCACTCGGCGACCGCCTGCCAGAAGCGCGCCAGCTCGGTCACGGACCAGCGGTGCAGCGCCGCGTAGCTCGCCGCCGGGTCGGCGGGGTCGGGGGCCGGCGCCCCGTGCCGCTCGGCCGCCCAGGTGTGGAAGCGGGTGAGCTGGGCGCGGGCGATCCGCTCGGGGCCCGGCTGCCACAGGGGTCTCGGCAGGTGGTCTGGGTGCGCTGCGGTGGTCATCTGTCGGCTCCCGGCTCCCGGCGGTGCGCGGCTGCGCGTGGTGTGTCCGTTCAGGACGATGCCATGTGATCGACTTGTACACCAGGGCCGCCACTCCATATAGAGGGCCGTGGGGATGTGTGGGGACCACGGGTGAACGGCAGTTGAACAGCCGCACGCACGGGGTGTTGTCAGTGGCAAGGTGATCATCATGGATGCGCGTGACCTGGTGCGGTCGGTGAAGGTGGTCAGTACGGCGCAGGGGCTCAGGTCGCTGCGCTCGGCATGGCGGCGTTGGCGTTCCGACGCGGTCGGGCTGCCGCGGCGCGGACCGGAGCGCGCGCGGGTGCCGGGCCTGGTGCGGGGCGCGGATCCGGAGCCGGGGGGTGGGGTGGTGCGGTTCGCGCGGTCCTCGCTGCGGGTGCGGGTGACGGCGGGCGGCGCGGTGTTCTGCGGCTGGGACGGCGCCGAGCCGGAGCCCTCGTACGCGCTGGACGGGTCCTGCCCGGACCCGGACGAGCGGGTGCGGCTTGAGCCGGACACGGACGGTGGCTGGCGGGTGGTCGCCGAGCGGGTGACGGTGACGGTCTCGCGGAACGGGGCGGTGGAGGTGCGCACCCCGGGCGGGGTGGTGCTGCGGCGGGATCTGCCGCCGCGCTGGTGGGAGCCGGTGGCGGGTGGCGATGTGCCGGGCGCGAACCCCAACGGGCAAGCCGATGGGCGGGCCGATGGGCACGTCAATGGGCAGGTCAATGGGCAGGTGGACGGCCACGAGGCGGGCGGCCGAGGGCCGGACGCCGGCGGTGTGGCGGCGCGCTGGGAGCAGCGGTCGCAGGTCGCGGCGGACGCGCGGTTCTTCGGGCTCGGCGGGCGGGCGGCCGGGCCGCGGCTGCGGGACGGCTCGTACCGGCTGTGGAACACCGATCCGGGCGGCAGCTTCGAGCCGGGGGACGATCCGCTGTATCTGACCATGCCGGTGCAGCTGGTCGTGGCGGACGCGGGCACGCATCTGGTGTTCCACGACAACTCGTGGGACGGCACGGTCACGCTGCGGGAGGGCGAGGAGGGCAAGGGGTCCGGGCACGACCGGCCGGGCGGCTGCCGGACGCGGATGGAGGGCGGCCCGCTGCGCTACTGGGTGATCGTGGGCACGCCCGCCCGCGTGCTGCAGAGCTGGGCGGCGCTCACGGGCGCCGCCGCGGTGCCTCCGAGCTGGGCGCTGGGCTACCACCACGCCCGCTGGGGGTTCGGCGGTCAGGAGGAGGTGCGGCGGGTGGTGGCGGGCTACCGGGAGCGGGGGCTGCCGCTGTCGGCGCTGCACCTGGACATCGACCACCTCGCCGGGCACCGGGTGTTCACGGTGGACACCGAGCGCTTCCCCGATCTGCCCGGGCTGGCGGCGGAGTTGCGGGCGGGCGGGACGCGGCTGGTGTCGATCGTCGATCCGGCGGTGAAGGCGGAGCGCGGTACCGCGGTGTACGACAGCGGCGCGGCGCAGGACGCGTTCGTACGCGATACGCGCGGGCGCGAGGTGCGCGGGGTGGTGTGGCCGGGCGAGGCGGTGTTCCCGGACTTCACCGATCCGCGGGTGCGCTCATGGTGGGGCGGGCTGTACGCGGACCGTCTTGAGCAGGGCTTCTCCGGGGTGTGGCACGACATGAACGAGCCGGTCTCCTTCGCGGCCTTCGGCGATCCGACGCTGCCGCGCTCGGCCCGGCACGCCCTGGAGGGCCGCGGCGGCGACCACCGCGAGGCGCACAACGTCTACGGTCTGGCGATGGCGCGGGCCGGCTACGAGGGACTGCTGAAGCTGCGGCCCGAGGAGCGGCCGTTCCTGTTCTCCCGCTCGGGGTGGGCGGGGCTCCAGCGGTACGGGGGCAGCTGGTCCGGGGATGTGGCGACCGGCTGGCCGGGGCTGCGCGCCTCGCTGTCCCTGGTGCTGGGGCTCGGCCTGTCGGGGGTGCCGTACTCCGGTCCTGACGTCGGCGGGTTCACCGGCAGCCCGTCCCCCGAGCTGTATCTGCGCTGGTTCCAACTGGCCTCGTATCTGCCGCTGTTCCGCACCCATTCGGCGATATGGGCGGGGCGGCGGGAGCCGTGGGAGTTCGGGGAGCAGGTCCTGGAGCACGCGACGGCCGCGCTGCGCGAACGGCAGCGGCTGCTCCCGTACTTCGTCACGCTGGCGTACGAGGCCCGGCGCACCGGGGCCCCGTACGCGCGCCCGGTGTGGTGGCGTTGGCCCAAGGACCGGGCGCTGCGCGACTGCGAGGACGCGTTTCTGCTGGGGGACGCGCTGCTGGTGGCCCCGGTGCTGGAGGAGGGCGCGGAGCGGCGGTCGGTGCGGCTGCCGCGCGGCCGCTGGTACGACACGGCGACCGGCCGGGCGTACGAGGGGCCGGGGCAGGTGGTGCTGGACGCGCCGCTGTCGCGCGTCCCGGTGCTGGCGCGGGCGGGTGCGGTGGTGCCGGTGGCGGGCGCGGACGGCGGGGTGGAGCTGGAGGTATGGGCTCCGGCGCAGGCCCGCGGGCACGGCTGGACGCTGGTCGTGGACCCGGGCGACGGCTGGGACAAGCCGGAGTCGGTGCGGTTCACCACGCGGCTGCGGGACGGCGAGGTGGTGGTCGAGCGGACGGGCGCGGCGGAGCCCGGGTATCCGGTGCGGGTGCGCGGTCAGGTGCCGCAGGAGCGGCCGCGCGGGCGGTGAGTCGCGTACTGGCAGTGAGTCGCGTTCCGAACAAGGGCGGCCGGGGCTTGTTCGGGACCCCGCCGCCCTGATATCTGAGGGGGCCATGCCGAGATTCACTGCCGCGCTGCGCGCGCTCGCCCTGCCCTTCGCCGCCCTTCTGGCCGTCTCCGCCTCGCCCGCCCCGGCGCAGGCACAGGCCGAACCCAAGGCCCCGAAGGAGTTCGTGGCGCTGAGCGACGTGGACCCGACGATCCTTCAAGAGATCCGCTACTACACCCCGCACAACTTCACCGGCCACCCCGTGGACGGCTACCGCGAGCCGCTGTGCATCCTGACCCGCCCGGCCGCCGAGGCGCTGCACCAGGCGCAGTCCACCCTGCTGCGGCAGGGCTACACGCTCAAGGTGTACGACTGCTACCGGCCGCAGCGCGCGGTCAACGACTTCGTCGAGTGGGCCAAGGACCTCGACGATCAGTCGATGAAGGGGGAGTTCTACCCGGACGTCGACAAGACGCGGCTGTTCGAGGACGGCTACATAGCGGAGAAGTCGGGGCACAGCCGGGGCAGCACCATGGACCTGACCATCGTGAAGCTGCCCGCCGTGCCCACCCGTCCGTACGAGCCGGGCGAGAAGCTGGTGCCGTGCTACGCGCCGAAGGACGAGCGGTTCCCGGACAACTCGGTGGACATGGGCACGGGTTACGACTGCTTCGACACCCTCTCGCACACGCTGGACCCGCGGATCCAGGGTGCGCAGCGGGCGAACCGGCTGCTGCTGAAGGACACGCTGGAGGGTCTGGGCTTTGTGAATCTGGCCGAGGAGTGGTGGCACTACACCTACAAGCCCGAGCTGTTCCCGGACACGTACTTCGATTTCCCGGTCTCGCACAAGGCGCTGCGCGGAAACTGAGACCGCGGGTGCGCGCCCGGTGGGCGGCACGGCTCACAGCCGTCCGCCCGCCGGGTCGGCGGGGCGCGGGCCAGGGCGACGCGCTGCCGCTGGCCGCCGGAGAGCTCGGCGGGGGCGCGGCCCGAAGCCGTCGAGTCGGACCGTGGCGAGCGCGTCGCGGGCGCGGGCGATGCGCTCGGCCTTGCGTACGCCGCGCACCGTCAGGGCGTAGGCGACGTTCTGCTCGACGCTCATATGCGGGAAGAGGGCGTAGTCCTGGAAGACGGTGCGCACATCGCGGCGGTGCGGCGGCAGGGCGGTGACATCGCGGCCGGACAGCTCGACGCGGCCTGCGGTGGGCCGCTCGAAGCCGGCGGCGAGGCGCAGCAGGGTGGTCTTACCGGAGCCGGACGGGCCGAGGAGGGAGAAGAACTCGCCTTCCGCGAGGGAGAGATCGACGCCGTCGACCGCCCGTACGGAGCCGAAGTCCTTGACCACGGCCACCAGCCGGACCGCCGCTTCCGTCATGGCCACGCCTGCTCCCTCCATGGGGCGTCGTAAGGGCCCTCCGGGCTCTTGGTCACGCGCCCCGGCTGCGCCGGGAGGCGCCCTCTATGCCGGGGTTACGTGCCCCACGGCCGCTGTGCCACACTTCTGACGTACCGTCAGTTACTCGATTCCGCAGTCTGGGAGGCGTTGTGCCGCGCACCCGTACCCCGGTGGTCCCCGGGTGGTTCACCACCGAGGGCGAGGAGTTCCGGCTGCTGGGGACGCGGTGCCGGGCCTGCGGCTCGGTGTTCTTCCCGCGCGAGGACTCCTTCTGCCGCAGCCCCGGCTGCGCGTCCACCGAACTGGACGAGGTGCCGCTGTCCCGACGCGGCCGCGTCTGGTCGTACACCGACGGGCGCTACCGGCCGCCCGCGCCGTACGTCAGCGACCCGGACGCCGAGTGGCGGCCGTACACGCTGATCGCCGTGGAGCTGGCGGCCGAGCGGATGGTGGTGCTCGGGCAGGGCGCGCCCGGGGTGACCCTGGCCGACCTGGCCGTGGGGATGGAGGTCGAGGCGGTGCCCGGGGTGCTGAACGAGGACGCCGAGCACATCTGGACCACCTGGAACTGGCGGCCCGTCGTGCCCGTCGTGCCCGTCGTGCCCGTCACCGGGGAGCGGTCATGACCGGCGACGGCCGCGATGTGGCGGTGCTGGGCGCGGGGATGCACCCGTGGGGCAAATGGGGCCGCGGTTTCGTCGAGTACGGCACGGTGGCCGCGCGCGCCGCGCTGGCCGACGCCGGTCTGGACTGGCCGGCCATCGGGTCCGTGGTCGGCGCGAACACCGTACGATCCGGCTACCCCGGGCAGGTGGCGGGCGCGACCTTCGCGCGGGCGCTGGGCTGGCAGGGGGCGCGCGTGACCAGCGTGTACGCCGCCTGCGCCTCCGGTGCGCAGGCCATCAACACCGCCCGCACCCAGATCCTGGCCGGGCTGGCGGACACCGTGCTCGTCGTCGGTGCGGACGCGGCGCCCAAGGGATTCTTCGCCCCCGTCGGCGGCGACCGGCCCGACGACCCCGACTGGCTGCGCTTCCGGCTGATGGGCGCGACCAACCCCGCGTACTTCGCGCTCTGGGCGCGCCGCCGGATGGCCGTATACGGCGACACGCCCGAGGACTTCGCGCGCGTCAAGGTGAAGAACGCGGCCGCGGGAGCCGCCAACCCCCACGCCCGCTACCGCACGGCCGTCACCGCCGAGGACGTCGCCGCCTCCCCGGTCGTCGCCGATCCGCTGCGGCTGCTGGACATCTGCGCGACCTCCGACGGGGCGGCGGCGCTCGTGCTGAGCAGCATGGACTTCGCCCGGCGGCAGGGCGTCCCACGGCCGGTGCGGATCCGCGCGGTCTCCACCGTCACCCCGCGCTATCCGCGCACCGCGCTCGACCTGCCGGACATCGCGACCGACTCGGCGGCGGCCACCCTCGGCCCGGAGCCCGGCACCTTCCGCGCCGCCATCGCACGGGCGGCGTACGAGGAGGCGGGGCTCGGGCCCGAGGAACTGTCGCTGGCGGAGGTGTACGACCTGTCCACCTCGCTGGAGCTGGAGTGGTACGAGGACCTGGGGCTGTGCGGGGCCGGGGAGGGCGCGAAGCTGCTGCGCGAGGGCGCCACCGCGCTCGGCGGGCGGCTGCCGGTCAACCCGAGCGGTGGCCTCGCGTCCTTCGGCGAGGCGGTCCCGGCGCAGGCCATCGCCCAGGTGTGCGAGCTGACCTGGCAGCTGCGGGGCCAGGCCGGGGAGCGGCAGGTGGCCGGGGCGCGGGCCGGAATCACCGCGAACCAGGGGCTGTTCGGGCACGGGTCGTCGGTGATCGCGGTCCGCTGAGCGCGGCGGCGTGTGTCGGTGATCGCGGTCCGCCGAGCGCGGTCGCGCGTGTCGGTCATCCCCGCCCGTCGGGCGCGCCGCGCGTGTCGGGCATCGCGGTCCGCCGTGCGCGGTCGCGCGTCGTGTCGCGCGTGTCAGGCCAGTGACAGGAACAGCTTCTCCAGCCGCGCCCGCGTGCGCTCCCGGGTCTGCGGCCGGGCGCCGTTCTCCTCGGCGAGGCAGTGCTGCAGACCGTTGGCGATGATCGCGAACCCCGCCCGGTCCAGCGCCCTGGACGCGGCCGCCAACTGGGTGATCACCTCTTCACAGTCCCGGCCTTCCTCGATCATCCTGACGACCCCGGCGATCTGCCCCTGGGCCCGGCGCAGCCGGTTCAGCACCGCGGTCAGCTCCTCGGCCGCCAGCTCCAGCTCAAGTTCCGGCTCCACAGCCCCTCCCCTTCCAGATACCCGGCGGGCGACCTGCCCGGCCGGAGAAGACCCGAGACACACCACGGCCCGCACCCCGGACGGCGGGGTACGGGCCGTATCGCCGACGCGGCCTGGCGACGCCTGCCTAGCGCCTGGCCGCGGAGGCCATCATCGCGTGCTCGACGACCGAGATGAGCACGCTTTTGACGGATTCCCGCTCCCGGGCGTCACACAGGATGACCGGTGTGCCCGGGTCGAGGTCGAGTGCGTCGCGCACCGCGTCCTCCGGGTAGCGGGTGGCGCCATGGAAGCAGTTGACCGCGACCGTGAAGGCGATGCCGCGCCGCTCGAAGTAGTCGACCGCGGCGAAGCAGTCCTCCAGCCGCCGGGTGTCGGCGAGGACGACGGCACCCAGCGCGCCCGTCGCCAACTCGTCCCACAGGAACCAGAATCGGTCCTGTCCCGGGGTGCCGAACAGATAGAGCACCAGGTCCTCGCGGAGCGTGATGCGCCCGAAGTCCATGGCCACGGTGGTGGTCGTCTTGGCCTCCACCCCCGCGATGTCGTCGACCGGCCGACCCGCCTCGCTGAGCAGTTCCTCGGTGCGCAGCGGTTTGATCTCGCTCACCGCGCCCACCAGAGTCGTCTTGCCCGCGCCGAACCCGCCCGCCACCAGAATCTTCAGCGTGATGGGGTCAACGACATGAGAGCGGCCCATGTCAGAGTGCCCGTAGACCATTGATCACCTCGCGCAGAATCCTCTCGTCCGGCAGTTCCGCCGGAGGTACGGGCCGGGACACTCGGACGAGTGCCGCGTGCAACAGGTCTCCGATGAGCACCCGGACGACGCCGACCGGCAGGTCGAGTTCGGCTGCCAGTTCGGCGACGGACTGAGGGGAGTCCCGGCTCAGCTCGACGATGTCGATGTGCTCCGGGGACAACGTCTGGTCGGCGACGGGCATGTGGTTGACGCTGTCGGCGACGACCACCGCGATGAGGTCGAGCTTTCCCTCGGCGGCGCTACGGGTGCGACCCCGTGTCATCGCGTAGGGCCGGACCACCGGTCCCGCCGCGTCGTCGAACCAGCGGGCGTCGCCTTCACCCTCTGCGGACATCTCCCCTCTCCCCCGTCACCCGCCGGCTCGAGGCGCGCTGCCCAGATGCACGCCCACCCGCTTGACCAGCAGCGTCATTTCGTACGCCACCTGTCCGACATCCGAGTCGGCGTCGGCGAGCACCGCCAGACAGCTGCCGTCGCCGGCCGCGGTGACGAACAGGAAGGCGTCGTCGAGCTCGACGATGGTCTGGCGGACCCGCCCGACGTCGAAGTGGCGGCCCACTCCCTTGGCGAGGGAGTGGAAGCCCGAAGCCACGGCCGCCAGGTGCTCGCCGTCCTCGCGGGACAGGTCACGGGATCCGCCGGTGGGCAGGCCGTCGCCCGACAGCACCAGCGCCTTGCGGATGCTGCCGACGCGCCCGACCAGTTCATCGAGCAGCCAGTTCAGCTCGCCAGAACCTCTCGGCGAGGCGTTCCGTGCTGCGTGCGGTGCGGTCATCGACCGTCCCCCTCATATGTTGTTCCAGGTGCTGTGTCCGACCCGCCGTTCCCAGTGGCCGTCTGGCGCCGGCCGCGCTGCCATCCCCGTTGGAGCGAGGCCATGGTGGCCCGCGCCTGTTCGGCGTCGCGCTCGGGGTCGGTCTCGGCAGGGTATCGGTCCGCCTCGGTCTGCGGAGCGGGGTCGTTCTTCAACTGGGGTGCCAAGCTGGCCTGCCGCACCCGTTTGGGCAGACCGGACGCCGACCGCTGGGCCGGCACCGGGCGCTCCGGTCGCTCCGGTCTGGTGCGCTCCCCGTTCCAGGCCGCCTGCGCCTGCTGCTCGGGGGCGGGGGCTCGGCCCGCGTTCCAGGACGCGGATCCACCCTGGCCGTCGGCCGGGCCCGGGCCGTCGGAACGGCCCTCCCTCTGGGCCCAGGACGGCTGCGCACCGCTCTGCGTGCGGTCCTGCTGTGCACCGCTCTGCGGGCGGGCGTGCCGGCCGCCGACCGGGGCGCCCCGCACCGGGCGGCCGTTGTCGGAGACCAGCACCGGCGGTACGCGGCGGGGCAGCGGCGCGGGGCCCTGGTCCCGGCCGCCCGGCGCGCCGTCCCGCGCCTGCTGGTGCCGCGCCTCGGGCATCCGCTGATGCGGCACGGGCCCGGTGGGCCTGGCTGCCGCGGGCGGTGTCTGCGACAGCCCGCGGGCGCGGAAGATCGCGCCCACTTCGTCGTCGTCCTCGACGGCGTCCTCGGCACCGGCCTGTGCGAGCGGCGCGACGGACGGTTCGAGTTCGACCGGCCCGTCGACCACCGACACCTTGCGGCCCGCCCGGTCGGAGAAGTCGGAGAAGGAGACCGGCGGCTCCTCGTAGGAGACCGGCGGCTCCTCGACGGCCTGCAGCCTGCTGTCCGGACCCATCCTGACGTCGGAGACGCCGCGCCCGCGGTCCCGGCCGCTCTCGTACGCACCGCTCTCGTAGCTGTCGTCGGCATCCTGGCCGCCCTCACCGCTGTCGGTGAGCAGGGCCGAGGGGATGAGCACGATCGCGGTGGTGCCGCCGTACGGGGAGGGCTGCAGCGAGACCCGTACGCCCTGCCGCTGGGCGAGCCGGCTGACCACGAACAAGCCGAGCCGGTCGGTGTCGGACAGCTCGAACTCCGGGGTCTCGGCGAGCCGCTGGTTCGCCTCCAGCAGCGCGTCGGACGTCATGCCCAGGCCCCGGTCGTGGATCTCCAGCGTGAACCCCTTGGCGACCCGCTCGCCGTGCACCTGGACGGCGGTGTGCGGGGGCGAGAAGACGGTGGCGTTCTCCAGGAGCTCGGCGATGAGGTGGGTGAGGTCGCCGACCGCCGGGCCGTTGACCGCGAGCCGCGGCATGCGCCGGACCTCGATCCGCTCGTAGTCCTCGACCTCGGCGACCGCCGCGCGGACGACGTCCATCAGCTGGATCGGCTTGCGCCACTGCCGGGAGGGGGCCGCGCCGGAGAGGATGACCAGGCCCTCGGCGTGCCGCCGCATACGGGTGGTCATATGGTCCAGGCGGAACAGGTCGGCGAGCTCGTCGGTGTCCTCGGTGCGCCGCTCCATCGCGTCCAGCAGGGTCAGCTGGCGGTGCAGCAGCACCTGGCTGCGGCGCGCCAGGTTGACGAAGACGTCGGAGACGCCCTGGCGCAGCTCGGCCTGTTTGACGGCCGCCTCGACGGCGGCGCGCTGCAGGGTGTTGAGGGCCAGGCCGACCTGGCCCATCTCGTCCTGGCCGAACTCGCGGCGGGGCGCCTCGGTCTCCACGTCGATCTGCTCGCCGGCGCCCAGACGGCGCATCACGTTCGGCAGCCGCACGCTGGAGGCGTCCTGGGCGTCCTTGCGCAGCCGGGACAGGTCCCGGATCAGAGTGCGGCCGATCCTGAACGACACGAAGATCGAGGCGAGCAGGGCCAGCAGACCCAGGATTCCGGCGGCACCGGCCCTGAGCATGACGTCGTCGGCCACCGGGTCGATGCGCTTCTGGAGGCGGTCGGTGGCCTCCTTGCCCAGCCGGTCGTAGTCGTTGAGCATCGGCTGGGCGGCGGCCTCCCAGTGCTTCCGGTCCAGGGCGCGGAGCGCGTCGGACGGCTTGATGGAGGCCATGAGCTTGCCCTCGGCCAGGCGCAGCGCGGCGGGCGCGGCGTTGTTGCGCCGGTAGTCCGAGAAGATCTTCTGCTCGGAGGCGGGCAGGATCGGCAGGCTGGTCTCGTACAGCAGGTTGCGCTCGGCGATGAGGTCGGAAATCGCGTGCATGTCCTCCGGGTTCATCTTGCGCGCCGTCAGCGCCGAGACATACAGCGCGTCCTCGCGGGAGAGCGCCTCGCGGGCACGGATCATGGCGACCAGCGCGCGGCCCTGCTTGTCCAGGTCCGTATCGGGCACGGCGTGCAGCGAACTGCGGAAGGTGTAGCAGAGGTCGACGAGTTTGTTGTAATACTCATATGCCGTCGCGCGGCTGGCGCCGTGGTCCTCCACCTTGCGGCGCAGGCCGTCCAGGCCCTCGGCCGCCTTGAGAATGGCGGCGAGCTGATCCTCCGAATCGGAGTTCATCATGTCGCGCACATCGCCGTCCGCGGCCGCGTCCCTCAGGACGCCGATGACCTCGTCGGTCTTGCGCTGTAGCGCGTGGAGCACGGGAAGTGCGTCGGCCTGGCGCGGATCGGCCAGGAGGACGAGGGTCTGCCGGCGCTCCTTCTGAATGGCGTGAACGGCCTCCTCGGCCGGCTGACCGGCCTTGTCGATGATGTCGGAGGCGTCCAGGAGCCGAATCGCCTCACGAGTGGTGATCACTGTAGCGAAGGCCCAGATTGCCGTCAGCGAGACAAGTGGCACCAGCAACAGCGCCACGATCTTCCGGCGGATCGATTTCCCGCGAAAGCGCATGGCCTCCCCAACGTCAACCCCGTTATACGGGGGCGGTGTTCGAGTTCCGACAACAAGCGGCGCGAGCCTACTACTGCCCGTTCGACAACTCGAAGGGCTGTCCGCTTGATGCCGGGGCCGGTCACCCTGCCGCCATCATGAGTTGTCCGGTGATGGGCTGACTTACCCCCCGGCGCCCAACCCTCATTTGTCGGCCTCAGCGGGCCGGAATGAGCCAACCCTTGGCTGGATTTCCCCTCTCCGGGGGAACCTCCCAGCGCTGTTATTCGTGCACTGAGGGGGCACACTAAGGGGGAATACGACCCATGTCCCGCTTTCTGAAACCGCCGGACTTGGGCAGCCGCTGAAAGGTGTAGGGGCTTCATGGACGCCATGGACAAGGATCGCGACATCCCGCAGCGCGCGGTTCGCCCGCTGTGGACAGAGGAGCCGGCCCGAAGGCGCCGGCTCCCCGATCCGGTCCGTACGGCGGCGGTGCGCGCGGTCATCATCGTCGCGGTGACCTTGGTGCAGGCGATGATCGCGGTGCTGAGCGCGCTGGCCGACTCATGGCTGGCGTTCCCCTCGGTGCTGACCACGGTGGGCAGCACGGTTCTGGCCACCTGGGGTGTGCTGGACGTATGGGTGACGCGGCAGGTGTGGAACCAGCGTTACGGGGTGGTGTCCCGGCCCAGCAGCACGGCGCGGCAGCTGCGCCGGCAGCGCCGCCGGGCCCGCAAGGCGGGGCCGGTCGGCGCGCCCCCGCGAACCGCGGAGCGCGGACCGGCGCGAGGGGCGGCGGCATGAGGGGCTGGTGGTTGACGGTGCCCGCGCCGTCGCGGGGGCGTGCGCACCGGCGGCGAGCTCCCCGACGACAGCCGCAGGCCCCGCTGTCTCCGTAGGCCCCCGCAGCCCCGGCTAGTCGGCCGGGGTCTCCGCCGGGTCCGGGGCGTCCGGGCGGCGGTACATGCGGGTGGCCGTGATCTGCCCGTGCACCTGGCCGTCCTCCGGGTCCCGCTCGGGCAGCCCGGGCCGCAGATGCTCCTCGACGCTGATGTACTTCAGCCCCGCGCGCAGATCCGCGTCATTGCGCAACCGGATGACCAGCGGGAACTCGGCCAGTGCCGTCGTGTCGAACAGCCCCGTGGTGTAGAGCAGCTGGACGCCCAGCGCATCCGACACCGCCCGCTGAAGCTCCAGCAGATACGTCGCGTTGGCGCGCCCGATGGGGTTGTCGAGGAACAGCGTGCCCGCGTGGCGGTGCCGGTCCCGGCCCCGGTCGTTGGAGCGCAGCGCCGCCATCGTGCAGTACAGGGCGATGGCGGCGGTCAGCAGCTGCCCGCCGGAGAAGACATCGCCCATCTGCCCGACCGGCACCCGCTCGGCGCGCAGCACCGCGTCCGGCTTGAGGATCTCCACGGCCACGCCCCGCGGCAGGAGCGCCGCGTGCACCCCGCGCAGCAGCAGCGACATGCCGTCACGGCGCAGGTCGGAGTTCTTCCGCACGGCGGAGCGGGTCGCCTCGTCGATGACCTCGCCAAGCCGCTCGGCGAGCGTCGCCTGGTCCGGGTCCTCGAAGCGGATCCGCAGGAACTCCTGCCCCGACCACTCCCCGAGCCCTTCGGGCAGCCGGGAGAGCCGCTGGGCCGAGCGCAGCGTCGCCAGCGACGACTCGACCAGGCCGCGCAGCCGGTCCACGATGCTGTCCCGGTTGCGCTCCAGCTGGGCCAGCTCGTCGGTCAGCACCCGCAGCCGGGGCGCGAACGCCTCGGCCCAGGCCGCGGCGTGCTCCGGCAGGGCGGACGCGGGCAGCTCGCGGATCTGCTGCCGGGCGGGGGTGCGCACCTGCTCGTAGCGGTTCGCGTTGGCATGCCGTACGAGCACATCGCTCGCCTCCCGGACGGCGGCCTCGGCCGCCGACAGGTCACCCGCGCAGCCGCGCAGCGAGCGGCGGGTCTCGGCGGCCGCCTGCCGGGCCTCCGCGAGGCTCCCGGCGTACGCCTCGGGCTGCGCGGGTGTTCCGTCGACGGCCGCGTCCTGGTGGTCGCGGAGCAGGTCCCGCAGCAGCGCGGCGGTCTCATCGAAGCCGCCCGCCGCGTCCTCGGCGGCGCGGTGGGCGCGCAGCAGCTCGCTGTGGGTGGTGCGGGCGGTCTCCAGCGCGTCCGTACGGGTGCTGAGTTCGGCGTTCGCCGAGCGCAGCAGCTCCTTGGCCTGCTCGGCGTCCTGCGGGACCATCCCCTCCGGCAGCTCGGTGTGCGCCTCGCCGTCCGCGGGCGCCAGCCGCTCCGCCTCGCCGCGCAACCGGCCCAGCTGCTCGCTCGCCGCCGACGCGCGCGTCTCCATCATGTGCACCAGCGACTCGGCGCGGGCCGCGGCCGCCTGGCGGGACGGGCCGTCCGCGCCGTCCGTGCTCTCCAGGAGCTGGGCGGCGCGGGTGCGGACCTTGTTGGTGAGCCGGTCCAAGGTGGCCAGCGCGGCGCTCTCGTCGCTCTCCGCACGGGCCTGTTCGGCGCGCAGATCGGCGCCGACGCCGACCTTCTCGTACACCTGTGAGGCCGCGCGATACGCCTCGCGGAGCGCGGGCAGCGAGGCGGTGGGCGGCGCGTCGTCCACCACGTCGTCGGGCGCGCCCGCGATCTCGGCGCGCTCGGCGCGCAGCGCGCGGGCGGTGCGGTGCGCGTCGTCGGCCGCGCGCTGGGCGGCGCGCCGGTCCTCGTCCGCCGCGCGCGCCCGGTCCACGCACGCCGCGGCCCGCTCCTCGTACTCCGCGGCCTCGTCGGCCAGTTCGCGCAGCCTGGTCTGCCAGGCGGCGCGCTCCCGCAGCCGGAACGCGAGCCCCGCCAGCGCGTCGGCCGTGCGGCGGGCCCGCTGCGCCGCTTCCTGCCGCTCATCGCGCACCCGGGCCGCCTCGCCGGCCGCCTCGTCCGCCTCCACCCTCGCCGTACGGGCCTCCGCCAGCTCCCGCTGCGCGGCGTCTGCCGCCTCACGAGCCGCCTCGGCCGCCTCCGCCAGCTCCGCGAGCCGCCCGGGCGGGCATCCCGTACGCCACGCCGACAGCCGCGCCGCCAGCGCCCGGTCCCCCGCCAGCCGGGCCGCGAGCGCCCTGATCTCCTCGTCCCGCGCGGTGGCCCGCGCGCGCAACTCCCGCCGCTCGTCGTCGGCGGCCCGCTCGTCGTGCATCGCCGGGTTCGGCGGCACCAGGAACACGCCGCTGTCCTGCGCCCCGGGCGGCGGCGTCGGCGCGAGCAGCGCGGCCGCCGTCCCTACGGCCACGGCGGAGCGCGGCAGCAGCGACGCCGTGCCGAGCACCTCGCGCGCCCGCGCGTGCGTGTCGGGGTCGGTGATGACCACCCCGTCGACCAGCTCCGGCCGTGCGGCCAGCACCGCGGCGTGGTCGACGGGGTCCACGGCCTGCGCCAGATACCGCCAGCCGGGCAGCGCGGGGATGCCGTGCTCGCCCAGGTACTCCACCGCGGCCAGCACATCGGGGCTGGGCGGCAGCAGCCCGCCGTCGCCGAGCGCGCCGAGAATCCGCGCGTCGTCGGCCGCGGCCGTACGCAGATCGAAGAGCTGCCGCTCGGCGGAGGCGACGCTCTCGTCGAGCAACTCCCGCAGCGCGTCGGCGTTCCGGTCCAGCTCCTCAGCGCTCAGCGGCCCCTCTTCACGGGCCCGCTCGGCGGCACCACCCGCCGCCTGTCCCCGGCCGGAGCCCGCGCCCTGACGCGCGTCGGCCCGGCGCGCCGCACCGCCGGTCGGGCTCCCCTCCCCGCGAGCCATGGCGCCCGTCGTGGCCTCGGCTCCGCTGTCCCCGTCGCCGGGCGCATCCCCGGTCTGGTGGGCCGTAACGCCAGGCGCGCCCTCGGCCGGAGGGGCCCCGGCGTCCATCGCGGTCCCGCCGACAGCGGCACCCAGCCCTCCCAGGCCGGGCTCGCCGTCGGCCGGGCCGCCGTCGTGCTCGGCGCTGCGCGCCGACCCGCCGGGCACGGGCCCGGCGCTTCCCGTCATGCCCGCGCCACGACCAGCTGCCGCGCCGTCATCCTGACGGGCCGTAGCGGCCGTTGCGCCCTCGCCGCTGTCGGACGTGGCGGGCCGGTCGTCGCTGAGTTCGGGGGCCCAGCAGTCCTCGTCCGGAGCGGACGGGTCGGCGGTGCCCGCGCTCTCTTCGGGGACGTCCCCCGACTCGTTCACATGGGCGGAGACGCCACCGGGCGGGCGGGCTTCGGCCGGTAGGGAACGGGTGTGGCGCGCGGGAGCGGTCTGCTCCACTTCGTCGACGCGCATCGTCACCCGCTTCGGCCGCCCGGCCTCGGCCGCCGACGGGCGCCCGGCGCGCGGGGCCGGGACGGACGGGGTGGCCGGAGTGGCGGTGGGGAGGCCGAGGAGTTCGACGATGCGCTGTTCGGAGCCCAGGGACTCCGCCGCGCGACGCTCCGCGTCGTACGCCGCCACGGCCGCGCTGGACGCGTCGGCCGCGCGGGCGGCGGCCAGTTCGGTGCGGGAGTGCTCGGCGGCGGCCTCCTTGGCGGCGTCCGCGGTGCGGCGGGCCGCCTCGCGGGCGGCGTCCCAGGCGGCGACGGCGGTCTTCTCGGCGTCGCTGGCGGCGAGAGCGGCGCGGGCCGGGTCGGCGTCCGGGGCGGAGTCGTCCAGCCAGCCGGCGCGCACCGCCTCGGCGGTCTCCTGCTCGACCTCCACGAGCCGCTGCCGCAGGTGCTCGGTCTCGCTGCGGGCGCGCTGGGCGGCCGTGGCGGCGGCCGTGGCGTCGCGGTGGGCGGCCTCTCCCGTCTCCTGGAGCGCGGCGGAGCGCTCCTCCTCCTCGTTGGCCAGCCGCTCGCCGTCCTCGGCCGCCGCGTGCAGGGTCCGTACGAGGTCGGCGGCGGCCTTGGCGCGGGCGGCCAGCGCGGGGGCGGCGTCCCGCTCGGCCTCGCGGATCGCGGCGGCGACGCGCGCCGAGCGGTCGGCGGCGGCGCGGTGGCGCAGCACCGTCTCGGCGGCCTGCCATGCGGAGTGCAGGGTGCGCGCGTCGTTGACCTCGCGCCGCTGCGCTGCCGCGCCCTTCTCCGCGGCGGCGAGCGCCAATGAAGCGTGCCGGTAGGCGAGTTCCGCGGCGACCAGGGAGCTGCGGCCGCGCGCACCCTCCGCCTCGGTGACGGCGTGGGCCGCGGTGGCGACCTGCTGGGCGAGCTCGGCGGCGCGCTCGCGCTCCTCGGCGCCGCGCCCCGACAGCCGCCGGGCGAGCGTACGGGTGCGGCGCTCGGCGCCAGCGTGCACCCCGCGGGCCTGCTCGCGCCGCTCCGCGGCGTCGGCGATGCGGGACAGCAGGTCGAGCGAGCCGGCCGTGAAGTCGCGCTCGGCCGTCAGCTCCGCGCGGCGGCCGAGCTTGTGGGCGAAGCCGTGCACGAGGTCGGCGAGCCCGTCCGTGTCGCGGGTGTCGGTGACGGCGCGCAGCAGCAGATCGGTGAAGTCGGAGTCGTTCTTGACGGCGAACAGGCCGGCGGCCTCGCCCTCGTCGGCGTTCATCTCCCGCTGGTAGCGGAAGAGTTCGGGGTCGAGTCCGAGCTCGCCGAGGTGTTCGTTCCAGCGCTCGTGGATCTCCACCCAGGTCACGTCGAGGTGCGGATAGGCCTTGTCCGCCTCGGTGATGGCGTCGCGGAAGCCCTTCATGGTGCGGCGGCGGCCGCGGGCCGTGGAGGTGCCCTCGACGAGGGGCCGCACGGCCGCGGACTCGGCGACCGGCAGGGAGTCCAGGCTCAGGCCCGGGCCGGGGCGGAAGGAGTACCACGCCTCGGCGAACTTCCGCGGGTCGTTGGACACCTGGCGGCCGCGCCATTCGCTGACCTTGCCGACGACGACCGTCTCACCGGTGACCGTGTGCTGCCACTCCAGCGCGACGTGCCCGCAGTCGTCGGCGAGCAGGAACTTGCGCAGCACGCCGGAGCTGGCGCCGCCCAGCGTGTTGCGGTGGCCGGGCAGCATCACCGAGAAGATCAGCTTGAGCAGGACGGACTTGCCGCCGCCGTTCTCCAGGAAGAGCACGCCGGCGGGCGCGGGACGCCGCGGCGGGCCGACGGGCTCCTCCTCGAAGAACTCCGCCTGGGTGGGGGCGGGGCTGGGCACCGGCTCGCCGACTCCGCGCAGGTCCAGCACGGTGTCGGCATAGCGCGCACCGGCCGGCCCGATGGAGTAGAGGCGGACCCGGGACAGCTCGTACATGGCGGCGGACTCTCGTTGTCGTGAAGGGAGAAGATCGGGGAGGGGACGGTCGGGGAGGGGACGGTCGGGGAGGGGCCGGCTTGAGCGGGGGCGGCCGGGTGGTGGCTGGTCAGGGCGTGTGGAAGGGCAGACCCGCGTCGGCGACCAGCTCCAGGTCGTCGCTGTCGTCCGGCGGCAACAGCGACGCGCTGCCGTCGCTCATGGGCACGACGCCCAGTTCGAGCAGTTCGGCCATGGCGGCGCTGCCCGCCATGTCGCGCACCTGGAGCTGGTAGCGGGCGGTCGTGCGGTACGCGCCTCCGGCGTCGTCCCCGGTGCGCTGGAGAAAGCCGGAGTCGACGAGGAAGGCGACGGCCTTGCCGACAATGCCGGTCGTCGAACCGGCGAGCCGCCGCGCGTCCTTGGTGGCACCGGTGGCGCTGCGCCGCGCGTACACCCGCCAGGCTGCCTCCAGGCCGGGCGCGTCGGTGGCCGGGTCGGTGTTCTCCCCTTCCTCCTCGGCGCGCTCCTCCAGACGGCGGCACGCCTGCCGTACGAAGGCGTCGATGCCGTTGACCGTGACCCGGCCGATGTAGCCGTCGTCAGCAAGGTCCTCGGGGCGCGGGAAGGCCATGGCCGCTACGGCGAGATGGGCGAGGCCGTGCAGGAAACGGTCGGCGGAGTCGGTGGAGGCCCGGCGGGCGTAGTCGCCCATGCGGACGGCGAAGACGGAGTCCTCCGCGGCGGCCACGGCCATCCCGGCCCGGGTGGAGACCTCGAGCACGATCAGGCCGAGCCCGGCGGCCACGGCGTCGGCCAGCCGCGCGAACGCCGGGTCGTCGCGGTGGCGGCGCAGCAGCTCGGCGTACTCGACGTCACGGGCGGGCAGCAGCTTCGGCTGCAGCCCGAAGGCGACCAGACGCGCCGCGTCGGCCGCGTCGGCGGGCGTGAGCGGAGCGGCGCCTTCCGCCGCGCCCGGCAGTCCCGCCGTGCCCGCGCCCAAAACGCCCGACACTCCCGACGCGCCCGGCGCGCTCTGTGCCGAGGACGTCAGCTCCGGCTGCGCGCCGTCTGTGGGGTCGTACTCGCTCACGGGTGAAGCTCCTTGTGGGCCGCGGCCTGGTCAGGGCCGCGGGTCGCGGTAAATCCGGTGGCGCCGGCCTGCGCCGTCTGGGTCGCTCGCCGAAGCGGAAGCCGAAGCGGTGGAGGGTGCTGCCCGGCGCGGCGGGCGGCCGCCCTGCGGCAGGCCCCCGCGCCGCCGCCCGCTCGCGCGCATGCGCGCGGCGGCACCAGGGAGGTGCCGCTGGGCCCCGCCGGCAGAGGCCCGCGGGGAAGTGCCGCGGAACAGGCGGGCAGCCACGCGCCCGGCGGCTCCGGCGCCCGGCCGGCCACCGGACCGGGGCGCCCCGAGCACGGCGTCGAACCGCACCGTCGCGGTCCGGCCCCGCAGGCGCGCGCCGCCTCGCCCCGCCGTACGGCGCACCCGCCGCGGCAAAACGCCGCCCCACGGCAGGGGCAGGGTGCCGCCCCGCGGCATGGCACCGCCCCACGGCGTGGCACTGCCCCTCGCCGTGGCGCCACCCCACGGCGCGGCGCCGCTACGGCCGGTCCGCCGCATCGGCACGACGCACGCGTCACGCCACCTCCGCCATATCCGCACAACGCGCGCATTACGCCACCTCCGCGCGGTCCGCCGCCATCCCGGCCGCGTCCAGCAGCGCCATGCCCAGTATCAGGTCGGCGCCGCCGAACTCCGGGTCGTCCAGCTCGGTCCCGTCGTCGACGGCGAACAGCAGCCGCTCCTCGCCCTGGCGGTAGGCGGTGCCGACGGGCGGGCTCGCGGCGTGGACGGCCAGCAGGGCGATGAGGTACGGGAGTTCGGGGTCGCGGCGGCGGGCCTCGGCCAGCAGGCCGGAGAGCCGGCGGGGGGCGTCGGCGGGGAGGTCGAGCAACTGCATGGCGACCGCCAGCTGCTCCTCGCTGAAGCGGCTGTCGTCGGGGGTGGCGATCAGGTCGGGCTCGGGCATCTCCGCGCCCAGGTGCTCGCGCTCCACGGGCGGGGTCAGCAGCATGTCCACAAGGTCGCCGACGCGCACGGACGTCGGGGTGCGATACCCCGTGCCGCGGGCGAAGAAGGCGTCGGTGACACGGAGGGCGCGGTCCACGGGAAGCGGCAGCAGGGGCGCGAGGAGCTGCCCGTACAGGTCGAGTCCGGCGTGCGCGGCCGGGGTGGCGAAGGCCTGGCGGTCCTGCTCGGCGCGGAACAGCGGCCCGGCCTCCAGCAGCCGGGACTGGAGCTGGGTGTGACGGCGGATGCAGTCCTTGACTATGTCGACGAGCTCGGCGGCGCGCCGCTTGTTCTCGGCGCTCTCCGCCTCGTCGCGAGCCTTGCGGATATTGGTCAGGATCGCGTTCTCATGGCGGTAGCGGTCGGCGACGTGGTCCAGGGCCTCGCTGATCAGGTCGGGGACCGTACGCAGCCAGTCGACCGCGCGCACATTGCGCCGGGTGGCGTCGAGGGTGCGGCGCAGCGTCTCGGAGTACTGCACGGTGCGGTAGCGGGCCTGTTCGGCGGCGAGTTGGGCGTCGGCCAGGCGGCCGCGGCTGATCAGCACCTCCAGCTTCACCTCGGCGGCGATCTGGGCGCTGGTGACGTCCGTGTCGAGCGCGCCCACCAGGACGTTGACCGCCTCGTCGGTGGTGCGCAGATAGACGCTGCCGCCAGGCCCCGGCACCTCCTCGACCAGCTTGAAGTCGTAGTCGCGGCGCACATAGACGCCGTCGGGGCCGAACGTGCCGTAGACGGCGCGGAAGCCGCGGTCCACACTGCCGACGTTGATCAGGTTTTCCAGCACCCAGCGGGCGACGCGCTCATGCTCGGCGGTGGGCCGGTCCGGGGCCTGCGCGCCGACGCGGGGCAGCAGCCTGGCCACTATCTGCTCGTGGTCGGCGCCGGTGTCGAAGTCCATGTTGAGCGTGACCAGGTCGATCGCGGCGAGGGCGACCTCCGCCATCGCGTACACCGAGTACTCGCCCGCGAGGCTGCCCTTGCGCGCGTCGAGGTCGTGCAGCGGCGCGGTGCAGGCGAGCGCGCGCAGCCGCCGGGCCAGGCCCTCGTCTGCGGCCGGACCCGGGGCCGGGCGTGCGGCCCCGGCGTACCCGTTGAGCTGGGGCGCGGCGGCTCCAGGCGGTGGAGAAGTCACGTCGCACAGATTAGGCGCTCGCACCGACAACGGACGAAACGGCGCGGAGCGGCCGGGCACGCGGACGGATCCATCAGTCTACGGCGCCTCCCGAGCCGCTGCGCGGACCTGGGTCGGCCGCTGCGCGGACCTGCCTTCGTCAGCCGCCAACGGTCGGCTCTGTACGACCCCGTCAGCCGCCGGGCGGGCCCTCGTCCAGGGCGAGTGCCGCGAAGGTGGCGAGCCAGTGGTCGCCGGTGAAGTCTCCGGAGACCACGTACGGCAGTCCGGCGGCGAGGTGGTCCTCGGCCGCCGAGGTCAGGACGGGGCCGCGCGGATCGCCCTCGGGCAGCGCCGCGGCGATACGGCGCAGCGCGGCCGCCCTGCTGAGCGAGAGCCCGATGAGATGGCCGATCTGCGGGTCGGTGGGGTCGGAGACGACCGGCGGGGTGAGCAGCGGGGCCGGGGCGCCGCGTTCGAGGCCGGGCAGGAAGCCGTCCAGCCAGCCGGCGAACCTGGCCCGAGGGAACACCCGGCCGACCGCTTCGGCTTCAGTCAAGGCGGGTGAGAGGAAGTCCTGTCCTGAGGGCTCCCAGTGGGCCGGGGCGTCGTGGTCGTCGCCGAACCAGCGGACGACCGCCGCCGCGACCGGCTCGGCGAGTGCCGCCCGCCCGGCCGCGGCGGCGCTGTCGAGGATCAGGCCGAGGGCGAAGGCGCTGTTGGTGTGGACGCCGTGCCGGACCGGGTAGGTGGCCCGCCGGAGCCAGTCACGCAGCAGCGCCTCGA
The DNA here is from genome assembly GCF_044334165.1 of Streptomyces sp. NPDC020845. Lineage (NCBI taxonomy): Bacteria > Bacillati > Actinomycetota > Actinomycetes > Kitasatosporales > Streptomycetaceae > Streptomyces > Streptomyces sp. NPDC020845. Next base: position 657,331 of record NZ_JBIRSJ010000003.1, on the reverse strand, counting down.
CGGCGGCGGCCGCCGGCTCCAGGGCCGCAGCCCAACCGCTGCCCGCCGGGCCCAGGGCCCGGCATTCGGCGGTCAGCGCCAGCAGCCATGCCCAGCCATAGGGACGCTCGAAGGACGGATGGGCGCGCAGATAGTCCGCCTCGGCCGCCAGGTGCGCGGCCGTGAGGTGCTTGTCCAGCACTCCGGTCACCTCCTCGGCGCGGACCCGGTCGGGGCAGCGGCGCAGCAGCCGGACCAGCAGCCAGTGCATATGCACCGAGGAGTGCCAGTCGTACGAGCCGTAGAAGGCGGGGTGGTGGTGGCGCGGCGGCACCAGGTCCTCGGGGCCGCGCAGCAGATGAGTTGGGGCGTATGGGTAGGGCCGGGTGACGTTGGCCGTGGCCACGGCGGCGAACCGGTCGGCGAGTTCGGCGAGTTCCGGGGCCGCCGCAGTCCGGGGTGGCGTCGTATCGGGTCGGCCGCTGCTCAATGGGTGGCTCCCTCGGCGACTCGGAGGTCTTCGCGGGTGGTCACGGCCGCGGTGATGATCGCCCGCAGCGCCTGCGCCACCGTCTCGATGGGCAGCGAGGGCTCGGCCCGGTCCACGACCTGCTCGGGGGCGTACGGGACATGGACGAATCCGCCGCGCAGGGCCGGCTTGCGGGTGGTTATCAGGTGGGCGAGCCCGTAGAAGACGTGGTTGCACACGAAGGTGCCGGCCGTCTGGGACACGGAGGCGGGAATTCCGGCCGCCCGCACCGCCGCGACGCACGCCTTGACGGGCAGGGCGGCGAAGTAGGCGGCGGGGCCGCCCGCGACGACCGGCTCGTCGACGGGCTGCCGTCCGGCGTTGTCGGGGATACGGGCGTCGTCCACATTGATCGCGACGCGTTCCACGCTGATGCCGGTGCGGCCCCCGGACTGCCCCACGCACAGCACCAGATCGGGGTCGGCCCGCTCCACCGCCGCGGCCAGCTCGTCGAGCGCGGTGCCGAAGACACAGCTCAGCCGGGCGGCGGTGACCTGGACGCCGGGCGGGGGTCCGGCGTCGACCAGCGAGACGGCCTGCCAGGAGGGGTTGACGGCTTCGCCGCCGAAGGGTTCGAAGCCGGTGAGAAGCACACGGGTCACGGGAGTCTCGGGGGGCACGGGGATCGCGGCGGGCACGGGAATCACGGGGGTCCTTGGGGTCCCAGGAGTGGTCACTGATGTCACACGGGCCCCCTCAGAAGGCGAAGAGCGAGATGATGACGATGTTGCACACCAGCAGCGCCCCGGCGGTGGGGATCTGGGCCTTGATGGGCCCGTACTGGTCCTTGAGTTCGAGCAGCGCGGCGGGCACGAGGTTGAAATTGGCGGCCATAGGGGTCACGAGAGTCCCGCAGAAGCCGGCCAGCATCCCGACGGCGAGGACGACCGCCGGTTCGCCGTGCATCTGCTGAATGAGTACGGGCCAGCCGATGGCGGCGGTCATCACCGGGAACGCGGCGAAGGCGTTGCCCATGATCGTGGTGAACAGGGCCATGCCGACGCAGTAGACGGCCACGGCGACGTACTTCTGGCCGTCCGGCAGCAGCTGTTCGGTGATCTTGCCGACCTGGGTGCCGACCCCGGCCACCTGGAAGATCGAGCCGAGTACGGCGAGCAGTTGGGGCAGCAGCAGCGCCCAGCCCATGGACTCCAGCAGGCCGCGTCCGGCGTGCAGCGGTACGGCGGGGTTGTGCTCGCGGACCACGAGCATGGCGACCACGAGACCGGCGATGGCGCCGAAGCCGAGGCCGAGTACGGTCTCGCTGCCCGGCTCCAGGACCGGTTCGCCGCCGACGCGCCAGTGCTTGAGGGCGGAGGCGCAGACGACCGCGACGGTCGGGATGGTGAGGGCGGGGATGAACAGTTTGCCGCGCAGCCGTGCGGCGAGCGCGGTGCGCTGTTCGGCGGTGGTGGTGCGCGGGGTGCCGCGCCCGGTGAGGCCGAAGCCGGCCAGGCAGACCATGACCAGCACGGCGAGGCCCAGCGGTTCGGCCGGGGCCTGCTTCTTCACCACCCAGGTGCTGTAGAAGAAGCATCCGCCCAGCAGGCCCCAGAAGGCCGCGGAGCCAAGGCGCTTGGGGTTGCTGCGGTCGACCGCCATCTGTGCGGCCATGGCGAGGAAGACGGCGCCGACGAGCCAGTAGAACCACTCGACCTTGATCACTTGGCATCCTCCGAGGTGCGGTCGCCGGCCTGGGCCGAGCGGGAGGCCGCGGCCGCCAGGTCGCGGTCCAGGGTGCGGTCCAGGCGCAGCAGCCGGGCGCCGTGGATGAGGAAGGCGCATACGGCGGTGGGGATCGCCCACAGCGCCAGCTGGAGGGGCTCCAGGTGGGTGTGGTAGGTGGTGTTGACGAAGCCGGTGATCAGCAGGATCGAGCCGATGGCGAGAAAGCAGTCCTCGCCGAAGAAGAGGCCGACGGTGTCGGCGCTCGACGCGTACGAGCGGACGCGCTCGCGCATCCGCTCGGGCAGCGGGCCGTGGCGGCGCTCGGCGGCCCCCTCGGCCATCGGCGCGACCATGGGCCGCACGCTCTGCGCCGGTCCGCCGATGCTGGTGAGGCCGAAGGCCGCGGTGAGCTGACGGAGCCCCAGGTAGAGGGCGAGGAAGCGGCCGGCGGTGAGTTTGCCGAGCCGGCCGATGAGAACGCGGGCCTGCTCCTGGAGGCCGTTGCGCTCCAGGAGGCCGATGACCGGGAGGGTGATGACGAAGATCGTCACCGAGCGGCTGGAGGCGAAGCCGTTGCCGAAGGCCGCGAGGACTTCTTGCGGCGAGAGCTTGCCCAGCAGCCCGGTGACGATGCCGGCGACTCCCACCACCAGCAACGGGTTGCGTCGGGTGGCGAATCCGAGGACCACCACCAGGACGCCGAGGAGAACGATCATGTCCCGCCTTCCGTGCGCAGGACCTCACGAGCGACGCCGTGAGGAAGAATGCACCGGAGGCTAGGCGATCGTTGAACGATCCGACAAGACTTCGATATGCAGTTGTTTCTCGGCCTGGGGATCGTTTACGACTCGGAAACCCGCTGGGCGTAGGCGTCGGCCAATTGGAGCCGGGAGTCCTCGAGGTAGGAGGCGAGCAGCCGCTCGCCCTCAAAGGCGTCCCCGGACTGCAGCACCTCCAGGATGTGCCGATTACGGACCAGATACGGCGCATGGAAGCGTCGCGGGTCGTCCATGACGTGGAAGACCAGCCGGAGTTCGGCCAGCACGCCCCGCATCAGCTCGTCGGCGCGCGGGCTGCCCGCGAGCGCCACGATCCCCTGGTGGAAGCGGATGTTGGCGGTGGACAGGTCCTGCCAGGCCCGCGCCTGCGCGGCGCACTCCCCGGCCAGGACGGCCGACTCGACGGCCTCCAGCGGGTACGGCGGCTTCCCGAGGCCGCGCACGGCGCCGCACTCCACCAGCGCGCGCACGCGGTAGATGTCGTTGAGGTCGTCCACCGTCACGACGCGTACGAACACGCCGCGGTTGAGCTTGTGCACCAGCAGCCGCTCGTGCGTGAGCAGCCGGAACGCCTCCCTGAGGGTGTTGCGCGAGACGCCGAGCGCCCCTTTGACGCTGTCCTCGGACAGCCGGGTGCCGGGCGGGAAGAACCCTTCGGCGATGCGGTCGCGCAGGACGTCCGCGACGCGCTCGGCGGTGCTCGTCCGCCCCAGCAGTGCGCGGTCGCCCTCCAACTCGGCCAGTGAGGACGCCTCCGCGATCCGCCGATCCGCCCCGTCTATCACTCTTGCTCCTCTTTTTGGGTTATTCACCGCTTCTGAATGCCCTATGGCGAGAAGTCAATCCCAGAACCCTTCCCGGAACAACATTCATCTTGTCGGATCGTTCAACGATCGCTTAGGTTGTCATGTCATGGCGGACCTCACCATCGACCTCAACGCCGACCTCGGCGAGGGCTTCGGACGCTGGCGGCTCACCGATGACGACGCCCTGCTGTCCATCGTCACCAGCGCCAACGTCGCCTGCGGCTTTCACGCCGGCGACCCCTCGACCATGCGCCGGGTGTGCGAGCTGGCCGCCGAGCGCGGTGTGCGCATCGGGGCGCAGGTCTCGTACCGGGATCTGGCGGGCTTCGGCCGCCGCACCATGGACGTACCGCCGCATGAGCTGACCGACGAGATCGCCTATCAGATCGGCGCCCTGCGGGTGTTCGCGCGCTCGGCGGGGTCGGACGTGGTCTACGTCAAGCCGCACGGCGCGTTGTACAACCGCTGCGTACACGATCAGGCCCAGGCCGCCGCGGTCGTCGAGGGCATACGGCTGGCTGCCGACGCCCCGCTCCCCGTCCTGGGGCTGCCCGGCTCCCGGCTGCACGAGGCGGCCGGCGCGGCCGGACTGCCCGTCGTGCGCGAGGGGTTCGCCGACCGCGCGTACACCGCGGCCGGGACGCTGGTCCCCCGCGGCGAGCCCGGCGCCGTCGTCACCGACCCGGGCACCATCGTCAAGCGCTCCCTCGCCTTCGCCCGGGACAAGTCGGTGACCTCGATCGACGGCCGACTGGTCGAGGTGGACATACGGTCCCTGTGCGTGCACGGCGACACCCCCGGGGCGGCCGATATCGCCCGCCGGGTCCGGGCCGAACTGGAGGGTGCCGGCGTGCGCGTGGAGCCGTTCGCATGACCGGCAGCTCCGGCGGGGGAATCCGCGTGCGCGGTCTGCCGGTCGGGGACCACGCGCTGCTGCTGGAAGTGGACACCGGCGAGGCCGCCCTGGCCCTCCACGCCGAACTGCTGCGCCGCGCCGAGGCCCGGACGCTGCCCGCGGTACGGGAGATCGTGCCCGCGGCGCGCACCGTACTCCTGGACGGGGTGGCCGATCCGCGCCGCCTGGCAGCCGAGGTGGCCCGGTGGGACATCCCCCCGCCGGCCGGCGGCTACGACGCCACCGTCGAGATCGCGGTGCGCTACGACGGCCCGGACCTGGCCGATGTCGCCGAGCTGTGGGGGGTCGCCCCGCACGAGGTCGCGCGCATCCACGCGGACACCGAATTCCGGGTCGCCTTCTGCGGTTTCGCCCCCGGCTTCGGCTATCTGACCGGCCTGCCGGAGCGCCGCCATGTGCCGCGCCGCGCCACCCCGAGGACCAGGGTCCCGGTCGGCTCGGTCGCCCTCGCGGGCCCGTACACCGGCGTCTACCCGCGCTCCTCCCCCGGCGGCTGGCAGCTGATCGGCACCACCGACGCGGTGCTGTGGGACACCGCGCGCACCCCGGCCGCGCTCCTGGCCCCCGGAACCCGCGTCCGCTTCGTACCGGAGCGACCCGCCAGAGAAGCAGAGGAAGCGGAACAACAAATAGGAGCAGGGAAACAACCCGCAGGGAAACAGCCCGCAGGGAAACAGCCCGCAGGGAAAGAGACCTCCGCATGACGGACAGCGCCTTCGCGGTGGTGCGGGCCGGCGCGCTGACCACCGTCCAGGACCTCGGCCGGGTCGGCCACGCCCACCTCGGCGTACCGCGCTCCGGGGCGCTCGACGCGCCCGCCCTGCGGCTCGCCAACCGCCTGGTGGGCAACCCCGAAGGGGCCGCGGCCCTGGAGACCACGCTCACCGGCTGCGCCGTACGGCTGCGCCGCGCCGCGACGGTGGCGGTCACCGGCGCCCCCTGCCCGGTCACCGTGGACGGCCGCCCCGCCGCATGGGGCGCGCCCGTGCGGGTGCGCTCGGGCGCGCTGGTGGAGGTCGCCGCGGCGGCCCATGGCGTGCGCAGCTATCTGGCGTTCGGCGGCGGCGTGGAGGCCGAGCAGGTGCTCGGCAGCCGCTCCACGGATCTGCTCTCCGGCCTCGGGCCGCCCCCGCTCGCCGACGGCACGGTGCTGCGGCTGGGCGCGCCGTACGGTCCGGCGCCCGCCGTGGACGCGGCGCCCTGCCCGGGGCCGGCGCGCGAACTGGCCCTGCCGGTCGCGCTCGGCCCGCGCGACGACTGGTTCACCCCCCGGGCGCTGCGCACCCTGGCGACCGGCGAGTTCCGGGTGTCGGCCGCGAGCAACCGCATCGGGCTGCGCACCGAGGGGCCCTCGCTGGAGCGCGTGAGGGACGGCGAACTGCCCAGCGAGGGCATGGTCCTGGGCGCGCTGCAAGTCCCGCCGGACGGCCGCCCGGTGCTGTTCCTGGCCGACCATCCCACGACCGGCGGCTACCCCGTCATCGGCGTCGTCCCCGAGGACCGTCTCGCCGCGGCCGCCCAGGCCGTCCCGGGCACGGTGGTGCGCTTCGTGCCACGCCGGGCCGGGTAGACACCCGCGCTGATCAGTACGCCGAGCAGTACCCCGCACGGCACGCCGATCGGTAGGGCGATCGGTACGCCTAGGGGAGGCCCACCGTACGGCCGAGGGTCGCCACGGCTTGGCCGAAGAACTCCTCGCGCGCCTCGACGACGCCTTTGAACTGGCCGAAGAGCTCAAAGCTGACCAGGCCGAACAGCTGCGCCCAAGCCGCGATGAACCGCGCGAGCGCCGCGTCGGGCAGCTCGATCCCCAGGGTCCCGGCCAGAGCTCGCGTATCTCCCCGCACCGCCTCGGGCACCTCGGCCTCCTCGGGGACGCGCAACGTACCCACGGCGTGGGCGTCGCCCACGATGGCGAGCAGGGCGAGACCCACGCGGGAGGCGGGCACGACGGTGGTCTGGGGCGCGGAGTAGCCGGGCACCGGGGAGCCGTAGATCAGCGCGTACTCGTGCGGATGGGCCAGCGCCCACTCCCGTACGGCCCGGCAGACCGCGCCCCACCGCTCGACGGGCTCCTGGCCGTCCGCCTTCGCCAGTGCCGCTTCCGCGGCGGCGCCGAGGGCGTCGTACGCGTCCACGATGAGCGCGGTCAGCAACTCGTCGCGGCTCGGGAAGTAGCGGTAGAGGGCGGACGAGACCATGCCGAGCTCGCGGGCGACGGCGCGCAGCGACAGCTTGGCCGCGCCCTCGCGGGCGAGCTGGCGGCGCGCCTCTTCCTTGATGGCGGCGGTCACTTCGGTACGGGCCCGTTCCCTGGCCCCTCGGATCGCACTCATGGCAGCCAGTCTCTCATCTGGACGGAGCACCGGCCAACAACAAGAGCAGTGCTCTTGCAACGGCGCACCCATTCATGCACACTGATCTCAAGCGAGAGCACCGCTCTCGAAATGGAGCACGGCAAGCACAGGAGGACACCATGTCGGAGCACCACATCAAGCCCAGCCGGTTCGACAGCGCCATGAACGCCACCGTCGCCTGGCTCGCCCGGCGCGGGGTGAGCTTCTTCGGCACCGCCGAACTGTCCGTCGTCGGCCGGAAGTCCGGTGAATGGCGGCGGGTGCCGGTCAACCCGCTGTCGATGAACGGCGAGCGCTATCTGGTGTCCCCCCGCGGCGCCTCCCAGTGGGTGCGCAACATGCGGGCGGCGGGCGGCGGGCGACTTCAGCTCGGGCGCCGCCAGCAGGCCTTCACCGCCATCGAGCTGCCGGAAGGCGCGGAGAAGACCGAGGCGCTGCGCGCCTACCTCGACCGCTGGGGCTGGGAGGTGAAGAGCTACTTCGACGGGGTGACCGCGAAGTCCTCGGACGATGAACTGGCGCGGATCTCCCCGCTCCACCCGGTCTTCCGCATCACCACCGACGACGCCTCCACCACCGCCTCCGCCGAGCCCCCGGCCGCCAAGGCGTGAGCGGCGGCCGGCGGAAGGCATCGGGGCCGCCCGGGCGACGGGCCGGCCAAGCGACGGGCCGGCCGTGCCGCTACCGGCGGTCGAACGCGGTCAGCGCCCGCCGGGCCGCCGGATGGGTGCGGACGATCTCGGCGAGGGTCGTCGTACCGCGCGTGATCTTCGTAAACGCCCGCCACGCCGGCCTGAAGCCCGTGAGCGCCGCGTGGAACATTCCGGGGCGGCGCGCGAACACCGAGTACAGCCGCCGCCCGACCCCCATCTCCACCCCGAGCCCCGCCTTGATCGCGAAGGCGTAGTTCAGCGCCTGGCGCCGGGCGTCGACCGCGTCATGGGCCTCGGCGATCCGCACCGCCCACTCCCCCGCGAGCCGCCCCGAGCGCAGCGCGAAGGAAATGCCCTCCCGGGTCCACGGCTCCAGCAACCCCGCCGCGTCCCCGCACACCAGCACCCGGCCGCGCGACAGCGGAGAGTCGTCGGAGCGGCAGCGGGTCAGATGGCCCGAGGAGATACGCGGCTCGAACCCGGCGAGCCCGAGCCGGGCGATGAAGTCCTCGAGATAACGCTTGGTCCCGGCGCCCTCGCCGCGGGCCGAGATCACCCCGACCGTCAGCGTGTCGCCCTTGGGGAAGACCCAGCCGTAACTGCCCGGCAGCGGGCCCCAGTCGATGAGCACCCGGCCCGACCAGTCCTCCGCCACGGTCGGCGGCACCGGAATCTCCGCCTCCAGACCGAGGTCGACCTGGTCGAGCTTGACCCCGACATGGGCGCCTATCCGGCTGGCGCTGCCATCCGCGCCGACCACAGCCCTGGCCAGCACGGTCTCGCCGTCCGAGAGCACCACGGCCACGGTGCGCCGGTCGGGCACGGACGGGCCGTGCTGCTCGACGCGCGCCACCGCGGTGCCGGTACGCACCTGAGCGCCCGCGTCCTTGGCTGCCTCGACCAGCCCGGCGTCGAACTCGGGCCTGTTGATCAGCCCGAACAGAGCCTGCTTGGAGCGGCGGGTACGGGTCAGCTTGCCGTTCAGCGAGAACGTCACGGCGTGTACGCGCTCACGCAGCGGGAGTTCGAAGCCGGGCGGCAGCGCATCGCGCGTGGGGCCGATGATGCCGCCGCCGCATGTCTTGTAGCGCGGCAGCTCGGCCTTCTCCAGCAGCAGCACCCGGCGGCCCGCACAGGCGGCGGCGTAGGCGGCGGAGGCACCCGCCGGGCCCGCCCCCACCACCACGACGTCCCATACCGACTCGTCCGCCGGCTCCGCCGGGGAGGCCCCGTTCCGGGCCGCGTTGTCGCTGCTCACGTGTGCTTCCGCTCCCACTCGACCGACCTGATCGCCCTGCGCCACCACCGCCGCGGGCCACCGTCGCATCCTACGGCTCACCAGGGTGTGACCCCGCTGTGGGATGATCGGCAGCACAACTATCAAGTCGTACAGTCGTACATCCGTGCCATCGCGCGCATCCCACAGGAGCGTCCCCACATGGAGCAGGCACCTCACGCCCGAGCCGACGGCCCCGTGGCCACCACCCCGGCCGACCGCCGGGCCATCGCCGCCACCGTCGCCGCGCTGCAGCCCCGCGCCAAGGCCGAACTGACCGAGCTCGTGGCCTTCAAATCGGTCGCGGACCCGGCGCAGTTCCCCAAGAGCGAATGCGAGGCCGCCGCGCGATGGGTCGCCGACGCGCTGCGCGCCGAGGGGTTCACGGATGTGGCGCTGCTGGACACCCCCGACGGCACCGAGTCGGTCTACGGCTTTCTGGCCGGCCCGGCCGGGGCCCCGACGGTGCTGCTCTACGCGCATTACGACGTCCAGCCCCCGCTGGACGAGGCCGCCTGGATCTCCCCGCCCTTCGAGCTGACCGAGCGCGACGGGCGCTGGTACGGGCGCGGCGCCGCCGACTGCAAAGGTGGCTTGATCATGCACCTCACCGCGCTGCGCGCGCTCAAGCAGCACGGCGGGATCCCGGTGAACGTCAAGGTCATCGTCGAGGGCTCGGAGGAGCAGGGCACCGGGGGCCTGGAGCGCTACGCGGAGGCGCACCCCGAGCTGCTGACCGCCGACGCGATCGTCATCGGCGACACCGGCAACTTCCGCTGCGGGCTGCCGACGGTCACCGCGATGCTGCGCGGCATGGCGCTGCTGCGGGTCCGGGTGGACACCCTGGAAGGCAATCTGCACTCCGGCCAGTTCGGCGGCGCCGCCCCGGACGCGCTCGCGGCGCTGATCCGCATCCTGGACTCGCTGCGCGCCGAGGACGGCTCCACCACCGTCCAGGGTCTGGCGGCCGACGAGACCTGGAGCGGACTCCAGTATCCGGACGAGGACTTCCGCAAGGACGCCAGGGTGCTGGACGGGGTCGAGCTGATCGGCTCGGGCACGGTCGCCGACCGCGTCTGGGCCCGCCCCGCGGTCACCGTCCTGGGCATCGACTGCCCTCCGGTCGTCGGCGCCACCCCGTCGGTGCAGGCGAGCGCGCGGGCGGCGGTGAGCCTGCGGGTGCCGCCGGGCGTGGACGCGGGCCAGGCGGCCGAACTGCTCACCGCCCACCTCCGGTCCGCCGCGCCCTGGGGCGCGCGGGTCGCCGTCGAACAGGTCGGCCAGGGCCAGCCGTTCCGCGCGGACACCGCCAGCCCCGCGTACACGGCGATGGGGCGGGCCCTGAGCGAGGCGTACGACGGTCAGGAGATGGCGATCGCGGGCGCGGGCGGCTCGATCCCGCTGTGCAACACGCTCGCCTCGCTCTACCCGGAGGCGGAGATCCTGCTGATCGGGCTGAGCGAGCCGGACGCGCAGATCCACGCCGTCAACGAGAGCGTTTCGCCGGATGAGCTGGAACGGCTCTCGCTCGCGGAGGCGCTGTTCCTGCGCTCTTACGCGGACGAGGCCGCGGATACGGCGGCCGCCTCGACGCGATAGCCGCTGCGCGGGGCGCCTGCTGAGCGGGCGTCACGCCCCGCGCGGCGGGGCACCCGCTGATACCTCCCGACCGGTCCGGTCGGGCGCGGTGCCCCGCCGGGCCGGTTCCGGCCGCCGGGCTGGGACACGGCCGGAACAGCTCGGGGCCGCGGTCCCGGCGGCCCCAAGCCCGTACCCGAAGCGCGACCGACCCTGGCCCCGGCCGCCGTCGGCCGCAGATCTGAACCGGGGCCGGGTGCCCCCCGGCCGGGACAGGCCGGAGCGGCCTGGCGCAGGCCCAGCCGGCCAGGCCGGTTCCGGCGGCCGGGTCGAGACGGATCGGAGCAATTCGGGGCCGCAGCCCCGGCGACCCCAAGGCCGCACCCGAAGCGCGGCCGGCCCCGCCGGAACAGGAGCCCCACACGAGCTCCCGGAGACCGAGCCGACGCAAGCCGGGCCGGGGCCGGCCGAAACACGCCCGGTCCAGGGCAGGGCCGGCCCTGGCCGGGGCCGGGAGCCGCCGGACCAGACGCCGGGCCGTAAGCCGCCCCGTACCGCGGCGCGGCACGGGCGCCACGGAGCCGTACCGAGCCCGTCCCCGCCGGTCAGCCCGTCGGCGTGCCCGCCTCGAGGTACAGGGGGCGCCCCTGTTCTCGGGCGCGCAGCGCCCAGCGCAGTCGGCTCAGGCGTACCGGAGGCAACAGCTCCGCGGCTTCCCCCTCCGTGACGAAGCGCCAGGCGCGCAGTTCGGAGGCCGGGAGCAGGACGTCGCGGGCCGCCTCGGCGGTGAGCCGTCCGCCGTCGAAGAGCAGCCGCAGGCCGCCGTAGCCGGGTGGGCAGGGCTGCTCCCAGTCGACGACCAGCAGCCGCAGCGGCTCGGCCGGTCTGAGGCCCAGTTCCTCGACCACCTCCCGGACGCCGGCGTCGGTGGGCGGTTCGCCGGACTCGACGACGCCGCCGGGGAACTCCCAGCCGGGCTTGTACGTGGGGTCGACGAGCAGGACCCGGTCGTCCTCGTCGAAGAGCAGCACCCCGGCCGCCAGGGTCTCGGCTCTGGGCTCCGGGGTCTGCACGATGTCGCAGCTGCCCGCGCCCTCGCGGACGGCGTCAGCGATGTGCTCGGCGGTCTGCCGGGGGGTGAGCCCGGTGGTGTCCACGACATACGCGTCGTCGACGAGCCACGGCAGGGCCGAACGGTAGGGCGCGAGGTGGTCCAGGCACCAGCGGCGGACGGATTCGCTGCCGTCCGCGTCGCCCGGGATGGCCTCGCGCTCCGCTATTCGCTCGCGCAGTATCGTTTCGTCGGTGTGCAGCAACACATGCCGCACGGGGATACGCCGGGCCGCGAAGCCGCCGAAGATCTCATCGCGGTACTCCTGCCTCAGGACTGTCATCGGCACCACCAGCGGGCCGCCGACCTCGGCGATCAGCGCCGCGCCGGTGTCGACGACCAGCCGCCGCCAGGACGGCAGGTCCTGGTAGTCGGACACCTCGTCAAGGCGCTTGCGCGGCAGCATCATCCGCAGGCCGTCGCCGACAAGTTCCGGGTCATAGAACGTGCTGCCCGGCAAGAAGTCCACCAATTCGCGGGCCGCGGTGGTTTTGCCCGCGCCGAACGCACCGTTCAGCCAGACGATCACATTTCCCCCTATTCCATCGCCCCCTGTCAGTTGCCCGCATCACCCTGTTGTGAAAACGCCCGGGGGCCGGGGAGTGACGGATCGCGCCGCCGCCGAGGCGGCGGCGCAGGCCGTCAGCGCACCCCGGAGCCGCCCTTCAGCCCTTGCTCGCACCGAGGGTGAGGCCCGCGATGAAGTGCCGCTGGAGGAGCAGAAAGACCAGCACCGTGGGCAGCGCCACGATCACCGAGCCGGCCGCCAGCAGGTTGTAGTCCGTGAAGAACTGCCCGCGCAGGTTGTTGAGCGCGGAGGTGATGGGGAGCTTGTCGCCGTCGGAGACGAAGACGAGGGCCCACAGGAAGTCGTTGTACATCCAGGTGAACTGGAGCGTGCCGAGCGCCGCCAGCGCCGGGCGGCACAGCGGCAGGGTGATCCGCCAGTACTGGGTCCACACCCCCGCGCCGTCCACCACCGCCGCCTCCAGAATCTCCAGCGGCAGCGTGCGCATGAAGTTTGCCAGGACGAAGACGCAGAAGCCGACTTGAAAGGCGACCTGGACGGCGATCACCGCCCAGTAGGAGTCGTACATCGTCATCGAGTCCGACATCCAGTACGGCAGGTTGATCTTGGTGAAGAGGACATACAGCGGGGTGACGATCACCTGCTGCGGCAGCAGGTTCCCGGCCGTGAAGACCATCAGCAGGATCAGCCCGCCGCGCATCTTCAGCCGGGAGACGGCGAAGGCGACGAACGAGGCGAAGAAGAGCGTCAGCAGCACCCCGGGCACCGCGATGATGAGCGAGTTGACGAAGTACTTGCTCATGCCCGAGTCGCTGAACGCCTGCTTGTAGTAGTCGAACGACAGATGGCGCGGCAGCGAGAAGTAGCCGTGCTCGGCGGTCTCCTCGTACGGGCGCAGCGAGGCGTAGACGGCCAGCAGCAGCGGGGCGAGGAAGGCGAGCGAGACGGTCATCAGGAAGGCGTGCAGCCCCAGGCGCGCGGGGCGCGTCCGGCGGCGCCCGCCCCGCGTGGGCGTCGCGGGCGCGGGGGTCCGCGCGGGTGCGGTCCGGGCGGGTGCGGTCCGGGCGGGTGCGGTCATCCCCCTGGTCATCCCTTCTTCTCCCCTCGCAGCTCCTGCACCAGATAGGTCACGATGAATCCCAGCGACACGGTGAGCAGGACGACGGCGATGGCGGATCCGAAGCCGATCCGGCTGGCCTCGCCGATGATGTTGTCCGTGACGAGCACGGAGAGCAGTTCCAGGCCGTTGCGCCCGTGGTTGATGGCGTAGACGATGTCGAAGGCGCGCAGCGCCTCGATGACGGTGATGACGCCGACGATGACGTTGACCGGCCGGAGCGTGGGCCACACGACCCGGAAGAAGGTCTGCCGCTCGTTGGCCCCGTCGAGGGCCGCGGCCTCCTTGAGCGAGGGGTCCACGGACTTCAGCCCGGCCAGATAGAGGATCATCACATAGCCGGTGTGCCGCCAGGCGGCGGCCAGCAGCACCACCCAGATGTTGAGGTCGGGGTCGCCGAGCCAGTCGACCGGGTCGTCGGTGTTGCCGATGATGGCGTTGAGCACGCCCTGGTCGCGGGAGAAGACCAGTTGGGCGATGAAGCCGACGATGGCGAGCGAGAGCACCACCGGCATGTAGAGGGTGGACTGGTAGAAGCGGCTGAACCGGACACCCTTGTCGAGGAGTACGGCCAGCAGCAGCCCGAACGGGGTGGCGACGAACCCCAGGAAGGCCAGCCACAGCAGGTTGTTGCGGGCGGCCGGCCAGAACGGCGGATAGTCGGTGAACAGGGTGCGGTAGTTGTCGACGCCGACCCAGTGGATATCGCCGATGCCGTCCCAGCTGGTGAAGGACAGACCGATGGAGGCGAGGGTCGGCCCCCAGATGAGGGTGAGGTCGAGCAGTACGGGTATGCCCAGCAGCACGCCGATGACGGCGAGGTCGCGGGTGGTGAACTTCCGCGGACCCCGCCGCCTGGCACGCCGCGCGGTGGTGTGCGGCACGGCGTGTGTCTCCTAGTCGCTGGTGAAGATGGTCTTCTTCTGGGACTCGATGCTCTTCGTCAGGGAGTCGATGTCGTTCGGGCTGTTGATGAACTGCTGGATGGCCCGGATCATCACCTGGGACGCGAAGTCGGGGCGGGTGTCACGGTCCATGAACTGCGAGATCTGCTTCGCGTCGGCGATGAGCTCGACGGCCTTCTTCTGCAGCGTGTTGTACGAGGAGGTGGACGCGCCCTCGTTGACCGCGATGTTGTTGGGGTCCCGTTTGAGGTAGATCCCCTCGGCGGCCGGGGTGGCGAGGTACTTCAGCAGCTCCTTGCCCTGCTTCTGCCGTTTGGACTTCTTGGACAGCAAAAAGCCGTCGATCGGCGCCTCGACCGCGTCCTGGCCGTACGCGGAGTCGATCTCGGGGAAGGGGAAGAAGTCGAGGTCGTCCCGGTCGGCCTCGGGGAACTGCTGACCGGGGTGCGGGAGGCCGAAGACCGCCATGCCCGACTTCTTCTGCGCCAGGCTCTGCGCGGCCTCCTGCCAGGTGCGCCCGTTGGCCCCCTTCTGGTGGTACGGCATCAGACCGCGCCACAGGTCGAAGACCTGCTTGACCTTGGGATCGGTCCAGGACTCCTTGCCCCGCATCAGGGAGATGTGGAAGTCGTAGCCGTTGGCCCGCATATTGAGGTAGTCGAAGGTGCCCATGGCGGGCCAGCCGTCCTTGTCGCCGAAGGCGATCGCGTCCAGGCCGTCCTTGTCCATCCGCTTGGCGAGCGCGCGGTACTCGTCGAAGGTCTTGGGGATCTCGTAGCCGTGCTGCTGGAACACGCTCTTCCGGTAGAAGACGGCCCATGGGTAGTAGTAATACGGCACGAAGTACTGCTTGCCGTCCTCGCCGGAGGACTGCTGCTTGAGCGCGTCGGAGAAGCCTTTGAAGCCCTTCCAGATGTCGCTGATCTCGGCGAGCAGCCCTTGTTTGGCGAAGAACTGCATGCGGTACCCCGCGAACCACATGAAGACATCGTCCGGGGTGCCCTTGAGATAGCGGTTGATGTTCTCCTGGAAGGACTCGTGGTTGACGGTGTTGACCTTGAGCTTCTTGTCGGACTTCTTCTCGTACGCGTCGAATACCTCGGCGAACGCCTTGCGCGGTACGGCATCCGAGGCGTTGGACCCTATCTTCACCTCGTCGCTGGGGCCCCCACAGGCGGTGAGCAGCGTCGGGAGGGCGACCGCACCGGCTCCGATCGCGGTGCCCCGGAGCAGAGCACGACGGGAGATCCGATGTTCTGACGAAGACTGTGCCATGTGCCCCTCCAAGGAGGTTCAATCGAACACAACCGAACGCGAGTGAGTGGATCTCACCCGCCGGACGGGGCCCAGTCAAGAGTTATGACGAGATATCGAACAACCGTTACCGGTTCTCTTCCAACAGACTCCAACACGGTCTACCGTAAACGACCGCGAGTTACGTGCTTTGACGCAGCGTCACCCCGTCGAGAACGGAGGACCCGCATCATGCGCCATGTCTCTTCCCTGGCCATCCGCCGAAGAATCATCGGAGGAGTGGCCGCAGCACTGCTTGGTACGACCGGGGCCGCCGGGCTGACCGTCCCGGCCGCGGCCCAGCCCGCGACCGCGTCCACGGCCCAGCACGCCAACGCCAACGTCCTTGCCGCCACAGACACGGCACCGGCCGCCGCGGCACCGGGCGACGGGCTCGCCCTCACTCCCCCGATGGGCTTCAACAACTGGAACTCGACCCATTGCCGGGGCGAGTTCAACGAGGCGATGGTCAAGGACATCGCCGATATCTTCGTGACCAAGGGCCTGAAGGAGGCCGGATACCAGTACGTCAACCTCGACGACTGCTGGGCGCTGCCCCAGCGCGACGCGGACGGCAAACTGGTCCCGGACCCGGTGCGCTTCCCGAACGGCATCAAGGCCGTCGCCGACTATGTGCACTCCAAGGGGCTCAAGTTCGGCATCTACACCAGCGCCGGCACCAAGACCTGCAACAGCGCCGGCTTCCCCGGTGCACTGGGCCATGAGCGGTCGGACGCCCAGCAGTTCGCCGACTGGGGCGTGGACTACCTCAAGTACGACAACTGCAATAACCAAGGCGTGGACGCCAAACAGCGCTATCTCGCCATGCGCGACGCGCTCCAGGCGACCGGCCGCCCCATCGTCTACAGCATCTGCGAATGGGGCCAGAACAAGCCATGGGAATGGGCCGCGGACGTCGGCCAACTGTGGCGTACCACCGGCGACATCAGCGACAGCTGGGGCAGCATGCTCTCGATCGCCAAGGCGAACCTCCCGCTCGCCCCGCACGCCGGGCCCGGCCACTGGAACGACCCCGACATGCTGGAGGTCGGCAACGGCGGGATGACGCCCACCGAGTACCGCAGCCACTTCTCCCTCTGGTCGATCATGGCGGCGCCGCTGCTGATCGGGACGGATCTGCGCAAGGCCACCCCCGGGACATACGAGATCCTGGGCAACCGCGAGGTCATCGCCGTCGACCAGGACGGGCTCGGCAAGCAGGGCCAGGTGCTCTCCTCCGAGGGCGGGGGCTGGGTCATCGCCAAGGAGCTCGCGGACGGCGACCGGGCGGTCGCGCTCTTCAACGAGACCGACCGGCCCCGGCACATCGCCACCACCGCCGCGGCGCTCGGCCTGCCGGAGGCGGACGCGTACCAACTGCGCGACCTTTGGGAACACCGGAGCTACAACACCGCCGGAGACGTGGCGGCCACCGTCCCGGCCCATGGCACCGCGCTGTTCCGCGTCTCGGCCGACCGGCGCTGGGCCGCCTATCCGCCGGCCGTGGAACTGGGCACCGACGCCGCCGCGCTGGCCGAGGCCGGGACCACCGCCAAGGTCGCCACGACCGTGACCGACCTCGGCCGCACCCCCGCCCGCCAGGTCTCGGTCCGCCTCATCGGCCCTGACGGCTGGCGCGTCGAGGCCACCTCCCCGACCAGGGCCGCCACCCTGCCCACCGGCCGGAAATTGACCACGCGCTGGCAGATCACCGCGCCCGCCGGCACCCCGGCCGGTGCATACGAGCTGAAGGTCTCGGCGGACTACCGCTCCCCGCAGGGCACCCGGGCCGCGGCACAGCTGTCGGCTCCGGTGCATGTGGTGGTGGCCCCGCCCTCCGGGACCTCGTACGCAAGCGATCTGCCGTGGCTGAGCGCGGTCAACGGCTGGGGTCCGGTGGAGAAGGACACCAGCGTGGGCGAGAACCCGGCGGGCGACGGACATCCGATCACCATCGGCGGCACCGTCCACGCCAAGGGCCTCGGGGTGCACGCGCCCAGCGAGGTGACGTACTACACCGGCGGCCGGTGCACGAGCTTCACCGCCCAGGTCGGCGTCGACGACGAGGAGGACGCCGCCGGGACGGTCGCCTTCGAGGTGTGGGCGGACGGCGAGAAGGTCGCCTCGACGGGGACGCTCACCAACGCCGACCCGGCCACGACCGTCACCGCCGCGCTCGGCGGCGCGACGACCGTCAAGCTGGTGACCACCGACGCCGGGGACGGTGTGACCAGCGACCACGGGGACTGGGCGGAGGCGGCCTTCAGCTGCTGACGACGCCGCCGCGCGGGCGGAGCCATCGCGCTCCGCGGCCGGCCCTTCCCCGCGCGCCCGTCAGCACACGGGCAGCCCGGGGAGGGGCTGGTCGTTGTCCCCGCCCTTGATGTAGACGTCGCTGATGAACACGTTGGTGTGACCACTGTCGTCGTCCGTCTTGGCCCACCACACGTTCGTCCACTTGCCGTAGGTCTCCCGACGGCCCAGGTTCTGCTGGCAGTAGAAGTAGTTCAGGCCCTGGTTGAGGGTGCCGACCGGTTCTCCGGAGGCGGTGTACGAGGTGGCGGCGCGCCAGACCTCGCAGTTGTACTTGCCCCCGCCGGCATCATGGCAGACCGGCGAGGGGTCGGGGTCCGCGGAGCCGCCGCCGGCCCCGCCCCCGTTGGCGGAGTTGCTGTCGTCGCCGCCTCCGCCGCCGCCTGAAGTCCCGTCGCCTCCGCCGCCGCCCTTGCCGTCCTTACCGCTGTCCGAGCCGTCGTCCGAGCCTCCGGACGCGCCGTTTCCGCTGTCGCCGGGCTTGCCCGAGGCGGACGGGGAACCGGAACCCGAAGGCTCCGCGGTCTTCTTCCCGCCCTTGTCGCCCTTGTCTCCCTTACCGTCCTCGTCGTCCTTGCCGTCCGTGCTCCCCTTGCCCCCGGCCTTCCCGCCGTCCGGTGAGTCGGAGTGGGTGGGGGACGCCGATGTGTCCTCCTGGCTCCCGGCCGCGGTCTTGTCGCCGTCGTCGCCGACAAGCGCGTACGTCACGCCGCCCCCGGCGAGCAGAACGGCGACGGCCATGGCCGCGAGCAGCGCCTTTTTACGCCCGGGCCGCCGCGGCGGCGCCGCGCCGCCCGGAGCCCCGCCGCTCACCAGCGGCTCCTCGGGGATCTGCGGCGGCCCGAAGCCGGGCGGGGCCGAGGACAGCAGGGGGGAGCCGAGGGACGAGCCGGCGGGCGAACCCCCTGAGGGGCCGAAGGCCGGGCCGCCGAACGGCCCGCCGGGCGAGCCAGCAGGCGAGCCGCCGGACGGACCGGAGGGCGAACCGCCGGACTGGCCGCCGGCCGGACCGGAGGGCGAGCCGGGGGAGCCGCCGGCCGGGCCGACGGACGGGTCAGCGGACGACCCGCCGGGGGGACTCACGGCCGGGTCGCCAGCCGGACCAGCGGACGAGCCAGCGGGCGAACCGCCGAACTGGCCGCCAGCCGGGCCGAAGGCCGGACCGGCGGACGAGCCAGCGGGCGAACCGTCGGCCAGACCGGCGGACGGGCCGAGAGCCGGACCGCCGTCCGGGTCGCCCGTCCGGGCGCCGCGCGGCGCCCCGGCGCCCAGCACGTCCGGTGTCGTCGGCGTCCGCCCGGCCCACCCCGCGGCGGCCCAGGGGTCCTCGCCGGCCGCGACGGCCTCCAGCATCACCCGCGCCTGGCCCGCGGACGGCCGCGCCGCCGGGTCCTTGTCCATCATCGCGTGCAGGACCGGCGTCAGCGGCCCGGCCCGCCTCGGCTCCGGGAGCGGTTCGGTGACGATGGCCGTCAACGTCGACCACACCGACGTACGCCGGAACGGGGACGAGCCCTCCACCGCCGCGTACAGCGTCATGCCGAGCGCCCAGATGTCCGAGGCCGGGCCGGGCTCCTGGCCCTGGGCGCGCTCCGGTGCGAGATAGTCGAGGGAGCCGATGAGCTCGCCGCTGCGGGTCAGCTTGGTCGTCGCGTCGTCGCCCGGCGCCTCCATGCTCGCGATGCCGAAGTCGGTGAGGACGACCCGGCCGTCGTGGTCGAGCAGCACATTGCCCGGCTTCACGTCCCGGTGCAGCACGCCGGCGTGATGGCCCGCGCCGAGGGCGTCCGCGACCTTCGCGCCGATCGCCGCGGCCTCCAGGGGCTCCACGACGCCCCGCTCGTCGATCAGATCGTCCAGCGACCGGCCTTCGATGAGCTCCATGACGATGACCGGAAGCCCGCTCTCCTCGGTCACGTCGTGCACCGTGATCACACCGGAGTGGCGGATCCGCGCCGCGGCTCTGGCCTCCCGCTGCATCCGGACGCGCAGATCGGCGAGTTCGGGCCCGGAGGAGTCGGTGTAGGCGCGCAGCACCTTGACCGCGACCTCCCGGCCCAGCACCTCGTCCACGGCCTTGCAGACCACGCCCATACCGCCCCGGCCGAGCGTGCCGGTCACTCGGTATCGACCGCCCAACAGCCTGCCGGTCAGGTCCCCGCTCATGTCCCCCGGTGACACCGTGCCTCAGTCCCCCTTGTAAGCCGTGGTCGCGCAACAGCTTAGGGGCAAGCACCGACAGTCCCGCTCAACTCGCGGGCGTGCGGGCCCTGTCGGGCCGGCCTACGGGGGGCTCGCTTCGCCAGCCCTGGCGAGTGAGCCGAAGGGGCGCGACCCTGTCGAAAGGGAGAGCGCGCGCAGGCCCCGAGGCTACCGCCGCGTGGTCGACCGTCGACAGGGGCTGAGGCGCCCCCGGGGGCACCTCCCAGCGGTAGCTGGGGGAGAACCGAGCCCTAAGAAGGGCTGCCGAAGCCGTCCAGTCCGGCCTGCTGGGCCGCCGCCGCGGCGGCGCCGACCAGGCCGGCGTCCGTGCCCATCTGCGCCGGGACGACCTCCAGGCCGCTGACGAACGACAGGGTCGCGTAGTCGCGCAGCGCGCGCCGCAGGGGTGCGAAGAGCACGTCCCCGGCGCCCGCCACCCCGCCGCCGACCACGGCCACCTCGATCTCGACGAGCGTCGCGGTGGCCGCGATCCCGGCGGCCAGCGCCTGCGCGGCACGTTCGAAGGAGGCCCGCGCGACCGGGTCGCCGGTCCGGGCCGAGGCCGCCACGGCCGCCGCGCTCGTATCGCCGCCCGGGCCGGGGCGCCAGCCGCTCTCCAGGGCGCGGCGGGCGATATTGGGGCCGCTGGCGATGCGCTCGACGCAGCCGCGCGCGCCGCACGGGCACGGGTCGCCGTCGAGGTCGACGCTGATGTGGCCGATGTGCCCGGCGTTCCCCGTGGGGCCCGGGTGGAGTCGGCCGTTCAGCACCAGGCCGCCGCCGACGCCCGTGGACACCACCATGCACAGCGCGCCGGTACGCCCGCGCGCCGCGCCCTGCCAGTGTTCGGCCGCCGTCATCGCCACCCCGTCGCCGACCAGCGCGAGCGGCAGTTCGCCGACCGTCTCCCGGACCCCGGCGACGAGGGGGAAGTCGCGCCAGCCGGGGATGTTGACGGGGCTGACGGTGCCGACGGAGGCGTCGACCGGGCCCGCGCTGCCGATTCCGACCGCGGCGACCCGGGACCACTGCCCGCTGCCGGACAGCTCGTCGAGCACCGCTGTGACCTCGCGCATCACGGTCTCGCCCGGCTCCTGGGCGGGGGTGGCGCGTCTGGCCCGTACGACCAGTTTGCCGCTGCCGTCCACCAGGGCACCCGCGATCTTGGTACCGCCGATATCCAGTGCGGCGATGAGGTCACGTGGCATATGAGTCGACTCCCCCGGCAGACCTAGACGTATCGCTGTGGGGCAACAGTCTTCCCTGCCGCTGACAACGTTGTCCAGGGGCTATGCTCGGACACCCTTCCGCACGACCACCAGCGAACGACCAGCGAACGACCAGCGACGGGACAACCGCACCGTGACCGACACCGCTCCGGGCACCGCCACCACTTCGCGCCGCTACGGCACCCGGCCCACCATGAAGGATGTCGCCGCGCGCGCCGGGGTCGGCCTCAAGACGGTCTCACGAGTGGTCAACGGCGAGCCGGGGGTCACGCCCGACACCGAACGGCGCGTCAAGGAGGCCATCACCGCGCTCGGCTTCCGCCGCAACGACAGCGCCCGCATTCTGCGCAAGGGCCGCACCGCCAGCATCGGACTGGTCCTCGAAGATCTCGCCGACCCGTTCTACGGGCCGCTCAGCCGCGCCGTCGAAGAGGTCGCCCGCGCGCACGGCGCCCTGCTGATCAACGGTTCGAGCGCCGAGGACCCCGAGCGCGAGCAGGAGCTCGTGCTCGCGCTGTGCGCGCGCCGGGTCGACGGGCTCGTCGTCATCCCGGCCGGGCGCGACCACCGCTACCTGGCCCCGGAGATAGCCGCGGGCGTCGCCACGGTGTTCGTGGACCGCCCGGCCGGCCGTATCGACGCCGACGCCGTGCTCTCCGACAGCTTCGGCGGCGCGCGGGACGGCGTCGCCCATCTGATCGCCCATGGCCACCGCCGCATCGGCTTCCTCGGCGACCAGCCGGGCATCCACACCGCCGAGGAGCGGCTACGCGGCTATCGCACGGCGATGGCCGAGGCCGGGCTGCCGGTCGACGACGCGTGGGTGTCCCTCGGCCCCACCGACCCCGAGCGGGTACGGGCGGCGGCCATCGCGATGCTGGACGCACCTGAGCCGGTCACCGCGCTGTTCGCGGGCAACAACCGGGTGACGGTCACCGTCGTACGGGTCCTGGCCGGGCGCCCCCGACCGGTGGCCCTCGTCGGCTTCGACGACTTCGAACTCGCCGATCTCCTCTCCCCCGGTATCACCGTCATCGCCCAGGACTCGGCCCAACTCGGCCGTACCGCGGCGGACCTGCTCTTCCGCCGCCTCGACGGGGCGGGGGGCGAGCCCCGGCGGGTGGTCCTGCCGACCCGCCTGATCGCCCGCGGCTCCGGCGAGTTGCCGTCGGCCGCGTAACGCATGCGCAGCGAACCGCACACGGAAACAGGCTGCGAACTCAGGCCGCGAACTCAGGCCGCGAGCACCTTGGCCTTGGCGCGCTCGTACTCCTCGGCGGTGATGTCGCCGTGGTTCTTGAGCTCCACCAGCTTGGAGAGCTCCTCGGCATGACCGCTCGCCGCGGTCTCCCGCACGAACTCCTTCAGATCAGCCTCCGCCTTCAGGGCCGCCTTCGCTTCGCGCTCGCCCATCCCGCGGCCCCGTGCGATCAGGTACACGAAGACGCCGAGGAAGGGCAGCACGACGACGAAGAAGCACCAGCCCGCCTTGGCCCAGCCGCTCATCGAGTCGTCCCGGAAGAGGTCGCCGATTATGCGGAAGAGCAGTATGAACCACAGGATCCACAGGAAGACCCAGACTGTGGTCAGGAACACGTCTAGCAACGGATAGCTCATCATCCGCCTCCCATCGGACGCGCCCGGCGGACCCAACGAAGGGACAGAAGGCTCCCACCGGGGCCCACTACTCCCAGCGTACGGCGCCTTCTCGGGCCCGGTCGGCGCAGCACCGGATGCCGTAGGCGCACGGGCGCGTACGAATGGAGAGAGCGAAGTCGTTCGGAGGAAGCGAAGTCGCCGCGAGCCGGAGGCCGGAGAGGGCGCCCCATGGACCTGCAGATTCTCCCGCTCGCCGTCACCATGATGGCGGGGCCGCAGATCGTGGCCGCCGTGATCCTGGTGACCGCGCCGCGGCCGGTGCGGGTGTCCCTGGCGTTCCTGCTCGGGGTGGCGGTCGCGACGGCGGCGGGGGTCACGATCACCCGGGGGATCTTCGCGCTGCTGGGCCAAGTGGTCGCGCCGGGCAGCCCGTCCGACCCCGGATCGGCCGGGACGGTCGTCCAGCTCGTACTGGTGGCGCTGCTGGTGTTCGCGGCTGTGAAGACGTACGTGAGGCGGGAGACGGCCGAGCCGCCGAAGTGGCTGGGCTCGCTGATGGAGGCGGGGGCCTGGAAGGCGTTCACCGTCGGTCTCCTGGTCATCCTGGTCATGCCGTCCGACATCGTGGTCATGCTGACCGTGGGGGCGTCCCTGGAGCAGCACGGCGTGGGTGTCGCGGCGGCGCTGCCGTTCATCGGCCTGACCGTGCTGATCGCGGCGTTGCCGCTGCTGGTCTATCTCCTCGCCGGTGAGCGCGGGCGGCGGGCCATGCCCCGGGTCCGGGAGTGGCTGACCTCGCACAGCTGGATGGTCACCATCGCCACCTGTCTGCTCTTCATCGTGCTCATCCTCACGTAGCGGCACCCCTGGCGGCACGCCCGTAGCGGCCCCTTCGACGACAGGCCTACCGACCGCCGCGCCCGGTGGGCGCCCGGGGGCGGGCCGCGCGGGGCCGGGGCACCCGGCCGGTCGCGGCCAGCAGCGCGATCGCCGCGAGCGCGGCCAGCAGAACCAGCGTCAGGAGCAGCACCGTTGCCGCGGTGGGACGGTTCCAGAGGCCGAACGCGGCGGCCGTCGGCAGCAGCACCCCGAACGTCAGCCCCCGGCGGTGGCCCGCGGCCCAGGCGCCGACCCGCCCGGTGCGCAGCCCGCGCGCCGCGCTCCAGCGCGCGGCGGAGTCGGCGCCGCGGTCGGCGCCCTTGCGCGCCGCGCGGGGCAGTCGGCCGGGTCCCGCCAGGTAGGCGCCCAGCGCGACGGCGAGGCCGAGCACCCCCGCGGTGCGGACGGTGGTCCACAAACCGCGCAGCAGCGTGTCGTATACGGCCGCGGCTGCCGCCCGGGGCAGCACGCTCGGCGGCAGATGGGCGAGCCAGTACCGGCGGGCGACGGCCAGGCCCGCGCCCAGGGCGAGAGAGGTGACGGCGGTCCCCAGCGCGGCGCGGGCCAGGGCGCGGCGGCGCCGGCGCGCGAGCAGGACGCCCGAGGTGCCGAGCAGCGCGGTGAGCCCGGGCAGCCAGACACCGGCCAGGTCCAGCAGGCGCGCCCCGAATCTGACCCGGCCCAGTTGGTCGGAGTGGAACAGGACCATGCGCCGGTCGACGTCGGGGATGGCGCTCGCCGAGGAGAGTCCGACGTTCAGCAGCTGCCGCTTGACCTTCTTGACGGCCGCGCCCACGTCCAGGGTCACGGTGTCGCCGTCCACCCCGACCGCCCCGTGCCCCTCGCCGGTGAGCACATGCACGAGAGCGGAGTGGCCGGCCCGGTTGGCGCCGACCCACACCGCCGGGAACTGGTCGCCGCGCACGACATGCGCCGCCACCCTCGTCAACGCCTGGTCGACGGCCGGGTCCAGCTTGAGCCCCAGCCCCTGGACGGCGTCGGCGGCCTTGGGCGAAACCCCCTGGCGGCGGAGCCAGGAAGCGATGTCCGAGGTGAGGTCCCGGCCGCTGCGGCGGGCGTTCAGGGCTTGGCGTACGTGCCGCAGCGCGGCGTCCTGGATGGCCGGGTCCTTGGCGAGCGGGGAGACCGTCGCCATGTAGCGGCCGGTGTCGAGGAGAACGTCGTGGAGCCACACCGACACCAGGGACACCGGTACGAGCAGACAGGCGAGCGAGATCAGCAGCCCCGACGCCGCGCTCCTGGCGATCCCCCCGGCGCGCCGGACCCCGCGACGGCACACCCGGCCGCCCCGTGCCCCAGCGGCTGAGTGGTCGTGCGGTGGCTTCGTCGGGAGCTTCGGTGTCGGGGGCTTCGTCGTCGGGGGCTTCGGTGTCGGGGGCTTCGGTGTCGGGGGGCCGGCCGGTGACTCGTCGGGGGCGCCGGTCATGACAACATCTCCCGCCTTCCCCGGCGGGACCGCATCCCGGGTGAGGCGTCGGAGTGAAGCGCGCGGAGTCGGGCCCGGCGGAGCTCTCCCGGCCCGGCGGGGTCAACTCGTGGCGGGGGCCCGGCCCGACAGGGTGTTCAGGGCGGCGCGGTCCAGGCCGGTCAGCCGCTCCACCTCCGCGCCGTCCACCGCGCCGCAGTCCAGGCCGCGCAGCAGATAGCCGCTGAGGGCCTTGGCCGTGGCCGGTTCGTCGGCGATCGCGCTCCCGGCGCCGCCCGCGCGGTCGACGTACGCGGCCAGCCGGGCCGCGGCCTGGGGCAGGCCCTCCCGGTAGAAGCCGTAGACGGCGGCGTAACGCGTCGGCAGATGGCCGGGGTGCATGTCCCACCCCTGGTAGTACGCGCGCGCCAACGACCGCCGTACCAGGCGGTGGTGGAGCCGCCAGGCCTCGTGGACCTGCTCGGACGAACCGACGGGCAGAACGTTGGTCGAGCCGTCGGAGAGCCTGACGCCGGTGCCCGCGGCGGCGACCTGCATCACGGCCTTGGCGTGGTCCGCGACGGGGTGGTCCATGGACTGGTGGGCGGCGCTGACCCCGCAGGAGGCGCTGTAGTCGAAGGTTCCGTAGTGCAGCCCGGTGGCCCGGCCCTCGGCGGCGTCGATCATACGGGCGACGGTGGCGCGGCCGTCGGGGCCGAGGATCGCCTGGGTGGTCTCGATCTGGATCTCGAAGCCGATCCGGCCCGCGGCCAGGCCGTGCGCCCGCTCGAACGCCTCGCACAGCCGGACCATGGCGGTGACCTGCTCGGCGTAGGTGACCTTCGGCAGGGTGAGAACGAGTCCGCCGGGCAGACCTCCGGCGTCCATCAGCGCGGTGAGAAAGATGTCGAGGGTGCGGATGCCACGGTCGCGGACGGCGGCCTCCATGCACTTCATGCGGATGCCGACGTACGGCGGCGCGGTGCCGTCCGCGACGGCGGCGGCGACGAGCGAGGCCGCGCGGGCGGCCGCGGCGTCCTCCTCGGCGTCGGGGCGCGGGCCGTAGCCGTCCTCGAAGTCGATGCGCAGATCCTCGATGGGCTCGCGCGTCAGCTTGGCGCGCATCCGCGCGTAGACCGGCTCGGCGAGGTCGTCCTGGATGCCGAGGACGGCGGCCAGCGCGGCGGCGTCGGGGGCGTGTTCGTCGAGCGCGGCGAGCGCCTGGTCGCCCCAGTCGCGGACGGTGCCCGCGGTGTAGAGGTCGGCGGGGACGTAGACGGTGTGGACGGGCTGGCGGGTGCCGGGGTCGCCGGGGTAGCGGCGGGCGAGTTCGGCGTCGACGCCGGCGAGGGAGGCGGCGATTCCGTCACGTACGGCGCCGGGAAGACTGGTCGTGAACGTCTCCTGCTGCCCCATCCCCGTATCCTCCATCACACCAGCCAGCCTTTCCGAAATGCGGAATCCATAATCCGCACAGCGAAGTTATCTGCGGCTCGACCCCAGGTCAACACCCTCCCTCCTTCGCCAGAAACGCACGCGGCCCCCACGCACGGAGCGTCGTCCGCGCATGAGGGCCGTCCAGTGGCAGAGGCGTCAGCCCTTACGGGCCTTGATCTCCTCGGTCAGCTGCGGGACCACCTCGAAGAGGTCGCCGACCACGCCGTAGTCCACGAGGTCGAAGATCGGGGCCTCGGCGTCCTTGTTGATGGCCACGATCGTCTTGGAGGTCTGCATACCGGCCCGGTGCTGGATGGCGCCGGAGATGCCGGTCGCGATGTACAGCTGCGGCGAGACCGACTTGCCGGTCTGGCCGACCTGGTTGGTGTGCGGGTACCAGCCCGCGTCCACCGCGGCGCGCGACGCGCCCACGGCGGCGCCGAGCGAGTCGGCCAGGGCCTCGACGAGGGGGAAGTTCTCCGCGCCGCCGACGCCACGGCCGCCGGAGACCACGATCGCGGCCTCGGTCAGCTCCGGGCGGCCGGTGGACTCACGCGGGGTGCGGGCGGTGACCTTGGTGCCGGTGGCCTGCTCCGAGAACGAGACCTCAAGAGCCTCGACGGCACCGGCGGCCGGGGCGGCCTCCACGGCGGCCGCGTTCGGCTTGACGGTGATCACCGGGGTGCCCTTGCTGACCCGGGACTTGGTGGTGAACGCCGCGGCGAACACCGACTGGGTCGCGACCGGGCCCTCGTCGCCGGCCTCCAGGTCGATGGCGTCGGTGATGATGCCCGAGCCGATCCGGACCGCCAGCCGGGCGGCGATCTCCTTGCCCTCGGCGGAAGAGGGGACGAGGACGGCGGCCGGGGAGACGGCCTTGTAGGCGGCCTGCAGCGCGTCCACCTTCGGTACGACCAGGTAGTCGGCGTACTCCGCGGCGTCGTGCGTGAGCACCTTCGCCGCGCCGTGCTCGGCGAGCGTCGCGGCGGTGTCGGCTGCGCCGTTGCCCAGGGCGACGGCGACGGGCTCGCCGATGCGGCGGGCCAGGGTCAGCAGTTCGAGGGTGGGCTTGCGGACGGCGCCGTCCACGTGGTCGACATAGACGAGGACTTCAGCCATGGGAATCGATCTCCTGCGGAAAAAGTGCGGGCGGTTGGCGGTGCGTCGGGCGCGGCCGGGTCAGATGAACTTCTGGCCCGCCAGGAACTCGGCAAGCTGCTTGCCGCCCTCGCCCTCGTCCTTGACGATCGTGCCCGCGGTACGGGCCGGGCGCTCCGCGGCGCTGTCGACCGCGGTCCAGGCGCCCTCCAGGCCGACCTCGTCCGCCTCGATCTCCAGGTCCTCCAGGTCCCAGGAGGTCACCGGCTTCTTCTTGGCGGCCATGATGCCCTTGAAGGAGGGGTAACGGGCCTCACCCGACTGGTCGGTGACCGACACGACGGCGGGCAGCGAAGCCTCCAGCTGCTCGCTCGCGGTGTCCCCGTCACGGCGGCCCTTCACTGTGCCGTTGGGGCCGCCCTCGACCGAGACCTCCGACAGCAGCGTGACCTGCGGGACGCCCAGGCGCTCGGCGAGCAGCGCCGGCAGCACGCCCATGGTGCCGTCGGTGGAGGCCATACCGCAGATCACCAGGTCGTAGCCGGTCTTCTCGACCGCCTTGGCCAGCACCAGCGAGGTGCCCAGCGCATCGGTGCCGTGCAGATCGTCGTCCTCTACATGGACGGCCTTGTCGGCACCCATGGACAGCGCCTTGCGCAGCGCGTCCTTGGCGTCCTCGGGGCCGACGGTCAGCACGGTGATCTCGGCCTCGGCCCCTTCCCGCCGACGCTCCTCCGCGATCTGCAGCGCCTGCTCCACCGCGTACTCGTCCAGCTCGGAGAGCAGGCCGTCCACATCGTCGCGGTCGACAGTCAGATCTTCGGCGAAGTGCCGGTCGCCGGTGGCGTCGGGCACGTACTTCACACAGACAACGATCCTCAAGCTCACGCCGGCTCTCCTACTGCATCGTCTCTTCGTGCTGCCTTGTCCAGGCAGCATAGGCGCCTTCGGGTGCGGATTCCGGCCGGTCGGCGACCGGGGTGGGCCCTGCACCGATCGAAATATTACTCGTCAGTACACCCAGGTCGTTCCCCGTAAGCAACCCGGTTGAACTGTGACCTTGCCAACGGCAGCCGTCGGCGGATCAGACCGCCGCGCCGAGCGCCGCGATCACATCCGCCGTACGCGGCTGCCCGGCCGCGCGGCGCACGATACGGCCCGCGGCGTCGAGCACCAGCACCGTGGGGGTCCGTACGACATCCAGTCTGCGCACGAGGTCCAGTCGCGCCTCGGCGTCGATCTCCACATGCGCCACGCCGTCCACCATCCGGGCGACATCGGCGAGGACGCGCCGGGTGGCCCGGCACGGCTGGCAGAACGCGCTGGAAAACTGCACGAGCGTCGCCCGCTCCCCCAGCCGCGCACCCAGTTCCGCGGCGTCCAGCCGCCCGCCCTGGTCACCCTCGCCCTGTCCGCTTCGCACCCGCTGTCCTTTCGATCGTCCCTCTCGATCGTCCCTCGACGGATGCAGCACCGGATCCCCGGGGGACATTCCTCCCCGCGCCCGCCCCGGCGCACGCCCGTCCGCCGACGTGATGAGGATCTCGCGGCCCCAGGTGTTCGCCCGGTAGGCAGACGGGCGCGATATGGGGCACCATCTGCCAGAAGCCCAGAACCTACGGCCGCGTAACTTCCGTCGGGAGAGCCCTCCCAGGAAACGAGAAGGGTCCCCCCATGGCAGAGCTCGTCTACCCGCCGGTGATCGGTGTCGCCCGCACCATGTTCAAGGCACTGGACCTGCGCTTCGACATCAAGGGCACCGAGAACATCCCCAAGCGGGGCGGCGCGGTACTGGTGAGCAACCACATCGGCTATCTGGACTTCGTCTTTGCCGGACTGACCGCGCGTCCGGCCAAGCGGCTCGTCCGCTTCATGGCCAAGGACTCGGTCTTCCGGCACAAGGTCGCCGGTCCGCTGATGCGCGCGATGAAGCACATCCCCGTCGACCGCGCGGCGGGCATGGACGCCTACCGCCACGCGCTGAAGGCGCTGCGCTCGGGCGAAATCATCGGGGTGTTCCCGGAGGCGACGATCTCCCAGTCGTTCGCCCTCAAGAACTTCAAGACGGGCGCGGCCCGGCTGGCCCAGGAGGCGGGCGTACCGCTGCTGCCGATGGCGCTGTGGGGCACCCAGCGGCTGTGGACCAAGGGCCACAAACGCGATCTGGGCCGTAACCACTTCCCGATCACGATGCGGGTGGGCGCGCCCATGGAGGCCGACCCGACCGAGCCGTCCGACACGCTCACCGAGCGGCTGCGCTCCCGGGTGCAGGAGCTGCTGGAGGCGGCGCAGCGGGCGTACCCGGTGCGGCCCAAGAACGAGGACGACACCTGGTGGGTCCCGGCCCACCTCGGCGGCACCGCGCCCACCCCGGCCCAGGCGGCCGGTCTCGACCGCCGCTGACCCCGCTCCGTACGGGCCCTGTCCGACCGGGCCCGCTCCGTACGGACCCTGGCCGACCGTGCCCTGTCCGACCGGCTGTTCCATCGGCCGGACAGAGCCCGGAGCGGTGCTACGCCTTGCCCATCTCCTCGCGAAGCGCGGCGACGAACCCGTCGACGTCCTCCTCGGTCGTATCGAAGGAGCACATCCACCGCACATCGCCCGCTGCCTCGTCCCAGAAGTAGAAGCGGTAGCGCTTCTGCAGGCGCTCGGCCGCGTCGTGCGGCAGCCGGGCGAAGACGGCGTTGGCCTGGACCGGGTGGAGGATCTGGACTCCCTCGACCGTACGGACCCCCTCGGCCAGCCGCCGGGCCATGGTGTTGGCGTGGCGGGCGTTGCGCAGCCACAGGTCGCGGGCGAGCAGCGCCTCCAGCTGTACGGAGACGAACCGCATCTTGGACGCCAGCTGCATGGACAGCTTGCGCAGATGCTTCATACCGCGGACCGCGTCCGGGTTGAGGACCACCACGGCCTCGCCGAAGAGCATGCCGTTCTTGGTGCCGCCGAAGGTCAGCACGTCCACGCCCGCCACATTGGTGAAGGAGCGCATCGGCACGTCCAGGGACGCGGCCGCGTTCGCTATCCGGGCCCCGTCGAGGTGGACCTTCATACCGCGCTCATGGGCGTGGTCGCAGATGGCGCGGATCTCGTCCACCGTGTAGACGGTGCCCAGCTCGGTGTTCTGGGCGATGGAGACGACCTGGGGCATGGCCCGGTGCTCGTCGTCCCAGCCGTACGCCTCGCGGTCGATGAGCTCGGGGGTGAGCTTGCCGTCCTCGGTGGGAACGGTGAGCAGCTTCAGCCCGCCCACGCGCTCGGGAGCCCCGCACTCGTCGACGTGGATATGCGCGGTGTCGGCCGCGATGACCGCGCCCCAGCGGTCGGTGAGCGCCTGGAGGGCGACCACATTGGCGCCGGTGCCGTTGAAGACCGGGAAGGTCTGCGCCGCGGCCCCGAAGTGGCTGCGCATCACCCGCTGGAGATGCTCGGTGTACTCGTCCTCGCCGTAGGCGACCTGGTGGCCGCCGTTGGCGAGGGCGAGCGCGGCGAGGACTTCCGGATGGGCTCCCGCGTAGTTGTCGCTGGCGAATCCGCGCAGATCGGGGTCGTGGTGGCGGCGGGCGTCGGTGCGCCCTGGGTTCACGGCTTGGGGGTCAGCCACAGACGGGTTCCGTTCACTTCCCGGGCGGGCCGGTCCCAGAGTCCGGCGATGGCCTCGGCCAGCTCCTTGACGTCCGTGAAGCCCGCGAACTTCGCGTTGGGGCGCTCCGCTCGCATGGCGTCGTGCACCAGCGCCTTGACCACCAGGATGACAGCGGCCGCGGCCGGGCCGCCCTCGTCCCCCAGCTTCCGGAAGGAGTCGGCGAGCGCGAGGGTCCATGCCTCGGCGGCGGCCTTGGCGGCGGCGTACGCGGCGTTGCCGGCGGTGGGCTGGGAGGCGCCCGCCGCGCTGATCAGGACATAGCGCCCCTTGCCGCTGCGCAGCAGGGCGTCGTGGAAGGCGAGCGAGGTGTGCTGGGCGGTCCTGATCAGCAGGTTGTGCAGGGTGTCCCAGTCGGCGAGCGGTGCGTCGGCGAAGCTCTTGCCGCCGCGCCAGCCGCCGACCAGGTGCACCAGTCCGTCGACCCGGCCGAACTCCTTCTCGATGCGGTCGGCCCATGCGCGGGCCGCGCGCAGATCGAGCAGGTCGACGGTGTCGCCGGTGACGGTGGCCCCGCCGTGGGCGTAGCGGGCGGCGTCCACGGCTTCGGCCAGCCGGGCGGGGTCCGCGTCGGAGGCGATGACGGTGGCCCCGGCCTCGGCGAGGCGGAGCAGCACGGCGCGGCCCGCCGGGCCCGCGGCGCCGGCCACCGCGACCACGGCTCCGTCCAGGGGCCCCTTGCCGTTCGGCTCGTTCGGGGTGGGGCTCGACGTCGGTGTGGTCATGGTCGTCGCCTCCTCGGGCGCTCCGCTCATCCCTGCCATCGGCTTCCCTGCCATCGGCTTCACGCGGCCGCCTTGACGTCGCTGTCGGCCGTGATGCCCTTGGTGGAGGCGACCACGGCGCGCAGCTTCTTGGCAAGCGCCTCGTAGAACATGCTGAGCGGGAACTCGTCGGGGAGCACGTCGTCCACCAGCTTGCGCGGCGGCTGGGTGAGGTCGAGGGCGTCGGGGCCCTTGGCCCACACCGAGCCGGGGTGCGGGGCCAGATAGGACGAGACCAGCTCATACGCCTTGAACCAGTGGACGAGCTTGGGGCGGTCGATGCCGTCGCGGTACAGCTTCTCGATCTCGCCGCACAGCTGGTTGGTGACCTGCGGGGCGCGGACCCAGTCGATGTGCAGGGTGTTGTCCGTCCAGCGTACGACGTCGTGCTGGTGCAGATAGGCGAAGAGCAGCTGGCCGCCGAGCCCGTCGTAGTTGCGTACGCGGTCGCCGGTGACGGGGAACCGGAACATCCGGTCGAAGATCACGGCGTACTGGACGTCGCGGGCCTGGGCGATCCCCTCGGCCTCCAGCTTCACGGCCTCCTTGAAGGCGGTGAGGTCACAGCGCAGCTCCTCCAGGCCGTACATCCAGAACGGCTGGCGCTGCTTGATCATGAAGGGGTCGAAGGGCAGATCGCCATGGCTGTGGGTGCGGTCGTGGACCATGTCCCACAGGGCGAACGCCTCCTGGCAGCGCCGCTGGTCGGCGAGCATGTCCCGGACGTCCTCGGGGAGCTCGATGCCCAGCGCCTGGACGGCGGCCTCGCTCACCCGCCGGAAGCGGGCGGCCTCGCGGTCGCAGAAGATCCCTCCCCAGCTGAACCGCTCCGGGACCTCACGGACGGCGATGGTCTCGGGGAAGAGCACCGCGGAGTTGGTGTCGTAGCCGGAGGTGAAGTCCTCGAAGGCCAGGCCGATGTAGAGCGGGTTGTCGTAGCGGGTGCGCTCGAGCTCGGCCAGCCAGTCCGGCCACACCACGCGTACGACCAGCGCCTCGAGGTTGCGGTCCGGGTTGCCGTTCTGCGTGTACATCGGGAAGACGACCAGGTGCTGCAGGCCGTCGGCGCGCCCGCGGGCGGGCTGGAAGGCGAGCAGCGAGTCGAGGAAGTCCGGCACCCCGAAGCCGCCCTCGGCCCAGCGGCGGAGATCGGCGACGAGCGCCTGGTGGTACGCGGCGTCGTGCGGCAGCAGCGGGGCCAGCTCCTCGACGGCCCGTACGACCTGGTCGACGGCGTCCTGGGCTCTGGCTCGGGGTGGAGCGCCGTCGGCCTCGAAGTCGATCGAACCGTCCCTGGACTGCCAGGGCCTGATGGCCTCCACGGCGTCCTTGAGCACGGCCCAGGACGGGTGCTCCACTACGCGATCCACACGCTCCGCAGGCAGAATGACACCCTCCGCCACCGTAGACGAAAGAATTTCCGTCATAACCACACCTCCACCGAAGAAACTCGCGTAGAGACACCGTATCCAGCGACTGTTCTCCGGCTCAAGTGGGGCCACCGGAAATTATCCTGCCCCGCCCCCTCCCCACCGATGTTTTTCCTGTAGGACATGGCTCGGTCATGGATCGGTAGCCGAGCCGCGCCTCTGCCGCGGCCCTGCCTTAACCCCCGCGTCGCGGTGGGCCGTTACGCTGAGCGCCGGTCCGGGCAGCCGCCTCAGCACGACCAGCAGAGCCGACAGAAGAGCGAGACACCGTTGACCTTTCTCACCATCGGACACCGCGGAGTGATGGGCGTCGAGCCGGAGAACACCCTCCGGTCCTTCCTCCGGGCCGAGCGCGAGGGCCTGGACGTCATCGAGCTGGACCTGCATCTGAGCAAGGACGGCGAGCTCGTGGTCATGCACGACGCCGACGTGGACCGCACGACCGACGGACAGGGGCCCATCAGCGACTTCACCCTCGCTGAACTGCGCGAGCTCGACGCCGGGCAGGGTGAGCGCATCCCGGTCTTCGAGGAGGTCGTGGACGCCGTGCAGGCGCCCCTCCAGGCGGAGATCAAGGACACCGCGGCCGCGCGGGCCCTCGCCGAGGTGATCACCCGCCGCAATCTGCTGGACCGCGTGGACGTGCTCTCCTTCCACGACCAGGCCATCGCCGAGATCCGCACCCTCCTGCCGACCGCCCGCACCGCGCTCGTCGCCAGCCGCTACGGCCTCGATGTGATCGACCGGGCGCAGGCGGTCGACGCCGGGATGCTGGTCCTCAACATCCGCCGGATCACCCTCGAGCTCGTACAGCGCGCCCACGCGGCCGACCTCAAGGTCATCGGCTGGACGGTGAACACCCCGGACCATCTAAGGCTGGCCCGCGGCCTCGGCCTGGACGGGGGCACCACCGACTACCCGGAGATCAGGCGAGCGGCCCGCTACACGGCGTGACCAGGCTCCTGGGGTTCGGCTTCTGGTGGGCCGGCCTCACGCCAGCGGCTTGACCAGCAGCTCGAACTCGAGATCGGTGCGGCGCGGGATGCCGAAGCGCTCATCTCCGTACGGGAACGGCGTCATCTCCCCCGTACGGGCGTAGCCGCGCCGCTCGTACCACGCGATCAGGTCCTCGCGGGCCGAGATCACCGTCATACGCATCTCCCGCGCACCCCACTCGGCCCGCACCCACCGCTCTGCCTCGGCGATGATCACCTTGCCGAGCCCGGCGCCCTGGAGCGCCGGCCGCACCGCGAACATCCCGAAGTAGGCATGGTCGCCGCGGTGCTCCAGCTGGCAGCAGGCCACCATCTCGCCACCCCGCTCGACCACCAGCATCCGGCCGTTCTCCCCCGTCACCACGGCCGCGACCCCCTCGGGGTCGGTGCGCTGCCCGCCCAGGATGTCGGCCTCCGTCGTCCAGCCCGCCCTGCTGGAGTCCCCGCGATAGGCCGACTCGATCAGCGCGACCAGCTCCGGCACATCGGCCGCGGTCGCGGCCCGGAAAGTCGGCTCGGCGGCGGGCCGGGTGGCGTCCACGGTCTCCATGAGGTCGGATGTCCTTTCCTTGCGGTGTGCCCTGCGGTGTGCCCCGCGGTGTGCGACACCGCCCTGCGGCGGCAGTCGACCTTAACCCGGGATGCGTAAGGTCGCGCCATGGTGCATGTACTGAGCAGCCGCACCCTGCTGCGGCCGACCGACCCCGAACGCTCCCGTGCCTTCTACGGCGAGACCCTGGGCCTCGTGGTCTACCGGGAATTCGGCGAGGGCCCCGAGCGCGGCACGGTCTACTTCCTCGGCGGCGGCTTCCTCGAACTCTCCGGCCGCTCCGACACCCGTCCGGCCCCTGGCCTCCAGCTGTGGCTGCAGGTCGCCGACGTCGCGGCGGCCCATGAGGAGCTGATGGCCCACGGGGTCGAGGTGGTGCGGCCACCGCTGAAGGAGCCCTGGGGGCTGATCGAGATGTGGATCAGCGACCCGGACGGGGTCAGGATCGTTCTCGTGGAGGTCCCGCACGATCATCCCCTTCGCTATCGACCGGGGACGTAGGACGGCTGGAGCCTGGACGGCGCCAAGTGGGCATACTTGGGAACGGCCGTTCACCTTTATCGAAATCGAATCGATCGCGAAGGACCTGGTGGCGTGATCCCTGCCCGGCTGAAAGCGGAGGCGACCTCGTCGGCGCCCGCCCTCGTGCTGCGCCCCTGGAGCCCGGCGGACGCCGCCGACCTCGTCGAGCTGTACCGGGACGACGTATTGCGCCGCTGGACGAGTTCGGCCGTGGACGACGAGTCGGGCGCGGCACGATGGATCCAGGAACGGCAGCGGGGATGGGAGACGGGGGACCGCTTCACTTTCGCGGTCGTCGAAGCCCGAACCGCGGCGTCCGAGGGGCGGTTGGCGGGCCATGTGGCGCTCAAGAACGTCACCTCCGGCGTGCCGTCGGCCGAGGTCGGCTACTGGACCGCGGCGCACGCACGCGGCCGGGGAGTCGCCCCCCGGGCGCTGCGGGCCCTCACCGACTGGGCCTTCGCCGCCTTCGCCGCCGACGGACTGACGCGTCTTGAGCTGCTGCACCAAGTGGACAACGCGGCGTCATGCCGCGTGGCGCAGAAGAGCGGATACGACCTGGCCACGCTCCTGCCCGCCGCGCCACCCGCGTTCCCCCGCGACGGCCATCTGCACATACGGTCCCGGTCAGCGCAGGTGACCGCGCTCGTCGACGCGACGCGTCGGTGAGCGCCGAGGCCGGGTCCGAACCGGCGGTTTACGAGAACGCGTCCAGGCTCGTGAGTTCGCTGGACAGCTCCCACAGCCGGGCCGCCGCGGCGGGGTCCACGGCCCAGGGTTTGACCCCGCCGATCAGCATGTCGTCGGTCGTGGCGGGCTCGGCGATATCGCAGTCCTGGCAGTACGCACCGCCGTGGCCGTCCAGCAGGGGCGAGGTGGCGGCCCATACGGCCGTCGCCGCGCCCTGGGCGGGCGTCTTGAAGCCGTCCGCGGGTGTGCCGTCGGCGGTGATCCAGCCTTGGGCGATCTGCTCGTCGCGGGGGATGTGCCGTTGGAGTGGGGTGAGGATGCTGCCCGGGTGGAGGGCGAAGGCGTGGACTCCGCTGTGTGCGCCCAGCGTGTCGAGGTGCAGGGCGAAGAGGGCGTTCGCGGTCTTGGACTGGGCGTAGGCGAGCCATCGGTCGTAGCCCGCACGGAAGTGCAGGTCGTCCCAGCGGACAGCGGAGAGGAAGTGGCCCGAGGAGGCCACGGACACCACCCGCGCCCCGCCGGGGGCCAGCGCCGGGCGGAGGCGGTTGACGAGGGCGAAGTGGCCGAGGTGGTTGATCGCGAAATGCGCCTCCCAGCCGGGGCCGACGCGGGTCTCGGGGCAGGCCATGACGCCCGCGTTGTTGATGACGATGTCGAGGGCGCGGCCGGTCTCCAGGAAGCGGTCGGCGAAGGCCCGTACGCTCTCCAGATCGGACAGCTCCAGCTGCCACGCCTCCGTCCCCGCGATGCCGCGCAGGGCCTCCTCGGCGGTGGCGGGCCTGCGGGCCGGGACGACGACGTGGGCGCCGGCCCGGGCGAGGGCCCGGGTGGTCTCCAGGCCGAGACCGGAGTAGCCGCCGGTGACCAGGGCGGTTCTGCCCGACAGGTCGATGCCGGTGAGTACGTCGTCCGCCGTGCTGTGCGCGCCGAAACCGCTGCCGATCTTGTGTTGCTCGGTGCTCATGTCCCGGGACGCTAGGACTTGGAGTGCACACAAGGTCAAGATCGTGACTTCGGGCCCTGGGGCGGGGCCCCGGGGCGGGGGGGATCGCGCTCCCCCGTTGCCCCCGTGCGCTCCCGTGTGCGGGGCGCTCGCCGGGCAGCCTCCGGGGGATCCGTCCGTCCCGGGAGGTGCGCCGTGCACGGACCACCGCTGGTCGGCTGGCTGCTGGTCGCGCTGTGCGCGGCCACGGGGTCGTACTGCCTGCTGCGGATGCGTGGCGAGCCGCCCGGCCGGATGCGGCGGGCCGCGGGGGCGGAGGCGCTGATGGGGTGGGGGATGGCGGTGATGGCGGTGCCCGCCACGGCGCTGGATCCCCGGCCGTGGGGCCCGCCCCTGCTCGCGGCGGTGTTCGCCGTGGCGGCCGTACGGGCGCTGCTGCCCGCGTGGCACGGCGGCGGCAGGACAGCACTGGGGCACCATCTGCACCACGCGGTCGGGGCGTTGGCGATGGTCTATATGGCGCTCGCGATGGCGGTGAGCGCCCCGGCTGGGGGCCCCGGCCACGCCGGACACGCGGCGCAGGGGCGGGTGCCGGGCGGCGTGCCGGCGCTCACCGCCGTGCTGCTCTCGTACTTCGCGGTGTACGTGGTGTGGTCGGCGACCCGGCTGGCGCCGGCCGGGGCGGCCGGGGCGGGCGGGGCGGGCGGGGGCTCCGGTGGCCTCGCCTGGTCGCGGCGGCCCGAACTGGCCGACGCGTGCAGGCTGTCCATGGGGATCGGGATGCTGGCGATGTTGCTGACGCTCTGAGTCGGCGCCCGGGGCCGATCTCGCCCGGCCTCCGGTGATCGTGGCGTACGTCACTTCCGGCCGCAGGACCGTACC
Source organism: Streptomyces sp. NPDC020845 (assembly GCF_044334165.1). Taxonomy (NCBI): domain Bacteria; kingdom Bacillati; phylum Actinomycetota; class Actinomycetes; order Kitasatosporales; family Streptomycetaceae; genus Streptomyces; species Streptomyces sp. NPDC020845. Next base: position 619,233 of record NZ_JBIRSJ010000003.1, on the reverse strand, counting down.
GGCCCCGACACCGCGCTCATAAGGTAACGGCCATGATGGTCCCGCTCGCGCTGATGGGCCTCGGCGCCCTGGCGGCGGCAATGGCGCCCCGCCTGCTGGCCCGGTCCGACTGGGCCGACCGCGAACCAGTGCTCGCCCTGTGGGTGTGGCAGTGCGTGGTGGTCGCCGTGTTGCTGTGCTGCGGGCTGACCATGGCGCTCACCGCGGCGGCGGCCTCGCAGGCCGTGCGCGGAAATGTCTTCGCCCCCGCGCCCCACGGCGTGGTGGAGGCGTACGCGCTGTCCGCGTACGGACCCTGGGCCGCCCCCGTCGCACTAGCCCTGGCCTGCGGCGCAGTATGGACGGCACTGATGCTGACGCGCGAGATCGGCCGGGCGCGGACGCGGCGCAAGCAGCGGCGGGCCGAACTGCTCGACCGCTGCCCGGCGTTGCCCGGCGAGGAGCCCACCGGGGACCGGCTGGTGGTACTGGAGGGCGAGCGGCCCGAGGCGTGGTGGCTGCCGGGCACGCCGCCCCGGCTGGTCATCACCACGGCGGCGCTGCGCCGCCTCAAGGGCCGTCGGCTGGACGCCGTACTGGCGCATGAGCAGGGGCACGCCCGGGCCCGCCACCACTGGCTGCTGCACTGCTCGTCCGCGCTGGCCACGGGCTTTCCGCAGGTGCCGGTGTTCGCGGCCTTCCGCGACCAGGTGCACCGGCTGGTGGAGCTGGCCGCCGACGACTCCGCCTCGCGCCGCTTCGGGCGGCTGACGACCGCGCTCGCGCTGGTCGAACTGAACGAGCACCGCGGGGTGTTCGGACCCGTCCCTGCCCAGCTCGCGGAGGTCCCGCGGCGGGTGGACCGGCTGCTCGCCCCCGCCGCGCGGCTCACCCCCGCACGCCGCCTGCGGCTGACGGCCGCGGCGGCGCTGGTCCCCGTCGTGCCGCTCGTGGTCACGCTGGTCCCGGCGCTGCGGGTGCTGGGCTGAGCGGAGCGTAAACCCTTCGCCGGGGGGGGCGGGACACGCGCCCTTCTTCCGCGCCCGGCAGCCCTGGCCGACGCGCGCACCCGTCAGTGCGCGATCATCGTCCTATGCACGTCTCAAGGCTCCGTGCCGTACGTACCGCCGCCGTCCTGACCGTGCTGTTCCTGGTCCTGCTGATCCTGGTCGTGGCCCGCTGGGGTCCGCTGGAGGACGCCGACGGGGACATCGCCGAAGCCCTGCACCGGACGGCGGTGACGCACCACGGCTGGACCGACGCCAACAGAGTGCTGACCGACTGGGTGTGGGACCCCTGGACGATGCGAGCGGGGACGGCGCTGCTCGTCGGTTGGCTGCTGTGGCGCCGGGAGCGGCTGCTCGCGCTGTGGGTCGTGGCCGCCTCCGCCGCGGGGACCGCGCTCCAGCAGGGCGTCAAGGCGGCGGTCGGCCGGGAGCGCCCGCACTGGCGGAACCCGGTGGACTCGGCGCACTATGCGGCCTTCCCGTCCGGCCACGCCCTCACCACCACCGTCGCGTTCGGGCTGCTGCTGTGGGTGATGGCGCTGTGCGGGGCGCGGCGGGCGTGGCTGAGGGCAGCGGCGCTGGTGGCCGCGGTGTCCGTGGCCGGCGTGGGGTTCACCCGCGTGTATCTGGGGGTGCACTGGCCCTCCGACGTACTGGGCGGCTGGCTGCTGGGCGCCGCCCTGGTCTGCGCTGCGGCGGCCGCGTACCCGTACCCCCGACGGGTCCCGCCGGGCCGTCAGGACGAGTCGGTGCGGGAATCGCCCGATACGCCCCCGTGAGGGGGCTCGCCTGGAACGATGAGGGCATGACGATCAAGGGTGCGCTCTTCGACTTCTCCGGGACCCTCTTCCGTATCGAGCCGACCGAGTCCTGGCTGCGGGCCGTGCTCGACGCAACGGGCACGGCCATCCCGGAGGAGGATATTCCGCGGTACGCGCGGCAGCTGGAGGACGCGGGAGCGCTGCCGGGCGGCGCCCCGCCCCAGGCCGTACCGCCCCACCTGACCGAGCTGTGGGGCGTACGGGACCGCCGCGCCGAGGACCACCGCGCCGCCTACACCGGGCTGGCCCGCGAGGTGCCGCTGCCCGACCCGCAGCTGTACGACGCGCTGTACGACCGTCATATGGAGCCGGCCGCCTGGCGGCCGTACCCCGACACGGCCGAGGTGCTGGGCGAGCTGCGGCGGCGCGGGGTGCGGATCGCGGTGGTCAGCAACATCGGCTGGGATCTGCGGCCGGTGTTCCGGGCGCACGGTATTGACGAGTTCGTGGACGCCTATGTGCTGTCGTACGAGCACGGCATCCAGAAGCCGGACCCCCGGCTGTTCCGGGTGGCGTGCGACGCGCTCGTACTGGCCCCGGTCGACACCGTGATGGTGGGTGACGACCGGCGGGCGGACGGGGGAGCGTCGCGGCTGGGGTGCCGGGTGCACGTGGTGGACCATCTGCCGGTGGATCAGCGGCCCGACGGGCTGCGGCCGGTGCTGGATCTCGCGGGCGGCGTCGAGACGGCCTGATTACCCTGCGAAATCCCCACAATGACCCGTCATAGACGCGGCAAAACCGTCGATTTCGGGCGATCCCCCGCGTCGCCCGAAATCGACGGAGTATCGGGGCCGCCCAGGGCACGGTGGCGGACAACCCGAGACCTCACTGAGTATATTGGCCAAGAGCCAGTCAACGCAGGAGTTACAGCATGTCCCCCCGCAGCGCTTCGGTCAATGAGGAGTTGCGCCGTCGGTCCCAGGAACGTCTGCTCCAGGCGACGGTCGAGCTGGTCGGCGAGCGCGGCTACGAGGCGACGACGCTCGCCGATATCGCCGACCGGGCGGGGGCCGCGCGCGGCCTTGTCTCCTACTACTTCCCCGGCAAGCGCCAGTTGCTGCAGACGGCCGTGCACCGGCTGATGCATCTGGAGCTGGCCAAGGGGCTCGAGCGCGAGCCGCTGCCGGAAGGCGAGGACGCGGGCCGGGAGTGGCTGGCGCGGGCGATCGACGCGATCCTGGGGCTGGCCGTGGAGCGTCCGCGGCTGATGCGGACGCATATGGCGGGCATCCTGACGGCCGAGGGGTTCATCAAGTGCGCCGAGCAGCAGCGGCTGGCCGCGCTGCTCCGCGAGACGATGGTCCGGTACGGATCGTCGGAACCGGACGCCGACTATGTGCTGTTACGCGCACAGCTGATGGGCGCGGTGGTCGCGGTGCTGCTGCCGGGGGCCCCGGTGCCGGTCGAGCGGCTGCGGGCCGAGCTCTTCAACCGCTACAAGCTGGACTGGGAGTTGGGCGTCCCGCCGGGCGCGCGGGCGGGCGATGAAACGGACGCCGAAGCGGACAGCGGAACAGGTGGTGACGCCCCGGACGGCGGCAAGCCGTCCGGGGCGGACGGTCAGCGGTAGTCGGGCTGCGTCTGTACGTTCAGCTCGCTCAGCCGCACCGACCGGGCGCCGTCGGTGCGCCGGTCGTCGATCTTGAGAACGTCGAAGCCCTTGGCGATGTCGTTCGAGTAGATGTAGCCGTTGTAGTAGTACGCGGACCAGGAGCCCCCGCCCACCAGCGTGTCGGCGGAGATGGGACCGCGCTCGAAGTAGCCGATCTCCTTCGGGTTCTTGGAGTCGGTGAACTCCCAGATGGACACGCCGCCCTGATACCACGCCTGGACCATGATGTCGCGGCCCTTGACCGGGATCAGCGAGCCGTTGTGGGCGACGCAGTTCTCGGTGTTCGCCTGGTAGCGCGGGATCTTGTAGTAGTTCCGGAAGACCAGCTTGCGCTGGTCGCCCTTGCCGACGATGTCGTAGATGCCGTCGGCGCCGTGGTCGGGGCCGACCTCGGCGTTGCAGGTCGCGGCTCCGCCGCCGCCGAGCTCGTCGGTGAACACGACCTTGTTGCCGCGCTCGTTGAAGGTCGCGGAGTGCCAGAAGGCGAAGTTGACGTTGTCCTCGACCCGGTCGATGACGCGCGGCTTGGCGGGGTCGGCGATGTCCAGCAGGACGCCGTCACCCATGCAGGCGCCCGCCGCCAGCTTGAGCTTGGGGAAGCTGGTGATGTCGTGGCAGCCGGTCGTCTTGGACACGCCCGGGTTGGTGGGCGCGCCCGGGTTGCCGCCGTCCGGGAAGAGCACCGGGAAGTCGACGACCGCCGACTTCTCGGGCGCGCGGCGCGGCACCTTGATGACGGAGATGCCGTCGTGCGGCGGCTGGCAGTCCGGGAAGGTGGCGTCCGGGGAGTACGAGGAGACGTAGATGTAGACGTTGTCCCGCTCGGGCACCAGGGTGTGGGTGTGCGAGCCGCAGGAGGTCTCGATGGCGGCGACGTACTTGGGCTCGGCCTTGTCGCTGATGTCGAAGACCTTCATGCCCTCCCAGGACGACTTCTCCGTGGCGGGCTGCGTGGTGCTGTTGCAGGAGTTGTCGCTGCGCGAGGAGTCCGTGGAGAGGAAGAGCAGGTTCCCGGAGACGCTGATGTCGTTCTGCGAGCCCGGGCACAGCACCTGGCTGACGGTCTTCGGCTGCTTCGGGTTGCTGATGTCGTAGATGACGAAGCCGTCGTAGTTGCCCGCGAAGGCGTACTTGCCCTGGAAGGCCAGGTCCGAATTGGTGCCCTTGAGGGCCTGCTTGGGGATGTTCGTCAGATGGCTGACGTTGTCGCTGTGGACGATCTCGTCCACACCGGGTATCTCGCCGTCCTCGATGGCCGCCTTGACCTCATCGGCCTGCCCCTTGGACACCCGTTCACTCTTCGGGGTGGCTCCGGGGTCGGGCGTCGCGGCCGCCGGGCTCGCGGCGAACAGCGAGGCGAGCAGGCCGAAGGCGGCTACGGCGGTGCCGAGGTGTCGGGGGCGCATCGAGGGTCTATGGCGCGTCTGGAGTCTGTGCCACGGCTTCAACTGCGTCCTCCCTTTCTTCCCGTTCGGGATCGAACGATGTGTAGACGTGGGCCCTGCGCAGTATCGCTCGATCCATGTACACCTCAACAGTCGGCAATGAATATGTAACGAAGATTCCTTGCATGGATCAGCCACTTACGTGCTAATACGGTCAGCACAGCTCGCAAAAGTCTCTGGAGGTCACGGTGTTGATCCGGCGTACGACCACGACCGCCCGTGCCGCACGCGCCGCCTCGCTCGCGGTCGCGGCGGTCGCCGCGGCCCTGGCGCTGGCCCTCACCGGCTGCGAGGCCGACGGCGGCGACAAGGCGGGCGACAAGGCCAAGGACTCCGGGCCCTCGGTGATCGCGCCGGGCAAGCCCGGGGAGGCGGCCAAGAAACTGACGGCCGAAGAGGCGGCGAAGGCGAAGGACGACGACTCCCCCAACGCGGCCGATTTCAGCTACGTACGCATGATGATCCAGCACCACCGGCAGGCCCTGGTGATGACCGCCCTGGCCCCCGACCGGGCGAAGTCGTCGAAGGTCAAACGGCTCGCCGAGCGCATCTCCGCCGGGCAGAAGCCGGAGATCGAGGCGATGAAGGGCTGGCTGCAGACGAACGGCGGCACTGACGGCATTACAGAAGGCGGCACGGCGGGCCACGAGGGCGGGCACGACCACGGCTCCATGCCCGGTATGGCCACCCAGAAGCAGCTGGATCAGCTGCGCGCCGCCAGCGGAGCCGAGTTCGACAAGCTCTTCCTCAAGCTGATGATCACCCATCACTCCGGCGCGATCTCCATGGCCACGGACGTGCTGGCGCAGGGCAACAACGTGAAGGTGGAGGAGATGGCGGACGACGTCATCGCGCAGCAGAGCGCCGAGATCCGGCGGATGCAGCAGCTCGGATAGCGCGCATCGCGCGAATCACGGACAGCTCACGGCGGGCGCCCGGCTCCGGGCGCCCGGCTCCGGGCGTCGGCCTCTGGTCCGGAACGTCAGCCTCCGGCCCCTGCCGTCACCCGGGAGCCTGTTGTCCGGCGCGTAATGCCGGACCGTAGCCCCCATCGGGTGCGATGCTGGAGACATCCTGCGGAAGGAGCTCCGCCGTGCTTCGCGTAGCAGTCGTCGGATCCGGACCGAGCGGGGTCTACGCCGCCCAGGCGCTCGTCCAGCAGCAGGCCGTGCCCGATGTGGCCGTGGATGTGCTGGACCGGCTGCCCTGTCCGTACGGGCTGGTGCGCTACGGGGTCGCCCCGGACCACGAGAAGATCAAGTCGCTGCAGAACACCCTCCGCACGGTCCTGGAGCACCCCCAGGTCAGCTTCCTGGGCAATGTACCGGTGGGGCCCGCGCCGCTGGTGCCCGAGCGGCTGCTCGGGCTGTACCACGCGGTCGTGTACTGCGTCGGGGCGGCGTCCGACCGCCGGCTCGGCATCCCCGGGGAAGAGCTGCCGGGCAGCTTCTCGGCCACCGAGTTCGTCTCCTGGTACAGCGCCCACCCCGACTCGGCGATCGACGCCTTCGCGCTGGGCGCGCGCTCGGCCGTGGTCATCGGGGTCGGCAATGTCGCGGTCGACGTGGCGCGGGTGCTCGCCCGCGGGGCGGAGGAGCTGCGCGCCACCGACGTACCGCACGCCGCCCTCGACGCGCTCGCCGACAGCCAGGTCACCGATGTGCACATGGTCGGCAGGCGCGGCCCGTCGCAGGCCAAGTTCACCACCAAGGAGCTGCGCGAGCTCGGCGCGCTGGCCGCCGCCGATGTGCTGGTGCGGCCCGAGGAACTGGCGATGGACCCGGCGTTCGCGGATCCGTCGCGGCTGCCGGGGCCCGTCCGGCGCAATGTGGAGGTGCTGCGCGACTGGGCGCGCCACGAGCCCATGGGCCGGCCGCGCCGGATCCATCTGCGCTTCTTCCTGCGCCCGGCGGCGGTGCTCGGCGAGGGCGCCGTACGGGCGGTGCGGTTCGAGCGGACCGCGCCGGACGGGATGGGCGGGGTCGCCGGGACCGGCGACTTCGAGGACCTACCGGCGCAGCTGGTCCTGCGCTCGGTCGGCTATCGGGGCGTACCGCTGCCCGGGCTGCCGTTCGCCGCGGCCAGCGGGACGGTCCCGCATGAGCAGGGGCGGGTGGTGCGCGGCGGTGCGCCCTCGGCCGGCGAGTACGTCGCGGGGTGGATCAAGCGGGGGCCGACCGGGGTCATCGGGACGAACCGGTCGTGCGCCAAGGAGACCATCGCCTCCCTTCTGTCCGACGCCGCCGCCCTCGCCGCGCGCCCGGTGGCCGAGGACCCGCGGGCGGCGCTGCGCGCGATGGGTCTGGAGCCGGTGGAGTGGCCCGGCTGGCTGCGGATCGAGGCGGCGGAGTCGGCGCTCGGGCGGGCGTTGGGGCGGCCTCGGGTGAAGATCCCGGACTGGCCCGGACTGCTGACCGCGGCCCGCGGCGCCCGGGGCTGAGCCCCTTCCAGAACACCCGCCATCCCAGAGCACACAGTCACCGCAGAACACACAGCCATCCCAGAGCACACAGTCACCGCAGAACACACAGCCACCCCGGAACACACAGCCGCCGCAGAACACCCAACCGCCCCAGAAACACACGGCGGCAACGCCCGTGAAATCAACAAGCTGTTCAAGGCTTCTATCGTCGCGCCCAGTTGTCGTGCTACCCACTCCCCAGCATTTCCGTAGCCGCAAAAGGAGCCGCCATGAAGCCCGCACGCCATCCCGTGGACGAGGTCCCGCCGCCCGGACAGCTCGCGGCCTTCGGTCTGCAGCATGTGCTCGCGATGTACGCGGGCGCGGTGGCCGTGCCGCTGATCGTCGGCGGCGCCATGAAGCTGCCGCCCGCGGATCTGGCGTACCTCATCAACGCGGATCTGCTGCTGTGCGGGATAGCGACCGTGCTGCAGTGCGTGGGGCTGTGGCGGTTCGGCGTACGGCTGCCGATCATGCAGGGCTGCACCTTCGCGGCGGTCACCCCGATGGTGCTGATCGGCACCGGGGGCGGCGGGCTGCCGGCGATCTACGGTTCGGTGCTCGTCTCGGGCCTCGCGATGATCCTGCTCGCGCCGGTCTTCGGGCGGCTGCTGCGCTTCTTCCCGCCGCTGGTGACCGGCACGGTGATCCTGGTCATCGGCCTGTCGCTGCTGCCGGTGGCGGGCAACTGGGCGGCGGGCGGCCAGGGTTCGGCGGACTTCGGGGCGCCGAAGAACCTGGGTCTTGCCGCCGGGGTGCTGATCACCGTGCTGGCCGTACAGCGCTTCGCGCCCGGCTTTCTGGGCCGGGTCGCGGTGCTGGTCGGCATCGTGGCCGGGACGGCGGCGGCCGTGCCGCTCGGCTTCACCGACTTCTCGGGGGTGGGCGACTCCGACTGGGTCGGCGTCTCCACGCCCTTCCACTTCGGCGCCCCGACCTTCGAAGCGGCTGCTGTGGCGTCGATGCTGGTGGTCGCCGTGGTGTCCATGACCGAGACGACCGGGGACTTCATCGCGGTGGGCGAGATGACCGGCCGCGAGGTCGATGCCCGGCGGCTCGCGGACGGGCTGCGCGCGGACGGTGCGGCCACCCTGCTGGGCGGGGTCTTCAACACCTTTCCGTACACGGCCTTCGCCCAGAACGTCGGCCTGGTGGGGATGACGCGGGTGCACAGCCGGTGGGTGGTGGCCGCGGCGGGCGGGATTCTGGTGCTGCTGGGGCTGGAGCCCAAGCTGGGCGCGCTGGTCGCGGCGGTCCCGGCGCCGGTGCTGGGCGGCGCCGGTCTGGTGATGTTCGGGACGGTCGCGGCGAGCGGGCTGCGGACGCTGGCCGGGGTGGACTTCCGGGACAACCACAACCTCACGGTGGTCGCGGTGTCGGTCGCCGTCGGACTGCTGCCGGTGGGCGTGCCGGGGGTCTATGAGCAGTTCCCACACTGGTTCCAGACGATCATGACCAGCGGGATCAGCGCGGGCTGCCTCACCGCCATCGCGCTCAACCTGCTCTTCAACCATCTGCCGGCCGGGTCCGGTCAGGCGGCGTCAGCGCCCGTCGCCCACCAAGCCGCCGGGGACCAGGTCCTGGCGGTCGGCGGCGAGCAGGACGCTGTCGAGCAGTCCGGGGAACAGCGCGTCTAGATCCTCGCGGCGCAGCGCGTTCATCTTGGCGGTGCCCTGGTAGATCTGGTTGATCACCCCGGACTCCCGCAGCACCCGGAAGTGGTGGGTGGTGGTGGATTTGCTCACCGGCAGCTCGATATCGGAACAGGCCAGCTCGCGGGCCTCCCCCGCCAGAGTCCGCACCACCCGCAGCCGCATGGGGTCGGACAGCGCGTGCAGCACGTCTTCGAGGCGGATGGCGTCGCGTGCGGGGTGCTCCAGCGCACGGCTGGTCGACGGTGGCGGGGCGGGGGTCTGCGGCTGCACGGCTGCTCCTAGGGCCTGGCGTCAAAGGGGGCGCCCTGCTCCCGACGCCGCAGTGACATCAGCCGCTACCGCGGCGGGCGGCACCTCGCTGCGTTGTCGCATCGCCCAAGTACGTCCAGTACGAGGGCGACGCTCCGCCTTGCGATGTACCGCACCAGACGCCGCTCGCGGCCGGACGCCCCCTTTGACGACAGACCCTAGGTGCCTCGTGACGAGATCCCATTGTACGAGAGCCCTCGTAGTTTGACGTTTGGCGTACTACGAGGGTTATCGTACGAGGGATCCACTGGCGAAGACCTGAGACGGAGCCTGCCGTGAGCGCGCTGTTCGAGCCCTACACCCTGCGGTCGCTGACCATTCCCAACCGGATCTGGATGTCCCCCATGTGCCAGTACTCCGCCGAGGTCAGCGGCCCGGACGCGGGCGTGGCCGGCGACTGGCACTTCTCGCACTACACCTCGCGCGCCGTCGGCGGCACCGGCCTGATCCTGGTCGAGGCCACCGCCGTCAGCCCCGAGGGCCGGATCAGCCCCGCCGACCTGGGCCTGTGGAACGACACCCAGACCGAGGCGTTCCGCCGGATCACCGCGTTCCTCAAGGAGCGCGGCACCACGCCGGGCATCCAGCTGGCCCACGCCGGACGCAAGGCATCGACCGACCGGCCGTGGCTGGGCGGCGGGCCCGTGGCCGAGGACGGGGGCGGCTGGCAGCCGCTCGGGCCCAGCCCGCTGCCGTTCGACGAGGGCCACCCGGTGCCCGAGGAGCTGACGGTCGAGCAGATCCATGAGATCGTGGACCAGTTCGCCGAGGCCGCGCGGCGCGCGCTGGCCGCCGGGTTCGAGGTCGCCGAGGTCCATGGTGCGCACGGCTATCTGATCGGCGAGTTCCTTTCGCCGTACAGCAACCGCCGCACCGACGAGTACGGCGGGTCCTTCGAGAACCGGACGCGCTTCGCGCTCGAGGTCGTGGACGCCGTACGCGCGGTGTGGCCGGACGAGCTGCCGCTGTTCTTCCGGATCTCGGCGACCGACTGGCTGACCGAGGACGACTCCGACGAACGCCAGGGCTGGACCGCCGACGACACCGTGCGGTTCGCGCGGGAGCTCACCGCCCATGGAGTGGACCTGCTGGACGTCTCCACCGGCGGCAACGCGGCGCGGGTGCGGATCCCGACCGGCCCGGGCTACCAGGTGCCGTTCGCCGCGCGCGTCCGGGCGGAGACCGGGCTTCCGGTCGCCGCGGTCGGCCTGATCACCGAGCCGGAGCAGGCCGAGAAGATCGTCGCGGGCGGCGAGGCGGACGCCGTGCTGCTCGGCCGCGAGCTGCTGCGCGACCCGTACTGGGCGCGGCACGCGGCGCGTGATCTTGGTGCGGTCGCCACGGCCCCGCCGCAGTACGGCCGGGCCGCCTGAGCTGGGGTGACGCGAGGGAGCGGGCCGTTGTCAGTGGTGGGGTGCAGACTCTGAGGTGCTGGCCGTGTGACGCCGGACACATCGCAAGGAGTGATGCGCCATGGATGACGTCCTGCTCGCCATCGGCACCCGCAAGGGGCTGTTCCTCGGGCGCCGTAGGGGCGGGGGCTGGGACCTGACCGGTCCCCACTTCCCGATGCAGGCGGTGTACTCCGTCGGCATCGACACCCGCCGCACCGTGCCCCGGCTGCTGGCCGGGGCCGACAGCTCGCACTGGGGTCCGTCGGTCTTCCGCTCCGACGACCTCGGGCGCACCTGGCACGAACCGCCCGCGCCCGCGGTGCGGTTCCCGGAGGGCACCGACACCTCGCTGGAGCGGGTGTGGCAGTTGCACCCGGCCGGGCCCGCCGCGCCCGATGTGGTGTACGCGGGCACCCAGCCGGGCGCCCTCTTCCGGTCCGAAGACGGCGGCGAGACCTTCGCGTTCGTACGGAGCCTGTGGGATCACCCGCAGCGGCCGGAGTGGGGCGCGGGCTTCGGCGGGCAGGCGGTCCATACGGTCGTCACCGACCCCCGCGACGCCGATGTGGTGCTGGCGGCCGTGTCCTCGGGTGGGGTGTACCGGTCCGCGGACGGCGGGGCGAGCTGGGCCCCGTCCAACACCGGGCTGAAGGCGGAGTTCCTGCCCGATCCGTATCCGGAGTTCGGCCAGTGCGTGCACAAGATCGCGCCGGATGCGGTGGACCCCGACCGGCTGTATCTGCAGAACCACGGCGGGGTGTACCGCAGCGACGACGCCGGGGCGACCTGGCTGGAGATCGGCAAGGGGCTGCCCGCCGACTTCGGATTCGCCGTCGCCGCCCACCCCCGGCGCGGCGGCGTGGCCTATGTGTTCCCGGTCAGCGACGGCTCGGACCGCTATCCGCCCGGCTACCGCTGCCGGGTCTTCCGCACCGAGGACGCGGGGGCGTCGTGGTCCGAGCTGTCCGCCGGACTGCCGAAGGCCGACCACTACGGGGTGGTGCTGCGGGACGCGCTGCGCACGGACGACGCCGACCCGGCGGGCGTCTACTTCGGCAACCGCAACGGCGAGGTGTACGCGAGCGCGGACGACGGGGACAGCTGGCGGCTGGTCGCCGAGCACCTTCCGGACGTGCTGTGCGTACGGGCGGCGGTGGTGGGGTGAGCTGAGGGACCTGCTCGGGTGAGGTGGCGCACGGCCACGCGCTGAACCACTAGAGTGACGCGACGTGGCTGCACGACCCTTGAACGAAATCGTAGAAGCAGGCTGGGCCAAGGCACTTGAGCCGGTCGAAGGACGCATCGCCGCGATGGGCGACTTCCTGCGGGCCGAGATAGCGGCGGGGCGCACCTACTTGCCGGCCGGACAGAATGTGCTGCGCGCCTTCCAGCAGCCCTTCGACGAGGTGCGCGTCCTGATCGTCGGTCAGGACCCCTATCCGACGCCCGGCCACGCCGTGGGGCTCAGCTTCTCGGTGGCCCCCGAGGTGCGCCCGCTGCCCGGCAGCCTGGAGAACATCTACCGCGAGCTGCACACCGACCTCGGCCTGCCGCGCCCGTCCAACGGCGATCTGACCCCGTGGACCGCGCAGGGCGTACTGCTGCTCAACAAGGCGCTGACCACCGCGCCGCGCCGGCCCGCCGCGCACCGCGGCAAGGGCTGGGAGGAGGTCACCGAACAGGCCATCCGGGCGCTGGCCGCGCGCGGCCGCCCCCTGGTGTCCATCCTGTGGGGCCGCGACGCCCGGAACGTGCGCCCGCTGCTCGGCAGCCTGCCCGCCGTGGAATCCGCGCACCCCTCCCCCATGTCCGCCGACCGCGGCTTCTTCGGCTCACGTCCGTTCAGCCGGGCCAATGACCTCCTGGTACAGCAAGGGGCCCAGCCGGTGGACTGGCGCCTTCCCTGACGGCTTCCTTCCTGGTGAGGGGCGGGTAGTCTGCCCGCCATGACGACACATCCGAACACCCCTGCGGGCTGGTACGCCGACCCGCAGGGCACGCCCAACCTGCTGCGCTGGTGGGACGGCGCGCAGTGGACCGAGCACACCCACCCTGGCCAGCCCGGGCAGGTCCCGCAGCAGCAGGCGCCGGCCGCCGACCCGGCCAAGGTGCAGCGCCAGGTGCAGCAGCAGGCGGGCGTCGCCCCGGTCCACGCCGGCGGCGGCACGCTCTTCAGCGAGCCGGTGCTGGTGGTGAACCAGAAGGCCAAGCTGATCGAGCTCACCAACGAATACAGCGTCTTCGACCAGCACGGGCGCACCATCGGCTCGGTGGTCCAGGTCGGCCAGAGCACCTTGAAGAAGGTGGCTCGGTTCGTCTCCAGCCTCGACCAGTTCATGACCCACAAGCTCGAGATCCGCGATGCCCAGGGCCAGCCGCATCTGGTGCTCACCCGCCCGGCGAAGTTCATCAAGTCCAAGGTGCTGGTGACGCGCCCGGACGGGCAGCCGGTCGGCGAGATCGTGCAGCAGAACGCCATCGGCAAGATCAACTTCGCCATTCAGGTCAACGGCCAGCAGATCGGCGCCATCAAGGCGGAGAACTGGCGGGCCTGGAACTTCGCCATCGTCGACCACACCGACACCGAGATCGCCCGGATCACCAAGACCTGGGAAGGTCTGGCGAAGACGATGTTCACCACCGCGGACAACTACGTCCTGCAGATCCACCGCCAGCTGCCCGACCCGCTGCTGAGCCTCGTCGTGGCCACCGCACTGACCGTGGACACCGCGCTCAAGCAGGACGCGCGCGGGTTCGGCTGAGCGGTGGGCGACAGTACGGAGCAGGGATTCGTACTCGGCATCGACTCCGGCGGCTCCGGTGTCCGAGTCGCGCTCGCCCACGCCGACGCCCCGTACGAGGGAGACGGGGACGGCGGCGAGGAGCGGGGCGGCGTTGGGGGCGACGGCCCGGCGAGCGGGCTGGCTTGGTCCTCGTCCGTGCCCACGCCCGCCGTGGTCGGCGACCGGGGCATCGACGCGGACAGCCTGCTCGCCCGGGTGCTCCCCGCCGCCCGCGCGCTGCTGCGCGAGGCGGGGGCGGACCGTGTGGTGGCGGTGTGCGTCGGCGCCGCGGGCATGGCCTCGCTCGGCGACGATCTGCGCGCCAAGCTGCCGGACGCGCTGGCGAGTTCGCTGGGCACCCGGCGGCTGGCCCTGGCGGCCGACGGGGTGACCGCCTACGCCGGCGCCCTCGGCCAGCGGCCCGGCGCGGTGGTCGCGGCCGGCACGGGCCTGATCGCGCTCGGGGCCCTGCCGGGCGATACGGCGGACGCGGACGGCGCGGGCGGCGCGGACGGTGACGGCGCGGACGTTGACGGCGACGGGGAAAGTACGGCCCGTTCGACTGCCGGTGCCCTCGGGGGCGGCGGCTGGCGCCGTGCCGACGGCTGGGGCCACCTCCTCGGCGACTGCGGCGGCGGGGCCTGGATCGGCCGGGCCGGACTCGAAGCGGCGATGCGCGCGTACGACGGGCGCGAGGGCGGCTCACAGCCGCTGCTGACGCGTCTGGAGGCGGTCTTCGGACCGGCGGGCGAGCTGCCGGGGAAGCTGTATCCGCGCCCCGACCGGCCCGCCGTGCTGGCCTCGTTCGCGCCCGAGGTCGGGCGCTGCGCGGAGCGGGATCCGGTCGCGGCCGCGATCCTGCGGGACGCCGCACAGCACATCGCGCAAGCCGCGGAGGCGGTCTGCCCGGATGTGGAGGGACGTGTGGTGGCACTCACCGGCGGCCTCCTCCGTATGGGCGCGCCCCTGCTCGTACCGCTGCGCGCCCAGTTGGCCGAGCGGCTGCCGAACGCCCGGGTGACCGAGGCGGCCGGGGATCCGCTGGCCGGCGCGGTGCGCATCGCCACGGCGCTCGCCACGCACTCGCTGCGCCTGCCGCTGGACGCGGCGCTGTTGCGCGTCATGGACATCGGCTCGGTCGCGCCGGAGTCTTAAACCCGCCATCGCCCAGCGTCAAGGCAAACAGCGGTAAAGCGAACAGTGTCGAACAACACGGCTCGGCAAATAGGGACAGAAGACCCCGCGCCGCACCCTCGCGAACAGTCGATCACAACAAGCGACTAACATGCGGCGCCATGAGCTCCCCCACTGGGCCCGCGTCCGGCCTGCCTGTACGAATGCCGCGTCCCCGCCAGCCCGGACGGCACCGCCGACCGGAGCCCGTGGTCGCCCCTGTAGGCGCCCCTCCGCTGGTGCTGGCCGTCCCGGGCTCGCCTGACGACGCCACCCGGAGCCTGGCCGAGGAGGTCCTGAGCATCGCCCGCTCCGAGCTGCCCGGCCTCGACGCCCGGATCGGGTACGTGGACTGGGACGGTAACGGGGAAGGCGCGAGCGAGGACTTCCCGGCGCTCGAGAGCGTGCTCACCCGCGCCGCGCAGGAGCGCGGCGAGCGCGCCCGCCGGGCCGCCGCGGCGGCCAAGGCGAAGGCCGAGGCCGAGGCGGAGGCGCTGGGCGAGGAGGGCGCGGCCGCGGCGGCCGCCGCCGAGCCCGCCGTCACCGACGAGACCGCCTCCGCCGTCGTCGTGCCGCTGCTCGCCGGGCCGGACAACGCGCTGCTGCGCCGGATACGCCAGGCCGTCAAGCACAGCGGCTCCGCCGCCGAACTCACCGACGTCCTCGGCCCGCATCCGCTCCTCGCCGAGGCCCTGCACGTACGCCTGTCGGAGGCGAGCCTCGCCCGCGCCGACCGCGCCCGCCTCTTCACGGTCGCGACCGCCGCGGACGGGATCATCCTGGCCACGGTCGGCGGCGCCGAGGCGGCCCAGGCCGGTGGCATCACCGGCATGCTGCTCTCCGCGCGCCTGGCCATACCGGTGATGGCCGCCGCGCTGGACGAGGACGGGGCCGTCGTCCGCGTCGCCGAGCAACTGCGTACGGCCGGCTCCACCCGGCTGGCCCTCGCGCCCTACCTCATCGGCCCCGAGGTCGCGGCCGACCTCCCCGCGGCCGCCGCCGAAGAGGCGGAGTGCGCGGCGGCGGAGCCGCTCGGCGCGTACCCGGCCGTGGGCAAGCTGGTGCTGGCGAAGTACGCGACGGTCCTGGGCATCAAGCTCCAGCCGAACCCGGCCATGCGCTGACGCCGCGCTGAGCCGCACGGGTACATGGCGGCCCCCGCCCCCGGGGCCGCCGCCCCGCTTATCCGTACGACGCCCCGGGCCGTCGGTCGGCCGCGGGACCCTCGCCCCGAGGGCGGCAAGGTGGGGCCGTCGCTTGCGCAGCGGGGCGGGTGGGTCGCCCCGCTCAGGCGAAGATCACGCACGAGGCGGCCGGGGCGGCGAGTGAGCCCATCCGGATCGGGACGCCCGATGACGGGTCGATCCGGAACCAGGTCACATCGCCGGAGCGCTCGTTCGCGGCGTAGAGGTGGCGGCCCGAGGGGGCGAGGGTCAGGTCGCGGGGCCAGTGGCCGCCGCAGGGGGTGGTGGTGACCAGCGTCATCGTGTCGCCGGACGCGTCGAGGGCGAGGGTTGCGACGCTGTCGTGGCCGCGGTTGGCGACCCAGGCGAACCGGCCGTCCGCCGAGACGACGATCTCTGACGGGAAGTTGGGGACGTCCGTACCGCTCGGCAGGACGCTTACCTCGCCGAGCGGGTCGAGGTTGCCGGACGCCGCGTCCCAGCGGCACACCGTGACCGTCGGGTCCAGTTCGTTGACGACGTAAGCGCGCTCGCCGCGGGGGTGGAAGGCGAGGTGGCGCGGGCCGCTGCCGGGGCGCAGCCGGGCCTCGCGATGGACCCGCAAGGTCACGCCAACTCCCCCACCCGTACCCGCCGCATACACCCACACCGAGTCCGTCCCCAGGTCGACCGCGAGCACCCAGCGCCCCGGCGGGTCCGGCACGACGGCGTGCGCGTGCGGGCCCTCTTGGCGAGCGGCGTCGGGGCCGCTGCCTTCGTGGCACAGCACCACCGACGGTTCGGCGAGCGCGCCGTCGTCCCGGACCGGGAGCGCGGTGACGCTTCCGGAGCCGTAGTTGGCGGTGAAGAGATGCCCGGCGGCGAGCGCGAGGTGCGTCGGGGCGGCGCCGCGCACCGGTACGGGGGTGCCCAGCGGGACGGGCGGCCGGGTGGGGTCTGCGACGCGGAAGGCCGCGGCCGCGCCGTCGTCGGTCTCGCTCACCGTGTAGAGGGTTTCGCCGGCGGGGGCGAGCGCGAGGTAGGAGGGGTTGGGCACGGCGTCCGTACTGTGCAGGGCGCGCAGCGCGCCCGTCTCCGCGTCCACGGACGCGACCGTGACGCCGGCGCCGCCCGCCGAAGTGAACGACCCGATGTACGCCCGCTGTCCACTGCCTGTGGTGCTCACCGCACTGCCCTTCCGCCGACTTTACAGATGAAAGCCCGACGGTAACGCAGCGGTCTAGACCAACCCGACCAACTCCGCCAAATCCCGAGTACGTCGCCGCTCGCGCGCGTCACGCCTTCGCGAGCGGCGCCCGCGCGCCGCCGTACAGCGGTGCCGCGAGCCCGGCGAGCGCCGCCTCCAGGCCGTGGAGGTGGGCGAGGGCGCGCTCCGCGCCCGGGTGGTGGTGCGTCTCGGCACCGGACGCGGTGGGCTCGGCGGCGGGGCGGGCGGCGGGGTTCACCAGACGCCCCACCGCGGCCTCGACCCGCAGACAGGCGGCAGTCAGCCGGGCGTCGTGCGAGGCGTCCGGGTCGGCGGCCACCCCGGCGAGGCCGCGTACCTGCCGGGCGCAGTCGTCGAGGGCGACCATGACCTGCCGGGCCCGGGACTTACGGGCGCGCAGCGGGCTGAGCGGATGCAGCAGCGGGGCGATCGACATCCGCAGCCTGACCAGCACCGCTTCGAGTTCGGCCACCCGGGGCGCGGGGTCGGCGGCCGGGTCGCCCGCGAGCCGGCGGGCGGACTCGGCGGCGCACTCCCGTACGCAGTGCAGGGCGCGCCTGATCCAGGCATCGGTCGCGGCGTGCGTGGTGACCGGCAGGACTGCCGTAACCGCGAGGGCCGCGCCGAGGGCGCCGATGACGGTCTGCTCCAGGCGCAGCGCCAGCAGCCCCGGGTGCAGCACGCCGAGGAGCCCGTACAGCAGTCCGGCCATCAGCGTTACGAAGAACATCATCCAGCTTTGAAGTGATCTCCCGGGTGAATCCGGGAGATTCCTGCCTACCTTGCGGTGGTGGGCTTGACGCGGCGTGCGCGCCTGACGACTGCCCTCCCGGCAGCCGGGATGAGCGCGAGGCCCATCCGGTACAGGTGCAAGATGTTCCGGGCTCCGTTGTGGTCGGCGTTGCCCACCCAGCCGCAGTCGGGGTTCTTGCACACGAACACGGCCTGGGACTCCCTGCTGCCCGGTGTGGTGAGCCCACACATCGAGCAGCGCTGGGAGGTGCCGGGGGCGGGAACCTTGTGAAGGGTGCCGCCATGGCGGGCGGTCTTGTACGTCAGCAGTTCGACCGTGCGACCCCATGCCTCCTGGCTGATGGCGCGGTTGAGGCCGGACTTCTGGACGACGTTCTTCCCCGGGGTCTCCACGGTGCCCTTGGCGCTCTTGACCATGTTCGTGATGTTCAGGTCTTCCACCACGACCGTGCCGTATTTCTCGGCGATGGTGGTGGTGGCCTTGTGCTGCCAGTCCAGGTGTCGGCGCTTGGCTCTCGCGCGGATTCCTGCGATCTGGTCATAGGTGGCCCGCAAGCGGTTGGAGGTGCGCTCTCCCCGCTTGCGGAAGCTCTTGCGGTGCGCGGCCCGCTGCTCCAGCCGGCCCAGCTTGGCCTGTTCCCTCCTAGTCAGCCATGCCTGGTGGTCGTATGTCGTGCCGTCGGAGAGGGCGAGCGGCACGGTGACACCCATGTCAATGCCGACTTCGGGGCCGGTGTGCGCCTCAGGTGCGGGTTCGAGGGTCTGGACGCGGAAGGCTATGTGCCAGCCAAGCACGTCTTTGACCAGCCGGGCCCCGGTGATCCGGTTCTGGGCGTTGGCACGCTTTCCCACGGGCAGATCCTTGGTCCAGCGGAACCGGACGCGGCCGATCCTGGGGATGCTGACCATGCCCCAGCGGCGGTGCACCCGAGTGATGCACAGGTCCCGGCCCTGAGGGATGTCCACGGACATCACGGTGCGAAAGCGGGCTTTGAACCCGGGAGCACCCGCGCGGCCTTCCCAGCAGTTCTTCCACGCCTGGAAGTACGTCTTGAGCACAGCCTGGGCGGCCTGCGCAGGGAGCACGGCAAGCCAGTCGACCTCCTTGCGGGCCTGGCGGATCGCCGCGTCCGCCGCCGCGAGGGAACGCTTGCCCCTGGGCAACATCGTCCACCAGTCGTGCAGCAGGTTCCACAAGGTGCGGGCCGCGTGCGCCTGACCATCCATGAGCACGGCCTGTGCAGGCGTCAGAGCCAGCCGGGCGCGATGCCCGAACTGTCGCTTCTCCCCGACACGTTCCGTGGTCATGCCGTCACGGTATCAATTGGTCTATGTCGCCGCGCTGGAATCCGAATCCTGACGCATGCGGCGGAGCACCGCCCACTGCTGTACGCCAATACATCGAGAACCAGTAACGCCCCGCTTAGCCGGCCGAGGCCACCACTCCGGACCCGTACGGGTCAGAGCAATTTGGGGGTGAGCTTCACCACCGCCCTGAAGGGCGGCGCACTGCGCAAGATCAAAGGCGGCCGCCCTCGGCCATCCGGTGCTGGCCTTCGTCCATATCGAGGTCACCCAGGGCCATCTGGACGACGTCGGCGACGCGCTCGCCGAGGTGCCCAAGATCATCGAGGCGTTCTCGATCACCGGCGCCGGGGATCTGCTGACCCGGGTCGTGGCGCGGGACAACGAGCATCTGGAGGACGTCGTCCAACGGCTCATCCAGCTGCCGGGCGTGGTCCGCACCCGCACCGAGATGGCGCTGCGCGAGCGGGTGGCCCACCGGGTGCTGCCGCTGGTCGAGGCCGTGGGGCGGGCGGCAGCCACGGCCGGGCGGGAACGGGCGGCGACCCCGACCGAGCGGGACCAGGCCACGACCGGCCGGGACCACGCGGCGCGAGCCCGCCGGGAGGGCTGACCGTCCCGCTTGGCATGCTGGTGCCCATGACGCCCCGCGCCTCCCGCACCCCCGCGGTCCTCTTCGACCTGGACGGCACGCTCGTGGACAGCGAGCCGCACTACTACGAGGCGGGGCGGCTGACCCTGGAGCGGTACGGGGTCACCGGCTTCACCTGGGAGCAGCACTCCCGTTTCATCGGGATCGGCACGCGCGAGACCCTGGAGACCCTGCGCGCCGAGTACGGTATCGACGCGCCCGTGGACGAGCTGCTGGCCGTCAAGAACCGCCACTACCTGGAGCTGGTGGGCACCTCCGCCGCGGCCTTCCCTCAGATGCGCGCGTTCGTGAAGCGGCTGCACACCGCCGGGCACCCCCTCGCCGTCGCGTCCGGGTCCTCCCGCGCCGCGATCGAGGCCGCGCTGGAGGCGACCGGGCTGGGCTCGCTGCTGGCCGTGCGGGTCTCGGCGGAGGAGGTCGGCCGCGGCAAACCGGAGCCGGACGTCTTCCTGGAGGCCGCGCGCCTGCTGGGCGCCGCCCCGGCCGAGTGTGTGGTGGTGGAGGACTCCGCGCCCGGGGTCGAGGCGGCGCACCGGGCCGGGATGCGGTGTATCGCGGTGCCCTACGTTCCGGACGGCCAGGCGCCCGACGGCGACGCGGGCGAGGACGGCGCCGCGTTCGCCTCGGCCGGGCTGGTCTTCTCGGGCGGCCAGCGGGAGTTCGACGCACAAATCGCCTACGACTGGGTCGCGCAATCGAACTGACGCCCCGATTTCCGTCCCTCCGTCACCCGATGGAATGATGCGCTCGCCCGCGAAATTCCTAGAAGATGGAGGGCATATGAGGAGATTAGGGGGAACCGCGGTGCGTCGCTGGGGAGCGGCCGTCATCGCATCCACGGCGGCCGTATCGGTCGCGCTGCCGGTATCCACCGCGCAGGCCGCCGGCGGTCCGTCGGGGATCAGCGCCAAGGGCGCTTATCTGCTGGACAACACCGCCAACAAACAGCTGTGGGCCAAGGCCGCCGACACCAAGCGGCCGATGGCGAGCACCACCAAGCTCATGACCGCGGTCGTGGTGCTCGACAGCCGGGGGCTGAATCTCAGCAAGAAGGTCGCCGTCAAGCAGTCGTACATCGACTACGTCGCCCGGGTCGGCGGCAGCAAGGCGGACCTGAAGAAGGGCGACAAGCTCACCGTCAAGCAGTTGCTGTACGGCCTGATGCTGCCGTCCGGCTGCGACGCGGCCATGGCGCTCGCCGACACGTTCGGCACCGGTGACACCACGGCCAAGCGCACCAAGTCGTTCATCTCCCAGATGAACAAGAAGGCGTCCGCGCTGGGGATGACCAAGACCCACTACGACACCTTCGACGGCATCTCGTACGGGGGGCAGAACTACACCACCCCCCGCGACATGGCCAAGCTCGCCCGGCATGCGCTCGGCAACTCCACCCTCTCCACGGTCGTCAAGTCCGTCGACACCGTTCAGAAGGCGCCGGCGGCCAACGGCAGGACGAGGACGTACTCCTGGAACAACACCAACCGGCTGCTGGGTTCGTACAGCGGCGCGATCGGCATCAAGACGGGCACCGGTACCGCGCCCGGCAGGTGCCTCGTGTTCGCCGCCAAGCGCAACGGGCGGACGGTGGTGGGCGTGATTCTCAACGCCCCGAAGCGGTACCCGGACGCCAAGAAGATGCTCGACTGGGCGTTCAACTCCAGCACCACGGTGAAGTGGCGCCAGCTCCCCAAGGGCGCGCAGCAGGACTGATTCGCTCAGTCCCCCAGCGCCCGTGAGCGCGTGACGCCCCGTCCGGACCGGTTCCGGGCGGGGCGTCGCGCCGTTCGCCCGGCGCCGGGGTGGGGACCGGTCCCGACCGCGCCTGTCTACGGTGACCGGCATGCGGATCACCTGGAGACACGTCGTCGGCTTTCTCGCGATCTCGGTTCTCGCGCTCCTGATCACGCTGACCGGACCCTGGGCCGGGGCGTGGAGCACCGCGGCCGACGCCGCGTCGCCCCCGGCATCCTCCGCGTCCTCCGCTCTGACGTCCGCCCGGTCGGACGCGGCCCCGCGCTGCACCCGGCACGCCACCGGCCCCGCCGACGCGGCGCGCTCGGCGCGGCCGGGCGATGTGGTCTGCTTCGACGGCGACCTCTCCCGGCGCCGGCTGGTCATCACCACGGGCGGCACGCCACACCACCCGATCGTGTACTCCGGGGGCGGGGCCTCCGTGAAGGGGATCACGGTCGAGGCCGACGACGTGGTCGTCAAGGGCTTCCGGGCGGTCCGTCCCCAGGCGCCGGGGGTCGAGCTGACCGGCGACCGGATCACGCTGCGGAACACCACCGTGATCCGCCCCAAGGGCGGGGACGGCGACGGCATCCGCTTCTTCGGCGACGATCTGACCATCGCGCGCAACACGGTGCGCGACACCGACAACAGCGGCGGCCGCCACGCCGACTGCATGCAGACGTTCGCCAGCGACACCCCGCCCAGCCACCGGGTGCGCATCGAGGGCAACCGCTGCGAACAGGCCGACAACATGTGCCTGATGGCCGAGGGGCCCAATGACGGCGAGGGCGACGGGCGGGGCACCACCTCGGACTTCGTCATCAAGGACAACTTCTGCGAGACCCTGCGCGCTTCGCAGGCCCTGATGTTCGAAGACGTCCAGAACGTGACCATCGCCAAGAACACCTTCGCCGCGCCCACCCATCACGCCATCGGGCTCGCCATCCACTCCACCGGAGCCCATGTCGGCGGCAACAGGCTGCACGCCGGAATCCGCTACGAGGTCGGTATCGACGCCTCGTCCCGGCCGGGCTACGAGGGCCCGGAGCCCGGCGGAGCGCCGTAACAGCCAGGGGGGAAGGGGGCAGGCGGGGGACGCGGTCCGCAGGGGTGGCCGCGTCCCCCGCCTCGCCGTACGCGCGCCTGCTCACCGCCTCGGCGCGCAAGCGCGCGTACGGCGAAGCGCGCATGCCCTCGGGTCGCCCGCTCTCCACAGTTGCGGGGGTTCTGTGAGTGCGGCCGAAACGCTGTGTGCCCGACCCCTCACGCAGTAAGTTCGGTGCGCGCGCCCAGTCGTGGCGCGATCCGGTTCCTGTGTGAGGGGGAGTGTCTCTAGTGCGCCCGGGTGGGAAGGTCGGCAAATACCGGCTCACGAAGGGGCCCGTCAACGGAGGCAGGGGCGCGGTCTGGTTCGCCGTCGACACCGAGTTGGACCGGCCCGTCGTACTCAAGCGGACGCTGGCCGAGCACAGCAGCCGGGCCGCCTTCGACGAACTGCTGGCCGAGGCCCGCGCGCTGGCGAAGTTCAGCCATCCCAATGTGGTCACCCTCTACGGCGCCGAGCGCGCCGGCTGGGGGCCGAAGGCCAGCTTCTGGCTGGTAATGGAGCATGTGACCGGAGGCAGCCTCAACGGTACGGCCCGGCTGCCCGCGAAGCGCGCGGCCCACATCGGCGCCCAGGTCGCGAACGCGCTGGCGGCGCTGCACACCAAGGGCATCGTGCACTGCGACGTCAAACCGCACAACGTCGTGATCACCGAGGACGGGGTCGCCAAGCTGGCCGACTTCGGCGCCGCGTACCGCATCGACGGCAGCACGACGAACACGCCGAGCGGCTCGTTCAGCCTCACCCCCGCCTATGCCGCCCCCGAGGCCTTCCAGGGGGCGCCGGAGCGGGCGTCCGACCTGTTCTCGCTCGGCGCCACGGTCTACGCGCTGGTCACGGGCGAGGCGCCGCCGCGCGGGCCCCGGCGGACGATCCGGACCGAGGCGCTGGGCGACCTGGTGGAGGACGGGCCCCTGCGCGATGTGCTCACCGCGCTGCTCCAACGCGATCCGGGGCGGCGGCCCGGCGCCGAGGAGGCGCAGCGGGCGCTGGCGGAAGTCGCGGGGCCGGTGGACCAGCTGCCGCGGGTGCCTCTCGACGAGGTGACCAGGCCGTATCCGCCTCCGGAGGAGCCAGGTGAGCACGCGGCGGCGGGGGCGGCCCGGCTGCCGTCGCTGCTGCGGCGCCGCCCCCTGCTCACCGGGGGCACGGCGGCCACGGTCGTGGCGATCGCCGTGGTGGCGGCGGTGCTGGGGCTGCACGACGGGGACGGGGGCAGCCCCCCGGCCCACGCCGACGAATCGCCGCCCGCCACGGCCGGCGGCTTCGGCCTCGGGAACCCCCGCACGGTCGATCCGTGCGCGCTGCTGAGCACCGGCTCGTTCGAGCGGTTCGGACACAAGGCCCAACTGGACCCGCAGTACGGCAACTTCGACCGCTGCGACGCCGTACTGAGTTCGGACGACGACGATATCGTCGATGTGACGGTGGACCTCGACACCGAAGATCCGCCGAGCACCGCGGCGGCGAGGACGTCGGGGAAGGTCAGCGTCGTCACGCAGCCCGCCGAGAGCGGCTGGTGCGGTCGCACGCTCGTGCTGTCGGGTGTGCGCGACATCGTCATCAGGGTCGAGGCGAAGCTGACCGACGACACCAAGGCGCCGCTGTGCGATATCGCCGACGCCGCCGTCGAGCACGCGGTGAGGGTGCTCAACCGGGGCGAGGTCCCCCGCCGTTCGTCGAAGTTCCCGGCCGACTCGCTGGCCCGGCAGGACGCCTGCGGGCTGCTCGACGGCCGGGCGCTCGAGGTCGTTCCGGGTATCGACGCCCGCGACCCGGACGTCGGTTTCGGCCGGTGGACCTGCGACTGGAAGAGCAGCACCAACCGTATGACGGCGCGGCTGGTATTCGACCAGGGCGTCCTTTCGATCCCGGACAACGCCCGGTTCACCGAGCTCGCCGGACACGACGCCGTCGTGATGCCGGAGTACGAGGGCGACGGCAGCTGCACCGTCGATGTGTTCAACCGCCCGTATCGGAGCCGTGACGACGGGTCGACCGAGCGGCTGCGCCTGGTGGTCGGCGGGGCGCGGGCCAAGGACCGGCCCTCCTGCGAGACGGCGACCGACCTGGCCCGGTCGGCCACCGCCGCGTTGCCGACCACCTGACCCACGTCCGAGCGGGAGGGGTCCGAGCGGGAGGGGTCCCGCCGTGGGCGGGGCACAGTGGACCCGGCACGGCACGACTCAAGGAGGCAGCGATGCACAGCCACCGCCCCGATACCCTGGCGCGCGGCGCCGAACCCGCCCGGCCCGGCACGCTCCACGCGCGCTCGGTCATCGCCGACATCAGCGTCCCGCCGGTGCCCGGCCGCGTCGTCCGGTTCGGGCGCGGCGGCCGGCCCGATGTGGATCTGTCCGTCGCCGAGGGCGATCTGCGGGTGAGCCGCCGCCATGGCGAGCTGACGTACCGCGAGGGCAAGTGGTGGCTGCGGAACACCGGGCAGCAGCTGGTCCGGCTGCCGCGCGGCCGGATGATGCATTCGAGCTCGGGCCCGATCCCGCTGGAAGCGGGGTACACCCCGCTGTTCGTCAGGGGCTCGGGCTACCGTGAGCACCTGGTCGAGCTGTATGTGACGGACCACGACGAGCGGGGCGGCGGCGCGCGCCAGGAGGACGCCACCCTGCCGCCCAAGCGGTGGCCGCTCGACGACGAGGAGCGGCTGCTGCTGGTCGTGCTGGGCCAGCACTATCTGCTGTACGAGGAGTGCCCGCGGCCGCTGTCGTACCGGCAGGCGGCCATGGAGCTGGACTATGTGTGCGGCGAGGGCGTCTGGGGCGAGCGCCGGATCGAGCGCAAGGTGGGGGCGGTACGCCGGCGGATCGAGCGCGGCGGGGACTTCCCGTACTCGGTGCTGCGCGAGGAGGACGGCGCGGGGCCCAGCGACCACAATCTGCTGCACAACCTGCTGCGCGGGCTCGTCGAGTCGACGACGCTGGTGCCGCCGGACCTCGAACTGCTGGACGGCGATGTCGACGACTGAGGACGCTGATCGTTAAACGCGGGCATTGCCACGATCATTCGATCTGATGAGTCACATCCGCCGTCCGCGTCTCCGCCGTTCAACGCCCCCTAGCGTGCTGGGTGTTCGCGCCGAACCCCCGTTTTCCCCCGCACGCAAAGGAGACACGGCTGATGTCGGTAGACGCGGCCAGCGAAGCGCAGCCGGAGCGGCAGGAGCAGCTCAGCCTCGGCACCGCCGCCGCACGCAACCTCGCCACCACCACCAAGTCCGTTCCGCAGATGCAGGGGATCACCTCCCGCTGGCTGCTCAAGGTGCTCCCCTGGGTGCAGACCGACGGCGGGGTGTACCGGGTCAACCGGCGCCTCACCTACACCGTCGGGGACGGCCGCATCGAGTTTGTGAAGACCGGTTCGCGGGTGCAGGTCATTCCGCGTGAGCTCGGGGAGCTCGCGGTGTTGCGCGGCTTCGAGGACGTGGGCGTGCTGACGGCGCTCGCCAACCGCTTCGTGCAGCGCGACTTCAATGCCGGCGAGGTGCTGGCGGAGGAGGGCACCGCGGCCGATCACATCTATCTGATCGCGCACGGCAAGATCGTCAAGACCGGCAGCGGTCCGTACGGCGAGCCGACCCGGCTCGGCGTGCTGGGCGACGGCGACCGGTTCGGCGAGCAGTGTCTGCTCAGCGCCGACTCGACCTGGGAGTACACCGCCAAGGCCGCCACCGCCGGCACCCTGCTCGGGCTGCCGCGGCGGGAGTTCACCTCGATCCTGGAGGGCTCGCCCGCACTCCAGACGCATGTCGCGGAATTCGCCGCGCTCCCCCAGCAGCGGCAGAACGCGCGCGGCGAGGCCGAGATCGCGGTGGCCTCCGGCCATGCCGGCGAGGCCGATCTGCCCGGCACCTTCGTCGACTACGAGCTGCATCCGCGCGAGTACGAGCTCAGCGTCGCCCAGACCGTGCTGCGGGTGCACACCCGGGTGGCGGACCTCTACAACAAGCCGATGAACCAGACCGAACAGCAGCTGCGGCTGACCATCGAGGCCCTGCGGGAGCGGCAGGAGCACGAGATGATCAACAACCGCGAGTTCGGCCTGCTGCACAACGCCGAGTACGCCCAGCGGATCCAGACCCACTCCGGCCCGCCGACCCCGGACGACCTCGACGAGCTCATCACCCGCCGCCGCGGCTCCCGGTTTCTCTTCGCCCATCCGCGCACCATCGCCGCCATCGGCCGCGAGCTGAACTCCCGCGGGCTGTACCCCGACCACGTGGATCTGAACGGCAACAAGGTGCCCGCCTGGCGCGGGGTGCCCATCCTGCCCTGCAACAAGATCCCCATCACCAAGGAGCGCACCAGCTCCATCATCGTCATGCGTACCGGAGAGGACGACCAGGGCGTCATCGGGCTGCACCAGACGGGGCTGCCCGACGAGTACGAGCCCGGCCTGTCCGTGCGGTTCATGGGCATCGACGAGAAGGCCCTGATCTCCTACCTCGTCACCGCCTACTACTCCGCGGCCGTCCTGGTGCCGGACGCGCTCGGCGTCCTGGAGAACGTCGAGATCTCCCACGGCCGCGACTAACCGTCCGTCCCGGAACACGAGAGAGGTGAGGTGAGAGGCGCGGATGTCACAGCCCTTCGAGCTGCCGGACTTCTACGAGCCGTATCCGGCCCGGCTGAATCCCCATCTGGCGGCGGCCCGGGACCACTCAAAGCGGTGGGCCCGCGAGATGGTGATGATCGAGGGGTCGGGCGTCTGGGACGAGGCCGACTTCGACTCCCATGACTACGCCCTGCTCTGCGCCTACACCCACCCGGACGCACCGGCCGAGGTGCTGGCCACGGTGACCGACTGGTACGTCTGGGTGTTCTTCTTCGACGACCACTTCCTGGAGAGCTTCAAACGCAGTCAGGACATGGCCGGCGCCAAGGCATATCTCGACCGGCTGCGGGCCTTTATGCCGGTGCTCCCCGCCGCCCGCGCCGCCGAGGAGCCGTCGAACGCGGTGGAGCGGGGCCTTGCCGACCTGTGGGCCCGTACGACACCGGCCATGTCCGGCGGGTGGCGCCGGCGGTTCGCCGAGGCGACCCGCCATCTGCTCGAAGAGAGCATGTGGGAGCTGTCCAACATCAGCGAGGGCCGGATCGCCAACCCACTGGAGTACATCGAGATGCGCCGCAAGGTCGGCGGCGCCCCCTGGTCCGCCGGGCTCGTCGAGTACGCGGCGGGCGCCGAGGTGCCCGAGGCGGTGGCGGCGAGCCGACCGCTGCTGGTGCTTCGGGACGCCTTCGCCGACGCCGTACATCTGCGCAACGACCTGTTCTCCTACCAGCGCGAGGTCGAGGACGAGGGGGAACTCTCCAACGGCGTGCTGGTCTTCGAGCGGTTCCTCGGCTGTGACACCCAGGCGGCCGCCGAGGCCGTCAACGACCTGATCACCTCGCGGCTCCAGCAGTTCGAGCACACCGTGTTCACCGAGCTGCCGCCGCTGTTCGTGGAGTCCGGTCTGGACCCGCGGTCCTGTGCGGACGTCCTGACCTACGCCAAGGGGCTGCAGGACTGGCAGTCGGGCGGGCATGAGTGGCATATGCGCTCCAGCCGCTATATGAACGGCGGCGGGGCCGGCGACCCCGGTGGCCCGGTGCCGGGCGGCCCGCTGGGCCTGGGCACCTCGGCGGCCCGTATCGCCACCTCGCTGGCGGCCACCCTGCCCTTCCGGCTCAGGAGCCATGCGCAGCCGCCGCGCCGGGTGGTCGGGCCGGTGCGGGTTCCGGATCTCCATATGCCCTATCCGGCGCGGCTGAGCCCTCATCTGGACCGGTCCCGGGGGCACATCGTGGAGTGGGGGTGGCGGATGGGCATCCTGGATGTGCCGCCGGGCCTCCCCGGCTTCGGGGTCTGGGACGAACACAAGCTGCGGGCCTTCGACTTCGCGCTGGCCGCCGCCGGTATCCATCCGGATGCCACCGGCGAGCAGCTGGATCTGACCACGGGCTGGCTGACCTGGGGTACCTACGCGGACGACTACTACCCCATGGTCTTCGGGCGCGCCTTCGACCTGGCCGGCGCCCGGGTCTGCAATGAGCGGCTGTCGGCCTTCATGCCGGTGGACTCCACCTCCGTGCCCACGCCGGTGACCGGTCTTGAGCGGGGCCTGGCCGACCTCTGGTCGCGTACGGCGGGGCCGATGACGGTGGATGCGCGGCGCGCCTTCCGCACCACCGTCGAGGACATGACCGGCAGTTGGCTGTGGGAGCTCGCGGGCGAGATGGAGCGGCGCGTCCCCGACCCGGTCGACTACATCGAAATGCGCCGCAAGACCTTCGGGGCGGACCTGACCATGGCCCTGTCCGGGCTGTCCCACGGCCGGACGCTGCCGGCCGAGGTGTGCCGGGCCCGGCCGGTCCAGGCCATGGAGCACGCGGCCGGGGACTATGTGGGGCTGCTGAACGACCTCCACTCCTTCCGGAAGGAGGTCGAGTTCTCGGGCGAGATCCACAACAGTGTGCTGGTCGTCCAGAACTTCTTCGGCTGCGGCACCTCCGAGGCCCTGCACATAGTCGCCGACCTGGTCAACTCCCGGATGCACGAGTTCGAGCGCATCGTCTCCACCGAACTGCCCGCGCTGGTCGAGGATCTGGCGCTCGACGCGACGGTCCGGGCCACGCTTTACGGCCACACGCGCGAGCTGCAGAACTGGATGTCCGGAATCCTCGTCTGGCACCGGCAGACCCCCCGCTATGCGGAGTCCGAGCTGCGCCGCCCCGTGGGCCTGCCGCCGCGCACCTCGTACGGCCCCACGGGTCTTGGCACCGCGGCCGCCCGTCTCGCCGCGACGCTCGGCGGCGGACGGGCGACGGCGGCAATCGGCTGACAGGCAGGGGCTGCTCGACCGTCGCTCCCTCGTTGCCTTCCGTTACCAAGAGCTTCAGTGACTCTCAGCATTCCTGGCGATTCCGCCTGGAAGGTCCGTACCGCCCACAAGCCCGGCGGCTTATGGTCCGCGCTTCAGCGACCATCGCCCGGACAAGCCTTCGGCCTCGGCCAGGAGGAGCCGGCGCCGCCCCTGGGGGTGGAGCCGCTGCTGCGGGCCGCCGCGGGCGGGCGGTACCCGTCCCTGGCCGCCGGGGCGGACGGGATCACGGACTTCGAGGAGCGGTTCCGGCACGGTGTCGAACTCATTGTGCGGGGCCGTGGATCCGGCGGTCGGCGCCGTCCGCGCTAGCCAGGGAAGATCCGAGGTCTCGCCCACCTGGCGACTTTTCGTACCGATATCATCCTGTCACCGCCCCCTGTCCATCCGATGTTTATCGTGCGCGAGGGGTTCCGGTTCCCCTCAAGGGACTGCATCATGCCCAAGGGTTCAGAGCGTCGAACTGGAGGCATGTACGTGACCACGTCTGCGATGTCATCCACACCGTCCAGAAGATCGGTCCTCGGCGGCGCCCTCGCAGCTTCCGCCGGTGCCACCGGGCTCGCCGCGGCGCCCGCCGCGTACGCCGCCGAACCCGCCGCGCCTGCCGCGGCCGGCGCCCGCGACCCATGGGCCGAAGTCCTCGACGACGCCGACATGGTGTGGCAGAAACTGCCGACGACCTGGTACGAGGGCCCCTTCCTCGGCAACGCCCGCCTCGGCTCCGGCATCTACGCCGAACCGGGCGGCGCCAACGCCATCCGCTTCAACGTCCAGCACAGCGAGGTCCAGGACCACCGCCCCGAGTTCGGCTCGCTGTTCGGCCTGGCCCGGCTGCCCATCGGCTGGTTCACCCTGGAGCCGGTCGGCACCATCACCGCCGTCGACTGGCGGCTGCGGCTGCGCGACGCCGAACTGACCGGCACCATCACCACCGACAAGGGCACCCTCACACTGCGCGCCCTGGTCCACAACTCCCGCTCGCTGATGGCCGTCGAGGTCACCCCGAGCGCCGGCGAGGCCGCCTTCCGCTGGGTCTTCCACCCGGCCGAGGCGATCAGCCCGCGGGTCGCGTTCAAGCCGATCCCGGACGGCTACACCGGCAACCCCCCGGCCGTCGTGGCGGAGCGCGAGGGCGTGCAGACCGCGGTCCAGTCCCTGCTCGCGGGCGGGCAGCATGTGACGGCCTGGCGGGAGCGCGACTCCTCCCGGCGGCGGACCCTGTATGTGACGGTGGCGCACTCCTTCCCGCGGACCACCGCCCTGGGCGCCGCATGCAAGGCCGTACGGTCGGCCTCCGCGCTCTCCTACGACGCGCTCGCCGCCACCCATCGCCCCTGGTGGCACGCCTACTACCGGAAGAGCTTCCTGTCCCTCCCGGACGCGCGGCTGCAGCGCTTCTACTGGATCCAGCTCTACAAGGTCGCCGCGGCCGCACGCGCCGACGCGCCCGTGATGGCCACCTGCGGGCCGTGGCTGGAGTCCACCCCCTGGCCGAACACCTGGTGGAACCTCAATGTGCAGCTGGAGTACTGGCTGATCCACGGCTCCAACCACCTGGAGCTCGACGCCGTGACCCGGGCGCTGAGCGAGTACCGCGACAACCTCTCCAACCAGCTCGACGCGCCGTACCGCAAGGACTCGGCGGGCATCCCGCGGACCACCGACCCCCAGCTGGTCAACGGCGGCGCGGTGGCGAACGGCGGCTACGCCGTCGGCATCCCGGGCCAGGACCCGCCCACCCCCGAGGTCGGCAACCTCACCTGGGCGCTGCACAACGTCTGGCTGAGCTACCGCCACACCATGGACACCGCGATCCTGCGCGACGTCCTCTTCCCGCTGCTGCGCAAGGCCATCACCTACTACCTCCACTTCCTCACCCCCGGCAGCGACGGCAAGCTGCATCTGCCCGCCACCTTCTCGCCCGAGTACGGCGTGAACGCGCCGGACTGCAACTACGACCTGATGCTGCTGCGCTGGGGCTGCGCCACCCTGCTGGAGTCGGCGAGGACGCTGGGCACCGACGACGAACTGGCGCCGCGCTGGCGGGAGGTGCTGACCCGGCTCACCCCGTACCCGGTCGACGAGAACGGCTACATGATCGGCGCCGGGGTCCCCTTCGCCAAGTCCCACCGCCACTACTCGCATCTGCTCGCCGTCTACCCGCTGTACGAGGTGACCTGGGAGGACCCGGCGCACCGCGAGCTGATCGAGACCTCGCTCAACCACTGGGTCGGCTTCGAGGGCGCGCTCCAGGGCTACACCTTCACCGGGGCCGCCTCGATGTCCGCCCAGATGGGGCGGGGCGAGGACGCGCTGAAGTACCTGGGTGAGCTGATGCGCCGCTTCATCCAGGCCAACACCATGTACAAGGAGTCGGGACCGGTCATCGAGACCCCGCTGTCGGCCGCCCAGTCGCTGCACGACATGGTGTGCCAGAGCTGGGGCGGGGTGATCCGTGTCTTCCCCGCGCTGCCCGCCGCCTGGCGCGAGCTGGTCGTCCACGACTTCCGTACGCAGGGCGCGTTCCTGCTGAGCGCGGCGCGCGAGGGCGGGGCCACCCGCTGGGTGCGGCTGCGCAGCGAGGCGGGCGCGCCCTGCGTCGTACGCCACTCCCTGGGCGGGGACATCGAGGTACGCGACGGACACGGGCGGCCCCTGCGGTACGAGCCCGCGGGCGACGGCACCATCCGGATCCGGCTGGCCCGCGGTCAGGAGGCGGTCATCACCGCGCGCGGCGACCGGCCCGATATGCGCGTCCGGCCCGTACGGCCGGGTGAGGAGGCGCCGCGCTGGGGGATGCCGGCCTCCTGACGGGCGGCGCGCGGAGAGAGGGGCGGATCGGCCGTCCGTGCACACCGGGGTGGCGTGCGGGCGGCCGATCCGGATACCCATGTGCCATGAGATTCATCAGCGATCTTGACCGACGGCTGTTCGCGCGGGTCGCGGCCGGCCGGCTCCGCGGCGCCCATCCCCTGCTGCCCAAGCTCACCCACGCCGCCAACCACGGCCGCCTGTGGTTCGGTACGGCCGGGGTACTCGCCGCCGTCGGTGGCCGGACCGCGCGGCGGGCCGCGGTGCGGGGCGTCGGGGCGCTGGCCGCCGCCTCGTTCGTGTCCAACACCGTGGTCAAGTGGACCGTGGACCGCCGCCGTCCGCTCCTCGACAGCGTGCCGCTGATCCGCCGGCTGACCAAGCAGCCGTGGACGAGCTCCTTCCCCTCCGGGCACTCGGCCTCCGCGGCCGCCTTCGCCACCGGGGTCGCCCTGGAGTCCACCGGGTACGGGATCGCTGTCGCCCCGCTGGCCGCCGCGGTGGCCTTCTCCCGGGTGTACGTCGGCGTGCACTACCCCAGCGATGTCCTCGCGGGGCTCGCCCTGGGCGTCGGCGCCGCCGCGCTCACCTGCCGCTGGTGGCCACCGCGGCCACAGACCCCGGCGCGGGCCCGGCCGCGCGTCTCGGCCCCGGCGCTGCCCGAGGGCGACGGGCTGGTGGTGGTCGTCAACACCCAGGCCGGCGTCGGCCTCTCGGGGACCGGTCTCACCGCCGCCGATCAGTTGCGCGCGCTGCTGCCCGCCGCGGAAATCCTGGAGCGCGAACCCGAGCAGGACCTCGGGCCGCTGCTGGACCGCGCCGCCCGGCGCGCCGCCGAGCGGGGCGGGGCGCTGGGGGTCTGCGGCGGGGACGGCAGCGTCAACGCGGCGGCCGCGCTGGCCGCCGAGCGCGGGCTGCCGCTGGCCGTCTTCCCCGGCGGCACCTTCGACCACTTCGCCCTGGACGTGGGGGTGCCCGCCATCGAGGACACGGTGCACGCCGTGACCGAGGGCGACGCCGTCGCCGTGGACCTGGCCCGCGTGGCCCCGCTGCCGGGCGACGGGCCGGGCGGCCACTTCGTCAACACCTTCAGCCTGGGGATGTACCCCGAGCTGGTGCGGATCCGCGAGAGCCTGGAGGGCCGGCTCGGCAAGTGGCCCGCCGCCGCGGTCGCGCTGGCCCGCGTGCTGCGCACCGCCACGCCCATGGAGATCGAGGTGAACGGCCGCGGGCGGCGGCTGTGGGTGCTGTTCGTCGGCAACTGCCGCTATGCGCCGGAGGGCTTCGCCCCGGCGTACCGCGAACGGCTCGACGACGGGCTGCTGGACGTCCGCGCCGTCGACGGAAACCAGCCGCTGGCCCGCACCCGGCTGCTGGTCGCGGCCCTCACCGGCACCCTGGGGCGGTCCCGAGTGGTGGCGACCCGGCGGCTGCGCCGGCTCGACCTGTCGGGCCTGCACGACGTGGATGTCCGCGCCCTCGACGGCGAGGTCGCTCCATCCCCCGCCGAGGCGCTGGTGATCGAGAAACGGCCCGGCGCCCTGACCGTCTACCGCCCGGCCGAGCCGGGGAACGAGCTGGCGCAGCGCGCCCGGACGACCGCCGCGACGGCGCACTTCCGCCGGGCCGTACTGCGCCGGTAGTACGCGCAATGGGGGCTCAGGGACGACGACGTGGCGGGCGAAACCCGTCATCGTGAGGACATGGACGACGACCGACCGGCCCTGGGAGCCCTGACGTGACCTCCCTGGCTCTCTCCGTGCTCCTGGCCCTGGCCTCGGCGGTGTGCTACGCCGCCGGCGCCATCCTCCAGGAGCACGTCGCGGCGACGACGCCGCCCCGCCCGTACGCAGCGCTGCGCCGCGGCCGCTGGTGGACCGCGGTGGTGCTCAACGGGACCGGTGCGGTCCTCCATGTGCTGGCCCTGGCGTACGGGCCGCTGAGTGTGGTGCAGCCGCTGGGCGCGCTGACCATCGTCTTCGCGCTGCCGATGGCCGCGGTGTTCGTCCGGCGCCCGGTCGGCGCGGCCGGGTGGCGGGGCGCGCTGCTGGCCACCACGGGGCTCGCCGGGCTGCTCTCGCTGAGCGGTTCGTCGAGGGCAAGAGCGCTGGCGAAGGACGACCGGATCACGGTGGCCGTGGTCACGGTGAGCGCGATCGCCGTACTGGCCCTGGCCGCGCGCTGGTCGCGGCGGCCCGGGGTGCGCAGCGTGCTGCTGGCCGTGGCCGCGGGGGCCGCCTTCGGGGTCTCGTCGGTGTTCACCAAGAACGTGACCGTGGAACTGGAGTGGGGGAAGCCGGAGTTCGAGGGCTGGGCCTCTGGGCTGCCCAGCCTGGCGATGATCGGGCTGCTGGCCGGGGCCGGGGTGCTGCTGTCCCAGGCGTCCTACCGGGGCGCGGGGCTGGCCGCCCCGCTGGCGACGGCGACCGTGGCCAACCCCGTGGTCGCCACGGCCATCGGCGTCACCGCGCTCGGTGAGCACTTCCGCCACGGCGCCCCCGGCACCCTGCTGGCCCTGCTGGCGGCGCTGGTCGCGGGCACCGGTCTGGTCATGCTGACCGTGCACGGGGTGGAGACGTCGGGTCAGCCGGCGGAGCAGGGTGCCACCGCGGACCCGGCCGGGCCGGAAGCCGCCCCGCAGCCGCAGGAGACGGACGCTACGGGCGGGGCAGATGGGACAGATGGAGCGGCCGGGACGGGCGAGGGGCCCGAGGGGCGAGGGCCGGACGACCGGACCGGCGGCCCCGGAACCGGTGGCCCCGGAGCCGGCGCCGCCCCCCGCCCGCGCCGGCTCCCCCGTATCCCCCGCCCGGCGCGCGGCGCCGACGACCGTCTGACCCCCGACCGCCGCTCCCCCGGCCGCCGCTCACGCGGCCAGCGGCGGTCCAGCCGGGGCGAGGCCGTCCTGCAGGACCACCGCTAAGGCCGGTCAGGTCCGGCTCACGGCCGCGTACGCAACAGCTCCACCAGGCCGGAAAGGTCCTCGTGGCCGTGGCCGTCGGCGACCCGCCGGGCCATCAACGGCCCGAGCGGGGCGAGCAGTTCGGGGCTGACGCCCTGCTCCTCGGCGGCCTCGACGAGGTGGCCGAACCCGGCCGACTGCATGGCGAGGTTGGAGACCACGCCCCGGGCGTGGTCGCCGCTGTCGATCTTCTCGGCGTATCCGGCCACGGCGCCCGACATGCCGTTGAGCCAGCGGCCGAGCATCGGGGCGAAGTCGGCCGCCTTGATGTCCTCGCTGCGGATCAGCGCGTAGGCGTGCAGGATTCCGGCGAACATCCCGTACATCCCGCTGAGCAGGGCGATGTCGTACAGCGAGGCCAGCGCGGCGTCCTCGCCCAGGTATTCGCTCCGCGCCAGGGCGTCCAGCGCCGCCCGGTGGGTGCCGAAGACCTCCCGGGATCCGCTGTAGAGCACAAAGGCGGCGGGGGTCGCGATCATCGGGGGTACGGCCATGATGCCGCCGTCGAGATAGTCGGCGCCCTGGTCCGCCGCCCACGCGGCCATCTCGCGGGCCTGCCGCGGGGTGCCGCTGGTCAGGTTGGCCACGGCCTTGCCGGTCAGCGCCCTGGCCACCGGGTCGAGGGTGCCGCGCACGGAGTCGTGGTCCAGCAGGCACACCACCACCAGCGGGCTCGCCTCGACGGCCTCGGCGACCGTCGCCGCGCGCAGCGCGCCCTCGGGGACGAGGGCTTCGGCCTTCGCGACCGTACGGTTCCACACGGTGGTCCGGAATCCCGCCTTCAGGAGGGCGCGGGCCAGTGCCGTGCCCATATCGCCCAGGCCGAGGACGGTCACGGGGGTGTCGCTCATATCGGGTGCTCCCGTTGCTCAATGCTGCTGTTCGTATCGGTCCCGGCGCGCCTGTCCCAGCCTTGCGGCCCGCTGTAGTGTGGGCAAGTACGGATTAAAAAGTGCGTACTTACCTTGAGGTCAGTGGGGATGGGTTCATGAGGAAGCGGCCGTATGTCTGTGGCCTGGACGCGGCCGTGGATGTCATTGGCGGCAAGTGGAAGGTGCTGATCATCTGGGCGCTGAATTCCCAGCGGTGCCGGTTCGGTGAATTGAAGCGGCTGGTTCCCGGGGTGAGCGAAAAGGTGCTGACCCAGCAGTTGAGGGAGCTGGAGGCGGATGGAATCGTCCACCGGGAGATTTACGACCAGGTGCCGCCGAAGGTGGAGTACTCACTCACCGAACTCGGCGAGGATCTCAATACGGCGCTGAAGCCGCTGGGCGCCTGGGGAAAGCAGCGGATGGCGGTTCTGGAGGACGCCGACGAGAACTGCCGTCACCCCTCGGCATGCGGATGAGGCGGTGGCTTCCGGGAGTGATGGGAGTGACCTGCCGGAGGCCACCGCCTCGTGGCGGGGCGCGTCTTCAGGATGTGCGGTTGCGGCCCACATAGACGTTCCGGGCCCGGTAATACGTGTCGCCGCTAGGGCCCGAGGACCCCGAGGAGCCCTCCATCTGGAGGTTGATGATGAGCCACAGAGGTTTTCCGACAAAACCCGCCCCACGGTGGACCGCTTTCCAGGTCCCGTCGAGGTAGTAGTGAATGTCGACGTCGGTGTTGTTCACCTTGGTGATCCAGGCGCGATAGGTGTGCCAGTTGCCCGGTGACGACACCCCGACGATGGTGCTCGATACATCCGAGGAGGTGCGGAAGGTATTGAACCAGTTGTTGGAGTTGCCCTTGAATTCCAGGATGTCGCTCTCCGGCGGCCAACTGTTGACCCCGGTCAGCCAGAAGGCCGGCCAGGTCCCGGCGCCGTTCGGCGCCTGGAATTCTCCCTTCACCTCGTAGTCGGGGAATTGGCTGGTCACCACGATCTGGTTCTTGGCGTGCACCGCGCCCGAGTGGTAGCGGATCGGCAGATGCGGGGAGGAGGAGCTGGTCCCCTCGTCCCAGGTGATCCGGCTGGCCTTCAGCGTCAGCACGCCGGAGCCGAGATAGATGTGGTTGTGGTCGCTCGCGCTGCCGTACATCCGGGCGCTGCCGTTGTGGTCGGAGCCCCACGGGTACAGATAGTTCCACGCCGACTCGAAGGCGCTGTAGCTCCCGAAGGAGCCGTTGATGACGTCCTCCCAGGTCGCGGCGGGGGCAGCGGCCGCCGGGCGCGGCCATCCGGTCAGGGCCGCGGCCCCGCCGAGGGCGGCGGCCGTGGTGAGGAACCGCCTGCGTCCGTACGACTCGCTGTGCGCTGATTGGCCCTGTGCTGATTCGCCCTGTACTGACTTGCTCCGTGCTGACATGCCACGCATGGCTGCCTCCCGAAGTCCGAAACTTCGAACACAAGCAAACAGAAGTCAATCGGAATCACCACAGTCCCAAGGGCCCCACACCTCGTCAAGGGTGTGGAACTGCTGCCGCTGAAGTGTGCTCAAGCGTGAGGGTGAATGCGTGCAATCTTCGGCGTGACGCGCATTTCCACCAGAACGCCTCAGGATGCGAACGGAAATCCTGATGCCGAATGCGTGACCTCTTCGGTCGGGCTTCGTTGGATGTGGGGAAGGGATCGCCGGGGCGGAGCCGGGCGGGGGTGAAGGATGAGCGGGTTGCGTAAGGTCGCCGAGCCGTTCGTTGCGTCCGGCCCGGCTGGAGTGGCGATCCGTACCCGGATCAAGCACCTCACCGCGCAGGATGAGAAGGCTCTTGCGCTGGTCGGCGCGCATCTGGGTTCGCTCGCGTCGCGGGACCTCAAGACGCGCTGCGCGGACGGTTGGGAGCATTGCGCCGATCGGTGGGCGGCGCGTAAGCGGGAGCTGACGCCGGAACTGGCAAAAGCCTCTCACCGCGAAGACCAGGAAAACCACTCGCCACGACGCGGCCGCCGTGGCGATCGGACGGCGCGCCCAGGGACACCCGATCCGGCGACGGACGGCACCGCCCCCACACGACCAGAGCGATCGTGCGGGGCATCGGACCGCCCAGGCCCGACCGGATGTCCCTGGGCGTGAGGCTCTGCTCATCAGCGGCCTCCGGCCGCGGGCCGCCCACGCATCCCCGGACCACGGACACGATCCATGCGCGCCGGATGCGAAGCGAACGCGGGGAACCAGAACGCCCAACATCGTTCGGGGCGTTCGGCTGAGCATCCCTGACACCAGGACTCACCCCCGCTCGGTCCCTAGGAACGGTCTTTGTTAAGCGCAGGTTAGGTCTGGCCCCGGAGGTCTATACGCCGCCGCCGTCCGCGCGGAAGCTGCCATCCGCGGCGGCGTCCCTCGGGCGGGCCGCCATCCACCCGCATGCTCGAGGAGGCCCCATGTCCGTCACATCCTCCGCGCCACAGGCTCGCACACCATGGCGCGCCGTCATCGGCGGCTCCATCGGAAACCTGGTCGAGTGGTTCGACTGGTTCGTCTACGCCAGCTTCGCCACCTACTTCGCCTCAGCCTTCTTCCCCAAGGGCAACGACACCGCGCAGCTGCTCAACACTGCCGGCATCTTCGCCGTCGGCTTCTTCATGCGCCCCGTCGGCGGCTGGCTGCTGGGCCGCTTCGCCGACCGGCGCGGACGCAAGGCCGCGCTCACCCTCACCGTGACCCTGATGTCGGCCAGCGCGCTGCTCATCGCCATAGCGCCCACCTACGACCAGGTCGGCTACTTCGGCGCGGGGGTGCTGCTGGTGGCCCGGCTGCTGCAGGGCCTGTCGGTCGGCGGCGAGTACGCGGCCAGCGCCACCTATCTGACCGAGGCGTCCCAGCCCGGCCGCCGCGGCTTCGTCTCCAGCTTCCAGTACGTCTCGATGACCGCGGGCCAGCTGATCGGCCTGGGCCTGCTGATCGTGCTCCAGCGCACCATGTCCGACGACTCGCTGCACTCCTACGGCTGGCGCATCCCGTTCATCTTCGGGGCCGTGGCCGCGGCCGTGGTCTTCTGGCTGCGGCGGAATCTGCTGGAGACCGAGGTGTACGAGGAGGCCGGCTCCCACCGGGAGACCGAGCGCGGGAGCATCGCCGAGCTGCTGCGCCACCGCAAGGAAGCCGCCCTCGTCATCGCGCTGACCATGGGCGGCACGGTCGCCTACTACACCTACACGACATATCTCACCAAGTACCTGTCCAATACGGCGGGGCTGAGCAAGTCCGACGCCTCGCTGGTCAGCTTCTGCGCCCTGTTCGTGTTCATGCTGCTGCAGCCGCTGGCCGGGGCGCTGTCCGACCGGATCGGCCGCCGCCCGCTGCTGATCACCTTCGGGGTCGGCTCGATGCTGGCCACCGTGCCCATCATGACCGCGCTGTCGCACACCGACACCTTCGGCGGGGCGCTGCTGCTCTCGCTCGCCGCGCTGGTCGTCGTCACCGGCTACACCTCCATCAACGCGGTGGTGAAGGCCGAGCTGTTCCCCACCCACGTCCGGGCGCTCGGCGTCGCGCTGCCGTACGCGCTGGCGAACGCCCTGTTCGGCGGCACCGCGGAATATGTGGCGCTGTGGTTCAAGAACGCCGGTGCGGAGTCCGGGTTCTACTGGTACGTCTCGGGCTGCGCCGCCGTGTCGCTGATCGTCTATCTGACCATGCGGGAGACCCGGGACACCTCCCTCACCAAGGCCCCCGCCGACGAGCCGGCCACCTCCGAGCGGGCGGCGCGCACCCCTGTCTGACCAGTACAGCGGCTGTTTACCCTTACGCCCATGCACATACTCCTGGTCGAAGACGACGACCGGCTGGCGGCCGCGCTGACCGCCACGCTGGACCGGCTGGGGCATCAGGTCGTCCGCGCCGGGCGCGCGGACGACGCCCTGCGGCTCAAGGACGGCGCCGACTTCGTCCTGCTCGACCTGGGGCTGCCCGATATGGACGGCCTGGAGGCGCTGCGCCGGCTGCGCCGCGCCTCCGCCGTCCCGGTGATCGTGCTCACCGCCCGCTCCGAGGAGCGGGATGTGCTGCGGGGCTTGCGCGGGGGCGCGGACGACTACCTCGTCAAGCCGTTCCGTACGGCCGAGCTGGTGGCCCGTATGGACGCCGTCGTACGGCGCGGCACCCGGCCGCTGACCGGGTCCGGCACGGTGGTGGCCGTGGGCGGCGTACGTATCGACCTGGCCGCCCGGCAGCTGGAGGTGGACGGCCGGCCGGTCGCCCTCACCCGCCGGGAGTTCGACGTACTGGCCCTGCTCGCCCGCGAGCCCGGTGTCGTGCGCAGCCGGGAGGAGATCCTGGACGCGGTGTGGGGCGATCTGCTGCTGTCCGCCTCACGCTCGCTGGATGTGCACATCGCCGGGATCCGCTCAAAGACCGGCTGCCCGTGGCTGGTGGAGACGCTGCGCGGCACCGGGTACCGCCTGGGAACCGGCGGATGCAGCTGAGGATCCTTGGCGTCTACACGGTGCTGATCGCCTGCCTGGTGACCGCGCTCGCCGTGCCGTTCTCCCTGGCGTACTCCTCGCACCGCACCGGCAAGCTGCTGCTGGAGCGGCGCGCGGACGCCACCCGCTTCTCGGAGCTGGCCGATCAGGCGATCCGCGACGGGGACACCTCCGGGCTCGTCCAGGAGGTGTCCCGCTACGAGGAGCTGTACGGCACAAAGGTGGAGATCCGCGACCGGGACGGCCGGCGGGTGGCGGGCGGCGGGGCCTGGTCCAAGGAGCCCGCCGAGCGCGCGCTGTCCGGCCGCACCACCGCCGGCCTGCCGCTGGTCACCCCCTTCGGCCCCGCCTCGGCCGTGGTCGCGGAGCCGGTGGGCCGGGACGCGCAGGTGTCCGGTGTGGTGGTCATGAAGGTGTCCACGGCGGCGGCCAGGCGCGATGTGACGCTCGTCTGGACCGCGGTCGCGGGCGGTTCGGTGGTCGCCGTGCTCTGCGCCCTGATCGCCGCCCGGAGGCTGGCGCGGTGGATTCTGCGCCCGGTCACCGAGCTGGACCTGACCACCCGCGCCATCGCCGAGGGCAGGATGGACGCACGGGTGCGCGACGGCGGCCGCGGCCCGGCCGAGCTACGGCTCCTGGAGCGCCGCTTCAACG
Source organism: Streptomyces sp. NPDC020845 (assembly GCF_044334165.1). Taxonomy (NCBI): domain Bacteria; kingdom Bacillati; phylum Actinomycetota; class Actinomycetes; order Kitasatosporales; family Streptomycetaceae; genus Streptomyces; species Streptomyces sp. NPDC020845. Next base: position 577,991 of record NZ_JBIRSJ010000003.1, on the reverse strand, counting down.
CGATGGCCGACGCGGTCTCGGCCGCCCTGGAGCGGCAGCGCGCCTTCGTCGCGGACGCCTCCCATGAGCTGCGCACCCCGCTGACCGTGCTGTCGCTGCGGCTGGAGAACCTGGAGCCGCATCTGACGGAGGACGGCACCTCGGAGTTCGCCGAGGCCCTGGCCGAAGTCGACCGGCTGGGGCGGCTCATGGAGGACCTGCTGACGCTCGCCCGGGTCGAGGCCGGTACGGCGGCGCCCGAACCGATCGCCCGTGCGGCGCTGCGCGGGCGGCTGGCCATCTGGCACGAGGTCTACGCGGCGCGCGAGCTGACCTTGACCGTGGAGCTCGACGACACCGGCCCGTCGGCCGCGCCGCCGCCCGCCGCGCCGCTGCCCGCCGCGGCCGCCCGGATCGCGGATATCGCCCTGGACAACGCCGCGAAGTTCGTACCGCCCGGCGGCAGGGTCACGGTCCGCCTGGAGCAGGGCGTGCTGCGGATCGCCGACGACGGTCCGGGCCTCGAGCCCGACCAGTTCGAGGCGGCACTGGGCCGCTTCTGGCGCTCCCCCGGCCACGGCAATGTCCCCGGCAGCGGCCTCGGCCTGGCCATCGCCTCGGAACTGGCCCGCGCCGCCGACTGCGAGCTGTCCCTGCGGCCCGCCACGCCGCACGGCCTGGTGGTCGAGGTGCGGCTGCCCGAGCCCTAGGCCGTGTCGTCAAAGGGGGCGCCCTGCTCCCGACGCCGCAGTGACATCAGCCTCCCCCAGCTACCGCTGGGAGGTGCCCCCTGCGCCACACGACGCTCGCGGCCGGACGCCCCCTTTGACGACAGGACCTGGCGGTACCGCGCGGAGCACTCAGCCGTACACCGCGCGGTAGTACGCCGCCGCCCCCCGGTGCAGCGGCACCGTCCCCGTGCCGATCGCGTACCGCTCGTCGAGCCGGCTGCCGGGGGCGTCGGGGACGGGGAGGCGGGCGCGGGCCTCGAAGAGGACGCCGGTGACGGCGCGCGCCGTATCCGCCGCGAGGTCGGTGCGGCAGACCAGATAGCTGGGGGTGGCGACGGTCGGGGTCGGTGCGTTCAGGCCGTAGACGCCCGCGGGGATCGACACGCTCTCGTAGACGGGGCCGTGCTCGCGGCGCAGCGCCGGGGCGAGGCCGCCGAGCGGCACCAGGCGTACGGGCCGGCGCCGGGCCAGTTGCGCTATCGCCCGGGTCGGCGCGCCGCCCGACCAGAAGAACGCGGCCACCTCCCGCCCGGTCAGCGCCGCGATGGACTCGCCGAGTCCCAGCTGTACGGAGCGGACGCGGCGTACGCCCGCGGCGGCGAGCACCCGGCCGGCGGTCACCGAGGTGCCGGACTCGGCGGCGCCGAGGGAGACCGTACGCCCGGCCAGTTGGCCCGGCTCCTTGATCGGCGAGTCGGCGGGCACGACGAGATGCAGATAGTTGAGATACAGCCGGGCGAGCGCGGCGACCGGTTCCGGCCGCTGGAAGAGGCCGCGGCCCGCGGTGGCGTCGGCCGCGCTGTCCGCGAGGGACAGGGCCAGATCGGCCCGCCCGTCGGCCAGCATGTGCAGATTCTCCACGCTCGCCGCGGTGGTCAGCACGCGCACCGCGAGTTGGTCGTGGGCCCGGTGCACCTCGTCGGCCAGCCGACTGCCGAAGATCGCGTACGGGCCGCCCCGCGGCCCCGTGGCCAGCCGGACCCGGCCGGACGGGCCATCGGCGGAACACCCCTGGAGGGCGCCGGTCGCAAGGGCGCCGGCCGCCAGCGTCAGAAGGCGGCGACGTGGAACGGCGGACATCCGGCCATGTTAGGCCGTGTCTTATGGATCATCCCTGGCTGCCGCTTTTGTGGATCATCCCGAGCTCCTGGCACCGGGCGGGTACGGTCGGGCACGCCCGCCGCGCGGTGTTAGAGCACCCCGCTGAGCTGCGCCCACACCACCCGGCCGCCGTTCAGCCCCGGCCGGTCCCCCCACGCCGCGGCCATGGCCCGCACCAGCGCGAGCCCCCGTCCACCCTCGTCCTCCGCGCCCGCCTGGCGCGGGGCCGGTCCGGCCGAGCCGCCGCCCTGGTCGGCCACCTCGACGTACAGGGTGCGCGGCTCCTCCGCGCGCAGGACGCAGAGGATCTGTTCGCTGCCGGTGTGCACGAGGGCGTTGGTGAACAGCTCGGACATCACCAGCTCCGCGGCGTCGCAGGTGTCCTCACAGAAGCCCCACACCGGCACCCGGGAGCGGACCCGGCGGCGGGCCGCGGCCACGGACGCGCCCTGCGCGGGCAGCTGGAACCTCTCCTGTCGGACGCCGGTGCCGAGCCCGCTGAAGGGCCCACCGAGGGGCCCGCCGAGGGGCATGGGGCGGGCCATCGTCATGCGTTGAGGCAGTGCCATGGCCGTTCGCCTTCCGTCCAACGGTGGGGGGGTTCGCATGCCGCAAGTCGGCGACGCGTCAACCACATTGGGCCCAGTCACCCCATCACTATCGGTGCTGTAAGCGTCAGTTGGCAAGCGGCGTTCTGCAAAATGCAGAATAGCCAGAGCACTCTGTTCGGGTTCATCCCGAGCATGGCACACTGAGGCCCACGAGACCGTCCGAGGAGGTAAGGCGTGGGTGAAGCGCGATCTGCCCCGACTGTCGGGCAGATGGTCCTCGGCATGCGCCTGAGGGATCTACGCGAGAAAGCCGGCGTCAGTTACGACCAGGCCGCCAGAGCGCTGCACGTCAACCAGACGACGGTGCGCAGGATGGAGAAGGCCGAAGTCGGCCTGAAGCTCCCGTACGTCGAGAAGCTGCTGCAGACCTACGGAGCCGAAGAGGAGGAGATCGACGCCTTCCTCTCCCTGGCCGAGGACGCCAACAGACCCGGCTGGTGGCACCGCTTCCGCGATGTGCTGCCGGACTGGTTCAGCCTCTATGTGAGCCTCGAGGGCGCGGCAAGCCGTATCCGCTCCTACGAACCCCACTTCATCCCCGGACTGCTGCAGACCGAAGCCTATGCACGAGCGCTGCTGACCATCGGATTCCCGCAGGCCGACACCAAGGAGCTCGATCGACGGGTCGCCCTGCGGATGGAGCGTCAAGAACTGCTCACCCGACCCGACGGACCTCACCTTTGGGTCGTCATGGACGAGCCGGTGTTCCGCCTGCCCGTCGGCGGACCGGACATCATGCGCGCGCAGATCGACCGCCTCATCGAGGCGATCCAGATGCCGAACGTCACCCTGCAGGTGGTGCCGTTCACCGCCGGACCCCATCCGGGCATGGGCGGACCGTTCCAGCTCTTCCGGTTCCATATCCCGGAACTGCCGGACATCGTCTATACCGAGGGGCTGACCGGCGCCGCTTATCTCGACGAACGCGCTGATGTGGCCGCCTACTTGGAGGCCCTTGACCGAATGGGCACCCAGGCCACCCCGGCGCGACGCACGGAGGCCTTCCTCCGTGAGATTCGCAAGGAGCTCTGACCGTGGACCAGGTGGATCACATTTACAACGGTATGCCGGCCAAGCACCTCGGTGCGGAAGGCTGGCGCAAGCCCTGGAGCGGCCCCAACGGCGGCGCTTGCGTCGAGGTCCTCAAGCTGAGCGACGGTCGCGTGGCACTGCGCCAGTCGACCGACCCCGACGGCCCCGCGCTGATCTACACGCCTCTTGAGATCGAGAAGTTCATCCAGGGCGCCAAGGCCGGCGCCGCGGACTTCCTTCTCACCACCCGTACCGAACCGAACCTGACCACCCCGGCGGGTACCGCAACAGACTGGAGGGCCGCATGACCGAGCAGAGCGGCGTCGGCCGGATCGACACCACCAAACCGCATTCGGCCCGGATGTACGACTACTACCTCGACGGCAAGGACCACTACGAGGTGGACGCGCAGGCCGCCGCCAAGGTCCTGGCCGTCCATCCGACCGTCAAGCTCAACGCCCGCGTCAACCGTGGCTTCATCCACCGGGCGACGCGCTGGCTGGCGCGCGAGGCGGGGATCCGGCAGTTCCTGGACATCGGCACCGGCATCCCCACCGAGCCCAACCTCCACCAGGTCGCCCAGTCCGTGGCCCCCGAGGCGCGGGTCGTCTACACCGACAACGACCCGATCGTGCTGGTGTACGCCCAGGCCCTGCTGACCGGCACGCCGGAAGGGCGTACCGCCTATGTCGAGGCCGATGTCCGCGAGCCCCAGAAGATCATCACGGCTCCCGAGCTGCTGGAGACGCTGGACCTGGACAAGCCGGTGGCCATGTCCTTGAACGCGCTCTTCCACTTCATCCCGGACGAGGCGAAGCCGTACGAGATCGTCCGCGAGCTGATGGACGGACTCCCCTCGGGCAGCTACCTGATGATGTCGCACTCCACCCACGACTTCTCCGCGGAGACCTGGCGGAACGTCATCGAGGTCTACAAGGAGAACGGGATTCCCTTCATCACGCGCTCCAAGGACGAGGTCGCGGGCTTCTTCGAGGGCATGGAGCTCGTCGACCCCGGCGTCTCGGAACCGCACCGTTGGCAGCCCGATCCCGGCGAGCGCCCCGAGGACATCCGCAGCGCGGACATATCCATGTGGGCAGGGGTGGCACGCAAACCATGAGCCCCCTGCAATTCGACACCACGAAGCCACATTCGGCCCGGATGTACGACTACTACCTCGGCGGCAAGGACCACTATCAGGTCGACGAGGAAGCCGCCGCCCATGTCATGGCGGTCTTCCCGGGCGTCAAGACATGCGCCCGGGAGAACCGTTCGTTCATGCACCGGGCGACGCGCTGGCTGGCGCGCGAGGCGGGGATCCGGCAGTTCCTGGACATCGGCACCGGCATCCCCACCGAGCCCAACCTCCACCAGGTCGCCCAATCCGTGGCCCCCGACGCCCGGGTGGTCTACGCCGACCACGACCCGATCGTGCTGGCGTACGCCCAGGCCCTGCTGACCGGCACCCCCGAGGGACGCACCGCCTACATCCAGGCGGATGTGCGCGACCCTGAGCGCATCTTGGGCGCCCCCGAGCTGCACGAGACGCTGGACCTGAGCAAGCCGGTCGCGCTCTCGCTCAACGCGCTGTTCCACTTCATCCCGGACGAGGACAAGCCGTACGAACTCGTCCGGCAACTGGTCGAACCCCTGCCCTCGGGCAGCTATCTGATCCTGACCCACTGCACCCCGGACTTCGATCCGGAGACCTGGGAGAACGTCATCGAGATCTACCACCGGGGCGGCATCCCCGCCAAGGTACGCAGCAGGAGCCAGGTCGAGGTGTTCTTCGAGGGCCTGGAGCTCATCGAACCGGGCGTGCAGGAACCGCATCTATGGCGCCCCGACGGTGAGCCCCCCGCGCTCGACAGCGCCGACGTCTCGTTCTGGGTCGGGGTGGCGCGTAAGCCATGAGTGCCGAGAACACCAAGCACATCGACACCACGAAGCCGCATTCGGCCCGGATGTACGACTACTACCTCGGCGGCAAGGACCACTACCGGGTCGACGAGGAAGCCGCCCGCAAGGTGATGGAGGTCTATCCGGGCATCATCCCGTGCGCCCGGAGCAACCGTGCCTTCATGCACCGGGCGACCCGCTGGCTGACGAGCGAGGCGGGAATCCGGCAGTTCCTGGACATCGGCACCGCCATTCCCACCGAGCCCAACCTCCACCAGGTCGCCCAGAGCATCGCCCCCGAGGCCCGGGTGGTCTACGCCGACAACGACCCGATCGTGCTCGCCTACGCCCAGGCCCTGCTGCACGGCACCCCCGAGGGGCGCACCGCCTACATCCAGGCCGACGTCCGCGAGCCCGAGTCCATCCTGGACTCGCCGGAGCTGCTGGAAACGCTCGATCTGAGCGAGCCCGTGGCGCTGTCGATCAACGCGACGCTGCACTTCATCCCCGACAAGTACGGAACGTACGAGATCGTGGAGCGGCTGATGGACGCGCTGCCCTCGGGCAGCTATCTCGAGATCAGCCACAGCTCGCCGGACTTCGACCAGGCGAGTGTGGACGCGGCGGTCGCGATCTACCGCAAGGGCGGTATCGAGGCCCAGCTGCGCACCAAGAGCGAGATCGAGAAGTTTTTTCATGGTCTGGAGCTCGTCGAGCCGGGCATCGTGCCGCCGCACCGATGGTGGCCCGACGGCCCGGTCACGGTCACCGATGAGGAGGTCTCCTTCTGGGCGGGCGTGGCCCGTAAGCCCTGAGGTCCCTGGTGCTCATGCGATGGGCGCGGCGTCGGTGACCGTGAAGCCCATCACCGCGCCGCCGCCCGGCCGCCGCTCGGCGAAGACCGTACCGCCGTGTGCGGCGGCCACCTCCCGGACGATGGCCAGGCCGAGGCCGGAGCCGGGCAGGCTGCGCGCCCCGGCCGCGCGGTAGAAGCGGTCGAAGACCCGGTGGCGGTCCTCGTCGGCCACGCCCGGCCCTCGGTCGAGGACCGCCACCCGGCCGCCCCTGACAACCACCTCGATGGGCGCGGTGCCCGCCTGGTCGAACTTGGCCGCGTTCTCCACCAGATTGGTGATGGCCCGCTGGAGGGCCGCCGGGCGGCCCTCCAGGACCGTGTCGTCCGCGGTCACGGTGATCTCCCGGCCGGTGCGGCGGCGGGCGAGACCGGCGGCCCGGTGGGCCACCTCGCCGAGCGACGTGGCCACCCGCGGCTCGTCGTCGCCCTGTCCTGCCGCCAGGCTCACCACCTCGTTGACCAGGTCGGTCAGCTCCCGGGTCTCCCCCGCGAGGTCGGCCAGCAGCTCCTCGCGCGCCGCCGGCGGCAGCTCCTCGAAGCGGCGCAGCAGCGAGATGTTGGTGCGCAGCGAGGTGAGCGGGGTGCGCAGTTCGTGCCCGGCGTCCTGGACCAGCCGCCGCTGGTCGTCCTTGGAGCGCGCGAGCCGTCCGAGCATGCCGTCGAAGGCCCGCCCCAGCCGGCCCACCTCGTCCGCCCCGGCGAGCGGCACCGCCACATCCATCCGCCCGGTGGCCGCCACGCTCTCGGCGACCCCGGTCAGCCGCACCAGCCGCCTGGTGATCCGCCCGGCCAGCCACCACCCGACCAGCCCGGCCGCGACGATGGCCGCGCCGACGAACAGCGCGGTGCGCTTCTGGAGCTCCCGCAGCAGATCCTCGATATCGCTGGACTGCTGGGCGACCTGCACCGCGCCCCGGCCGTCGCCGAGCGAGACCGTGGCCATCCGGAACTGCTCCTCGCCGATCTCGACGTCCCGCCGCGACACCAGGCCCGCCGTACGGGACGCCGCCATCCGGCGCTCGGCGGCGGCCACCGGCAGGGCGGGGCTCCCGGCATCGGCGACGGCGCCCGTGGGGCGCAGTATCTGGACGTCGGTACGGGTCGGGCGGCGCAGATCGTCGCTCGGGCCGTCGTGGTCGGGGTCGGAGGAGACGAAGTCCTTGTAGCCGAGCGGCTGCTGCCGCACCTGGTTCCGCAGATCGTGGATGACCTCGCTGAAGACGGACTGCTGGTCGACCCGGACCAGCCCGGCCGCCGCGTCGTAGCTGAGGAAGCCGACCAGGAGGGTGACGACGGCCGCCACCGCCGCGAAGGAGACCGCGAAGGTGACGCGCAGACTGGATCTGGGGCGCCGCGGGCGCGGAAGCGGCACGGTCAGACCCCCCTGAGGGTGTAGCCGACGCCCCGTACGGTGTGGATCAGCGGGACCAGCCCGGGCTGGTCCACCTTGCGCCGCAGATAGCCGATGTAGACGGCGAGGTTCTTCGATCCGGGGCCGAAGTCATAACCCCATATCCGGTCGTAGATCGTGGTGTGGTCCAGCACGATGCCGCTGTTGCGCACCAGCAGCTCCAGCAGGTCGAACTCGGTGCGGGTGAGCTCCAGCTCCGCCCCCGCCCGCCAGACCCGCCGGGCCGAGGAATCGAGGCGCAGATCCGCCACCTCCTCCATGCCGTCGCCCGGCCCGGTCTCCTCCTCGCCCGCCCAGGGGGCGGCGCGGCGCAGCAGGGCGCGCAGCCGGGCGAAGACCTCGTCCACGTCGAACGGCTTGGCCACGTAGTCGTCCGCGCCCGCGTCGAGCCCCGCGATCCGGTCGGCCGTCTCCACCCGGGCGGTCAGCATGAGGATCGGCGTACGGTCCCCTTCCGCGCGCAGCACCCGGCACACCTGCAGCCCGTCCAGGCCCGGCATCATCACGTCCAGCACGATCACATCCGGCTGCTCACGGTGGGCGGCGGCCACCGCCTCGATGCCGTCGGGCACGGCGGTGACCTGGTAGCCCTCCAGCGTCAGGGCGCGCTCCAAGGCGTGGCGGATGGCCCGGTCGTCCTCGGCGAGCAGCACGGTGTTGTACGTCGTCACACCCCGAGTCTGCCAAGCCGGACGGGGTGCGGGCGCCGTGGAGCCCTCCCCGGCTGCGGCTCCGCCTGGCTTCTTACCCTGCTCTCACCTTGTTCTCGCGGCCGGCTTACCGTGCCCCGCCATGGTGTTCACAACGATCCGGGGGGGGCTCTCCCCGGTGTTGTCACCGGCCGGAAAGACACCACATGAAGATCGCATTCCTGCTCCACAACGTGTACGCGATCGGCGGGACGATCAGGACCACGCTGAACCTGGCGGCCGCCCTGGCCGAGCGGCACGATGTGGAGATCGCCTCGATGCAGCGGCACCGTGAGACGCCGCGCTTCACCGTGGACCCCCGGGTGCGGCTCGTCCCGCTGGTCGACACGCGTCCGAGCGGCCTCGACGCGCACGACCCGCGGCTCGGCGAGCCCGCCCGGGACTTTCCCTCAGCCGAGAAGCGGTACCGCCAGTACAGCCGGCTGCACGACGAGCGGGTCGCGGAGTATCTGCGCACCAGCGACGCCGATGTGATCGTGGGCACCCGCCCCGGCGCGAACGTCTACATAGCCCGGTTCGCCCCGCGCCACGCGCTGCGTATCGCCCAGGAGCATCTGCGGCACGACGCGCACAGCAAGGCCCTGCGGACCGAGCTCGCCCGCCACTACCGCACGCTCGACGCCGTCGTCACGACGACCGAGGCGGACGCGGCGGTCTACCGGGCGAAGATGCCCCTGCCGGGCGTACGGACCCTCGCCGTCCCCAACAGCGTCCCCCGGCCCCCGGTCGCCCCCTCGGACGGCACCGCCCCGGTCATCGCCGCGGCCGGCCGGCTGGTCCGCGGCAAGCGCTTCGACCTGCTGATAGACGCGTTCTCGGCGGTCGCGGACAAGCACCCCGACTGGCGGCTGCGGATCTACGGCGGGGGCGCCGAGGAGGAACGGCTGCAAGCCCTCATCGACGGGCTCGGCCTGGCGGAAAGCGCACGGCTGATGGGGCCGCACTCGCCGATCGAGGCGGAGTTCGCCAAGGCGTCGCTCGTCGCGGTCGCCTCGGACGCCGAGTCCTTCGGCATGACGATCGTCGAGGCGATGCGCTGCGGCGTCCCCGTGGTCAGCACCAACTGCCCGCTCGGCCCCGCGGAGATCATCCAGGACGGGGTCACCGGCCGGCTCGTCCCCACCGGCGACAAGGACGCCCTCGCCGCCGCGCTCCTGGACCTCATCGCCGACGCCCCGGCCCGCCGGGCCATGGGCACAGCGGCCCTGGAGAGCGCGGAGGCCTACGACCCCGAGCCGATCGCCCTGCGCTACGAGCGCCTTTTCGAGGACCTGGCGGCGAGCCGCCTCTCCCGCGGCTGGGAGCGCGGCCGGGCAGCCGCGCGCCGCCGCGCGGGGCGGGTGGCGCGCCGCTGGCTCACCGCGGCCCGCCGCGCGACCCACTCGCACCGCCCGGCCCCCGCGACCCCCGCGACGGGCGCCAAGCGCCCATGAGGAACGGTCCCGGCCCCCGGACCACCCCGCCCACCGACCGCCGCCCGGCCACCTGGCCGCGCCACCCCGGCACGCGCATCGCGCGGGGCCCCGGGCGCCCCGCCACGCGGTGCGAAACGCCCGCCGCCCCGCGAGGCCGACGAGGCCACGTGGGTCTCGCGGGAGCCGGCGCCACCCCATGTCCGCCCATGCCCGGGCGCGCGCGGGGGGCCGCGCGCCCGGCGGCGGGCGGCGGCCGCGTCCCGATGGCGGCCCGCGCGCGACGCGGCGCGGCGGCGGTGGCCGCGTACGCCGCCGCGCCCCGGTGGGAAGCCGACGGGCGGGCCGAGCCGTGACCGCGACGGTGGTGGGCCGGCCCGTCGCCGCGCAGAGCGCGGCGCGGGCTCGGCGGGAGGTGCCGTGGCTCGCGGTCGTCGCGGCGGTGTACGCCGTGGTGCAGCTGGCCATGGTCGTACCGCATATGGGCGGTGGGCTGCTGTGGGACGAGAGCGTCTACGCCTCCCAGGTGGATCCGCACCGTCCCGCGGCCTTCTTCAGCGCGCCGCGGTCCCGCGGTATCAGCTATCTCGTCGCGCCCGTGGTCGCCGCGACCTCCTCGGTCGGGGCGCTGCGGGTGGTCCTGGCCCTGCTGTCGGCGGTCGCGCTGTATGCCGTCTTCCGGGTGTGGGGGCCGCTGGTGGGGCGGGGCACCGGCGCGCTGGCCGCGCTGTTGTTCTCCGGGCTGTGGATCACCCAGATCAGCGGGTCGCAGGTGATGCCGAATCTGTGGGTGGCGCTCGGCGCGGTGGCCGCCGTCGGCTGGTTTCTGCGGGCCCCGGCCGAGCCGCGCGGCCGCTGGTGGCTGGCCGCCGCCGTGGCCGGGGTCACGCTGCTGCGGATGCCGGACGGCGGCTGGCTCGGGCTGCCACTGCTGGCGGCCGCGGTGTGCGTACGCCGGTGGCGGCCCGCACTGCCCGCGCTGCTGGGCGGGCTCGCGCTGGGCGCGGCGCCCTGGGTGGCCGAGGCGTACGCGCGGTTCGGCGGCGTCGGGGCGCGGCTGCGTGCCTCAAGCGCCACGGAGGGCGGGATGGTGCCGCAGCTCAACGTGGGCACCGCGCTGCGCAGCCTCAACGGCCCGCTGCTGTGCCGCCCGTGCCAGGTGCCGCTGCGCCATCCGGAGCTGACGCTGTGGTGGCTCGCCCTGCCCCTGCTGGCCGCCACCGCGCTCGCCGTGGCCGTACGAGACCACCGCGCCGGGCGTGGCCGGGCGCTGTCCGCGACCGTGCTGCCGGTGGTGTGCGCCGCCTCGATGGCCGTGCCGTATCTGCTGCTCATCGACTACTCGGCGCCCCGCTTCCTGCTGCCCGCCTACGCACTGCTCGCCCTGCCCCTGGCCGCCTTCGCGGCGCGCGCGGTACGGGCCGCGCGCTCGCCGGTGCCGGTCGCGGCCGCCCTCGGGCTCGTACTGGCGCTGCAGCTGGGCAGCCAGTACGCCGTCCTCGCGGACACCACGCGCCAGGCCGCCGCCACCGCCGAGCGGTACCAGCGGGCGGCCGCCGGACTGCGGGCGCTGGGGCTGCGGCCGCCGTGTCTGGTGGCCGGCCCGCGCGCGCTGCCGATCGGCTACGCGGCGGGCTGCGCCTCCGCCGAGGTGAGCGGCAACAACACCTCGACCACGGCGGCCGCGCTGCTGCGCCGGGCCGCCCATGAGCCGACCGCGGTATTCGGCCACACCCCCGGGCACGGCCTGCCGTCGCTGCGGGCCCGCGGCTGGACCCGGCACACCCTGCCCGGCACGGGCGGCTTGAGCGTGTACGTGGCCCCGGTCTCCGGACGCGCCGAGCATCCGGGGCAGCGGTAGATTGTGAAGGTCCGGGGCGCCCTCCAGCCCACGTGACCACTCCCTTGCGACCACTCCCGGTGTCACCTCTCTGCCGACCCCTCCCGCCGAGCCGAAGGAGTCCGCTCATGTCCAAGGGCTACTGGGTCGTCGCCTACCGCTCGATCTCCGATCCCGCGAAGACGGCCGCCTATGTGAAGCTGGCCGTCCCGGTCGTCGAGAAGGCCAAGGGACGGTTTCTCACCCTCGGAGGACAGGTCGTCGCGCACGAGGCCGGGGTGGCCGAGCGAACGGTCGTCATCGAGTTCGACAGCTTCGAGCTGGCCGTCGCCACGCATGACAGCGAGGACTACCAGAAAGCGCTGACCGTGCTGGGCGACAGCGCGGACCGGGACTTCCGCATCGTCGAGGGCGCCGACTGACCGCCTACCGGTCCGTACGCCTACCAGTCCGTGGGGGCGTAGTCCTTCAGGAAGCAGCCGAACAGGTCCTCGCCGCCCTCGCCCCGCACGATCGGGTCGTAGACGCGGGCCGCGCCGTCGACGAGGTCGAGCGGGGCGTGGAAGCCCTCGGCCGCCAGCCGCATCTTGTCGGGGTGCGGGCGCTCGTCGGTGATCCAGCCGGTGTCGACGCTGGTCATCAGGATGCCGTCGGCCTCGAACATCTCACGCGCGCTGGTGCGGGTCAGCATGTTCAGGGCGGCCTTGGCCATATTGGTGTGCGGATGACCCGCGCCCTTGTAGCCGCGGCTGAACTTGCCCTCCATGGCGGATACGTTCACCACGTACTTGCGCCGCGCGGGCGAGGCCGCCATCGCCGGGCGCAACCGGCTGACCAGGATGAACGGCGCCGTCTCATTGCACAGCTGCACTTCGAGCAGTTCGACGGGGTCCACCTCGTGCACCCGCTGGATCCAGGTGTTGGTGTCGTCGAGGTCGGGCACAAGACCGCCCGCGTCGATCGCGGTCCCCGCCTTGATCCGCGCGGGTGAGGCGGAGCCGCTGGTCAGGGCGAGGGCGGTGAGGTCCTGTGGGCTCAGCGCACTGTCCCGCGCGGCCGCCGGCCCCGGCAGGGCCGCCTGCGCGCCACTGCCGAACGCACCCAGAACGGCGGAGTCCGGCAGCTCCCCGGCGGGCAGCGCGGCCGATTCGCCCGCTATGAGCTCCGCGTACGCGGCGGGCGTACGGCGCACCGTCTGCGCGGCGTTGTTGATCAGGATGTCCAGCGGGCCCGCCGCGCTCACCGAGTCGGCGAGCGCGATCACCTGGGCCGGGTCCCGCAGATCGATGCCGACGATCTTCAGCCGGTGCAGCCACTCCCCGCTGTCCGGCATGGCCTTGAAGCGGCGGATCGCGTCGTTCGGGAAGCGCGTGGTGATGGTGGTGTGCGCACCGTCGCGCAGCAGCCGCAGCGCGATATACATGCCGATCTTCGCCCGGCCGCCGGTGAGCAGCGCCCGGCGCCCGGTGAGATCGGTGCGCGCGTCGCGGCGGGCCCGGTTCTTGGCGGCGCAGTCCTGGCAGAGCTGGTGGTAGAAGGCGTCGACCTCGACATAGCGGGTCTTGCAGGTGTAGCAGGACCGGGGCCGCTGCAGGATGCCCGCGATCGGGGTGGTCACCGAGCTGGTCAGGGCCAGGCCCAGCGTCTCGTCGTCGATGCGGTCGGCGGCGCCCGTGGCCGTGGCCTCGGTGACCGCCTTGTCGTGGGCCGTCTTCGCGGCCCGGCGCTCCTGGCGCCTGCGCTGCTTGACCGTCCGGTAGATGCCGGAGGTGGCGCGGCGCACCGCGATGGCGTCGGGGTGGTCGACCGGCAGCCGGTCGAGCTCTTCGAGCACGCTCAGGCAGGTCGCCAGACGCTCCGGGTCGATGCCCGCCTGCTCGGCCCGGCCCTCTTCAGTCACCGTCATTCGCCGCTGCCGCTTTCTGCTGAGCCCGTTCCAAGGGCGGTGCCCTGGGTGGTGGTGGGGTGGGTAACGGCGAAACTTTACGGAAGCGGGGGCGGCAGCGCCAAACCCGGGGCCGGCTCACCCCCGCCCGGGTTTGCGGTAGACGTAGCCCGGGCCCACCGCGGCGGTGTCGTCGTCGGTGTCGTCCGGCCCGGGCCCAGGGGCTCCGGCGAGCGCGCGGATCAGACCGTGGTGCGGGGAGAGCCTACAGGCCGGGTCCGCGGCGGCGGCGTCGCCGGTCAGCGCGTACGCCTGGCAGCGGCAGCCGCCGAAGTCCTCCGCGCGGTGCGCACAGCTGCGGCAGGGCTCCTTCATCCAGGTCTCGCCGCGGTAGTGGTTGAAGGCCCCGGAGTGGTTCCAGATCCAGTCCAGCCGGTGGTCGCGTACGTTCGGCGGGTCCAGGCCGGGGATCGTGGCCGCCGCCGGGCAGGGCAGCGCGGTGCCGTCGGGCGCCACGGTGAGCGAGACCGCTCCCCACCCGCCCATACAGGGCTTGGCCACCCCTTCGAAGTAGTCGGGGACCACCCACACCAGGTCCATCGAGCCGTCCAGCCGCTCCCGCCACCGCTCGACCGCGTCGCGGGCCCGCGCCAGCTGTTCGCGGGTGGGCAGCAGCGCGGTGCGGTTGCGCAGGGCCCAGCCGTAGAACTGGGTGTTGGCCAGCTCGATCCGCTGGGCGCCCCAGGCGGCGCCCAGCTCCACCAGGTCGTCGAGGGCGTCGAGGTTGTCGCGGTGCAGCACGGTGTTGAGGCCCAGTGGCAGCCCCGCGTCCCGGACCAGAGCGGCGGCCCGCTCCTTGGCGGCGAAGGACCGGCGCCCGGCGATCCTGTCGGAGGCGCCCGGGTCAGAGTGCTGGACGGACAGCTGGACGCCGCGCAGCCCGGCGTCCACCAGCGCCGCCAGCCGCGCGGCCGTCAGCCCGACGCCGCTGGTGACCAGCTGGGTGTAGATCCCGGCGGACTCGGCGGCCGCGGTGATCGTCTCCAGATCGGTGCGCAGCAGCGGCTCCCCGCCCGAGAGATGGGTGTGCACCACGCCCAGCTCCCCGGCCTGCCGCATCACCTCGGCCCACTCCTCGCCGGTCAGCTCCCGGGAGCGGCGGACCAGCTCCAGCGGGTTGGAGCAGTACGGGCAGTGCAGCGGGCAGCCGTGGGTGAGCTCGGCCAGCATGGCCCAGGGGGGCGGCGCACCGGTCATCGCAGCCAGCCCTCCCGCCGCAGTCGGCCCAGGAAGGCGGGGACCTCGGTGGCCACGGGGGCGCCGGGGAAGCGCCCGGCCAGGTCCGCGACGATCGCGTCCACGTCGCGGATGCCGTCGCACAGCCGCAGGATCTCGCCCGCGGTGCCGCGCAGCACCACGACCCGCTCGGGCAGCACCAGCAGGTCCCCGTCGCGCACCCGGTCGTGGCGGAGGTGGACCGTGGGCTCGAGGGCGGGCCGCCACGGGGGCGTGGCGGCCGGGGTGGTGTCGGCTTTTTTGGCCGTGTCGGCTTTTTTGGCCGTGTCGGCTTTTTTGGCCGTGTCGGCGGTTTCCTTGGCCGTGTCGGCGGTCACGGCCCCTCCTTGGGGTCGGCGTGGTCGATCGCGTCCAGCAGCGACCAGAGCACATCGCATTTGAAGGTGAGCGCCGCCACGGCCCGCTCCCGGTCGTCCTCGGTACGCGCCCAGGACAGCACCAGGTCCAGGGCCTCCCGGCTGTCCTGGCGCCCCTGGGTCTCGCGGGTGCGGAAGTACGCGAGCCCGTCGCCGTCGATCCACCGGTAGTGGCGCTCGAAGGCGTCGATGCGGGTGCGCATGATGTCCGGGGCCGACAGCTCGGTGAGCGAGGCGGCGACCGCCTCCAGCGGGGAGCGCAGCCGGCAGAAGTTGACGTAGCCGTCCACGGCGAGCCGCACCCCCGGCAGCACGCTCCGGCCGGACAGCAGCAGGGTGCGGTCGAGGCCCGCGGCCTCGCCGAGCCTGAGCCACCGCTCGATCCCGCCCTCGCCCTCGGCCGCGCCGTCGTGGTCCTGGATGCGCCGCAGCCACATCCGGCGCAGCGCCGAGGTCTCCAGCTTGGCGGTGATCAGGGCGTCCTTGACGGGGATGTAGCGCTGGTAGTGGAAGCGGTTGGCGATCCACCTGCGCAGCTCATCGGGGGTCAACTCACCTTGGTGCATCCGGATGTTGAAGGGGTGGCGGTCGTGATAGCGCTCGCGCGCCACGGTCCGCAGCCGCTCCTCGAACTCCTCGACGTCGCTCATGGCCACTCCGTTCGCTTCTCCGTCCGCGCGGCGCAGAGGTGCGGGCATCGTCGTCGTCTGCGGCCCGGCGGCCGCGCGTACGACGCTCATAGCTCGATCACCATCCCGTCAGCGGCCACCTCGAGACCGAGCCCGGCCAGCGCCTCGTACTGGGGCGCCGCCGGGTCGGCGAGGGGGTTGGTGTTGTTCAGATGGGTGTAGAGGCAGCGGCCCGGCAGTTCGGCGAGCCGCTTGGCGGTGCCGCCGGGGCCGTCGATGGGCAGATGTCCCATACCGGTGGCGGTGCGGGTGGAGAACCCGGAGCGCCGGGGCTCCTCGTCGTCCCAGAACGTGCCGTCGACGATCACGCAGTCCGCCTCGGCGGCCGCCCGCTGGAAGGCGTCCGGCCAGGCGGCGAGGGCGGGGGCGTAGAGCAGGGACCCGCCGGTGTCCCGGTCGGCCAGGCGCAGCGCCACCACCCACGCGTCGTCCCCTGCCACGTCGGCCTCCATGTCCGCCGCGTAGCGCGGGCGTTTGGCGGAGACCGGTACGGCGCTGACGGTCAGCGGCGAGCCCTCGGCCAGGGGCATCGGATCGCCGTCGAGGTCACGCCACCGCAGGGTGGTGTACGGGCCCAGGACATCGCCGAGGTGGAGGCCGTCGAGCAGGGCGCGGCGTACGGGCGCGGTGGCGAGTACGTCGACGCCGCCGGCCGCCTCGCGGAGCCGGGCGATGCCGAGGGTGTGGTCGAGTTCCGCGTCGGTGAGGACCACTCCGGCCAGTGGGGTCTGGCGGGGCCGCGGCCCGGGGTGCAGTTCCGGGCAGTCCTCGATCTGGTCGCCGAGGTCGGGGGTGGCGTTGACCAGGTACCAGTGGCCTTCGGTGGCCCGTACGGCGAGGGAGGCGTGGCGGCGGCGCCGGCCGGGGTGGGCGCGTGCCCCGGAGCAACCGGGGCACGCGCAGTTCCACTGAGGCAGTCCGCCGCCCGCCGCGGTGCCGAGCACGCGCAGCAGCATGGCGGCGCCGTCAGCGGGTGGTCAGCGAGTAGGCGGTGACCTCCAACGCGGTGTCCACGACCACGTAGTCGGGGGTCTGCCAGGCCGTCTCCTCGATGCGGGGGCGGGCCTGCTCCGCCGTGCGCCTCGACTGGGGTTCGTTGCGCTGCACGGTCTCGTTCATGTCCGTACCTGCCTTCCTGTGTGTTGGGGGTGATCCACGGGACGGTTTCCCGCGGATCCGCACGGAGGGTGAAGGGGTGCCGGGGGGTGAGAGGGGGCGAGGGGTTCAGGGGTCTTATGAGCTCTTCCCCGCATAGCCGGAGCCGATCCGCACCTCGTCGATGAGCAGCTTTTTGTAGCGCTTGGTGTCGGTGGCGGCGGCCCAGGTGCTGTTGACGGTGAGCCGGACATAGCGCTTGGTGGTGGCGGGGATGTCGATGAACTGCACGCCGCGGGCGCTGGGGAGGGTGCCGGTTTTGACGGCGCTCCCCCAGTCGGTGCCGTCGCTGGAGACCTGGATCTGGTAGTCGCGGATGCGGGCGGACTGTTCGGTGTCCGAGCGGGCGTAGCTGACCGACCATTCCCGCTGGTTGATGGCCAGGTACTGAATGCTCTTGGCGGAGCGCAGATCGAAGATGAGCGAGACGGGGAGCTTGGTGTTGTTGTCCCAGTAGCTCTGGGGATCGGCGTCGAGGACGGCGGACGCCGGGTGTCCGCTCGCCGAGGAGCTTGCGCTCGCGGTCATGGAGTCGGCGGGGATCAGGCCCTGCCTGCCGTCGGTCTCGACCTTGAGGACCGTGTCGTACGGGTCCCAGTCGGCGATCCCGGTGATGGTGATCTTGCCGCCGCCCTGGCTGAAATTCAGCTGCTTACCGGTGCGGAAGTCGGTGATCCGCTGGGCCCGGTAGCCGTTGTCGCGCAGCGTCAGGGTGGTGCCGGAGGGCTTGGTCAGAACGTGTACGAAGTGCAGATCCGGATCGGCCTTGGAGACCGTGGTCACGCCGTGGGCCCCGTCGTTCCAGGCCCCGGGGGCGAGCCCGCCGTAGCTGTAGCCGCCGCCCTCGGTGCCGTTCAGCGAGCCCCAGATGGCGTCCAGATAGGTCTTGGCGACGTTGTTGAACGCCTCCTGTTTGCTCGGGAACCGGCCGTTCACCTGAGCGGTCTCGGCCATGAGCGATTTGACGGAGGAGCCGGAGTTGGCGATCAGCCGGCGGAGGGTGAGCGCCTGGTCCACCGCCGAGTCGGTGCCGCTGTACCACCAGGCGCCGCTGCTGGGCAGCTTGAAACAGGCCTCGGTCAGCCGGGGCTGGGGGCTCCAGACCGCCTGCGGGTAGTCATAGGCCGGGGTCATGCCGGTCTTCTGCTCATTGCTGACCGTGTCCATGATCGGCGTGTCTTCGTTGTTGTTGCTCAGCAGCCAGCCGGGGCGGTCCGCGCGGACCTTCTCGTAGAGGCCGTGGTCGATCCAGTAGTCGTTGTCGTTGTCGATCCAGAAGCCGGACAGCTTCGGGTAGTTCCGCATGACCTCGACGAAGTTGTCGTACGAGAACTCACCGAACCCGTCGCGCGTGGTCAGATCGACATCGCGCCCCTTGTAGTCCGAGTACGCGTCCGAGTCCAGCCATTCATGGCCGCCCTCGTCGTGCCACTGCGGATCGTCGGTCATGTAGAGCACGACCTTGAGCCCCCGGGCGTCGGCGGCGCTGATCAGCTCGCCCAGGAAGTCGCGTTTGGTGGAGCAGCTGCCGGGGATGTCGGACGGCCAGGCGCGGGAGTACCCCAGACGGCTGTGGAAGGAGGCCAGCACGAGGTATTTCGCATGCAGTTTCTCGGCCTCGCCGACCCAGTAGTCGGCGTTCCAGCCGCCGTCGGTCACGGCCTTCTCCCAGGCGGAGCAGCTGGTGTAGCCCGGTGAGGTGCGCATGCCCCAGTGCAGGAAGAGTCCGGCCTGGGAGTCGCGCAGCCACTGCTGCCGCGCATGCACGACCTCGGCCCGCGCGGGGGCGGGGCCCGCGAAGAGGAGGGTGCCGACGGCGAGCAGTGCGGTGGCCAGCCAGGCGCGAAGACGTCCGCGCGGTCTGCGGCTCATGGGGCTCCTTCCCCGGGGCTGTCGGTACCGGGCGAGGGGAGACGAGTGGTGGTGTTCGGGGGTGGTGTTCTGTTGAAGAGTTGCGAGCCACTTGGCCCGGGTCAATGGGGCGGACACAAAAATCCTCCGATCTCTATTGCCCGACCTGACGGATTATCACTTATCAAGTCAGCAGAAATCGCAGGTAGTTAGCCGCAGGCGTGCCACCGAGCGGCCTCTGGTCATCTTCTGGCCCGTACCAATCCTTGACTCGGCAGACCACACCTCCTACCTTCCGCGATGCATCGCACACGGATGCCTCAGCTGCGTTCGGAGGAGATGATCATGCGAGGAAACGTACGATCCGGCGGACTCCGCTCATTGGTCGCGGTGGCCACCGCCACCGCGACCACCGCGGCAGCCGCCATCACCTTCACGCTCACCGCCGGGGCCGGACAGGCCGCCGCGCTGGACAACGGCCTGCTCCGCACGCCCCCCATGGGCTTCAACAACTGGAACGCCACGCACTGCGACTCCTCGTTCAACGAGTCCATGGTCAAGGGGGTCGCCGACGCCTTCGTCTCGCTCGGCCTCAAGAACGTCGGCTACGAGTACGTCAACATCGACGACTGCTGGGCGGAGCCCAGCCGGGACTCGGACGGCAATCTGGTGCCCGACCGCACCCGCTTCCCGAACGGCATCAAGGCCGTGGCGGACTATGTGCACTCCAAGGGGCTCAAGTTCGGCATCTACACCAGCGCCGGCACCAAGACCTGCAACAGCGCCGGCTTCCCGGGGGCGCTGAACCACGAGAAGCAGGACGCCAAGCAGTTCGCGTCCTGGGGCGTGGACTACCTCAAGTACGACAACTGCAATAACCAGGGCGTGGACGCCCAGCAGCGCTACAAGGCCATGCGCGACGCGCTCGCGGCCAGCGGGCGGAAGATCGCGTACAGCATCTGCGAATGGGGCCAGACCAACCCCAAGGTGTGGACCTGGGGCGAGCCGGTCGGGAATCTGTGGCGCACCACCGGCGACATCAGCGACAAGTGGTCCAGCATGATCGACAAGGTGCACATCAACGACGACCTCGCGCAGTACGCGGGCCCGGGCCACTGGAACGACCCGGACATGCTGGAGGTCGGCAACGGCGGGATGACCGCCACCGAGTACCGCACCCACTTCAGCCTCTGGGCGATGATGGCGGCGCCGCTGCTCATCGGCAGCGATATCCGTGACGCCTCGGCCACCACCCAGTCGATCCTGAAGAACACCGACCTCATCGCGGTGGACCAGGACACCCTGGGCAAGCAGGCGACCATCGTGTCCTCCAGTGGCGGCAAGGTCGTGTACACCAAGCAACTGGCCAACGGCGACCGGGCGGTCGCCCTGCTCAACGAGAACTCGTCCACCAAGACGATCTCCACCACGGCCACCGCGATCGGCCTCGGCGGCTCGTCCTCGTACGGGCTCAAGGACCTGTGGTCCAAGGCGACCAGCACCACGACCGGTTCGATCAGCGCCTCGGTGCCCGCGCACGGCACGGTGGTGTTCCGGGTCTCCCGCGGCTGAACCGCGGCAGAACCACGAACCCGCGCCGGGCTGTTGACGGGATAGGAACGTTTCTTTACAGTCCCCCTCAACAGCGATTCACCTCATGCGTCACTCCCCCACCGCGGCCTCTCCATATCCAGTCAGTTCATGGATATGACCAAAGGTCAGACAGGAGAATCACTGATGAAGCGCAAACGGCTGCCCGGGCCCCGCACCACGGCGGCCCTGGCGGCGGCGGTCGCGCTGCTCCTCCCCACCACAGTCGCCGCCCACGGCGCGGAGCGCACACGGCAGGCACCCACGGCTTCCTGGAGCCTCAAGTGGAGCCCCGCGTCGGGGGCCGGCGTCGCCGACTCCTTCGAGGGCGCCGAGGACGACCGCGCCGACTCCCACCCCGGGGTCACCCATATCTACCCGAGCGGGGGCGGGTTCCGCACCGACATCCACTATCCCAAGGACGTGGACACCAGCACCGACCGCCAGCGCAACGAGGTCAGGGGCATGCGGCAGAACGGCGCCGCCGTGAAGATCCTCAAGGACGAGACCTGGCGGGTCCAGTACCAGATGTATGTGCCGGACACGCTGGACGCGACCACCGGCTTCACCCACATCATGCAGATCAAGGTGGGGGACGTCGCCGCCCCGCTGTTCACCATGTCGCTGCACCAGCACGACAACGGCCCGAAGGTCGAGATGCGCACCTCGGACGACGCGGAGAACCTGACAGAGGCCGGGGCCGCCGATATGTCGCCGATCCAGGGCAAGTGGAGCGATGTGTCGGTCGAGGTGAAGGCGTCCGACTCCGGGGCATACATCGACTGGTCGGTCGTCACCGACGGGAAGACCGTGGCCAAGTACAAGCGCACGGGTCTCGACATGTGGCGCGGCAAGAACTATCTGCGGCCCAAGTGGGGCATCTACCGCAGCCTCAACAGCAGTGGACTGCAGACGACTTACCTGCTCACCCGCAACTTCAAGGCGTACAAGCTCCAGTAGGAGGAGACGCGCGATGAAGAGCCATCGGAACCTCGTGGTGGCGGCCACCGCCGCCGCACTCGCCGCCGGGCTGCTGGTCGGAACGGCAGGCACGGGCAACGCCTCGTCCGACAGAGTCGACTCGGCACCGTCCAGTATCAAGACCGTCTCGTCCGGCTGGTCGATCCCCTGGGGGCTCAGCTGGCTCCCCGACGGGTCGGCGCTGATCACCGAGCGGGACTCGTTCAAGGTGTTCAAGCTCACCCAGTCGGGTACCAAGACCCAGGTCGGCACGGTGCCCAACGTCGTGACCACCAGCGGCGAGGGCGGGTTACTGGGGATCGCGGTCTCCCCGAACTGGAACACCGACCACTACGTGTACCTCATGCACACCGCGTCCGAGGGCAACCGGATCGCCCGGATGACCTTCGACGGCTCCTCGCTGAGCGGCTACACCACGCTGGTCAGCGGCATCAAGAAGAACAAGTACCACAACGGCGGACGCCTCAAGTTCGGCCCGGACGGCTATCTGTACGCCACCGCCGGGGACGCCCAGACGTCCGACCTCGCCCAGGACAAGAACGCGCTCAACGGCAAGATCCTGCGGATGACCACGGACGGCAAGCCCGCCCCCGGCAACCCGTTCGGCACCCTGGTCTACTCCTACGGCCACCGCAACCCGCAGGGCCTCACCTGGGACTCGGCGGGGCGGCTGTGGGAGGCCGAGCTCGGCAACAGCAAGTACGACGAGCTGAACCTCATCGAGCCGGGCAAGAACTACGGCTGGCCGACCTGCGAGGGCAACTGCTCCACCTCCGGGATGACCAACCCCAAGCGCCAGTGGTCGGTCGGCGATGCCTCGCCCAGCGGGGTCACCTACGCCGACGGAGCCCTCTACATGGCGGCGTTGAGGGGCGAGCGGCTGTGGCGGATCCCGGTCGACGGCACCTCCGCGGGCACCCCGCAGGCGTACTACGTCAGTGAGTACGGGCGGCAGCGCACCGTCGAGACCGTCCCGGGCAAGAACACCCTGTGGCTGTCCACGACCAACGCCGACAACAACGGCGGGGAGCCGGACGGCGCGGACAAGGTGTTCCAGGTGGAGCTGAAGTAGTCTTCGCCACCGGCGCCCGGACACCTCACCTCACGTCGCGCTCCGCGGTCCGCCGCGGAGCGCGACCGTGCGGGTGGTCAGTACGCGAGCTGCTCATTCATGAGCAGGAAGGCGCCCAGGCCATGGAGATCGTTGGTGTTGCGCTTGCGGCCGAAGTAGTAGGCCAGATCCCCGACGTTGGTGCCCTCGCTGATGTCGGTGATGTCGGTCAGCCCGTCGGAGTTGACCTTCACCTTCTTCAGGACACCCTGATATCCGCGGCGCGCCGCGGACACATAGTCGCCACCGGTGATGTAACCGCGCTCCAGCGCCGCGTGCAGCATCAGGGTGTACATGCTGGAGGCCGAGGTCTCGGTCCAGTTGCCCGTCTCGCTCCCCTTGTCGACCACCTGGAACCAGCGGCCGGTGTTCCGGTCCTGGTAGCGGACGAACCCCTTGGCCAGGTGTTTGACGTTGGCGATGAGCTCGGCGCGCCGCGGGTGGTCCGCGGGCAGCAGATCCAGCGCCTCGATATGGGTCATCGCGGTCCAGCCGATGGCCCGGGCCCAGTGGTAGGCGGAGGTGCCGGTGGTCGGGTTGGGCGACCAGGGGGCGTCGCCGTCCGCGTCGAAGGCGTGGTAGAGCAGCCCGTTGGACGCCTTGAGGTGGGTGAAGTACACGGCCAGATTGCGGGCGACCTCGTCGTACGCGTAGGCCTCGTCCCCGTACGCGATGCCGTAGCGCAGCAGGAACGGCTGGGCCATGAACACGCCGTCCGCCCACAGCTCGTTGGTCTTGCTGGTGGCGTGCCACATGCCGCCGTCGGAGGTACGCGGATAGGTCGTGATGCGGGTGCGGATCTGGTCGGCGGCGGTGCGGTAGCGCGGATCGCCGGTCTCCTTGTGGAGGATCAGCAGCAGGTTGCCGGACTGCATGGCGTCGAGGTTGTTGAAGCTGTGGTCTATGTGGCCGCCCGCGTCCACGTAAGTGTCCACCCACCCCTTGATGTACGCGAGGTAGGACGGCTCCTTGACCCGCTGGTACACGCGGTAGGTGCCGTAGAGGAACAGCCCCTGCGTGTAGCCCCAGCCGCCGAGCGACTTCGGGTCGGGCTTGCGGGCGATGGTGGAGTCCACCACGGCCCGGGACCAGTCGGCGGGGGCCGCTTCCGCGGCGGTGCCGAGTGCGAGGCCGCCGGTGAGGCCCAGGGCGCCGGCGAGTACGGTCCTGCGTTTGATCACTGGTCGGCTCCCGAGTGTAAGGTTTCCGGATTTGTTCTGGACATGTCATCAATCGTAACGCTTGTGAGCCACGCGCGTTAGACCTCGATGACCCGCGAACACACCGGATGAGCGCACCCCGGACAGGAGCCGCCCGTGGACACCGAACACCGCGCACAGGCTCGGGCCCGGGCACGCGAGGCAGCCGGGGAGCTGGCCGCCCAGGGGATCGTCGGCACCGCGCTGACCTGGGTGGACAACGCGGGCCTCACCCGCGTCAAGGCCGTCCCCACCGCCCGGCTCGAACACGCCGCGCAGTGGGGCGTCGGCATGTCCCCCGTTTTCGATGTCTTCCTGGTGGACGACTCCATGACCACCAGCCGCCACATCGGCGGCCCCGACGGCGATCTGCGGCTCTTCCCCGACCTCGACCGGCTCACCCCGTTGGCCGCCCAGCCCCGCTGGGCCTGGGCCCCGGCGGACCGGTACGACGTGAGCGGGCGGGAACACCCGGTATGCCAGCGCCGGTTCGCGCACCGGATGGCCGAGCGGGCCCGGGAGCGCGGCCTTGGGGTGCTCATGGGCTTCGAGACCGAGTGGGTCGTCGCCACCGCCGACGCGCCGGAGTCGGAGCCGCGCTACCCCACCGCCGGGCCCGCCTACGGGATGAGCCGCCTGGTGGATCTCTCCGACTATCTCGCGGATGTGCTCGACGCCCTCCAGGCCCAGCGGGTCGAGGTGTTGCAGATTCACCCCGAGTACGCGCAGGGGCAGTTCGAGGTGTCCGTGGCGCCCGCGGGCCCGGTCGGCGCGGCCGATCTCGCCGTGCTGGTGCGCCAGACCATCCGGGGCGTAAGCGCACAGCACGGCCTGGCGCCGTCGTTCGCGCCCGTGGTCACCCCGGACACCGTCGGCAACGGCGGCCATCTTCATCTGAGCCTGTGGCAGGGCGAGCGCGATCTGTGCCGCGACGGGGACGGGCCGTGCGGTATGACGGCGACCAGCGAGGCGTTCCTGGCCGGCGTGCTGCGCGCGCTGCCCGCCCTGCTGGCCATCGGCGCCCCCTCGCCCGCCAGCTATCTGCGTCTTGAGCCCTCCCGCTGGGCCGGGGCGTATCAGTGCTGGGGGCTGGAGAACCGCGAGGCCGCGCTGCGCTTCGTGGCGGGGGCGCCGGAGGACCCCAGCGGGGCCAACGCCGAGGTCAAGTGTGTCGACCAGGCGGCCAATCCGTATCTGCTGACGGGCGCGGTCATCGCCGCCGGGCTCGCCGGGCTCGACTCCGGTCTGACACTGCCCCCTCCGGTGGCCGGCGACCCGGTGCACGCGGGCCATGAGCAGCGGCTGCCGACCTCGCTGCCCGCCGCCCTGGAACACTTCGACGCCTCGGACACGCTCCGCGAGGCGCTGGGCGATCCGCTCTTCGAGTCGATCGCCGCCGTGCGCCGCGCCGAGGCCGAGCTGTTCGAGGGGGCGAGCCCGCAGGACATCGCCGAGGCCACCCGCTGGAGGTACTGAGCCATGTCCGGCCACGGCGCGGCACGGCCCCGGCCGCCCCTAAGCGACCCCGAGGAAGTAGAGGCACGCCCCCACGCCGCCTGGCACGGCACCTCGCCGCGTTGTCGGAGTCGCCCAAGTACGCCCAGTACGAGGGCGCTCCTCCGCCTTGCGATGCTCCCCCAGCTACCGCTGGGAGGTGCCCCCTGACCAGACGACGCGGGAACCCACCCCTACTTCCCCGGGGCCGCTTGGTGGACCACCACTGCCACGGCCTGCTGCGCGGCGAGCCGGACGCCGCGGCGTTCGAGGCGTATCTGACCGAGTCGGACGCGCCCGCCGCGCCCGGCACCAGCTACTTCGACACCCAGCTCGGATTCGCGGTGCGCCGCTGGTGCCCGCCGCTGCTGGGTCTTCCGCCGCACTGCCCGCCCGAGCGCTATCTCGCCCGGCGGCGCGAGCTGGGCGCGGCGGAGGTCACCCGGCGGCTGCTGCGCGCCGCCGGTATCACCGAGTTTCTGGTGGACACCGGGCTGCCCGGGGATCTTATGAGCCCTCAGGAAGTGGCCGAGGCCGCCGGAGGCGCGGCGCGCGAGATCGTACGCCTGGAACACCTCGCCGAGCGGGTCGCGGACGCCTCACGGACCGCCGACTCCTTCCTCGCCACGCTCGACGGCGCCGTACGGGGGGCCGCGCTCACCGCCGCCGGGTTCAAGTCGGTGGCCGCCTACCGCTACGGTCTCGACCTCGCGCCCACACCGCCCGCCCCGGCCGCGCTCCGCGCGGCGGCGGACCGCTGGCTGGCCGCCCGCACCGACGGCGGCGACCCGGACGCGGCGCGGCTCGCCGATCCGGTGCTGCTGCGCCATCTGCTGTGGTCCGCCGCGCGTACCGCCCTGCCACTGCAGCTGCACACCGGGTTCGGCGACCCCGATCTGCGCCTCGACCGCTGCGACCCGCTGCTGCTCACCGACTTCATCCGCGCCGTGCGCCCCACCGGCTGCCCGCTGATCCTGCTGCACGGCTATCCGTACCACCGCGGCGCCGCCTATCTGGCCGCGGTGTATCCGCATGTGTACGCCGATGTGGGCCTGGCCCTGACGCACACCGGGGCGCGGGCGGGGGCGGTGCTGGCCGAGGTGCTGGAGGTGGCCCCCTTCGGCAAGGTGCTCTTCTCCACCGACGCCTACGGCCTGCCCGAGCTGTACGCGGTCGGGGCGCTGCTCTTCCGGGAGGCCCTGGACGCAACTCTGGCCCGCTGGGTCCGCGACGGCGCCTGGAGCGCGGCGGACGCGGAGCGGGTGGCGGCCCTGGTGGCCGCGGGCAACGCCCGCCGAGTGTACGGGTTGAACAGCACAATCACCGGCAATATCTAGAGTCGACCGTAAAATCATCTGCAACTGACGCGTATGGCACGGGTTTTCGTCACGATGGTGTCATGGACGAAGAGCACTTCCTGGAGCGCGCCAAGCAGTTCGCCCACCGGCTGGCCGAGCTCCAGAACCGTCTGGACCCCGATTCGTACGACCTCCTGCTGCGCATCCTCCGCGGTATCAACGACGCCATCGTGCACCGCCGCGACGGCGGCAGCGACAGCGGCAGTGTTGACGTGGCGTTCTCCCCGCGCGACCAGGATCGGTTCACCCCCGCCCTCAGCCGGGAGCTGGAGGAGCTGACCAGCCTGCTCGGGCCGCATGGCCTGCGGCTGGTGGTGGACTTCGGGGCCGAGCAGGAGCGCGACCGGATGGAGGTGGAGGCCATCGCGCGGGTGAGCGGCATGGACCCCGGGTGGTCGTGACATGAGCCGCGCGCCGTCGGGCAGTACCGTTCGTCCGGTAGTCCTGACCGGCCGTACGGCCACCACCCGGACAAGCCCACTACGCGGAGGAGACACGCATGCGGATCGGCGGCGCGACCGTCCTGCTCACCGGAGCGACCGGAGGCATCGGGCAGTCACTGGCCCGCGCCCTCGCGGCCAGGGGGGCCAAGCTGCTGCTCACCGGCCGCCGCGAGGAGGTGTTGCAGCCCTTGGCCGACCGGCTGGGCGCCCGGGCCGTCGTCGCCGATCTGGCCGACCGGGCTCAGGTGGACGACCTGATCGCCGAGGCCGCCGATGCCGACATCCTCATCGCGAACGCGGCGCTGCCGTCCAGCGGTGAAGTCCTCGGCTACGCCCCCGACGAGGTCGACCGCGCCCTGGAGGTCAATCTGCGCGCCCCGCTCCAGCTGGCCAGGGCGCTGGCGCCGCGGATGGTGGCGTCCGGCTCCGGCCACATCGTGATGATCGGCTCGCTGTCGGGCCGCACCGCCTCCCCCGGGGCGGCGCTCTACAACGCGTCCAAGTTCGGGCTGCGCGGCTTCGCGCTCGGGCTGCGCCAGGATCTGCACGGCACCGGGGTAGGGGTCTCGGTGGTGCAGCCGGGGTTCGTCCGCGACACCGGGATGTTCGCGGACTCCGGCGCCACCACGCCCCCCGGTGTCCGTACGGTCTCCGTCCGCCAGGTGGCGGTGGCGACCCTGCGCGCCATCGAGCGGGACCGCGCCGAGGTGAACATCGCGCCGCTCGAACTGCGCCTGGGCAGCGCCCTCGGCGGGCTCTTCCCGAGCCTGGCGGCGGTGGCCCAGCGCAACTCCGGGGCCGACCGTACGACCCGCCAGCTGGCGGAGGGCCAACGGCACAACCGCTGAGCCGAGCCTCGCGGCCCTGGCACGGGCTTCGTTCGCCGTACTCCCCCGGGCGCGGCGCCCGTGCTAGGGTCCACGCACCGTTCCTAAGCTGATTGGCCAGTATTGGCCGTATCGGGCATTCCGGACAGCTTGAGTTGCTGGTCGTGGATGCTGGGCCCCGAACGGTGTTGGGGCCGTGGGGCGGGTGCTTTCCGGGTGGGCGCGCTCGCGTCTGACGCACCACGGGGGTGCTGCGCGAGGTCCGTGCCGGAGCTGTCCGCTCCGTACGGTCTGAGGTGTGGTGACTCGACGCTGCGGGGGCGGTTGTCCCGGTGCGATCCTCCGGTCGCACGGCCCCTGTCTCAGCACACCGCAAGGCGGTGGTGGCAGGGGTTTGGCGGGGTCCGTCATGCCTGCGTCGGGCCGTACGGCCCAGACCGCGTCTGCCGACGACCACCGCGGCGGCATGATGCCCGCTCACGACGGTCGTCGAGCCGGTAGAAGTCTGCTCCTTCAAGGGGTTCAGCCAGTGCTGGGCGCCCCATCTACTCGTGTACGCCGGGTCGACCGCGATCACGGAGAGCCCGGCGTGGTGGGCCATCCCGGACAGGCGGTCACGAAACTTGGCCGTCGGGATCCCCGCCACCATGCGGCGGAAAGCCCTGCCGCGCCGCCCACGGCCCAGTTTCCGATACGCACCCGAGCTGCCAGATCCGCCCCCGCCAGAGCGCCAAGGTGAGTGCCCACCGCGCGAAGCACCTCCTCGTCGGCGGGCGAGAGGTGCAGGCCGGTGCGGATGCGGCACCCGGAGGGCGGGGCGACCACGAACGGGACGGACAGCGCACGGTAGGGGCGCTGCTCCCGCCCTTTCGCTCCCCGCGCCCGCTTGCCCATCGCCTTGCACCCCCACCCACCCGTGATGATCTCGACGAACCGAAGCTAACCCCCGCCCCACACCCCGGGAAGCACATGACAGCGATTGGAGAACAACTGATCCCATCTGTGCAGGAAGGGCCGAAGATGACCGCCGGCCAGATCATTCACCGCCGACCACAACACCCTGACCTGTCCGAAACGGCCGACGCCGGCCTACACATCCGGGAACTGCTTCCAACCCGACCATGAGCGGCGGCGACTTCCTGGCCGTCTCCAGCACGCAGTTCGATTCGGCGGCGGTCCGTGTTGGCCGTATCGGCCGCTACGGCACCCGGCAGGGCGGCACGCTCACCGTCACCGCGCCCGGTGCGAGCGACGAGCGGCGCTATGTGCGCGATGTGTCGCTGAACGGACGGGACCTGCCGCGGACCTGGCTGCCCTGGTCCTCGGTCGCCCACGGCGGTTCGCTCGCCCACCGGCTGGGCACCGAGCCGTCCGCCTGGGGCACCCGGCCGGGCGCGGAGCCGCCGTCGGTGGGTGGGGCCGGTCGCCCTGAGTCGAACGTGGTGTAGGTTCTACGGCCCCCACCATGTGCGGCTGAGCGAGGGAGCGGGTCCATGCGCGCTGTGGTCTTCGATGCCTTCGGGCACCGGCCCGAGGTCCGGAACGTCCAGGATCCGACTCCCTCGCGACGCGGCGCGGTCATCCGCGTCGAGGCGACCGGGCTGTGCCGCAGCGACTGGCACGGCTGGATGGGGCACGACCCCGACATCCGGCTGCCGCACGTACCCGGCCATGAGCTGGCGGGGGTGGTCGAGGAGGTGGGGCCCGAGGTCCTGAACTGGCGCCCCGGGCAGCGCGTCACCGTGCCGTTCGTCTGCGCGTGCGGGCGCTGCGGCGCCTGCGCGGACGGTGCGCAGCAGGTGTGCGAGCGGCAGACCCAGCCGGGCTTCACCCACTGGGGCTCTTTCGCCGACTACGTCGCGATCGAGAACGCCGATGTGAACCTGGTCGGCATCCGCGGCGAGCTGGCCTTCACCACGGCCGCCGGTCTGGGCTGCCGCTTCGCGACGGCCTTCCGCGCCGTGGTGGCGCAGGGCCGGGTGGCCCCGGGCGAATGGGTCGCGGTGCACGGATGCGGCGGGGTGGGGCTGTCCGCGGTCATGATCGCGTCCGCGGCGGGGGCACGGGTGGTCGCGGTGGACATCTCACCGCGCGCCCTGGCCCTCGCCCGGCGGTTCGGGGCGGAGGTGTGCGTGGACGCGGCCTCGACCCTGGGGTCCGTGGCGGACGCGGTCGCGGACGCGACCGGCGGCGGCGCCCATGTCTCGCTGGACGCGCTGGGCTCCCCGCGGACCTGCGCCGCGTCTGTCAATAGTCTGCGGCGGCACGGCCGCCATGTGCAGGTCGGTCTGCTGCCGCCGGCCGCCGGGAGCCCGATGCTGCCGATGGACCGGGTCATCGCGCTCGAACTGCGGCTGCTGGGCAGCCATGGCATGGCGGCGCACGCGTACGGGCCGATGATGGAGATGGTCGAGGCCGGGACGTTGCGGCCGGATCTGCTGGTCACCGACACCATCGGGCTCGACGAGGTGCCGGAGGCGCTGATGGCGATGGGGGCGGCGGCCGGCGCCGGGGTCACGGTCATCGAACCCCGGCGGCCGGCCACGGCCGCCCGGCGGTGAGGGCCTGGCGGTGACGGCCGCGCGGTCCGGCCGTGGCGGTCAGTCGGCTCAGCCGGGGATTTGTACCGTCTCGCCCGCGATCCTGACGCGGTCCCCGGCGGCCGGGCGGTCCGCGATGTCCGGGACGTTGGCGGCCGTCAGATCCGGGGCGTGGCCCGGCTCGCCGCCCCGGGGGACGGTACGTACGACCTGGCTGGGCGGCAGCTGTCCGCGCTCCGTGAGCCGCTGCCACATCAGGTCCAGCGCCTGCTGGTAGTAGTAGCCCAGCGGCACATAGCGGTTGTCGAAGCCGGGTGCCGTGGAGTCGAAGTGGTGGGCGTTGGTGACCTCGACATAGGCGACGGTCCCGGCGCCGTGCTGGGCACGGGAGTTGAGGCCCAGATAGGGCCTGGTGCTGTGGTTGACGGGGACCCGGGTGTCGTCGCGGCCGTGCACGATCAGCGCGGGCTTGCCGTGCAGATCGCCGGTGCGCCGGGTGGCGTCAAGACCCTCGGCGAGCCGCGCCGCCCACTCCCCTTCGGCGCGCGGGGCCTTGTTGAACGCCAGCCGGTAGACGCAGCTCTCGCCGCGCAGGTTGTAGTCGTGGCGGCCGTCCGGGCCTTGGGACTTGGCGTCGGCGACGGGCCCGCCCGGTGAGTTCTCGTCGATCAGCACCCCGGGCGCGGGCGCCCGGCCGGAGCTGGTGCCGAAGGCGGCGGCCAGTTCGGCGGTGCGGTACGGGACGGGGGTGCCCGAGGCGTCGGTGCGGGCCCAGCCGTAGCCGCACAGGGAGTCGACGACCGAGGCGCGGGCGAAGCTCATCGCGTACGAGGCGGGGGTCTGCGGATCGTAGTGCGCGAGCTGGAGATAGCTGGACTGCGGCTGGTATCCGGCGCGTACCAGGGCCTCCTGGGCCAGCCGGGGCAGCCCGTCAGGGCCCGCACGCTTCGCGTCGCGCCGGGAGATCAGCCGGGGGTCGTCGCCGACGAGGGCGGCGCAGCGGCGGTGGGCGGCCGCGGTGTCCAGGGAGGAGTAGCCGGGCGCGGTGGGCTCGGTGAGCGCGGCGCACGGCTGGAGCAGCGAGGCGAGGGAGCCGTACCGGATCAGCGGCAGTCCGGCGGCCGGCACCGCGCGCCCGCCCTGGGTGACCCGTATCCCGTTCAGCGGTGCGAGGTTCATCTGCGGCTCGGAGGCGACGACCGCGTCGATCAGCCCGCCGTGGTCGTCCTCGCCTGCGGCGACGGCCGCACCGCCGCCGTTGGAGACCCCGGTGGCGAGGACGGTGGTGGTGGCGGGCGTATAGCCGGCGCGGGGCGCGCCCTGGCGCCAGTCGCGGTCGAGGAGGGCGAGGGCCAGCTCCACCGAGCGCAGCACATCGCGCCCCCAGGTGGCCTGCGGGTTGGTCTTGGCATGCGCCGTCTTGTACGCGACGCGGTAGGGGCGCTCGGCGTCGAACCGGGCCCGCTCGGTGTCGCTCAGCCCGGCGTCGAACGCGGCGCGGTCCGCCGTCTGCGCCCGGGGGCCGGTCGTGCCGTCGTAGGCCATGACGGTGCCGGAGTGCAGATCGTCGAAGGCCGGGCCCATGCCCTTGTCGGTGTAGGCGACCGCGCAGCGGCGGTGCAGCCCCCAGGCCCCGGCGGTGCCCACCATGTTGTAGACGCCGCCCAGCCCGGAGGCGGGCGCGGCGACGACGCAGGGGCGGGACCTGTCGAAGTCGTCCGGGACCTGGACGACGAAGCTGACGCTGTGTGAGCCGCTGCCCGCCACGGCGCGGTACTCGACGCCCGCGACCTTGCCGTCGCCGGGCACAGGGCGGCCGCGGTCGACGTTCGGCCCGTACAGCCGCCCAAGGCCGCCGCCCGACCCGGCGGACAGCCCGGCGGAGGCCCAGATGGCCTGGCGGCGCAGCTCGGCGGCGGTGGGCCGGTCGGGGTCGGCCGGGGCGGGCGGCGTGGCTGTGCTCAGCCCGGAGAAGCCGAGCCCGGCGGTGAGCAGGTCGTCGCCGGCTCCGTCGTACCGTACGGAGCTCAGCGCGCTGATGTAGGAGGGGAGCCCGGCGCGGGGGGCGGCGGGCGCGGCCGTGGCGGCCGGGACGAGGGCGGCGGTGAGCGCCGCGGCCAGCAGCGGCGCGAGCGCGGCTGACCGGCGTACGGGTCTGGGCACAGGTACTCCTGAAGGTGAGGTCACAGCGGCAGGGCGCCGGTCAGCAGGGCGGCGGCGGTCATCACGAGCGTGGTGCCGAAGGCCCAGCGGAAGATGAACCGCTGGTGTTCGCCGAGCTGTACGCCGCTCATGCCGAGCAGGATGAAGGTGGCGGCGGTGAGCGGGCTGAGCGGGAAGCCGGTGGTCATCTGGCCGAGGACGGCGGCGCGGGCGACCTCGGCCGGGTCGGTGCCGAAGGAGTCGGCGGTGCCGGCCAGCACCGGGAGGATGCCGAAGTAGTAGGCGTCGGGGGTGAAGACGAGGCTCAGCGGCATGCTGGTGACCGCGACCAGCACCGGCAGATGGCCGCCGAGGCTGTCGGGGATCACCTCGACCATGGCCTGGGCCATCTTCTCGATCATTCCGGTGCCGGTGAGGATGCCGGTGAACACCCCCGCGGCGAAGATCATGGTGGTGACCAGCACCACGCTGTTGCCGTGCTTCTCCAGCAGGGCCTGCTGCTCCTCCCAGCCGGGGTGGTTGACCAGCAGCGCGATCACGAAGGCGAGGACGAACAGCACGGGCAGCGGCATGACCTCCAGCACCAGGCAGGTCAGCAGGGTGACGGTGAGCAGCAGGTTGAAGACCGTCAGCGCGGTGCCGGCCCGCGTGGCCACCCGGGGCGTACCGGGGCCGTCGCCGACCACCGCCGCCTCGGCCTGCGGCGCGTCGAGTTCCCCGAGCCGGCGGCGCTCGCGGCGGCCGATCAGATACGCGGCCAGCAGCACCCAGACGATGCCGGCGGCGAGGGCGGGCAGCAGCGGGGTGATCACATCCGAGGTGTCCAGCTTGAGCGCGGCGGCCGCCCGGGCGGTGGGGCCGCCCCACGGCACCATGTTCATCACGCCAGCGCCGAGGGCGACCACCCCGGCGAGGACCAGCCGGCTCATACCCAACCGCTGGTAGACGGGCAGCATGGCGGAGATGGTGATGAGGAAGGTCGACGCGCCGTCCCCGTCGAGCGCCACACAGACCGTCAGGGCGGCGGTGCCGACGGTGATACGCAGCGGGTCTCTGCGGGCGATCCGCAGGATGCCGCGGATCAGCGGTTCGAACAGGCCCGCGTCGACCATCAGGCTGAAGTAGAGCACCGCGAAGGCGATCATGATCCCGGTGGGCGCGACCTTGGACAGCCCGTCAAGCGCCATCGGGCCGAGATCGTCCCCGTATCCGCCGATGACCGCGGTGATCACCGGGGTGAGGACCAGGGCGACCAGGACGGAGACCCGTTTGGTCATGGTGAGCAGCAGGAAGCCGCCGATCGTGCAGAAGCCCAGTGCTGCCAACATGGCCCGCTCGCTTTCTCTTACCTCGGACGCGTTGCCGATGAGTTTCCGAGCGGCGAAAGATCCGCGTCCAGCATCGAACACAGATCTCTCTATGCGTTTAGCGCAACAGTTCCCCCGCGCGCCTCCCGCGTCTACTCTCCCGCTTCATGATGGACGTCACTTTGCGCCAGCTCGCGGCCTACGCCGCGGTGGCCCGCGCCGCGAGCTTCACCGCCGCGGCGGCCGACATGCATGTGTCCCAGTCCTCGTTGAGCCGCGCCGTCGCGGACCTGGAGCGCACGCTCGGCATGCGGCTGCTGGAGCGCGACACCCGCAATGTGCAGCTGACCCCGGCCGGGGCCGAGGCGCTGCGCATCGCGGACCAGATCCTGTCCGCGCACCGGGCGGGGCTGGCACAGCTGGGGCGCTATGTCTCCGGTGAGCGCGGCACGGTGGCGCTGTCGACCCTCCCCTCGGTGGCGGCCGTGCTGCTGCCCCCGGTGATCTCCGCCTTCCGCGCACGGCGCCCGGAGGTGACCGTACGGCTGCTGGACGGGCTTGAACGCCCGGTGCTCGAGCGGGTCGTGGACGGCGACGCGGACTTCGCCGTGTCCACCGTGGCCCGGCGTACGGCCGGGATACGGCTGCGCCCACTGGTCCGCGACCGGTTCGACGCCGTACTCCCCGAGCACCATCCGCTCGCCGAGAAGCCCGAGGTGAGCTGGGCGGACCTGGGCCGCGAGCCGTTCCTTGCGGTGGGCGCGGACTCCAGCGTGCGCCGGATGACGGACGCGGCCTTCGCCCAGGCGGGCCTGTCGGCGGACCCGGCGGCGGAGGCGTCGAGCGTGGCGACGGTGGGCGGACTGGTCGCGGCCGGGCTGGGGGTGTCCGCGATGCCCGCCCTGGTGCATCCGCTGGTGCCCCCGGGGAAGCTGGTGCGGCGCCCGCTGGTGGAGCCGGTGGTGGAGCGGCGGCTGCATGTGGTGCTTCCGGCGCGGCGGGCGCTGCCACCGGGGGCGCGCCGCTTTCTGGAGCAGTTGGAGGAGTTCCGCGACGCGGGTCATGGGCTCCCCGACGGGGTCTTCTGGGAGGACGGCGAAGCGCGGTGAAAGGGCCGCCCGGAACTATTGTGAGATCCGCATGAATTGATGCCCGTTCATTGCTGGACCCGCATATGGCCGACCCCGCAGCCTGACCCGTATGGACCGTATGGACAACGACAGCCGCGCGCCTCAGGGACAGCAGGGGCCCCGGGGACAGCAGGGACAGCAGGGACAGCAGGGACAGCTGACCGGCTTGAAGGTGGTGGAGTTCGCCCACGTCGTGGCGGGCCCCCTCGCCGGAGCGATGCTCGCCGACCAAGGGGCCGATGTGGTGCATGTGGAGCCCCCGGGTACGGGCGACGCGGCCCGCGCCATGGGGCCCCGGCGCGACGGTGTGCCGCTGTGGTTCAAGGTCGCGGGCCGCAACAAGCGCTCCGTCACCCTGGATCTGCACCACGAGGAGGGGCGGCGGATCGCCCATGACCTCATCGCCTGGGCCGATGTGGTGATCGTGACCCTGCGCGCGGGGCGGCTGCGCGCCTGGGGGTTGGACTGGGAGGCCGTGCACGCGGTCAACCCCAAGGCGATCCTGCTGCAGATCTCCGGCTTCGGCGCGACCTCCTCACGGGCCGACGCCCCCGGGTTCGGCAAGATGGGCGAGGCCCGCAGCGGGGTGGTGCATCTGACCGGGTTCCCGGACGGGCCGCCCGTGCACACCGGGTTCTCGCACGGGGACGCGGTCACCGGCCTGATGGGCGCGTTCGCGATCCTGGCGGCGCTGCACCGCCGCGACACCGATCCGCACTTCGACGGCGAGTGGATCGACCTGGCCCTCTTCGAGCCGCTGTTCCGGCTGGTGGAGTGGCAGATCATCGCGTACGACCAGCTCGGCGCGGCCCCGGAGCGGGCCGGCAACCAACTGGCCGTCGCGCCCGCCGCCGTCATCAACACCTACCGCAGCGGCGACGGCGACTGGCTGACGGTCACCTCGGCCACCACCCGCTCGGTGCTCAATGTGGTGCGGCTGCTGGGCCTGGACGAGGAGGCGTACGCGACCGTGGAGGCGCAGCACGCCGGGCGGGAGCGGCTGGATCACGCGCTGCGCGCGTGGGTGGCGGCGCGCCCGGCAAACGAGTGCCTGGCGGCCTTCGAACGCGCCGAGGTGGTGGCCTCCCGGGTGTTCAGCGCGGCGGACATCGTCGCCGACCCGGTCTACGCCGAACGCGAGGACGTCGTCACCGTCGACGACCCGGACCTCGGCCCGGTCCGGATGCAGGCCGCGCTGCCGCACTTCCGCCGCAACCCCGGTGCGGTGTGGCGCACCGGCCCGGCGCTGGGCGCGGACAACGGCCTGGTGTACGGGGAGTGGCTGGGCATCGACGGGGAGCGGCTGGCGAAGCTGGAGGGCCAGGGTGTCATCTGACCACTCCATCGACCACGACGGGGACCGCGAGCCGCTGCGTTCGCTGCTCTTCGTACCGGGCAGCCGCACCGGCTGGCTGCCCAAGGCCGAGGCGGCCGGCGCCGACGCGGCGATCCTCGACCTGGAGGACGCGGTACCGCGGGGCGCGAAGGAGGCGGCGCGGGAGGCGGTGGCCGAGGCCGTCGAGCGGGCGGCGCGGACACCGGCGCCGATGCGGCTGCTCGTACGGATCAACCCACTGGATCACGGGTCGGGCTGGGCGGGGGCCGAGGACCTGCGCGCGGTGGCCCGCCCGGGGCTGTACGGCGTGGTGCTGCCGAAGGTGCGCTGCGCCGACGACGTACGGATCGCCGACCGGCTGCTGGCCTGGTGCGAACGCGAGACGGGCCTGCCCGAGGGGCGGATCGCGCTGGTGCCGCTGCTGGAGACGGCGCGCGGGCTGCGCGAGGCGTACGACATCGGGCGGGCCGCCGGCCGGGTGGCGCACCTGGGCGCGCTGACCGCCCCGGGCGGGGACGTGGAGCGCGCGGTCGGCTACCGCTGGAGCCCGGGCGGCGAGGAGACCCATCCGCTGCGCGCCCGGGTGCTGCTGGACGCGCGCGCCGCGGGCAGCCCGCATCCGGTGGCCGGGCTGTGGGCGGATGTCGCGGACCTCGGGGGGCTGCGGCGCTTCGCGGAGCAGAACCGGGCGCTGGGGTACGAGGGGATGACGGTGATCCACCCGTCCCATGTGGCGGTGGTCAACGAGGTGTTCTCGCCGGACGCCGAGGAGCTGGCGCGGTGCGAGCGGCTGGTGGCGGCGGTGACGGCGGCCCAGGCACGGGGCGAGGGCGCGGTGTTGTTCGAGGGGCGGATGGTGGACGAGGCGATGGCGGAGACGGCGCGCCGCACCCTGGCCCGCCGGGTTTGACGACTCTGACCGGTTTGACGACTCTGACCGGCCGTCACCGGCCGGTCACTCTCATCCGCCCAGCCTCTTGACGCACCTCAGCAACGTGGCTACACACGATTGGGAGCGCTCCCATACCCCCCACCGAGCCGAGGAGGAACTCCCGTGCGGAGAACGAGGCTTCTGAGAACACTCCTGGCGATCCCGGCGCTGACCCTGGCCCTGACCGCGCTGCGGCCCGTAGGCCCCGCACCGGACACCGCGACCGCCGCACCGGACACCGCGACCACCACGTCGGACACCGCGGCCACCGCTGCCGCCGCTCCGGTGCGCATCATGCCGCTGGGCGACTCGATCACCGGCTCGCCCGGATGCTGGCGGGCGGTGCTGTGGAACAAGCTGCAGAGCACCGGCTACACCTCCGTCGACTTCGTCGGGACGCTCGGCCCGCAGGGCTGCGGGGTGCCGTACGACGGCGACAACGAGGGCCACGGCGGCTTCCTGGCGACGGCCGTGGCCCAGCAGAACCAGCTGCCCGGCTGGCTCTCCGCCACGCAACCGGACATCGTTGTCATGCACTTCGGCACCAACGACGTCTGGAGCAATATCGCCCCCGACCGGATCCTGGCCGCCTACAGCACGCTCGTGGACCAGATGCGCCAGAGCAACCCGAACATGAAGGTCCTCGTGGCGCAGATCCTCCCCATGAACCCCGGCTCATGTCCGGAGTGCGCCGCCCGGGTGACGGCGCTCAACGCCCAGATCCCCGGATGGGCGGCCACCAAGAGCACATCGCGCTCCCCCGTGATAGCGGTGGACCAGTGGAGCGGTTTCTCCACGGCCACCGACACCTACGACGGGGTGCACCCCAACGCCACGGGCGACAACAAGATAGCCGCGCGCTGGTACCCCGCGCTCACCAAGCTGCTGACCCCTGGTCCGGCGGACCGGGCCCCGAGCACCCCCGGGAGTCGATGATGCGCAGCCCCACCCGCACCGGCACCGCACTCGGCGCCATCGCCGCCGTCCTGATGTCCGTCCTGGCCCTCGCCCCGACCGCCCACGCGGCCACCGGATTACATGTCAGCAACGGCCGCTTGGTCGAGGGCAACGGCAGCGACTTCGTGATGCGCGGCGTCAACCACGCCCACACCTGGTACGCGTCCAGGACCACCAAGGCCCTGTCCGACATCAAGGCTCTGAAGGCCAACACGGTGCGCGTGGTGCTGAGCACCGGGGACCGCTGGACGAAGAACGACACGGCCGATGTGGCGAACGTCGTC
Organism: Streptomyces sp. NPDC020845; assembly: GCF_044334165.1. NCBI lineage: Bacteria > Bacillati > Actinomycetota > Actinomycetes > Kitasatosporales > Streptomycetaceae > Streptomyces > Streptomyces sp. NPDC020845. The sequence goes on along the minus strand of NZ_JBIRSJ010000003.1, from coordinate 539,526 downwards.
GCGCAGTGCAAGCAGAACCGGCTCATCTGTGTGCTGGAGGCCCATGACACCACGGGCTACGGCGAACAGAGCGGAGCGGTCACCCTCGCCCGCGCCGCCGACTACTGGATCGGTGTCCGCTCCGCCCTGGCCGGTCAGGAGAACTACGTCGTCGTCAACCTCGGCAACGAGCCGTACGGCAACAACAACGCCACCGCCTGGACCGCGGACACCAAGGCCGCCATCGCGAAGTTGCGCGGCGCCGGGATCCACAACGCGCTGATGGCCGACGCCCCCAACTGGGGCCAGGACTGGACCTTCACCATGCGCGACAACGCGGCCTCGGTGCTGGCCGCCGACCCGGACCACAACACGGTCTTCTCCATCCACATGTACGGCGTGTTCGACACCGCGGCCGAGGTCAAGGACTATCTGACCCGCTTCGTCAACGCCAAACTGCCCATCGTGGTCGCCGAGTTCGGCCATAACCACTCCGACGGCAACCCGGACGAGGACGCGATCATGGCAACCGCGCAGTCGCTCGGGCTCGGCTATCTGGGCTGGTCCTGGAGCGGCAACAGCGGCGGGGTCGAATACCTCGACATGACCACCAACTTCGACCCGGCCGCCCTCACCGGCTGGGGCCGGCGGATCTTCAAGGGCGTAGGCGGCATCGGCGCCACGGCCAAGGAAGCCACGGTCTACCGCTCCTGACCCTGACGCCTGAAACACCGCCACCCGACACCCGCGCCGGCCGGACACCGGCCGCGACAGAAAGGTCCACCATGCCCGCTCGCCCCCGCCCGCGCGGTGCCCGCGGCGCCGCCGCTCTGCTGGCCGGCGCGCTGCTGCTGATCGCCGCCCCAGCCGCCCCAGCCGCTCCGGCCACCCCCGCCACCTCGGCTACCCCAGCCGCCGCGGCAGCGCCCTCCGCCGTCCAGGTCAACCAGCTGGGATATCTGCCCTCCGGCCCCAAGCGCGCCACCGTAGTCACCCCCGCCACCACCGCGCTGCCCTGGCAGCTGCGGGACGCCACGGGCGCGGTGGCCGCCTCCGGCACCACCACCGTGCACGGTGCCGACACCGCTTCGGGCGACGCCACGCACCTGGTCGACTTCTCCACGTACCAGGGCACGGGCACCGGTTACACGCTCACCGTGGACGGCCAGGCGAGCCATCCCTTCGACATCCGCGCGGATCTGTACGACGCGCTGCGCTCGGACGCGATGTCCTTCTTCTACCAGCAGCGCAGCGGCATCCCGATCCAGGCGTCGCTGGCGGGGGCGGCGTACGCCCGGCCCGCAGGACACCTGGGTATCGCGCCGAACAAGGGGGACACCAGTGTCCCGTGCCAGACCGGGGTGTGCGACTACTCCCGGGATGTCCGCGGCGGCTGGTACGACGCCGGTGACCAGGGCAAGTACGTGGTCAACGGCGGCATCGCGGTATGGCAGACGGTGAACTCCTTCGAGCGCGCCAAGCGCTCGGGGCACGAGTCGGCGCTCGGGGACGCCACGCTGCGGGTGCCCGAGCGCGGCAACCGCGTCCCCGATGTGCTGGACGAGGCCCGCTGGGAGCTGGAGTTCCTGATGCGGATGCAGATCCCGGAGGGCAAGCCGCGGGCGGGCATGGCCTTCCACAAGATCCATGACGCGCAGTGGACCGGTCTGCCGACCCGGCCCGAGCAGGACTCCCAGCCGCGCGAGCTGCACGCCCCGTCGACCGCCGCCACGCTCAACCTGGCGGCGGTGGCGGCCCAGTGCGCCCGGGTGTTCGCGCCGTACGACAAGACCTTCGCCGCCCGCTGTCTGGCCTCCGCCCGCCGCGCCTGGACCGCGGCGAAGGCCAACCCGAACGTGCTCGCCCCGGATTCGGACGGCACCGGTGGCGGGGCGTACGGGGACACGCGGGTCGACGACGAGTTCTACTGGGCAGCGGCCGAGCTGTACGCGACCACCGGGGAGAGCCCGTACCGGGACGCGGTCACCTCCTCGCCCTTCCACACCTCGGCCGACGCCTTCACCCCGCTCGGCTTCGCCTGGCCCGACACCGCGGCCCTCGGCCGGATCACCCTGGCCACCGTCCCGAACGGCCTGGCCGCCGACGACCGGGCGCGTGTCCGCGCCTCGGTGGTCTCGGCCGCCGACGGCTATCTGGACGCCATGTCCCGCCAGGGCTACGCGGTGCCGCTGCCGGAGGACGGCTATGTGTGGGGCTCCAACGGCCAGGTGGGCAACAACGCGACCGTCATCGCCGTCGCCTACGAGCTCACCGGCCACCGGCGCTACCGCGACGGGGCGCTGGAGACGCTGGACTATCTGCTCGGCCGCAACGCGCTCGGCCAGTCCTATGTGTCCGGCTACGGCGAGCAGGCGTCCCACAACCAGCACCACCGCTTCTGGGCCCACCAAGCGGACGCCTCGCTGCCCAACCCGCCCGCCGGGTCGCTCGCGGGCGGTCCGGACTCGGCCCTGCAAGACCCGGTGGCGCAGGAGAAGCTGCCGGGGTGTGCGGCGGCCAAGTGCTACATCGACGACATCGGCTCGTACTCGACCAACGAGGTGGCGATCAACTGGAACGCCCCACTGGCCTGGCTGGTCGCGTTCGCCGCGGAGCGCTGAGCGAAGCGCGGTTCGGGGCTGAGCGGAGCGCTGAGCGGGGCTGAGCGGAGCGCGGTTCGGGGCCTGAGCGGGGGCAGCGGGCCCCCGCTCAGGGTATGACCTCCCGGCACGCCGCCCAGTGCACATTGCCCATGTTCGGCTGCAGCAGCTGCGAGAGCGGGGTCTCCCTCGTCACCATCACCGGATTGCCCATGATCGTCAGACCGTCGGGCGGGAAGAGCGAGTAGTCCCACACCTGTTGGCCCGGTTCGACGACCTCGGCCAGGGTCGCCGGCTCAGTGCCGAGCTCGATGCGGTTGGCCCTCGGATTCTTGAGCATCTCGCCGTGGTCGACGTACAGGTGGAGTCTGGTCCCTTTCGGGACCGTGACCATGAGCTCTCGGCCCGGACGGGTGTCTTCCGACCAGATGGCTCCGTGGCCGCTGAGAACGGTCTCGCCGTCCGGCCGCCCCGTCGGCGACATGCCCGGCGTACACGGGCAGAGCCCCAGCGGGTCGACCCAGGCGTGCGGGTTCGCCACATACGCGACGGGGTTGGGCGCGGCGGCCAGGCCGAGCGGGTCGGGGCTGGTGTAGCGGGCGGTCTCGGGGTCGTAGTAGCGGAACCGGTTGTAGTGGAGTCCGGTTTCGGGGTCGTGGTACTGGCCGGGGAAGCGCAGTGGCGTATGCGCCTCCCCGGCCGCCCCGGGGCCGGTCGCGCCCCACAGGGTGCCGTGGTGGCGCGCGACGATGTCGCCGTTTTCGTCGAGGAGTTCGCGGGGGGTGCCCACCAGGTCGGTGACGATGGCGAAGAATCTTCGGTCGATCTCCCGACGCCCCATGTCGTCGGTGACGCGCTCGGTCTGGGCGACCGGGCGGAGCCCGTCGTGGTCCCAGGTGAGGGTGGTCGGCTCGGGCCGGGCCTGCCCGGTGGTGGTCTGCTCGACGAGTGTGGAGCCGTCCCAGACGAAGTCCACGCGCTCGACGACGGTTTCGCCGTCGGCGGCGAGCCGCTGTTTGGCGGTGCGCCGGCCCAGCGGGTCGTACAGATAGCGCCAGACGGTGCCGTCGGGAGTGGTGACGGAGGTCAGCCGGTCCTCCGCGTCCCATGCGTACCGCCAGGTGTCCGGCTTGCGCGACAGCCTGTTCCGCTGCCGCAAGGTGATCCGGCCCGCCGCGTCGTACTCGTAGCGGACACGTCCCGCGCGGGTGACACGGGTGCCGGTGTACGTGCGGGGGCCGGTGGCATCGGAGTGCGAGGCGAACGGCGCGGGCCAGGAGGCGTAGGTCTGGTTGCCCGTCTCGTCGTACGCGTAGCTCTCGCCCCGCCCGCCGGGCCCGTGGACGGCCGTGACCCGGCCCGCCGGGTCGAGTTCGAAGCCGCGGACGCCGCGCAGCTGGTCAGCGACTCCCGTCAGATGGCCGTCGGCGCGATAGGTGTACTCCCGGCGCTGCACGGTGGCGGCCTCTTCGGCGGGCTGGGGGTGGCTGGTGAGGATCTGTTCGGCCAGCCGGCCGGCCGGGTCCCAGACCTGCGCGAGCGTGGCGGCGCGGTCGATGCGGCGGGTGGTCTCGCGGCCGGACTCGTCGTACGCGGAGGCGATGGTGTGGCCGCCGGCCTTGAGCGTGGTGCGGTGGCCGGCGGCGTCGTACGCGAAGGAGGACAGCGCGCCGGAGGGGGTGACGCGCCGGACGGGCCGGCCGAGCGCGTCGTAGGTGTGAGCCAGGACCCGTCCGCCGGACAGCTCCGACTTGACCCGGCCCATCAGGTCGCGGTGGAAGGCGAGTTGCGCGTCCGGGCCCTCGGCCGACGCCAGCCGGCCCGCCGGGTCCCAGCCGAAGGTGGTGACCCGGCCGTCCGCCGCCTTGCGCACGATCCGGCCCATGGGGTCCCGGGTGAAGTCGACCGTCTGGCCGAGGGCGTTGGTGCGCGAGACGAGCCGGCCGGCGGCGTCGTACCGGTAGGTGGACGTACGGCCGTCGAAGTCGGTCTCGCTCACCGGGCGGCCCGCCGGGTCGTACTCGTAGGTCCAGGTGAGGCCCTGCGGGTCGGTCACCCGGGTGAGGCGCAGCCGGGTGTCGTAGGCGTACTCGACGCGGGCGCCGTCGGGCCCGGTGCGGGCCGCGACCAGGTCGAAGTGGGTGTACTCGTACGAGGTTGCCTGGCCCAGGGCGTCGGTGTACGCGACGCAGTTGCCCTCGCCGTCGTAGCGCCAGCTCTCGCGTGCGCCGCCCGGGTCGGTGTGCGCGGCGAGCCTGCCCTCGACCGTCCACTCCATGCGGGTGGTGGCGCCGAGCGGGTCGGTGACGGTGGTCGGGCGGCCGAAGGCGTCGCGGTGGTAGACGGTGGTGGCGCCCAGTGGGTCGGTGATCTCCAGCGGCAGGCCGGCCGTGTCGCAGCGGACCCGGGTGGTCCCGCCGAGAGGGTCGATCACCGAGGTCAGGGCGCCGCGCTCGTCGTAGGTGCAGCGGGTGGTGTGGCCGGCGGGGTCTGTGGTGGCGGTGCGGTTTCCGCGTTCGTCGTAGGTGTGGCGCCACACCGTTCCGTCGGCGTCGGTGATCTCCACCGGCAGCCCCAGGCGGTTGCGGGCGATGGTACGAGTGTGGCCGTCCGGAGTGGTCAGCCGGGCCAGGCGGCCAGCCTCGTCGTAGGCGTAGCGGGTGGTGTGCCCGAGCGCGTCGGTGTGGGCCAGCGGGCGGCCGTGGCGGTCGGACCTGGTGCGGACGGTGTTGCCGAGCGGATCGGTGACGGCGATGATCTGGCAGCGGTCGTCGACCAGATAGCGGGTGGTGTGCCCCTCGGGGGTGCGGACCGCGGTGACCTGGTGGCCGGTGTCCGGGTCGGCGCCGGCGCCGGCGCCGTCATAGTCAATGCACAGCGACACATGGCCTTCGGTGCCACCCTCGGAGACGACGCGGTCGCGGTCGTCGTAGACGTACTCGTAGCGTCGGCGGTTGGTGTCCACCCAGGCGATGACCCGGTGGTCGCTGTCGTACTCGAAGCGCAGCGGGAGGCCGCTGGAGCCGGTGACCTCGGTCAGGTCGCCGTCGGTGTAGCCGTAGCGGACCAGTTCGGTGTCGCCCAGGCGCAGGGCGGTGATCCGCCCGCCCTCGGTGGCGAACGTCAGGTGATAGCCGCCGTCGTGGACGATGCCCGTGGGGGTGCCGTCGGTGTCGTAGGTGAAGGTGAGGCGGTGGCCGTTGCGGTCGGAGATCTCGGTCAGCGGCGCCTCGCCGTCCCCGCCGGGCGGCACGCCCTCGGGTCCTGCGTAGCGCCGGACGTGGCCGGTGTCCGGGTCGGTGACGGTGTAGTCGCCGTCGGGGGTGCGCTCCAGCGGCCACCGCGGGCCCAGTTCGGGCAGCGTCGGCACACCGGGGGCGGGATGCGGATAGGACAGCAGCAGTCCATCGGCACCGACGAGGACGACGCCCCGGTCAAGGATCTCCAGGCGCTGATCGGCCGTGCTCGACCACGAGGGGCCGAACCACCGCCCGGCGCGGTAGCCGGACTCGGCCCTGCGCTGGAACACCAGCGGCAGCAGGCCAGGCAGGGACACATCGGTCTGCGGCAGGTACATCTTCCCGGTGGCCAGGTCCACCGGGTCGGTGTGGCCGTGAGTCTTGGCGTGGTCGGGCACGCTGTGCGGCGCGGCTCCGTCCTTCTTGAGCTGAGCGTGGCCGCCGAACTTCCCCTTCCAACTGCTGGGTTTCCAGCCCCTGCCCGGTACCCGTTCGGCGATCCTGGCGAGGTCCTTGCCCGCGGTGGCGAGCGACCGCACACCCCCGAGACCCTTGGTGCCGACCAGTTCGGGCACCAGTCTCCCCAGGCCCTCCGCGGGGTCCTTCTCGAAGGAGTCCCACATGGCCTTGAGCGCCGTGGACGGGTCGTTCGCCATCCGGAGCAGACCTGCGGCTGTGTCGTTGAGGCGGGTGGCGTATTCGGCGGGGTGCGTGAGGTTGTAGGGGTCCAGGGGGTCCATGGAGCGGACGAAGTTCACAAGACCCGCCGTGCCCTTGACCACGCCACCGACGAAGTGGCTCCCGTCCAGCCGCAGCCCCTCCGCCCCGTCCGCCGCCCGCCGGAGGTACGAGGGTTTACGCGGGGCCTTGTCCCGCGCCGCCGCCACCGCCCGCTGAGCGGTGAGGTGTGCCGTGTCCCGCTGCCTCCGCGCCTCGCCGAGGATGTCCTTGGCCGCCTCGATATCGGCGCTGCCGGGGCCGTGACCGGCGGACGGCTGGGCGTGGTCGGCAGACGTCTCGGCGTGCTGGGCGTCGCGGGCCGCCTCGGACGCCTTCCTGCCCCTGCGGTAGGTGCGAACGGCGTCGTCCGCCTGCTTCTGGGCCCACTCCACCGTCTCGGCGAACTCGCGCAGCGCCGCTGCCGCTTTTCCGCAGGCGTCGGCTGCCACGTACCACTTCTTCGGCTCGGCGGACACCTGCCGGGTGAAGGCCGCGGCGGCCCGTCCCTTCAAGGTGTCGAGGGCGTTGGGGCCGACGCCTTGGAGCCCCTTGCCGACGTCGTTGAAGGCGTTCTCGAAGGTGGTCAGGTGGTCGGCCGTGGCCCGCAGCTTGTCGGGGCTGCCGTGGACGAGTTGCTTGGGGTCCTCGGTCTGGTCAAGACCCATCTCCTCGACGTCCGCGCCCAGCGCGTTCGCGGCCGAGTCGGACGTACGCCGGAGCCAGTCGGCCCCGCCGGACCAGCCCATGTCGTCCAGCCGGTCGGCGGTGAAGTCGCCCGCCCCGTCGATGGCTTCGCCGACGTTCTCCACCTGGCCGTCGACGAAGCGCTGCACCGGATCAGGTATGAAATCCCCGAGTCCCACCGCGTGTACCCCCGTACGTGTGCTGGTGCCGCGATGAGCCTACTTGCGCCGCGGGCCACCGAGAACGCGCAGGCCACGGGTTTGAGCAGGTTCTGAGGAAGCACATACGCGGCCAGGCTCCCTTTTCGAGGCTCGGTTCTCCCCCAGCTACCGCTGGGAGGTGTCCCCAGGGGGCGCTACAGCCCCTGTCGACGGTCGACCGTGCTCGGCCACCCGCGCGGCGGAGCCGCATATCGATTGCAGCCTCGCGGCCTCCGCGCGCTCTCCCTTTCACAGCGACATCAGCGCCTCCGGCGCGGGCGGACGCGCCCCTTCGGCCCACCGGCCCGCGAGGGCGGTTTCCTCGCGGGCCGGTGAGGGGGCGTTCGCCCGGTGTGCGGTGGTTGCCCAGCCTCCGGGGCTCAGCGGGGCAGCTGCGCCTCGATCGCCGCGACGACCTCCGCCGCCTCCGGCTCGGTCCGCGGCCGGAACCTGGCCACGACCTCACCGCCCGGCGAGACCAGGAACTTCTCGAAGTTCCACTGGACGTCGCCCGCCTCGCCCGCCTCGTCCTCGGTCTTCGTCAGCTCCGCGTACAGCGGATGCCGCCCCTCGCCGTTGACCTCGATCTTCTCCATCAGCGGGAAGGAAACCCCGTACGTGGTCGAGCAGAACGTCTGAATCTCCTCGCTGCTCCCGGGCTCCTGACCGGCGAACTGGTTGCAGGGGAAGCCCAGCACGGTGAAGCCGCGCTCCGCGTAGCGCTGCTGCAGCCGCTCCAGGCCCTCGTACTGCGGGGTCAGCCCGCACTTGGAGGCCACGTTGACCAGCAGCAGCGCCGTGTCCTGGTGCGCGCCGAGGGTGGTGGGCTCGCCGGAGAGGGTGTGCAGGGGAATGTCGTACAGACTCATCGGTGCAACTCGCCTTCGTCGTTCCGTCGGTGCATGGCAAATCTATGCGCTGCCGTCGGCCGTCTGCGGTTACGCTCGGTGGTCCGGGGCATCGGGGCGCGAGAGCTCGTCGAGGGGGATGTGTGTCACGGGACGAGGAAGCCGTCGTCGGCAGGCTGCTCATCGTGGAATACGAGCAGGTGAAGGAGGAACAGCGGGCACGTATCGGGTTCCGGGACAATCTGCTCTACGCGACGCTCGCCTCCATGGCGGCCATCATCACCTTCTCGCTGCAAGGCGGCGGCCGGCCCGAACTGCTTCTGCTGCTGCCCCCGGCCTCGGTGCTGCTGGGCTGGACCTATCTGGTCAACGACGAAAAGATCTCGGCCATCGGCCGCTATATACGCCAGGACCTCGACCCACGGCTGGCCACGCTGGGCCCCGACCGGACGCGGGTCTTCGGCTGGGAGACGGCCCACCGCGACGACCGCCGCCGGATCTCCCGAAAGCGGCTGCAACTCGCCGCCGACCTGCTGCTCTTCGCCGTGGCGCCGATCGCCGCCCTGATCGTCTACTGGACCAGCGGCCCGGCCAAGGCGCCGCTCGTCGCGATCTCGGTGGCCGAAACCCTGCTGATCGCGGTGTTGGCGGTGCAAATCGTGCTGTACGCGGATCTGCACCGGCCCTGACACCACCTGACAGCATGGAACCGCATGGACATGCGCGACCTAGGGGGACAAGGTGTGGTCTGACGGGAACGGGGGTCCGGCGGGCGGCGCGCGGGCGGAGGCGGTCATCCTCACCGCGCTCGAGGTGGAGTACCGGGCCGTACGGGCGCATCTGGAGGAGCTGCGCACCGTGGCGGCCGAGCGGGGGTCCCTGTTCGAGGTGGGCGTCTTCCGCGAGGGCCACCATCCCGGCACCTCGGTCGCGATCCATATGACGGGCCCGGGGAACCCGGGCGCCGCGGCCCTGGTGGAGCGGGCCTCGGCGCTCTTCGCCCCGCGGACCCTGCTGTTCGTCGGGGTGGCGGGCGGCCGCAAGGACGTGGGCCTGGGGGATGTGGTGGCCGCGGAGGCGGTGTACGACTACGAGACCGGCAAGGACACCGAGGACGCCTTTCTGCCCCGCCAGAAGACCCATCAGCCGACGTACGACCTGGTCCAGCTGGCCAGGATGGTCGCGGTCGACGACGAGTGGCAGCGCGGAATCCGCCCCGCCGGGGGCGACGCCGCGCCGCGCCCGAGGGCCCATGTCAAGCCCATCGCGGCGGGCGGCCGGGTGGTGGCTCACCAGCGCTCGGAGGTCGGCCGCCGGCTCACGGCGGGCGCGGGCGACGCGGTGGCGGTGGACATGGAGGGCTTCGGCTTCCTGGCGGGCGCGTATGTCAACCGGCAGGTCGACGCCCTGGTGATCCGCGGGATCTCCGATCTGCTCGCCGACAAGGACGAGGCGCACGACGAGCACTGGCAGCCCGTAGCCTCCCGGCACGCGGCGGCGTTCGCCTTCGAACTGCTCCGCCGACTGCCCACGGTCGCCACGAAGCCGACCACCGCGACCACCACGCCACGCCACGCCGCCCCCCGCAAGCTGAGGATTCGCGAACTGGGCGAGCTGACCGACCTGTTGCTCGCCGTCCCCGGGCTGTCCTCCCCGGCCAGCTGGCAGCAGCTGCTGGACGAACTGCCGGGCGTCGGCACACAGGTGGCCAGGCAGTCGGCGAGCCGGGCGGAGGCCCTGGCCCTGCTGCGCACCTGTGAGGCGTACGGTGCATGGGACGCCCTGGCTGACGTCCTCGAGGTCATCGCGCCGGACGCCCCGGCCACGGCGGAACTGATCGCTCGGCTGAAGCCGCTCGGCCTCGGCTGACCGCCGCGCGGCGCCCGTGACCTGGCATGTCCGGGACCGGCGCCATGTGACGGGGGCGACTCTCGCGCCTTACGGGGTGTCAGGTGAAGCGTTCGGGGCATACAAGTTGTCCGGAGTCCGGGCCGGGCGGGGACCGCCTGTGGCAGGGTTCCGGAGAAGATCACCGGCGACGGGGACCGGTGATGGGGGCACGGGAGGTTCATGCATGGCGGCCACGGGGGAAGGCGGCCTGAGACTGGTCCAACATCTCGTCACGGCGTTGAAAGAGTTCCGGTGTCTGATGGATCCGGACTCCCGTGAGCTGTGTCTGGAACTGGTCGCCAGGGAACTGGACGAGGTGCTGCCCGTCCGCAACCACCGGGTGACCAACTACTTCCTGGTGGAGCTGGCCAAGGAATGCCTGGACAACGAGCGCTTCATGTGGGCGCTACGCGGGTCACTCGCGATCCTGGCCCCGGACGCGCCCGCCATGACGGGGCTTGACTCCGTCATGGAGCAGATGACGGCCCGTCCGGCGCTGCCCACGGACGCGACCGAGCGGCTTCGCTCACTGCTCGAAGGGCTGGAGGTAGCGCAGCTGACGCGGCTGTGCCAGGGCGCGGCGGGGCCGCTGCAGGAGGTGCCGCCGGTCACCGGCCCCTGGCACGCCTTCGAGACCCTGAGCCGGATGAACGCCCGGCCGGACGGCCTGCCGCCCAACCTGGCCCTGGTGGAGTACCTGGCCGCGTCGGCCCGGCCGCTGGAACTGGCCGACCACCTGCGGAGCTGGGCGGACGAGCAGGCAGGCGGGCTGTCGCTGACCTCGCCGCTGAGGTCGCTGCGCCAGCAGGTGGGGCACGCGGCCCCGGCCGAGGCGATCGACGCCTATCTGGTGATCCAGCTGCTGCCGCGGGACGAGCCCGGCCGGTACGAGCTCTCCTCGTGGCACGCCTACGACCCGACGGGCTGGTACCCGGTCCGCGGCCCGGCCAGCACGGTCTCGGTCGCCACGGCGGAGCGCGCCGTACAGGACCTGGTGCGTGAGGCCGCGGCGGAGTGGGAGGACGCGCACTGCATCCACCTGGAGTTCGTCCTCAGCGCCGAGGACCTTCATCTGCCGGTGCATATGTGGCGCCATGAGCTGGACAGCGACTTCCCCACCCCGCTGTGCGACACCTACCCGGTGGTCGTACGGAGCCTGGAGCGCAGCCAGAACAGGCACTGGTACCGCCCCTGGAAGAAGCGGTGGCAGACCTTCAGCTCCCAGCCGGAGCGGTCCCGGCACCTCGTCGTCGACGGGACGGATCCGGACAGTCCGCCCCCCGGTGACCCGGGCGCCCTGCTGGCCCGGCTCAACGCCGACGAGCATGTGGTCGCCCTGGTCCTGAACGCGCCGCCGGGCGCGAGCCAGGAGGGTAGCCGACAGGCCTCGGCGGCGTGGCGGGCGGGCATCCCCGTCGTCGTTTGGGACCGGCGGCACCCTCGGGATCCGGACTTCGCTCATCACTTGAGACAAAAGGCCACCGGGGACCTGGCACGGCTCCGCGAAGCCGTGAAAGAGTTGCGGGTGGAGTCCCAAGGGTTAGCCTCCGCGGAACGCGAGCAGCACCTCGGGCAACATGTCATGCTCGTTTGGGACGACCCGACCCGTCCCGTGTCGACGCAAGGACGGTTGGCGGGGCCGGACGAGGGGGTGGGCAGTCGATGACCGACGCAGGGCCTACGAGTCGGCACAACGGACACGCGAACGGCGATCCGGGCTCCGCGTCCCGCGTCGGCCCGCCGTCGGCCGGCGTCCCCCGCCCCTGGTGGATCTATCAGGGCACCGGCCGCCCCCTGCACGACGTCAGCCTGGAAGAGATCCTTCCGCCGCCGCCTCCGTGGCGCACCTTCCACGGCGTCTCCCCGGACCCCGCGGACGGCCTCGAGGCCGGAGCACGGGAATCGTCGGGTGAGGCATCGGAGAGCGACGGGGAGGGCGAGGCACCGACCGAGCCGCCCGCGCCGCCCGAGGACGAGCAGGACGCCGCCCGGCGGCTGGGCGCCGCTCCCCTGGGCATGCGGTCGGACCCGGAAGAGGCCGATGTCGTCAACGCGGCACTGATTCTGCGCCGTCCCCTTCTGGTCACGGGCCGCCCGGGGACGGGCAAGTCCACGCTGGCGTACCGCATCAGCAGGGAGCTGGGGCTCGGCCGGGTGCTGCGCTGGCCGATCACCACCCGTACCACCCTGCGGTCGGGTCTGTACGACTACGACGCGGTCGGCCGGGTGCACGCCGCGGCGGCCGGACAGGCGGCGGACGCGGAGCTGCACGAGCCCGGGCCGGAGGACATCGGGGACTTTCTCCAACTCGGCCCGCTGGGCACGGCGATGCTGCCGCACCGGCTGCCCCGCGTCCTGCTCATCGACGAATTCGACAAAAGCGATATCGATCTGCCCAATGACCTCCTCGACATCTTCGAGGCCGGCGAATACGCCGTTCCCGAGTTGGTGCGCATCCGCAGCCGCCGCCCGGCCGTCCGGGTGCTCACCGACGACCCCGACCGCAGCACCGTCATCGCCTCGGGCCGGGTGCGCTGCCGCGCCTTCCCCATCGTCGTCATCACCAGCAACGACGAGCGGGAATTCCCGCCCGCCTTTCTCCGCCGCTGTCTGCAGCTGCGACTGCCCGACCCGGACGCCGACCGGCTCGCCGCGATCGTGGCCGCGCACCTGGGCCGGGCGGACGATCCGCGGGCCCTGGATCTCATCCAGATGTTCCTCGAACGCAGCCGGCTCGAAGGCGGGCTCGCGGCCGACCAATTGCTCAACGCGGTGTACCTGGTGACGTCTCAGGCCCAGGTTCCGGGTCCCGAATGGGAGGAGCTACTGCACGCCGTCTGGCACCGGCTGGATGCAGCAGGCCCAAAGCCATGACACACGACCCAGCCGACGGGTCCTCCGAGCGCGGCCGGCCGGACCTCGACTGGCAGCAGATCGCCGACGCGTTATGGCTCGCGGTCTGCAAGGCGGAGACCGACCGCGAGGCCGCCCGCCCCACCCCCGCCCCACCCTCCCCCACGCCCGCCGTGGATCAGCCGCCGCGCACCCCGGATCCGCCGCAGGACTCGCCCACGGACACCGAGAACGAGGCGCCGCGCCCCGAGGGTGACCTGGTCTGGACCGCTCCGCGCCCGGTCGAGCTCGTCGGCGCCCCGGCCCCGGCCGACGAGACCCCTGTCCGGGCGATCGCCGCCGAGGTCGTCACCCGCGCCCCCCGGCTCACCGCCGTCTCCCCGCCGACCGCGGAGCGCGCCCTGTCCCGGGCGCTTCGGCCGTTCAAGCGCACCTCGCCCTCGCCGGTCGAGGACGAGATCGACGAGGACGCCACGGCCGAGCGCGCCGCGCGCGAGGGGCTGTGGCTGCCCGCGTGTGTGCCGGTGCGGGAGCGCTGGATGGACATGGTCCTCGTCGTGGATTCCAGCAGCTCCATGGTGGTGTGGCGGCAAACGGTCGGCCAGTTGGTCACCATCCTCGAGCGGACCGGCGCCTTCCGTATGGTCCGCGTGCAGCGGATCAACAGCGACCACCCGCTCCCCGCGGACCCGGCGGACCGCCGGAGCGCAGCCGACCGCGCGCGGAGCGGCGGCCGCTCCCCCGTCGACGGCATCCCGCCCCGCGGCAGACGGGCCGTCCTCGTCCTGACCGACGGGATCGGCGCCGCGTGGGCCGACGACAGCGGCAAACAGGCGCTGGGACGCTGGGCCCGGCATGCCACGGTCGCCGTACTGCATGTGCTGAACCAGGGGCAGTGGCACCACACCGGGCTGATCCCCGAGCGGGTACGGGTACGGGTGCCCGAGCCGGGGGCGCCCAACGGCACCTGGCAGCGCGCCGACGGAGCCCCCTGGCCAGGGGGCGAACCCCCGGTGCCGATGCTGGAGCTCGAAGCGCGGTGGCTGCACCGCTGGGCACTACTGGTGACCCAGCCGTCCACTCGCGGCCGTGACACCCTGGCGCTGCTGCCGGGCGTGCCCGCCGAGCGCTGGGAGCGGGAGCCGGAGCCCACCGCCCGGGACCGGGTCTTCCGCTTCCGTGCCACCGCGTCTCCGAGCGCTTTCAGACTGGCCTCCCGGCTGGCAGCCGCCCCGCTGAACATCCCGGTGATGGAATTCGTCCAAGGGATGCACGAGCCACAGGGCAGCCCCGGCGACCTCGCCGAGATTCTGCTGGGCGGGCTGTTGCGCAAGGTCGGAGCCGCTGATCCCCTGGACGAAACGGGAATTGGCTATGAATTCCACCAGGGGGTAAGGGAGTTACTGCTGTCGGCCGGGATGCGGGACGAGTCGCTGTACATTCTGCGCAGCGTCCTGGACCGGCTCGGCCGCCGCTGGAAACCCCTGCACGTGCTGCGGGACGCTCTCAATCACCCTTCGGGGACCCTGCCCGAGCTGCCCGAGACCGAGCGGCTCCTGCCCTATATGCGCGTCCAGGAGAAGGTCTACCAAGCGCTCTCCGGGCCCTACCTGGAGGGCGCACGGACGTTTCACGCACGCGCCGCGCTCGCTCAGCAAGCGCTCGGCCGCTCGGGCGAACGCGGCGCCGGACCAGTTGAAGACCCACCACATGGGGGAAGTGCGGTGAGTAACGCCAAGATGTCACGTTCCAAGCCGACCTCCCCCAAGGAAGAATCATCACCCCCGCAGGCGCACGGCACGCCGGGCGCGGCGGTTGAGCACCCGAGAGGAAGTTTTGTGCCCGTGACCGCTGCCCGGTCCCTGCCCGCCGTGGAGGAGCGCCGCGCCGGGGATCCCCCGGCCATCTGGGGGAACGTCCCGCCCCGGAACAACAACTTCACCGGGCGACAAGCGTTGCTCGACACCTTGCACGAGCGTCTGAGCAGCGAGGGCACGGCCGCCGTGCTCCCCGAGGCCCTGCACGGGCTCGGCGGCGTGGGCAAGTCGCAGATCGCCCTGGAGTACGTGCACCAGCACGCCTCCGACTACGACGCGGTGTGGTGGATCCCGGCCGAGCGCCCGGAGCAGATCCGCCAGGCGCTGGTGCAACTGGCGGACCGGCTGGGGCTGCAGGTCGGCCTGGAGTCGAACATCGCCGTGCCCAGCGTCCTGGAGGCGCTGCGCACCGGCCGCCCCTGCCGCGACTGGCTCCTGGTCTTCGACAATGCGGAAGAGCTGGATACGGTACGCCCCTTCTTCCCCAACGGCGGCCCCGGCCGCATCCTGGTGACCTCCCGCAACGCCCAGTGGTCCCGTGCCGCCCGCACGGTCGAGGTGGATGTCTTCGACCGGGAGGAGAGCATCGAGCTGCTGCGGCGCCGGGGCCCTGAGCTGCCGGACGAGCAGGCCGACCGGGTGGCCGAGGCGCTGGGCGATCTGCCGCTGGCGATCGAGCAGGCAGCCGCATGGCTGATCGAGACCGGTATGCCGGTCGACGAGTATCTGCACGTCTTCGAGGACGAGCGGGCCGATGTCAGCACCCGGCGCGCCGAGTTGCTGGCCCAGGGCGTCCCGGTCGACTACCCCGAACCGGTCGCCGCGGCCTGGAACATGTCGCTGCGGCGGCTCGCGGAGCAGCATCCCGGGGCACTGCAACTGCTACAGGTGTGCTCCTTCTTCGCCCCGGAGCCGATCTCGCGGCGGCTGTTCTCCGGGGTCCGTGGGGTCTCCCTCTCCCCCGAGCTCTCGGAGGTGCTGCAGGATCCGATCAAGCTCGGTCATGCGATCCGTGAGATCAATCGCTATGCGCTGATCAAAATCAATCACCGGAACAACACCATCGAAATGCACCGGCTGGTGCAGGCGGTGCTGATGGGTCAGATGTCCCACCAGCAGCAGGCGGATATGCGGCACAGCGCCCATGTACTGCTCGCCTACGGCGACCCCAACGACGTCGCCCCCGCCAACTGGCCGCGATACGCCGATCTACTGTCCCATGTCCGCGCCTCCCGCGCCATGGAGTGCGATGACAAATGGGTGCGGCAGATGGTGCGCAACCTGATCAGCTTCCTGTTCGTCTGGGGAGACCACCAGGGCGCCCGTGAGTTCGGCAGCCAGGTGGTGGAGACCTGGCGCCAGTCGCTGGGCGAGGACAGTCTGGAGACGCTGGCCGCGTCCCGGACCCTCGGCCACGCGCTGACCTCGCTCGGCCACTACGAGGAGGCCCGGGAGCTCAACGACCGGATCCTGGAGTTGCTGCGGGCCCACCCACAGGCCGGCGAGAACAACGAGGACACCATCGCGACCATGGGGGCCGTCGCGAACAGCGCCCGTCTCCAGGGGGATTACGCCAGGTCCGTCGAGTTGGAGAAGGACCGGTGGACCAGGGGCCTCCGCGTCTTCGGCGAGGAGGACCCGTACACGCTGGCCGCCGCGAACGACTACGGGCTGGCGCTCCGCGCCGTAGGCGACTTCGCACTCGCCCAGGAGATCCACCAGTCCGCGCGCGACACCGCGGCCATCGTCCTCGGGGAGGACTCCCTCACCACGATCCTGCTCTCCACCCACCTCTCCAGCGACGCCCGCGGCATCGGCCAGTACCACGCCGCCCGTGCGATGCAGGAGGAGACCTTCGCGCTCGCGCTGCGCAGCGTGCCGCCCAACGCGCCCGTGTTCGTGGTCGCGATGCGCACCCTGGCCGTGGCCCGTCGCAAGGCCGGCGATCACGAGGGGGCGATCGAGCTGACCCGGCAGGCCCTGGACAGCTACCGGCTGCGCTATATCGAGCCCAACCTCGACATCACCACGACGGAGATGAACCTCTCCATGGATCTGCGCCAGAACGCCGACCTTTCCGGCGCCCGGGAGCTCGGCAGAAAGTCCCTGGAGGATCTGCGGGTCATCCTCGGCCCCCGGCACCCCTACACCTCGAGCGCGGCGACCAACCTGGCCGTCACACTCCGGCTGCTGGGCGAGACCGAGGAGGCGCTGGCGCTCAACAAGGAGACGCTGCCGGTCTTCGTCGAAACGCTGGGGGCCGACCACCCCTGCACCCTCACCTGCGCCATCAATCTGGCCAGCGATCTGTACACGCTGGCGGACTACGAAGAGGCGCACAGCCTGGACACCGAGAGCCTGGCCGCCTGTCGCGAGCGGCTGGGCGAGGACCATCCCACCACGCTGGCCTGCGCGGTCAATCTCTCGGCTGACCTGCGCGCCCTGGGCGAGAGCCGGTCGGCCGAGGAACTGCACAACGACGCCCTGGAGCGGTTCCGCCGGGTGCTGGGCACCCAGCACCCGGCGACCATCGCGGCGGCCCGTGGTATCCGTGCGGACTGCGACCTGGAGGCGTACACGTTCTGACGCGACGCCTTGGCGTTCAGCACCGGGTCCCGATCCAGCGGGCGAGAGCCACCGGGTCGGGGCCGCCACCGGCCGCATCGCGCAGCGCCCGGTACAGCGCTAGCACGACCTCCGGGCAGCCCAGCAGTGCTTCCTTGGCCGGGCCCGCGGGCATGGTCAGGGCGAGCCCCGACCAGGCGGGGAGGTCGTCAGGACGCTCGGCGACACGGTCGCGGTAGCCGCGCAGCGCGGCCGCCGTGTCCCCGGCGGCCCAGTCGAGGTCGGACCTCAGCGGGGCGTCCATGCCGTCGAACGGGTCCCCCTCCGGCTTCTCCCGCAGCAGGGCG
This sequence comes from Streptomyces sp. NPDC020845, assembly GCF_044334165.1. Lineage (NCBI taxonomy): Bacteria > Bacillati > Actinomycetota > Actinomycetes > Kitasatosporales > Streptomycetaceae > Streptomyces > Streptomyces sp. NPDC020845. The sequence continues at coordinate 521,784 of NZ_JBIRSJ010000003.1, read as the reverse complement.
AAGCCGGCCGGGTCGCGCAGGCGCAGCCGGACCAGCGCCGGGCGCGCCGCCACCGCCGTCCGGGACGCGCGCAGCATCGTCGTCGGAAGGGTGTCCGGAGCGGGTCGGCCCAGCCGCCAGGCCCGCGCCCACTGCCCGGTCCGGCCGGGGTCCACCGACAGATGATGCAGGCGGTAGAGCAGCCGGTGATCGAGGATGAGGTCTTCGGCGGCGCGCAGCGGAATCTCCGACACGGGCTCTGTGAGCCATTCGGCCAGTCGGACCTCGATCCCCCGCAGAAAACGGTCGCCCAGGGCGGTGAGCTCCGCGTGGGCGCGCAGCATCCGCAGCCCGTGGGAGGTCTGCGCGCGCCGCAGCGCGAACTCGAACTCCGAAATGGCCCGTGTGGTCTCGTCCGCTACGACATGCCTGTGGGCTTGCCAGAAGGCCGTGACGCCCAAGAAGGCGTACACGCCGTGCAGCAGACCGCGCAGCGGGCGGGGATCCACGCGCCAGGGCGCGTAGTGAATCTCCTCCAGACCACCGTGGATCAAAGGCACCAGGTCGAGGAGCGCGCTGAGTTTGACGTGCTGGGCCTCGTGGATCAGGGAGGCGGCGAGGGTGACCGAATCAGCCGGAGGGTTCAGCAGGACGCAGCCGTATGCCTCGGGTGACGAGGCACTGAAAGGTTCCGCCCGGGCGGGGTAGCGCACGGGGACGACGGAGATCAGACAGTCGGCCACACCGGCCGGATCCACATTGCTCTGCCGGGCGACGAGCGCCCAGGCGCTGTCGAAATGTTCCTGCCACCGCCACGCCTCCGGTTCACTCAGCCGCGTCGGAGCGGTGGGGCGCAGAAAGTCCCGGTAGGGGTCGAGGTCGTCCAGATAGGGCGAGCAGGGGTGGGCGGGGTGCCGTCCGTGCAGCCGTCTCAGAGGGTGCCAGCCCTTGACGTCCCGGGTGAGGTCGGAGGGCAGCGGCACCGTGTGCGGGCCGGCTCGCAGGGCTCGGCCGCCCGCGCCGTCGGCGACGATCTCTGCGACGGGGGACTCGCAGCCCGCCAGGTCGACGAAGCCCAGCGCCGGTAGCATCACCCCGCCGTCGCGGACTCCGACCACGATCCGGAAGTCGATCCCCGCTAGGAGGGCCGCCGAAGCGGCCACGGTGTGCAGATAGCCGGTTTCCAGCCACAGCGGGACCGCTGTGGTCTCCTGCTCTCCTTCCTCCGCGATGCCCCGCAGCCTGCGCAGACAGCGGCTGAGCCAGGCACCGACCGGGGGGTGCAGCAGCAGCCGCTCCACGCTCGGCGGGCTGCGCCGCTCGGCCTTTATCAGCAGCTCCCACGCCTCACGGGGGGCCGCCAGCGGCCCTGGCACCCGGGGATGGGAGGAGGCAAAATCGGTCAACGCGCGTAGCAGAAGCAAGAGGCGACTGCGCTGGCCCGCCCGTAACTCGGCGATCGCCGCCGCTCCCCCACCGCCATGTGCCATCTCTTCAAAGCACGCTTCGGACAGCCGGTGGTGACGGCTCATCGGTGACGCGGGGAGCGGCTGCGTACGGCGCGGGGCCGGGAGCGGGTAGGGAGGGCCAGCTGAATAGTCCGCCGGCATGGCCGCCTTTCTTGGTGGGGTGAATGCTGTCGCGCCACGCCGGGATTCCATCAACAGCCCTGTTGGTTCGCAGCGGAGGTCGTGAGTGTCGGCGGGGACTGTACGAGTTCGAGCAACCGCTGGGTCGCGAGAGCGAACTCCTGACTGTCGCCCAGTTCTTCGAGCGTCGTTCCCGAGAGGTCCACCAACTCCGTCTCGACCCCGGTCGCCGCTCGCTCCATGACATCGTCCCCCTCTAGACGCTCCGCGCCGGCTCAGGCGAGGCCTCTTCACATGGTGGCCCACCCGATAATGATTGCGGAAGGGCGAAAGGGGCCAGTGGGTGTCGGGCCCATCAAGATTTTGGGACATCCGGGGGCGTCATGTGGCCCCGCTTCCCGGCCAATTCATTTCCGGCGCCGCACGGTCGGGCGCGGGCGGGGGGCAGCGGTTCCGCGCCCGGCCGTGGCGCTCCGGGTCAGGGCTGGGAGCCCGGCTCGAGGGCGGTGACTTCGAATACTTCGCCGCAGACCTGGAGGGAGCGCGCCGACGTCTTCATCGAGCGGTAGGAGTCCGGCGGGTAGGCGCGAATTTTGGACGCGGTCCGCCAACAGGGCTTGTCGGACAGGCCTTTGTTGAGGGTGTGCAGACTCGCGTAGGCGCTGTCGCCGGGTTTCAGGACGACCGTGGGCCGCGCCGGTCCTCGGCGGGCGGCGGGGTCGCCGATAGCCGTGCCGGGGCTGTCGAGCAGGGAAACGCCGGGAAAGCCCGTCAGCGTGCAACTGGCCTCACCGGTATTGGTGAAGGCCAGAGGAACATAGACATTGCCCGCGCCGATATCCATCCGGCCGACGGACAGTTTCAGCTGATCCTCGGCGCAGATGCGGCGCGCGGCGGGCGGGGCGCCGGAGGCGCCCTCGGTGCCGACGGACGGCTTGGCCGCGCTCGGCGCCTTCGCGGGGGTCGAGGCCCGGCCGGAGTCATGCGCGCGTCCGCCGGGTTCAGCGGCGCCGGGCCGGCCGGCGCTCGCGGCCGAATGGGATGCACCCGCGGCGCCGGGCGGCGCGGGCGCCCCGGAGTCCTCGTCGGCGCCGCAGGCGGTGACCGCGGCCAGCGCGCCGATGAGCAGTGCGGATACGGATAAGACCGGCGGCAGACGCCTCGCGGGCGTCCCGCCGTACCGCTGAGCCATGGGCAACCTCCTGTGGGTCGGGCATCCGGCGGCCCGTCAGCCGCCGCGCCGAGTGCCCCGACTTTCCCCGTCCATTCCCCTTCGGCTCCTCTTCCCCCGATCAGCGTCCTTATGTCTGCGACGGCATTAATCGCATAACAGGGGCAATTCGGCATTGCGGATTCCGCACCACAATCACCCCATCCGTAAAGCGGTGACGCGGATCACAGTTCATCACCGCCGTGATCGATTTCCGGACACAGGTCCGTCGAGACCTTGTCGTGACCTAAACCATGTGTTTACTGTGCCGCACCCGGCGCATTCCATGCACGGGTCTCTCCCTCGCCGGAGCGCCGAGTCCTGCCGTGGCGGAGGAGTGACACGACGACCTGTCACGGCAGGAGCGGGGGAACCAGGTAGGCGCCGTGCCGCGCTATGTCGGGCGGGACGGCTAGGGGTGAAGTCGCGCCACGGTGCCGGGGGCACCGGGAACGGCGCGGCCGGGCAGCTCCCGCCCGAACCCGACAGCTCACCTCGCAGGCGTCAGGAGAGGATGAGCTCAATGGCTGCACGCGGACGTCACCGCCGGCCCCGGCCCCGCCGCGTCTCCCGCGCCTCGCTCGCGTTCACCGCGGGCGGCGCCGGCGTGGCACTGCCCCTCATAGGCGTCGGCCAGGCGAACGCCGCCTCCGTCGACACCTGGGACAAGGTGGCGGAGTGTGAGTCCACCGACAACTGGAGCATCAACACCGGGAACGGCTACTACGGCGGCCTCCAGTTCTCACAGTCCACCTGGAAGGCGTACGGCGGGACGTCCTTCGCGCCCCGGGCCGATCTGGCCTCCAAGGACCAGCAGATAGCCATCGCCGAGAAGGTACTCGACGCCCAGGGCCCCGGCGCCTGGCCGGTCTGCTCGGTCAAGGCGGGGCTGACCCGCGGCGGCCAGCCCGCGGATGTCACCCCCGGCACCGCGAGCGGCCGCGCCCAGACCCAGACCGCTCCCAAGGCCACCCCCAAAGCGACTCCGAAAGCCACCCCCAAGGCCACTCCCAAAACCGAGTCCGCTCCGGAAGCCGCGCCCAAGGCCACCACCAAGGCCGTCGACCAGAGCGCGGCCACCACCGGGCGGTCCGGCTCCTCGTACACCGTGGTCAGTGGCGACACCCTGTCCCGAATAGCCGACGCGCAGAACATGGACGGCGTCGGCGGCTGGCAGCGGCTCTACGAGGCCAACCGCCGCGTCATCGGCGACGACCCGGACCTGATCTACCCCGGCCAGAAACTCACCCTCGACACACACCGGTCCCCCGCCGCACAGCCCCGCGAGAGCCAGCCCCGGACCGAGCAGCGTACGGATCAGGCCAAGCAGCGCGCCGAGCAGGCGGCCAAGCAGCGGGTCGAGCAGGCCAACAAGGCCCGCGAGCGCGCCAAGAAGAAGTCCGGCTCGGCGGCGCACTCGTCGTCCTCGTCGGCGTCCTTCACCTCGCCCGTCGCCAGCCACGCCGTCGGCACCGCCTACGGCATCTCCGGCAGCAACTGGTCCAGCGGCCACCACACCGGGGTCGACTTCCCCGTCGCCACCGGCACCCAGGTGCGGGCGGTGGGCTCGGCCGAGGTGGTCGCCGCGGGCTGGGGCGGTGCGTACGGCTACCAGGTCGTGCTCCGCCACCCCGACGGCATGTACAGCCAGTACGCGCACATGTCGGCGCTGACCGTCCACGTCGGCCAGACGGTGTCCGCCGGCCAGCAGATCGGCCGGTCCGGGGCGACCGGCAACGTGACCGGACCGCATGTGCACTTCGAGGTGCGCACCGGCCCCGACTACGGCTCGGATGTCAACCCGCTCGCCTATCTCCGGTCCAAGGGCGTCCAGATCTGAGAGGTGTGTGAACGAAGGGTGCTCTGCCGCGGCCCGGTGCCGCGGCAGACCCGCCCTACATCACCAGATGTGCCTTCGCGTGCGTAACCTCCTCGATGTCACCGCCCGCCTTCGAGATCAGCCGGTGAGCGAGGTTGTTCAGCGCACGCGCCGCCGCGATCTCCTCGCCGACCCGCGGCTGCGCCGGGTCGTCGGGATTCCGGTTGGCCCGGCCCTGTGCCAGGATCTCGGTCCCGTCGTGCATCCTCAGCCGGACGACCGCCTCGGTCAGGGGTCCGAGCTCACGGAACTCCATTTCGATGTCGCATCCCACGATCGTCTCCATCGCGGTCATCACCTCCTGCTTCACTTACCAGGATGCGCCTGACCCGGCATCCCGGTCGACCGGGAGAGCAGCTCCACGACCTCGGCGTCGCTGGTCTGGGAGAAGTCCTCGTACCATTCGCCGACCGCCGAGAACTCCGCGGGGGTGGACAGACACACCACGTCGTCCGCGTCCTGCCGCAGCGCCTCGGCCGCGTCCGGCGGCGCGACCGGGACCGCCAGCACCACCCGGGCCGCGCCCTGGGCCCGGGCGACCCGGCAGGCCGCCCGTGCCGTGGCACCGGTGGCGATCCCGTCGTCCACGACGATCACCGTCCGGCCGCCGACCGCGACCCGCGGCCGGTCGCGCCGGAACCGCCGCGCCTGCCGTGCGAGCTCCTCTTCCTCGGTTCGCTCCACCTCCTCAAGCTCCTCTTTGCGCGCCCGGCTCATCCGTACGATCGCGTCGTGCACCACCCGCACCCCGCCCTCGCCGATGGCGCCGAAGCCCAGCTCGCGGTGGAAGGGGACGCCCAGCTTGCGGACGATGATCACGTCCAGGGGCGCCTTCAGCTCCCGCGCCACCTCGAAGGCCACCGGCACCCCGCCCCGCGGCAGCCCGAGCACCACGGGGTCCTCGCCGCTCAGGGGGGACAGCCGGGCCGCCAGCCGCCGCCCGGCGTCCACGCGGTCGACGAAGATCATGACTCACCCCGCTCGTACAGGGAGACCCCGCTCTTACGACTCCATCCGAAGATTCCCCCATCCGCAAACCGGCGGGGACCCGGTCGGCCGCGTCGGCGCGCGCAAGCGGGCCGGGGCGGCCCACCCTGGAACCATGGAGAACGCCACGGATCCGAGCGAGTCCGGCCATCTCGTCTTCGTGGACGCGTACGACGCGGACACCAGATACCGGCGGGTGTGGCTGCGCGGCCTGGGCTGGGAGCCGCTGGAGCGGGAGGAGTTCGAGCCGCGGGTGCGACGGCTGTTCCCGGACATCGACCTGGACGACCCCGAGCAGGTCCACTGGGTCGACCGGCCGGGCCAGTGGCCGCCCTGGCATCCGGGTGAAGCATGACGGTCCTCGTCGGCACCTCGGGGTGGCAGTACAAGGACTGGCGCGACGTACTGTATCCGTCCGACTGCCCACAGCGGCTGTGGCTGGAGGAGTACGCGCGGGGGTTCGCCACCGTCGAGTCCAACAACGCCTTCTACCGGCTGCCCACCCGCGAGCAGTTCGCCGCCTGGCGGGAGCGCACCCCCGCCGGGTTTGTGATGGCCCTCAAGGCCAGCCGCTATCTCACCCACATCAAGCGGCTCCGCGACCCCGAGGAGCCGGTCGCGCGGCTGATGTCGCACGCCGAGGGCCTGGGCAACCGGCTGGGCCCCGTGCTGCTGCAGCTGCCGCCCACCCTGCGCGCCGACAGCAGGCTGCTGGACACCGCGCTCGGCTGCTTCCCCGCCGGGACGCGGGTGGCCGTCGAGCCCCGCCATGACTCATGGTGGACCGACGAGGTCCGGGGGGTGCTGGAGCGCCGGGGAGCGGCGCTGTGCTGGGCGGACGCCGCCTCCCGGCCGGTGACCCCGCTGTGGCGCACGGCCACGTGGGGCTATGTCCGCTTCCACCACGGGCTGGCCAGGCCCGCGCCGCGCTACAGCCACCAGTCGCTGACCGCCTGGGCGCGCCGGGTGACCGACGCCTGGCCCGAGCGCGGCGATGTCTACGCGTACTTCAACAACGACCCGGGCGGAGCGGCCGTCCACGACGCCGTGGTCTTCGCCCGGGCCGTGGCGCGGCGCGGCCGCGAGGTGAGCCGCACCCCCGACCTGTGACCGGCCGCGCTCCCTTCGGTAAGTGGTCACTCCTTGACCGCGCCGCCCAGCATGCCCTCGATGAACCGGCGCTGCAGGGCCACATAGACGACCACCACCGGCAGCGCGATGAGCACCGAGGCCGCCGCGAGCAGCGCCGCGTCGGAGCTGTGCTGCCCCTGGAAGAAGGCCAGGCCAAGCGGGACCGTACGGTGGGCCTCGTCGCTGACCATGACCAGCGCCATCAGGAATTCGTTCCAGGTCCACATGAAGGTGATGACCACCATGGTGGAGATGGCCGGGCGGCCCATGGGCACCAGGACCCGCCACAGCGTGGTCCAGGTGTTCGCGCCGTCGATCCGGGCCGCCTCGATCACCGACCGCGCGCTGCCCCGGAAGTAGGTCCGCATCCAGAAGACGCCGAAGGCGAGGGACTGCGCGGTCTGCGGCAGGATCAGCGCCCAGTAGGTGTCGGTGAGCTCGGCGTACCGCAGATCGAAGTAGAGCGGTACGACCAGCGCCTCCTGGGGCAGCGTCAGGCCGATCACGAAGAGGTAGAACAGCACCGTGGAGCCGGGGAAGCGCATCACCCCGAAGGCGTACGCGGCGAGCACGGCCAGCACGGTGGTGGCCGCCACCACCGCTGCCGTCACCAGGACCGAGTTGCCGAGGTAGGTGCCGAAGTGGCCGCGGTTCCAGGCGTCGGCGAAGTTGCTCCAGTGCAGTCCGCCCTCGGGCAGCGAGAAGCCGGTGTCCAGGGAGTCCTGGGAGCCGAAGGCGGTGGAGAGGATGCCGATGACCGGGGTGAGCGCGATGACCGAGAAGAGGGCGAGGATGCCGTAGGTGACAGTGCGTTCGAGGCGCGTGGTCATGACCGCCGCCCTTCCACGAGCCGGGAGACCGTGACGGTCATGACGAAGATCAGGACCGTGAGGGCCACCCCCACGGCGGCGGCCGAGCCGACCTGGTTGGTCTCGAACGCCCGGTGGTAGACCTCGTAGGCGGGTACGGAGGTGGAGTTGCCGGGGCCGCCGCTGGTGGTGATGTAGATGAGGTCGAAGTTGCGCAGCCCCGCCACGATCGTCAGGGTCAGCGCGACCGCGATCTGCGGCCGCAGCCCGGGCAGGGTGACGGAGAAGAACTCCCGCACCGGCCCGGCGCCGTCCATCCGGGCCGCCTCGTACAGCTCGCGCGGGATGCGCTGGGCGCCCGCCAGGAAGAGGACCATGCAAAGACCGGTGCCGACCCAGGTGCCGACGATGCCGACGGCGGGCAGGGCCCAGTCGTAGTCGCCGAGCCAGGGGCGGGCGAGGGAGCCGAGGCCGACCGCGTGGAGCGTGTCGTTGAGCAGCCCGTCCGGGGCGAGGATCGAGCGCCAGGCGACGCCGACCACGATCAGCGCGAGGACCTGGGGCAGGAAGAGGACCGTACGGAAGAAGGTCATACCGCGGACCCGGGCGCGGGACATCAGGGCGGCCAGCAGCAGCCCGATGGCCACCGGCAGAGCCGAGTAGAAGACGAGCAGCAGCAGGGCGTGCGCGAAGGGGGCGCGCAGCGCGGGGTCGGTGAACAGGTCGCGGTAGTTGTCGAACCCCGCGGGGGTGGCGACGGTCAGGCCGTCCCAGTGCACGAACGACAGCCAGACCGACTGGCCGAAGGGGTAGAGCAGGAAGGCTGCGTACAGGAGGAGGGCGGGCAGGATATAGAGATAGCCGATGGCGCGGGGCTCACCCGGCGCCCGCCGCCGGTACGCGGCCGCGGAGAGAGGGTTTTTCATTTCGGCTCCGCCGGGGCGGGCGTGGCCGCGTGGCGCTCACGCTGTTTCTTCATGAAGGCGCCGTAGTCCTGTTGCAGGGTGGCGGCGAACCTCTCGGGCGAGGTCTTGCCGCTGATGACGCCCTGGAGGGCTGCGGTGATGGTGTCGAAGAAGGTGGGGCTGGAGTAGTCGAGGTACGGGACAAGACCGTCGGCCGCGCTCAGCCGCTTCCATCCGGCGATCATCTGGCCGTCCACGGTGTCCGGGTCCACCCGCTCGGCGGCAGCTCCGGGCACCGCGGGCAGCACACCGTTCTCGGTCATCACATCGGCCGCGTGCTTGTTGGTGATGAAGTCGAGGTAGGCGGCGGCGACTTCGGGGTGCTTGGAGCGGGAGGTGATCGACCAGGCGAGCCCCTGGCCGCCGGTGGTGACGGGGGCGCCGCCGGCCGAGGCGGGGGGCGGGACCATCAGGCCGAGCTTGTCGCCCATGGCCTTCTTCAGGTCGGCCAGCAGCCAGGTGCCGGTCAGCAGATAGCCGCCGTCGCCGGAGGAGAACTTCTTGGCGGCGTCGTCGTAGCCGAGCCCGTTGGAGCCCTTGGGGAGGTAGCCGCGCTTCGTCCAGTCGGCGAGGGTGGCCGCCGCGCCCTTGGTGGCGGCGGTGTCGAAGCCGGTGCCGCGGCCGAGTACGGTGTCGCGGACCTCGGCGGCGGCGAGCTGGTCCTGGAGCACGCCGAAGGTGTGGATGGCCGGGTACTTGTCCAGGTTTCCGAACTGGATGGGCAGCTTGCCGCGGTCCTTGAGGCGCGGGAGGCTCGCGGTGAACTCGCCCCAGGTCTTGGGCGGTTTGACGCCGGCCTTCGCCAGCACGTCCTTGTTGTAGTAGATGCCTACGTACTCACCGGTCTGGGATATGCCGTAGAGCCGGCCGGTGCCGAAGTCGGTGCCGTCGGCGGAGACCCGGTTGAGGTTGAGCAGGGTGTTCGGGTAGCGGGTGTTCCAGGCGTAGATCCCGGCGTAGTTGTCCAGCGGGGCGAGCAGCCCGGCCTGGACGAAGGACACCATGTCCGGGTAGCCCTGGTTGGCCTGGACCACATCGGGAGGGTTGTTGCCGGAGAGGGCGAGCTTGAGGGTGGTCTTGAGATCGTTGAAGCTGCGCGCCACCCGCTTGATCTTGACATTGGGGTACTTGCGCTCGAACTCCTTGTTGAGCTGCTGCAGTTCCCCGTTGGTGCCGCCCCGGATCTCCTGGTCCCAGACCGTCAGCGTGACCTTCCCGGCCTTGGCCGGGTCCGGTACGGCGACGGCGGGGCCGTTGCCCGGGCCGTAGGCCTGCGATCCGTCGGTGCCCGGCACACAGGCCGTGGCCAGCAGCGCGAGCCCGGCGGTGAACAGGACCGGCACAGCCCTCCGGCGTATCCGGCGCGAGCCGGTACGGGGGAATCTCATCAAGATCTCCTTCAGACGTATCCGTGGACCCGCGGGCATCGTCACGCGCCCCGGAAGCCGATGGTGGGCAGGGCTCGCAGGCGCGGCCACTCGCGCACCCCGGCGGGAATCAGCTCGTTCAAGAACCCGTAGCGGTGGGCCAGTTCACCGCAGGCCGCGCCGTCGTCGGCGGCCTGGGAGGTCAGCGCCCACCACGCGGCCACCTCCGCCCAGCCCGGGGCGGCCAGCGAGCCGCCGAAGTGCTGGACCGAGAGGGCCGCGGTGAGGTTGGCGAAGGCGAGCCGTTCGGCGAGCGGCCAGCCCGCGAGGGTGCCGGTCATAAAGCCCGCGACGAACACGTCGCCGGCCCCGGTCGGGTCGAGCGCGGCCACGGGCAGCCCGGGCACCTCGACGCTCTCCCCGGTGAGCGAGTCGATGGCCACGGCCCCTTCGGCGCCCCGGGTGACCACCGCGATGGGCACCAGGTCGGCCAGCGCCCGTACGGCCTGCTCGGGGGTGTCGGTGCGGGTGTAGCGCTGTGCCTCGGCCGCGTTGGGCAAAAAGGCGTGCGCGTACGCGAGGTCGGGCAGCGCGGCCAGGTCCCAGCGGCCGGAGTCGTCCCAGCCCACGTCGGCGAAGATCCGGCTGCCCTGGTTGTGCGCCTGGCGCACCCAGTCCTCCTGCCGCCCCGGCTCGAAGGCGGTGACGCAGGCGCGGGAGGGCGGCGGTGTGGTGTGGGTGGCGGGCGGCGGGGCCAGGTGCTCATGGGTGACCATGGTGCGCTCGCCGTCGTACGCCATGGACACGGTGACCGGCGAGTGCCAGCCCGGCAGCCGCCGGGAGTGGCTGAGGTCGACGCCCTCGCCACTGGCCAGGGACTCCCAGCAGTAGTCGCCGTACACATCGGCGCCGAAGGCCGCGGCGAGGGTGGTGTGCAGGCCCAGGCGGGCGAGGGCGGTGGCCATGTTGGCGATGCCGCCGGGGCTGGAGCCCATGCCGCGCGCCCAGGTCTCGGTGCCGCGCACCGGGGCGTGGTCGAGGCCGGTGAAGATGATGTCGAGGAACACGGTGCCGGTGAGATAGACGTCGTGCTCGGGGTCTCCGGGGGCGCGCAGGGCGGCCAGCGGGTCTATGGAATCTGCGGTTCCGGCAGTGCTCACCGGTGCGCCCTTCCTGTTCATCGCGGTGTTCTCGTGGTGTTCGCGAGGTGTTCGCGAGGTGTTCGCAGAGATGTTCTCTATGTCTTGGTCGTACTGCGCAGGGGGTGATCTGCGTGAGCGACACCTTGCATGGCCCAGCCAACGAATGCAAGAGGTCGGTCACACTCGCGCAAACCCGCTCACGTGGAGTACGTTTGCCGACATGCTGCGAGAGACCCGGCACGAGAAGCTGCTGAGCATCCTCGGTGACGAGGGCGTGCTGCCCATCGGCGAGATCGCCAAGCGGCTCGGGGTCAGCGAGGCCACCGCCCGCCGGGATCTGACCGAGCTGGGCCGGGCCGGCCGGCTCACCCGGGTCTACGGCGGCGCGGTGGCCACCCCCCAGCCGGACGAGGAGCGGCCCTTCGGCGAGGTGGCGGTCGACGACCTGGCCGACAAGACGGCCGTCGCCCGCCGGGCCGCCCGGCTGATCGCCGACGGGGACGTGGTGCTCCTGGACATCGGCACCACCACACTCCAGCTCGCCAAGCTGCTGCGCGGCCGCCCGGTCACCATCGTCACCAGCAACCTCGCCATCTACGACGAGCTGCGCGACGACCCGGAGGTCACCTTGATCCTGCTGGGCGGACAGGTGCGCAGCAACTACCGGTCCGTGGTCGGCTTCCTCACCGAGTCCAACATCCGCCAGCTGCGCGTCGGCCGTCTCTTCCTCGGCGCCAGCGGGGTGCTGCCCGACGGAAGCGTGCTGGACAGCACTCATGTGGAGGTGCCCGTCAAACGGGCCATGCTCGCCTCGTCCCGCGAGGTGGTGCTGCTGGCCACCGCCGGGAAGTTCCCCGGCGACACCGGGCTCGCCCGGATCTGCGGGCCGCAGCAGATCGACACCCTGATCACCAACGAGACATCAGACCCGGCGACCCTCGAGGTGTTCCGCGAGGCCGGTGTGGAGGTAGTGACCGTATGAGGCTGACTGTGCTGGGCGGCGGCGGATTCCGTATGCCGCTGGTGTACCGGGCACTGCTCGACGACAGTGGGGACGCCGCCGGGCGCTGCACCGAGCTGGTCCTGTTCGACACCGACCGCGGCCGGCTCGACGCGATCGGGGCCGTCCTGGCAGAACAGGCCGCCGGCCGCCCCGGCGCACCCGCCGTCCGCGCAACCACCGACCTCGACGACGCGCTGCGCGGCGCCGACTTCATCTTCTCCGCCATCCGCGTCGGCGGCCTGGCCGGCCGGGCGCGCGATGAGCGCGTCCCGCTGGCCGAGGGCGTCCTCGGCCAGGAGACAGTGGGCGCCGGCGGGGTGCTGTACGGGCTGCGCACCCTGCCGGTGGCGCTGGAGATCGCCGAGCGGATCGCCGCCGTGGCCCCCGACGCCTGGGTCATCAACTTCACCAACCCGGCCGGCATGGTCACCGAGGCGATGCAGCGGGTGCTCGGCGACCGGGTGATCGGCATCTGTGACTCCCCGGTCGGGCTGTGCCGCCGCGCCGCGCGGGCGCTGGGCGCCGACCCGGGCCGGGCCAGTTACGACTATGTGGGCCTCAACCACCTGGGCTGGCTGCGCGGGGTGATCGTGGACGGGCGGGACCGGCTGCCCGAGCTGATGGCGGACACCGCGGCCCTGGAGTCCTTCGAGGAGGGCAAGCTCTTCGGCGCGCCGTGGCTGCAGGCGCTGGGCGCCCTGCCCAACGAGTATCTGCACTACTACTACTTCAACCGGGAGGCGGTGAGCGCCATCCGGCAGGCCCCGGCCACCCGCGGGGAGTTCCTGCGCGACCAGCAGGCGGGCTTCTACGCCGAGGCCGCGGCGGCGGGAACGGCTGAGGGGGCCGCCGGGGCGGGGGCGCTGGAGCTGTGGGAGCGGACCCGTATGGAGCGCGAGGCCACGTACATGGCCGAGAGCCGGGAGGCGAGCGGCGGCTGGCAGCGGGACTCCTGTGACCTGGACGGCGGTGGCTACGACCGGATCGCGCTGGCCATCATGCGGGCCATCGCCCGCGACGAGCGCGCCACGCTGATCCTCAACGTACGCAACCGCACCGCGGTCCCCGGTCTGGACGCGGACGCCGTGGTGGAGGTCCCCTGTCTGGTCGACGCGGGCGGGGCGCGCCCGCTGGCCGCCGGGCCCGTGGCGCCGGACCAGCTCGGGCTGATGCTCACCCTCAAGGCCGTGGAACGTGCCACGATCGCCTCGGCCACCTCGCACGGCCCGGCCGCCCGCGCCGCGGCCCTCCGCGCGCTCGCCGTGCACCCGCTCGTCGACTCCGTCAATGTGGCGAGCCGTATCCTCGACGCCTCAGGAGCGCTCTCAGCCTCCTAGCACATGCCCGAACGGGCTTTCCCTAGTCTCTGAACGCGCCCGGCCGGGCGCCGTTCATGCCCATTTTCCAGAATCGGGCAGCGAACGGGCAGGCCGGGCGCGTCTTCGGTCACCCCACCGCGCAACCACCGCTCCCCGCACCCTGGCCGACCAGGCAAGACAACGGTCCTGCAACGGGCGCAGCCGGGCACGATCCGCCCTGTGCCGCCACTGGCGGCCGTGTTGCCCGTTTGTAAAACTGCCACGCAAGTCAGCAGCAGGCAGGAGGTGCGGTGTGGACGCGGAGGAACGCCGTCGGGAGATCCTCGACGCGGCCCGGCGCGCGGGGTCCGTCGATGTCGGGAAGCTCGCCGCGGACCTCGGGGTCTCCAAGGAGACCGTGCGGCGCGATTTGCGGGTGCTGGAGGACCACGGTCTTGTACGGCGCACCCATGGCGGTGCGTACCCCGTGGAGAGCGCCGGTTTCGAGACCACCCTCGCCTTCCGCACCACCATGCACGTCCCGGAGAAGTCACGGATCGCGGCGGCCGCCGCGGATCTGCTCGGCGACGCCGAGACCGTCTTCATCGACGAGGGCTTCACCCCCCAGCTGATCGCGGAGGCCCTGCCCCGGGACCGTCCGCTCACGGTGATCACCGCCTCGCTGTCGGCCGCGAGCGGCCTGGCCACCCGCGAGAACACCACCGTGCTGCTGCTGGGCGGCCGGGTGCGCGGTGGCACCATGGCCACCGTCGACCACTGGGCCACCCATATGCTCTCGGGCTTCGTCATCGACCTGGCGTTCATCGGCGCCAACGGCATCTCCCGGCAGTACGGGCTCACCACGCCCGATCCGGCGGTGAGCGAGGTCAAGGCGCGGGTGGTCAAGGTGTCCCGGCGCAGAGTGTTCTCCGGGGTGCACAACAAGTTCGGGGCCGTCAGCTTCTGCCGCTTCGCCGATGTGTCGGACTTCGAGACGATCGTGACGGACACCGGGCTCCCGCTGACCGAGGCCAACCGCTACTCGCTGCTGGGCCCGCAGATCATCCGGGTCTGACGCCCCCGTCCCCGCAGTTCTGACTCCCCCTCACTTCTCCTCACTTCTTCAACTGTTCCTTCGATTGGACCCGTTATGCCCATCCTGACACTTCGTGCTGCCCGGATACCGGTCGTGGCCATGGCCGCGGGGGCGCTCCTCGCGGGGTGCGCCGGTATGGGGGGCGGTGGTTCCGGTGGCAAGACCATCAACGTCCTGATGGTGAACAACCCGCAGATGATGGATCTGCAGAAGCTCACCGCCAAGCATTTCACCAAGGAAACGGGCATCCGGGTCAACTTCACGGTGATGCCCGAGAACGACGTCCGCGACAAGATCAGCCAGGACTTCTCCAATCAGGCCGGCCAGTACGACGTCGCCACCATCAGCAACTTCGAGGTGCCGTTCTACGCCAAGAACGGCTGGCTGCTGCCGCTGGACGACCATGTCGCCGACGACCGGACGTTCGACCAGAAGGACATCCTGCCCTCGATGCGGCAGTCCCTGACCGCCGACGACGGCAAGCTGTACGCCCAGCCGTTCTACGGTGAGTCGTCCTTTCTGATGTACCGCAAGGACGTCTTCGCCGAGAAGAACCTGAAGATGCCCGAGCATCCCACCTGGCAGCAGGTCGCGGACCTCGCGGCCAAGGTGGACGGCGCCCGCAAGGGGATGAAGGGCATCTGTCTGCGCGGGCTGCCCGGCTGGGGCGAGCTGATGGCCCCGCTCACCACGGTCGTGAACACCTTCGGCGGCACCTGGTTCACCAAGGACTGGAAGGCGCAGCTCACCTCACCCGAGTTCACCGCGGCCACCGAGTTCTATGTCGATCTGGTGCGCAAGCACGGCGAATCCGGGGCGGCCCAGTCGGGCTTCGCCGAGTGCCTGAACAACCTCACCCAGGGCAAGACGGCCATGTGGTACGACGCCACCTCCGCGGCCGGTTCGCTGGAGGGCACCAAGTCGCCCGTACGGGGCAAGATCGGCTATGTCCAGGCGCCGGTGGTGAAGACCAAGAGCTCCGGGTGGCTCTACACCTGGGCGTGGGGCGTGCAGAAGGCGTCCCGTAACAGCGACAACGCGTGGAAGTTCGTCTCCTGGGCCTCCAGCAAGAAGTACGAGGCCCTGGTCGGCAAGACGTACGGCTGGTCCAGCGCGCCCGCGGGCAAGCGGGCCTCCACCTACGCCAACCCGGAGTACCGCAAGGCGGCCGGCACCTTCTCCGAGGTCACCCGGCAGTCCATCACCAGCGCCAATCCGCGCGACCCGGGTGTGCAGCCGCGGCCGACCATCGGCATCCAGTTCGTCGACATCCCCGAGTTCTCCGACCTCGGGACCAAGGTCGCCCAGGAGATCAGCGCCGCCATCGCCGGAAAACAGTCCGTCGAGTCGGCACTCAAGAAGTCGCAGAAGCTGGCCGAGAAGGTGGGCGAGGAGTACCAAGATGACTAATCCACTCACGGCGACGCCCGTGCGCAGCGGACCGCCCCCGGCCGTGGCCGCCTCGCCCCGGCGCGCCCCGCGGAAGCCCAGTGCGGCCCGTGCCTGGGCCACCCGGGCGCCGCTGATGCCCGCCCTGATCTTTCTGATCGCGGTCACCCAGCTGCCGTTCGTGGCGACCTTGGTGATCTCCCTCTTCGACTGGAACTCGCTCAAGCCCGATGAGCGCGAGTTCGCCGGTCTGTCCAACTACACCTCGGCGGTGAGCGACGAGGGGCTGCGCGAATCGATCGTCACCACCGTGCTGCTGACCGCGACCGTGGTCATCGTGAGCGTGGTGCTCGGGCTGATGCTGGCGCTGCTGATGGACCGTAAGTTCCGTGGCCGGGGGCTGGTGCGCACCATGCTCATCGCGCCGTTCCTGCTGGTCCCCGTGGCGTCCGCGCTGCTGTGGAAGCATGCGCTGTACAACCCGGAGTACGGCCTGTTCAACGGCGTGCTCAGCTGGGTGGGCGATCTGTTCGGCATGGACAACCCGCCGCAGCCGGAATGGGTCTCCGATATGCCGATGTTCGCGGTCGAGGCCTCGCTGGTGTGGCAGTGGACGCCGTTCATGATGCTGATCCTGCTGGCCGGTCTGCAGGGCCGCCCCCTGGAGATGATCGAGGCGGCCCGGCTGGACGGCGCGAGCAACTGGCAGATCTTCCGCTATCTGACCCTGCCGCATCTGCGGCGCTATCTGGAGCTGGGCACCCTGCTGGGCTCCATCTACATCGTGCAGAACTTCGACGCGGTGTTCACCATCACCAGGGGCGGACTGGACACGGCCAACCTCCCGTACACCATCTACGAGACCTTCTACAACGCCCACGAGTACGGGCAGGCATCCGCCGCGGGTGTGCTGGTGGTGATCGGCACGATCATCATCGCCACCTTCGCGCTGCGCGTGGTGTCGTCCCTGTTCCGTGAGGAGGTGTCCCGCGCATGACCTCCTTGACCGCCACGGCCCCGGTGACCTCGGTCCCGCCGGCCGCCCGCCGGGCCCGCCGCCGCGGCGCCGCGCTTGGTCTGCTGGCCTGGCTGACCGGCATCTTCTTCGCCCTGCCCGTCGCCTGGATGGCGCTGACCTCGTTCCACTCCGAGGCCGACGCCGCCACCAACCCGCCGTCCCTGACCGCCCCGCTCACCCTCGACGGCTACCGCGAGTTCTTCGGGGTGAACGGCGGGGCCGACCCCTGGCCACCGCTGCTCAACTCGCTGGGCGCCAGCCTGTTCTCCACCCTCTTCGTGCTGGTCCTGGCGCTGCCGGCGGCGTACGCGCTGTCCATCCGGCCGGTGCGCAAGTGGACGGATGTGATGTTCTTCTTCCTGTCCACCAAGATGCTTCCGGTGGTGGCCGGGCTGCTGCCGGTGTATCTGTTCGCCAAGAACACCGGTTTCCTGGACAACATCTGGCTGCTGGTCATCCTCTACACCTCGATGAACCTGCCGATCGCGGTGTGGATGATGCAGTCCTTCCTCTCCGACATCCCGGTGTCCATCATCGAGGCGGCCCAGATGGACGGGGCGAAGCTGCCGACCGTACTGCTTCGGGTCGTCGCCCCGATCGCCGGGCCCGGTATCGCCGCCACCTCGCTGATCTGCTTCATCTTCAGCTGGAACGAGTTGTTGTTCGCCAATGTGCTCACCGGCGTGGTCGCGCAGACCGCACCGGCGTTCCTGACCAGCTTCGTCACCAGCCAGGGCCTGTTCCTGGCGCAGGTGTGCGCGGCCTCCATCGTCATTTCCCTCCCGGTACTCGCCGCCGGTTTCGCCGCCCAGGACAAGCTGGTCCAGGGCCTCTCGCTAGGAGCAGTCAAATGAGGGCCGCCGTCATCGAAGCCCCCGGCAAGGTCAGCGTCGCCACCGTCCCCGACCCGACCCCCGGGCCGCGCGAAGTGGTCGTCGATGTGGCGGCCTGCGGGCTGTGCGGCACCGATCTGCACATCCTCCAGGGGGAGTTCGCCCCCACCCTGCCGATCGTCCCCGGACACGAGTTCGCCGGCGAGGTCGTCGGCATCGGCAGCGAGGTCACCGAGGTGGCGGTGGGCGACCGGGTCGCCGTCGACCCGTCCCTCTACTGCCATGAGTGCCGCTACTGCCGCATCGGCCGGGGAAACCTCTGCGACCGCTGGAACGCCATCGGGGTCAGCGTGCCCGGCGGCGCCGCGGAGTTCGCCGTGGCGCCGGTGGCCAACTGCGTACGGCTGCCCGAGCATGTGGACGTGGCGGACGCGGCGCTCATCGAGCCGCTGTCCTGCGCGGTGCGCGGCTACGACGTGCTGAACAGCCGGCTGGCCAACGAGGTGCTGATCTACGGCTCTGGCACCATGGGCCTGATGATGCTGGAGCTGGCCAAGCGCACCGGGGCGGCGAGCGTCGACGTTCTGGACATCAACCCCGACCGGCTCGCCACCGCGAACCAGCTCGGCTGCTCCCGCTCCGCCGCCTCGGCCGATGAGCTCGACCAGCCGCGCGGCTGGGACGTGGTCATCGACGCGACGGGCAACCAGGCCGCGATCCAGGACGGGCTCGGCCGCGTCGCCAAGGCGGGGACGTTCCTGCAGTTCGGGGTCTCCGACTACGCGACCAAGGCCGTGATCGAGCCGTACAAGATCTACAACCAGGAGATCACCATCACCGGCTCCATGGCCGTGCTGCACAGCTATGAGCGCGCGGCCCAGCTGTTCGCCACCGGGGTGCTCGACCCGAAGGTCTTCATCAGCGACCGGCTGCCGCTTGAGCAGTACCCGCAGGCACTCGACCAGTTCCGCGCGGGACAGGGCCGGAAGATCGTCGTCGAGCCCTGAGGCCGGCCCTGAGCCCCGGCGGCTGATTCGACACGCGCCCCACCATGCGCCGTTGACGGCCCAAGCCAGGCACCCCAGGCTTGGGCCGTACCGATCACCGGAGACGACGAGGGGTGCGTTATGAGCGGCGGCGCGGCGGTGGTGGGCGGCGGTCTGGCCGGAACGCTGGCGGTGGCGGCGCTGCTCGGGCAGGTGGAGACGGTGACCGTCATCGAGCGCGACCGCTACCCGGAACAGCCGGTGTTCCGTAAAGGGGTTCCCCAGGGCCGCCATCTGCACGTCTTCCTCTCCGGCGGACAGCGGGCCCTGGAGAAGCTGCTGCCCGGGACCGTCGCGGAGCTGGAAGCGGCCGGAGCGCGCCGTATGGAGGCGCCGCGCGATGTGCTCACCAGGACCCCGCACGGCTGGCACCGCCGTCTGCACGAGGGCAGACACGCCGTGATCAGCTGCACCCGTCCGCTCCTGGACGCCACCGTACGGGCCCAGGTCCTCGCCAGGGCCGCCGAGTCCGGGACCCGGGTGGAGGTGTTACAGGCGTGGGAGGCGATCGGGCTCCTCGGCGGCGCGGACCGGGTGACCGGCGTCCGCGTGCGCTCGCGCGATGCCGGGCACGCCGAGCGGGAGCTGCCCGCCGAGCTGGTCGTCGATGCCTCCGGACGTGGCTCGCGCGCACCGCGGTGGCTTACGGAACTCGGCCGCCCGGCGCCGCGCGAGGAGGTGATCGACGCCGGAATCGGCTACTCCACCCAGATGTTCCGGCCCGCCGAGCCGCTCCGCACGGCCGTGGTCCTCGAGCCCAGGCCCGCTCTTCCGCGCGGCGCGGCGTGGTCGCCCGTCGAGGGCGGCAACTGGCTGCTGACCCTCGCCGGGGTGCGCGGCCACCACCCGCCGACCGACGGTTCGGCGGTACCCGATTTCGTGGCCTCGCTCGGCGAACCGTATCTGCTGGACCACCTCAAGACCTGCGAAGCGGTGTCCCCGCCGTACGCCTACCGCGACACCGCCAACCGCCGCCGCGACTACCACACTCCGGGCGGCGTCCCCGAGGGGTTCCTCGCGGTCTCGGACGCCGCCTGCACGTTCAATCCGATTTACGGGCAGGGCATGTCGGTGGCCGTTCTGAGCGGACTGGCCCTGCGCGAGTGCCTGGCCGACGGCGGTCCGCGCCGCCCCGGCTTCGCGGCCACGGCCCAGCGCGCCGTCGCCCGCGCGAGCGAGACCGCGTGGCTGACCGCCGCGGGGGCGGACCGCCCGTACTCCGCGGGCGCCGACGCCACTTCCCCGGGGACGGCCGAGCGACTGCAGACCTGGTACTTCGGCCGACTGGCGGCCCGGGCGACCCATGACCCGACCGTCGGGGCCGCCTTCCGCGACGTCACCCATCTCGCCGCGCCGCCGTCCCGGCTGCTGACCCCCGCGGTGGCGCTGCGCACGATACTGCTGCCGCGGCGGCCGGGGCTGGCGAGCATTCCCCTGCGGGTGGAGGGCGCGGCGGGCTAGGCCCTTTACGCCGCGGTGCGCCGCGCGTACACCTCGATCTCGATCTTCATCCGGGGGTCCGCGAGGCCGCACATGAGCATCGTGGCGGCCGGCCGGACCTCGCTGAAGCGGCGGCGCAGGACCGGCCAGCAGGGCTCGAAGTCGGCCCGGTCGGGCAGCAGATAGCGCACCCGCACCACATCGGCGAAGGTGCACCCCGCCTCGGCCAGCGCGGTCTCGATATTGCGCAGACACTGCTCGGCCTGGACCGCCACATCGTCGGAGATGGTCATCGTGGTGTAGTCGAATCCGGTGGTCCCGGACACATGCACCCAGTCGCCGTCGACCACGGCGCGGGCATAGCCGATCTGCTCCTCGAAGATCGATCCGCTGAGGATCGCACGTCGCTCCGTCATGCGCCGCACGCTAGGCGACCAGCGCTGATACGTCTAATACGAGCACAGGCATGAGCTGATATCTCTAGGCGTATGGAGCGCCCCGAACTCCCCCTGCCCCAGCTGCACGCCTTCGCCGTACTCGCCGAGGAACTTCACTTCGGCCGCGCGGCCACCCGCCTGGGCATCGCCCAGCCACCGCTGAGCCAGCAGATCCGCCGCCTGGAGGACAAGGTGGGCCATGCGCTGTTCAGCCGCGAGCCGGGACGTGTGGCCCTCACCCCGGCGGGCCGCGAACTGCTGCCCGCCGCCCGGCGGGCCCTCGGCGACCTCGCCGAGGGCCTGGCCGCGGCCCGCGCCGTCGGCAGCGGCCGGGCCGGCTGTCTGCGGATCGGCTTCGCCGCCTCCCTCGCCCTGACCGTCCTGCCCGGTCTGCTGCGCACCTTCCGGCAGCGGTTTCCCGAAGTGCGGCTGAGCATCCACGAGATGACCACCGCGCCGCAGATCGCCGCCCTGCGCGACAAGGCCATCGATATCGGCCTGCTCCGCGAGCCCCCCACCGACGAGCCGGACCTCGGCTTCGAGACCGTACTCAGCGAGCCCTTCGTGGCCGTACTGCCGTCCGCCCACCCCCTGGCCGCCGGGCGGACCGTGGAGACAGCGCAGTTGGCAGACTCTCCCTTCGTGCTGCTGCCCCGCGAGGTCGGCCCCGGGCTGTACGACCGGATCACCGGCCTGTGCGCGGCGGCGGGCTTCACCCCCCGAGTGGCCCAGCACGCGGTGGAGTGGCAGACGGTGTGCGCCCTCGTGGAAACCGGCCTGGGTGTCTCCCTCGCCCCGGCGAGCATCCGGCGCATCCGCCTCAGGGGTGTCGCCTTCCGCGGGCTCAGGCCCGCCACCGCCCGTACCCGGGTCGCCGTCGCCTGGCGCAGAAACGACCCGAACCCCCTGGTCGGGCAGTTGCTCACGACGCTCGGCGAAGATGAGCGCCAGTAGCGCGGCCCCGCCCCTGCGCGGGCGCGGGGGCGGGGTGCGGCGGCGGTCAGTCGCGGGCGTCGCGCAGGTGGCCGGCCGCGGCCTGCTCCAGGTGGACCAGGTCGCTGCTGACCGTGGCGAAGGTGAAGCCCTGGGCGAGCCGCTTGGCGGCCGTGGCGCCGTTCGGGCAGTGGATCCCGGCCGCGATGCCCGCCGACTTCGCGGCCTCGGCCACCTTCGCGAGCGCCGCCTCGAACTCCTCGCTGACCGAGGTGTCGGTGGAGGTGCGCCCGCCGAGGGCGATGGTCAGGTCGGAGGGGCCGATGTAGACGCCGTCGAGCCCCTGGGTCGCGCAGATCTCCGCGGTGTTACCGAGCGCCTGCGCGGTCTCGATCATCACGATGCAGGCGACCTGCTCGTTCGCCTCGGCCGGGGTCGGGCCCACCCGTAGCCCCGAGCGCATCGGGCCGTAGCTGCGGACGCCGTGCGGCGGGTAGCGGCAGGCGCTGACGGCGGCGGCCGCCTCCTCGGCGGTGTTGACCAGGGGGACGATCACCCCGCGTGCACCGGCGTCGAGGGCCTGGCCGATCCAGAAGCCGTCGTTGGCCGGGACCCGGACCATCCCGGCGCTGACGCCGCGCGCGTCGATGGCGGTCATCGCGCCGAGGGTGCCCTTGTAGTCGAGGAGGCCGTGCTGGGCGTCCACGCAGACGTAGTCGTAGCCGAGCCCGGCCAGGCGTTCGGTGCCGACCGGGTTGTCGAGGACGACCCAGTAACCGAGGATCCGCTGGCGTGCGCGCAGGCGGGCCGCGAAGTCGGCGGGGGAATTGGTCATGCTCTCAGCTTCTCTCATCAGCTCCCCACCTCATGCATGTTGCGAGCGAAACGCTCGCATGACTGCACGCACCACGCAAGACTCCGGACAATCACGCAGGAGAAATGGCGCGTAATGCGCAGACTGATAAGGTAGCCCGC
This sequence comes from Streptomyces sp. NPDC020845, assembly GCF_044334165.1. Taxonomy (NCBI): domain Bacteria; kingdom Bacillati; phylum Actinomycetota; class Actinomycetes; order Kitasatosporales; family Streptomycetaceae; genus Streptomyces; species Streptomyces sp. NPDC020845. Next base: position 499,258 of record NZ_JBIRSJ010000003.1, on the reverse strand, counting down.
CAATCGCGGCCAGTCGCGGCGGCCGGTCGCGGAGAGGATGACACGCATGAGTCCGGCAAGTTCGCGCACATCACGCACGACGGCCGCGCCGACCGGGGCGGAGGATCCCAGAAGGCTGCGGGCCCCGGACCGCCGTGCGCTGATCGCCCGCATGATCCAGACCGACGGGACCGTCGTCGTCGAGGAACTGGCCCGCTCCCTGGACGTCACCCCGTCCACGATCCGCCGGGACCTGGCCCTGCTCACCGAGCAGGGCACCATCGCCCGCACCTACGGCGGCGCGATGAGCGCGGGCCATACGGCCGAGCCGACGCTCGGCCAGCGCAGCGGCCTGGCCGTGGCCGAGAAGGACCGCATCGGGCGCTGGGCAGCCGCCCGGATCGCCCAGGGCGACACCGTCATCCTGGACGCCGGCACCACCACCGGACGGCTCGCCCACCATCTGCGCGGCCGGACCGAACTCACCGTCATCACCAGCGGACTGACCGCCCTGCGGGAGCTGGCCGAGGCCGACGGCATCGAGCTGATCACGCTCGCCGGGACGCTGCGCCACGTCAGCCAGGGCTTCGTCGGCCCGCTCGCCGAGCTGACCCTGACCCGGCTCACCGCGGACAAGGTGTTCCTGGGCGCCGACGGCCTCGACGCGAAGCTCGGCATCTGCGAGGCCAGCCTGCAGCAGACCGCGCTCAAGGAGCTGATGGCCCGGCGCGGCGGACAGCTGTACATACTGGCCGACAGCAGCAAACTCGGTCAGTCGCCCTTCACCGCCTGGGCCCCGCTGACCGGACCCTGGACGCTGGTCACCGACGACGGCGCCACCGATGACCAGCTCGCGCCCTTCCGGGCCCTGCCCGAGGTGGACGTCGTCACCGTCTGAAGGTGTGCCGCCCCGAGCCCACCTCGAACGGTTCTGCGTCGCCCGGCAGCTGGACCTCGGCCCGGGTGTTCGGCGGCACCAGCACCTCGACGACCAGCCGATGACCGCTGTCGCCCTCGCCACGCTCGTAACGCCAGCCCGCCTCGGCCCGCCCGTACGGGGTCAGATGGGCTGCCTTGGCGTGGTCGAGCCCGCCGCCGGGGACGGGCGCGATACGCAGCCGCCGCCAGCCGGGGGCGGCCGGGGCCAGCCCGGCGACGGTGCGGTGGAGCCAGTCGGCGACGGCGCCGAGCGCGTAGTGGTTGAAGGAGGTCATCTCGCCGGGGTTGATGGCGCCGTCGGGCAGCATGGAGTCCCAGCGCTCCCAGACGGTGGTCGCGCCCATGGTGACCGGGTACAGCCAGGACGGGCAGCCCCGCTCCAGCAGCATCCGGTAGGCGAGCTCCGGCTCACCGGCCGCGCACAGCGCATCGCAGATCAGCGGGGTGCCCGTGAACCCCGTGGCGATCCGGAAGTCCGCGTCCCGCACGATCGTGGCCAGCCGCGCCCCGGCCCCCGCCCGCTGGCGCTCGGTCGGCAGCAGTGCGAAGCACAGCGCCAGCGCGTACGCGGTCTGGGCGTCGGAGGACAGCCGTCCGGCCGGGGTCACGAACTCCTCCTGGAAGGCCGACCGCGCCTCCTTCGCCAGCTCGTCGTAACGGACCGCGTCGTCCGCCTCGCCCAGCAGCCGGGCGGTCTCGGCCAGCACCTCGGCCGAGCGCACCAGATAGGCGCCCGCCACCAGATCGCCGTCCGTACGGACGGCTTCCGGGCGGTCCGGCGGGGCCGTCGGGTCGAGCCAGTCGCCCAGGTGGTGGTGGTCGCGCCACAACCCACCGCCCTCGCTCGCGTACCGGGCGGCGGTCTCCACCCAGGCGCGCATACCTGGGTACTGGTCGCGCAGCAGCCCCAGATCGCCGAAGCGCTGGTGCAGCACCCACGGCAGCAGCACCGCGACATCCGCCCAGACGGCCTGCGCCCTGGGGAAGCCGTCGAACTCCGGCGGTATGACGTCGGGCACCACCAGCGGCGGCACCTGCTCGGGGTGGGCCAGCTGCTCGGCGGACAGGTCGCGCAGCCAGCCGGCGAGCATGCCGGAGCAGTCGTAGAGGAAGGTGGCGGTCGGCGCGAACACCTGGATGTCGCCGGTCCAGCCCAGGCGTTCATCGCGCTGCGGGCAGTCGGTGGGGATGTCCAGGAAGTTGCCGCGCATGCTCCATACGACGTTCTCGTGCAGCCGCTCCACCAGCGACTCGGAGCAGGAGAACCAGCCGGTGCGCGCCATGTCGGTGTGCACCACCACGGCCCGCACATCCGCCGGGTCCAGCGAGCCCGGCCAGCCGGTGACCTCGGCGTAGCGGAAGCCGTGGAAGGTGAACCGCGGCTCGTAGGTCTCGGTGCCCTCGCCGCGCAGGGTGTAGACGTCGGTGGCCTCGGCCTCGCGCAGCGGCCGCACCCCCAGCTCGCCGCCTTCCAGCACCTCGGCGTGGCGCAGGGTGACGGTGTGCCCGGCCGGGCCGCTGACCGTGATGCGCAGCCGCCCGACCAGGTTCTGGCCGAAGTCCAGGACGGTACGGCCCGACGGAGTGGTGATCACCTCGGTCGGCGCCAGGGTCTGGACGCGGCGGACCGGCGGGCCGGTCGGCGCCACCAGCTCCCCGGCCGGCGGGTCGGTCTGCTCGACCGGGCTCCAGCCGGTGGTGTCATGGCCGGGGCGGGACCAGCCGTCGCGCTCCAGGCGGGCGTCGTACACCTCGCCGTCGTAGATCTCCGAGCGCAGCACGGGTCCGGTGGCGGCCCGCCAGTCGGGGTCGGTGGCCACGGTCTCCCGCGTCCCGTCGGCGTAAGCGATCTCCAACTGGGCCAGTAGCGAGGTTTGTTCGCCCCAGATTGCGCGCCGCCCGCCGTTGAAGCCGATGCGGCCCGCATACCAGCCCTCCCCCACCAGCGCGCCGACGGCGTTCGCGCCCTCGCGCAGCAGATCGGTCACGTCGAAGGTCTGGTACCGCAGCCGGTGGGCGTACGAGGTCCAGCCCGGCGCCAGTACGTGATCCCCGATCCGTACGCCGTTGAGCTCGGCCTCGTACACACCGCAGGCGGTGATGTACAGCCGCGCGGCCGCCACCGGCCCGCGGACGGTGAACTCGCGGCGCAGCAGGGCGGCGGGCCGCGGGCCGTCCGCCTGGGACCGGCCGGGGGTGATGGGGCGGGCCGTCCAGTCCTCGGGCTGCAGCAGCCCCGTCTCGGCGTGGGCGGGTTCGGACCACGCGGAGGGCTCGTCGCTGCCGGTGCCCCAGACCCGGACCCGTACGGCCACCCGCTGCCGGGAGCGCAACGCCGGGCCGGGCCAGGGGACGAGCACGGACTCCGCGGACTCCACCCGCCCGGGCGCGGCGAGTTCGGTGCCGTCCTCGGCGCACACCCGCACCTCGTACGCGGTCTGCTGCCAGCCCTCGGCGTCGGTGGCGGTGCGCCAGCTCAGCCGGGGTTCGGGCTCGCCGATGCCGAGCGGTTCCCGATGGTGTTCGAAGACCGGTGTGGTGACCTGCAACGCTGGTTCACTTCCTTTTCAGTCGGACTGGACGAGTCGGACCGGACCGAACAGGCCCGCGCGTATCTGGCCCGCCGCGACCGCGCGGGTCGGCGAGGCGTCGTCGAGATACCCGGCGAGCGTGCCGCTCACGACGATCTCGATGTCGTTGTCGCCCGCCCTCAGGGCGTCGGTGACCTCGACCGCCCATGGCCCCCACACCCGGCGGCCGACCGGGGCGCCATTGACACGGATCTCGGCGGTGCCGCGGACCTCCCCGAGGTCGAGGAGGGTGCGCCCGGCCGGTGCGGCGGGCAGTTGGGCGGTGGTGCGGTAGCGGACCCGCCCGCCCAGGGCGCGCAGGCCGAGCTCTTCCCAGGCCGCGAGCTCCACCTCGGCCTCGGCGACCTCGGCCTCGATCGCCGCGTCGAGCAGGGCGCCGCCCCGGCGGCCGTCCACCGCGACCACCTTGAGCAGCACCGGGGTGGCGGCGGCCAGCGGGGCGGGCAGCCGCACCCACCCGTCGCCGTCCGTCGCGTACTCCCGGCCCTCGACCAGGACCGTGACGCTCAGCGGGGTGGGCACGCGCAGCGCCGTCGTGCCGAGCGGGGCCGGGAAGCGCAGCCACTCCACGCGCTCGGGCCCGGGTGCCAGGTCCGGTACGAGCGGCAGGGCCACGCCGCCGGGGGCGGCGGCCGGCTCCAGCCAGTGGGCGCCGGGCAGCGGATGGGGGCGGGCCCAGGAGCAGATCCACCGCGGATCGCGGCCGCCGCTGGCGATCCGCAGCCGCAGCGGCACGGGTGCGCCGTCGTGGCTCGCCCGCCACCCGCCGCCGCCACTGCCACCGCCACTGCCACTGATCCAGCCGAGGCCGCCGCGCGCCACCGGGGCCGAGTCGAGGGCCGCCCCGGTCGGAATGGTGCCCGCGTCGGTGACCCGCAGCGTGAGGGTGTTCTCGCCGACGCACAGCAACTCGCCGAGGTCGTACGCGTGGACGCGGATGTCGCGGTGTCCCGGATACGGGGCGAAGTCGCCCTGGCGGCCCACCTCGACGCCGTTGACCAGCACGGCACACGCGCCGTCGGCGGCCACTTGGACGACCGGGTCGTCCGGGATCCGGTCCAAGCGGGCCCGCAGCGTCAGCTCGTGGGTGCGGCCGGGCACCGAACCGTCCCCGGCCTCCATCCACTCGGGGCGGCGGTACGCGTCCGGGTCGCCGACCACCGCGAACGACGCGCGCACCGGCCCGTCCTCGACGGCCGTCAGCTCGATCTCCAGGGCGACGGTACGGCCGCGGGCGGACGGCGGCAGCGGGCTGAGGGTGCGGTACCCCTCCCCCTCCACGGGCAGCTCCGCCCCGTCGAGCAGCACCCGGCGAACCGCGCCCGCGCCCACCGCGAGGTGCAGCCCGCCGAGACCGTCGAGCCCGTCGAGTCCGGCGTGCCCGTCGAGTCCGGCGTGCCCGTCGCGGTCGGGGATCGTCAGATGCGTACGGACCGCGACACGCCCGCCCGCCGGGACGGCGCGCCAGTCCAGGAACTCCTCGGGGACGTATCCCTTGGGGCCCAGCCGTTCGTCGTGCAGCGGGTCGTCGGGGATGCCGCGGGACAGCGACCACACCGCGGGCCGCCACTCGTCCGATCCCACCCCCCTGACCAGGGCGAACGGGCCGAAGCCGGCCGTGACGGGCGACCAGCCCCGCTCGTCCTTGTGCTCCAGCCTCCACACCTCGATGGGCAGCATCCCCGTGCGGTTCGCGGCCGCCAGGTCCCCGTCGCTGTTGTCCAGGGTGGAGGTGGCGAGCCCGCGCCAGGGGCCGGGCAGCGGGATGGTGCCGGTGGCCGGGCCGAGGGGGGCGCGGGTCGGCTCGGGCAGCTCTTCGGCGAGCACCACCAGCGCCACCGCCCCGTCCTCGAACGGCACCTCGAGGAGCCAGGCCCCGTCCGGCGCCCGGGTCACGGCGAGTTCGGTGCGGTGGCCGGTGCCCGGGTCCCAGCGCTGGGCGCGCGGCCGGTCCGGGCCTTCCAGGCGCACCCGGGCCGTACGGCCGTCGGCGGGCACGAAGTCATAGCCCTCGGTGCGCAGTTGCTCCCAGTACCGCTCCCAGGAGAAGCCGTCCGTGGGCCAGTCGCCCATGGGGAAGGCGACGATCGGCGCCTTGGTGCCGCTGCGGTCGTCGTGCGCGACCAGGGCCAGGACCAGGGCGTCGCCGTGGCGGCGGAGCAGATACGGCGCGTCGGCGCTGACCCGGACCGGGCCCCGGGCCACCGCGGCGGGCACCTGCTCGGCGCTCTCGACGACCGTGATGTGGCCCCGCGCGACGGCGTCGGCGAACAGCCCCGCGGCCTCCGCACCATCGCTGTCGGGGCCGCCGGGGAACAGCTCGGGTGCCCGGGCCACGCACACCACCCGGCCGCCCGCCGCCGCGAAGCGGACCAGCGTACGGGCCGCCGCGGCGTGCAGGGCCGACGGCCCGGGCAGCACCACGGTGCGGTACCGCTCCTGGCCGATGACCAGGGCGGGGCCCGCCTCATCGGCGGTCACCTCGCCTCCGGCGAGCGTGTTCTCGTCGAAGGTGTCGTGGTCGAGGCCCGCGCGCTCCAGCACCCCACGGCGCTCGGCGAACCAGCAGTTGACGCCGTTCAGCTCGTGATAGAGCCGCCCCGCCTCGGTCGCCGGGGCCAGCGGACCGTCCAGGGTGAGATACGCCTGGGCGGTCGTGGTCGGCGAGAGCAGGACCGTGTCGCACACATGGGTGCCCTCGGTCAGCACGGAGCACAGCCTCGCCACCGCGGTGGCGAACACGTGGTACGAGGACCAGTACGGCTGGCGCCAGCAGGTGGACGGCGGCGCCCACTCCCACCAGCCGCCGACGGTGCTGTAGTAGACGGCGTGCGGGTCGTACAGGGTGGCGCCGCGGCGCAGGAAGGGCGCGAGCCAGTCGTACGTCTCCTCCAGCGTGCCGCCCCAGCCGGAGGAGTGGAACGCCTCGATCCAGGTGCGCCGATGGCCGAAGGCGTGCGCCATCGAGCTGTGCGCCTTGGCGTCGCCCCAGTGGTCGCTGCCCGGCGCCCCGTATCCGGCGTGGGTGCCCTGGTAGTCGCCGTACACCCGGACACCGCCCACCGGGTCCCCCTCGCGGGCCGGTGAGGGCTGGTCGAAACCGCAGACCAGGCCGTGCCGGGCGAAGAACGCCTCCTGCGGGTCGAAGAAGGCCCGGCGGCCCAGCCGGGCGCGGTGTTCCTGGTAGTCGCGGCGCACCCGCGCGGCGTGCGGGTCCTCGCCCTCCCACAGCGCCCACAGCTCGGGCACCAGGTCGTAGCCGTACACCTCGGCGAAGCTCGCGGCGAAGTCGCGGCCCCAGGTGGGCATGGCGGGCAGCTCGTCCTGGAAGAAGCCGCCGATGGCGCGGCCGAACCACTTTCCGACGTGCCGCTCCAGGGTGCCGTGCACCCGGTCGAGCAGCGCCGCGCAGGCGGCCTCGCCGAAGTAGTCGAAGCCGCTGACCCCGCTGTGCACCAGGGTGATCTCGGCGGGGCCGCCGCTCCAGCGGGCCGCGCCGCCGCGCACCGGCACCGCGACCCGCCCGGCCGCGGCGCCGCCGTCCCCGCCGCCGGCCCCGGCGGGGACGGCGACGGGGACGGCGTACGCGGCGAGCGCGGTGTGGCCGGTCGGCGGGCGCAGCACGGTCTCGCCGCCCTCCGCGGATGCGCTCGTACGGTAGAGGGCGAGCCCGGCGAACTCGGGGTTACGGGCGGTCAGCTGACCCTGGAAGTTGGCGCCGGAGAACCCGATCTGGTCGTACATCCACAGGCTGAACCCCAGCTCGTCGGCGTCCGCGCAGGCCCCGTCGAGCAGCCGCAGCCACTCCTCGCTCAGATACGGCGGGTCGTCCGCCAGCGAGCCGAAGGTCGGGCCGGTCGGCGCGAGGCACATCACCACGGCCTGCCGGATGCCCTGGGAGGTCAGCTCCGCCATCTGCCGGCGCAGCCGCTCCCGGGTCACCTTCGCACCGCTCCACCACCAGATCGGCAGCGGCCCGTATTCGGGTGCGGGGTCGGTGAACCGGGAGAGCAGTTCGTCCGCGTCCGGCGTCACGCGGCCGCCCGGCGCTCGGCCTCGATGCGGTCCAGGGACTTCCCGGCCGTGTCCGGCATGAAGAAGTAGCCGATGCCGCCGCTGATGACGAGGAACGCGGTCAGCAGGGCCGCGATGGTGGAGATGCCCGAGTCGGCGAGGTGGGGCACGAAGTAGCTCCAGATGCCCAGGCAGGTGCGCGCCGTGCCGAAGGTGAAGCCCTGGGCGGTGCCGCGCAGCATGGTCGGGAAGAGCTCCTGGCTGAACGTCTTGTAGACCGCCTCACCGGCCAGCGCGGCCCCCACGCCGAACAGGAAGGTGTTGAGGAGGATCGTCGGGACGGTGAAGGGGAACCACAGGAAGAGCGCGTAGGCGGCGATCTGCATCACCGCGCCCACGGCCCACAGCATCCGGCGGGTGCGGTGGTCGCGGTCGGTCAGCGGCATGAACACCAGGACGGTCGCGGCGATGCCGACGCCGAACCCGGCGCAGGACAGCGCCACGCTCGTCCCCTGGCCCCCCGCGCCCAGGTTCTTGACCATGTACGGGGTGAACAGGCCCGCGGTGCCCGCGGCCAGGTTCCAGAAGAGGTAGAAGCTTCCGGTCCACAGCAGCGCCTTCAGATGCGCCCCGCGGAACAGCTCCCGCACCCCGGCCGCCGCGGCGGCCGTCCCCTTGGCCGCCTTGTCCGCCTTGTCCGCGGCGGCCTTCCACACCGCCGACTCGGTCATCCCTCTGCGCAGCGCCCAGGTGATCAGCGCGACCACGAACAGATGGAGGAAGACGATGCGGATGCCCAGCAGATCCAGCGAGGAGAGCGCGAGCGCGAGCAGGAGCACGATCATCGGCCCGACGTTCCAGGCGACCTGGGTGAACCCGAGCAGCTTGCCCCGGGCCCTGGCCGGCGAGAACTCCCCCACCAGGGCCAGCGAGGTCGGCACGTCGGCGCCCACCGCCACGCCCACCACGAAGGTGCCGATGAACAGCATCGCCGGGTTGACGGCGAACGCGATGCACAGGATCGCGGCCGCGTAGACCAGCAGATCCCACTGGTAGATCCGCTTACGGCCGAGCTTGTCGCCGAGCCGGCCACCGATGAAGGCCCCGACGGCCGCGCCGATGGCGTTGGGCCCGATGGCCGCGAGCGCGCCGACGCCGGTGAGGCCGGAGTCGCTGAGGCCGAGTTCGTCCTGGAAGAGCGCCAGGCCCGCGCCCAGCGCCACGATCGACCCCGCGTCCAGATACGAGGCCATGCCGGCCAGGACCGACCACTTCCACTGCTGACGGCTGACGGTGCCCTCGGCCTCGGCCGAGGTGGCTTGGGTGGATTGATCCATGGTCATCCGGTGGCTCCCGTCTTCTTTGACATGCTCCGGAGTCCCGACTCGGAGAATACGTGTGTAGAACGTTCTCCGAATTGAAACGACTCAAAGGTGAGGTGCGGAGAGTGCGGGGGTCAAGTCACGGGCAGGTAACGATGTGAAAAGCACTACGGGCGGCCATCGGCGGCGCGCCCTCTTCGACGGCGTACAGTGGCGTTCTGTAGACCGTTTCACAGGACACCGGAGGGATAGACCCCATGGCGCCCACGAGCGGCAAGCGCCGCGTGACGATCACGGATGTCGCGCTGCACGCCGGGGTCTCGACATCAGCCGTGTCCAAGGTGCTGCGCAACGCCTACGGGGTGAGCCCCGAGATGCGCGAACGGGTGCGCGCGGCCATGGCCGAGCTCGACTACCGCCCGCATGCGGCCGCCCGCGGGATGCGCGGCCGTACGTACACGATCGGCGTACTGCTGGACAACATCCGCAACGCCTTCTTCGCCGACATCCTCGAGGGCGTCAACACCGAGCTGCGGGGCGGCGACTACCAGGTGCTGATCGGCGCGGCCGGCTTCGGTGAGGAGGACCAGACCAGGCTGGCCCGGGCCCTGGTGGACCGCCAGATGGACGGGCTGATCCTCATCGGCCCCGGCTTTCCGCGCACCGAGGTGCTGCGCACGGCGGCCACCGTGCCCACGGTGGTGATCGGCCACCACGACGTGGCGGAGGAACACGACTCGGTCGTCGACGCCGACGCCCTCGGCGCGGGCCTGGTGATCGACCACCTGGTCCGGCTCGGCCACCGCCGGATCGCCCTGACCTCCACCCCCGGCAACCGGGGCAGCGGCTGGTCGGGCACGCCCGAGCGGGTCCAGCGCCGCGGCTATCACGAGGCGATGCGGCGGCACGGGCTCCAGGACCTGGCGCGGGTCGCGATGACCGCGTTCTCCGAGGAGGGCGGCTACCGGGCCGGGATGGAGCTGCTGGCCTCGGCGGACCGGCCGACCGCGGTCTTCGGAGGGGCGGACGTGGCCGCCATGGGCGTCTTCCGCGCCGCGCGCGAACTGGGGCTGCGGATCCCCGAGGACTTCTCGCTGGTCGGCTACAACAACACCGCCGTCGCCGCGCTCGCCCCGGTCCGGCTCACCAGCGTCGACCAGGCGGGCGGCCTGATGGGCACGACGGCGGCCCGGCTGCTGCTGGAGCGCATCGAGGGCCGTACGCGGTCCGTGCTGATGACGGTGTCCCCGACCCTGGTCGTCCGCGGGACGACGGGGCCCCCGCCGGACACCGAGGGCTAGTGCCGCGTCAGTCAAGGTTTGCCCGATAGCGAGGCGTCCTGGTGCGTGCGATCGCAAGGCGGCCGGAAGGTTCGGATGGGGTATCCCCTGCTCGAGCGAAGCCGAGAGCTTGGGGAAGGGCCTACTCGGGTTTTCGGCCAACGCAGCGAGCGTGCGTGCCAGGGCGGCGAGCGGGGCAAACCTTGGCTGATGCGGCACTAGGTACCGCTCCCCCGGACCGGTGGGCACAAAGCTGCGGGCCGGGAGGGGTGCTCCCGGCCCGCGTGGTGGGTCAGTCCACGAACAGCAGGTCGCGCGTGGCCGCCGAGGAGGCGAGCGCGCCGGCGAAGTTGTCCTCGACCTCCGCCTTTTCGGCCGCGTTCGGGTTGGGGTTGGTGCACGAGGTACCGGCCGTGGAGCCGGACATCAGGCTCGAGCAGGGGCCGGGCTTCATGTCCGGCAGGCCCAGGATGTGGCCGAGCTCGTGGGACGAGATCCGCACGGTGTTGTAGCCCTCGTCGACGGCCTGCCGACCGAAGTAGATCGTGCCGCTGCCCAGGCTGGTCGTGGCGGTACGCGGCCAGCCGTTGTCCGCGATGATGCGGATGTTGGCCCGCTGCCCCGAGGCGACCGGCTTGAGCTCCACGTTCGCCACGCTGTCGTTCCAGATCGCGGCGCCCTTGGTGACGGCGTCCTTGAACTCCGCGGCCTGGGACGAGTCGTACGTCAGCACCCTCGCGGCAATGACCTGCTGCTGCGCCGCCCCGGACGCGGGCGCCGCCACCGCTTGGCCGCCCGCCAGGGCGAGCACCGCCACCGCGACGGCGGGTAATGCGCGCAGAGCCTTGCTTGATCTCACGATCGGCCTCCTCGTGGGGTAAGGACGGTATCGATACGCGGCTACGCCGCGCGGTCATTGACGCGGGCATGACTAGTCCGTCTGCCTCACGGCCACACTGCCCACTCACAGCCATCCCCAACCGGCGCGCACCGGCGGTCGTCACGCGGCCCGATCCACCCTTTCGGCCGACTAGACTCGCCGGGTGCCTCTCCCCGAAAACGATCCCCTCACGAACGGTGCCATCAGCGACTCGCCCCCCAGCAGCCTGGACACCAGAGATCCGGACTCGGGCGATATGAGCGACGCGCTGCGTGTGCTGCGCCGGGTCTTCGGCTATGACGCGTTCCGGGGCGATCAGCAAGAGATCATCGACCATGTCGTGGCCGGGGGCGACGCCCTGGTTCTGATGCCGACCGGCGGCGGCAAGTCGCTGTGCTACCAGATCCCCGCGCTCGTCCGCCGCGGCGTCGGCGTCGTCGTCTCACCGCTCATCGCGCTGATGCAGGACCAGGTCGACGCGTTGCGGGCGCTCGGCGTACGGGCGGGTTTCCTCAACTCCACCCAGGACCTGGACGAGCGGCGGCTGGTCGAGGCGGAATTCCTGGCGGGCGAGCTCGACCTGCTGTACCTCGCGCCGGAGCGGCTGCGGGTGGAGTCGACGCTCTCGCTGCTGGGCCGGGGCTCGATCTCGCTGTTCGCCATCGACGAGGCGCACTGTGTGGCCCAGTGGGGGCACGACTTCCGCCCCGACTATCTGGCGCTGTCCGAGCTGCACGAGCGCTGGCCCGATGTGCCGCGCATCGCGCTGACCGCGACCGCCACCGAGGCCACCCACTCCGAGATCGCCTCCCGGCTCAAGCTGCAGGACGCCCGCCACTTCGTGGCGAGCTTCGACCGGCCGAACATCCAGTACCGCATCGCGCCCAAGAACGACCCCAAGCGACAGCTGCTCGAGCTGCTGCGCACCGAGCACCAGGGGGACGCGGGCATCGTCTACTGCCTGTCGCGTGCCTCGGTCGAGAAGACCGCCGAGTTCCTGGTGAAGAACGGGATCGAGGCGCTGCCGTACCACGCGGGCCTTGACGCCCGGACCCGGGCCGAGAACCAGGCGCGGTTCCTCCGGGAGGACGGGCTGGTCGTGGTCGCCACGATCGCGTTCGGCATGGGCATCGACAAGCCCGACGTACGGTTCGTCGCCCATCTCGATCTGCCCAAGTCGGTCGAGGGCTACTACCAGGAGACGGGCCGGGCCGGGCGGGACGGGCTGCCCTCCACCGCCTGGCTGGCGTACGGCCTCCAGGACGTCGTCCAGCAGCGCAAGATGATCGACGGCTCGGAGGGCGACGCGGCCCACCGCCGCCGCCTCGGCAGCCACCTCGATGCGATGCTGGCGCTGTGCGAGACGGTCGAGTGCCGCCGGGTGGGGCTGCTGGCCTACTTCGGTCAGCAGAGCACCGCATGCGGCAACTGCGATACGTGTCTGACGCCCGCGGAGTCCTGGGACGGCACCGTCCCCGCGCAGAAGCTGCTGTCGACCGTCGTACGGCTCAAGCGGGAGCGGAACCAGAAGTTCGGCGCCGGTCAGGTGATCGACATCCTGCTCGGCAAGAAAACCGCGAAGGTGATCCAGTTCGACCATGACGCGCTGTCCGTGTTCGGGATCGGCACGGAGCTGCGCGAGGCCGAATGGCGGGGCGTGGTGCGCCAGTTGCTCGCCCAGGGGCTGATCGCCGTGGAGGGCGACTACGGCACGCTGGTGCTCGCCGAGAGCAGCGGGGAGGTGCTGGGCGGGCAGCGCCAGGTGATGCTGCGGCGCGAGCCGGAGCGGGCGCCACGGGCCGCGAAGTCCTCGTCGTCGTCCACCAAGTCCGGCCGCGCCGCCGCCCCGGTGGACCTGCCGCCGGAGGCGGTGCCGCTGTTCGAGCGGCTGCGCGCGTGGCGCGGGGCCACCGCCAAGGAGCAGGGCGTCCCGGCGTATGTGATCTTCCACGACGCCACACTGCGCCAGATCGCGACGCTGTCGCCCGGCACCCTGGCGGAGCTCGGCGCGGTCAGCGGCGTCGGCGAGAACAAGCTGGCCAAGTACGGCGAGCAAATCTTGAACGCCGTAGCGGTCGCGGCCGCGGAGGAGTGATGCGTACGGGGGGAGGTCCGGCCGACCTCCCCCCGTACGGTGTCCGCGCTACAGCGTGCGCTGCAGCCGGTCGGACATCAGCTTGATGAAGCGTGCCGGGTCGCCGAGTTCGCCGCCCTCGGCGAGCAGCGCCATACCGTGGATGAGCTCGGCCATCTCCGCCAGCCCGTCCGCGCTCCCGTCCGCGCCGTGGGCCTCGCGCAGGCCGGTCACCAGCGGGTGGGTGGGGTTGAGCTCGAGGATGCGCTTGATCTGGGGCATGTCCTGGCCCATGGCTCGGAACATGTTCTCCAGCGCCGGGGTGACGTCGTGGGTGTCACCCACGATGCACGCGGGCGAGGTGGTGAGGCGGGAGGACAGCCGCACCTCCTTCACCTGCTCGCTCAGGGTCGTCGTCATCCAGGACAGCAGCTCGGCGAAGTCCTTCTGCCGCTGCTCGCGCTCGGCCTCGCCCTCCTTCTTCTCCTCTTCGGTGTCGAGGTCGACCTGGCCCTTGGCGATCGACTGGAACTGCTTGCCGTCGAACTCCGGCACCGACCCGACCCACATCTCGTCGATCGGATCGGTGAGCAGCAGCACCTCGTAGCCCTTGGCCCGGAAGGCCTCCATATGGGGCGAGCTCTCGATGATCGAGCGCGACTCGCCCGTCACGTAGTAGATGTGCTGCTGCCCGTCCTTCATACGGTCCAGGTACTGCCGCAGGGTGGTGGGCTGTTCCGCGTCATGGGTCGAGGCGAACGAGGAGATCTCCAGGATCGCGTCGCGGTTCTCGAAGTCGTCGAGCAGGCCCTCCTTGACGGCGCGGCCGAACTCCCGCCAGAACGTCGCGTAGCCCTCGGCGTTGGCGGACATCATGTCCTTGACCGTCGACAGCACCTTCTTGACCAGGCGCCGGCGCATCAGCTGGATCTGGCGGTCCTGCTGAAGGGTCTCGCGGGACACGTTCAGCGACAGGTCCTGCGCGTCGACGACACCCTTGACGAAGCGCAGATACTCCGGCATGAGCTCTTCGCAGTCGTCCATGATGAACACGCGCTTGACGTAGAGCTGCACACCGCGCTTGCGCTCCCGCATGAACAGGTCCAGCGGGGCCTGGGACGGGATGAACAGCAGCGCCTGGTACTCGAAGGTCCCCTCCGCCTGCATGCGGATGGTCTCGAGCGGGTTGGTCCAGTCGTGGCTGATGTGCTTGTAGAACTCGTGGTACTCGTCGTCGGTGACCTCGTCCCGGGAGCGCGCCCACAGCGCCTTCATCGAGTTGAGCGTCTCGACCTCGGGCTCGGGCGGAGTCTCGGCCTCGGCCTCGCCTTCCCCGTCCCCGTCCTTCTCCGCATCCGTGGCCGTGGCCGTGTTCGTCGACTCGGCGGTCATGCGGATGGGCCAGGTGATGAAGTCGGAGTATCGCTTGACGATCTCCTTGAGCTTATGCGGGGAGGCGTAGTCGTAGAGGTGGTCCTCGGTGTCCTCCGGCTTCAGCCGCAGAGTGACGGAGGTGCCCTGGGGCGCCTCGTCGACCGCCTCGATGGTGTACGTGCCCTCGCCCGTGGACTCCCAGCGGGTGCCCTGGCTCTCGGTCGCGTGCCGGGTCACCAGCGTGACCTGGTCGGCCACCATGAAGCCGGAGTAGAAGCCGACGCCGAACTGCCCGATGAGGTCCTGCGAGGCCGCGGCGTCCTTCGACTCCTCCTTCGAGTCCTTCAGCTCGCGAAGGAACTCGGCGGTGCCGGACTTGGCTATGGTGCCGATGAGTTGCACCACATCGTCGTGCGACATGCCGATGCCGTTGTCGCGCACGGTCAGCGTGCGGCGCTCCTGGTCCACTTCGAGCTCGATGTGGAGATCGGACGTGTCCGCGTGCAGGTCGGTGCCACGGAGCGATTCCAGCCGCAGTTTGTCCAAGGCGTCGGACGCGTTGGAGATGAGCTCCCGCAGGAAGACGTCCTTGTTGGAGTAGATGGAGTGGATCATCAACTGCAGGAGCTGGCGCGCCTCGACCTGAAACTCGAACGTTTCGGCCTTCGTGTTCACATGCTTCCTTTCACGAGCGAGCACTTGTAGCGAGTACCTGACGTCAGCTTAGAGGCGAAGGCCCCCCTCAGAGGGCTCGAATGGGGTGCAAACTGGCATGCTGACGGCCGATGAACACGGATACCGTCACCCTCGACGACATCGACCGGGGCCTGGTCCACGCCCTCCAGATCGACGGCCGGGCGCCGCTGCGCACGCTCGGCGAAGCCCTCGGCGTCTCCGAGAACACCGTCGCCCGCCGCTACCGTCGGCTGCGCTCCGCCGGGGTGCTGCGCGTGGTGGGCGCCCTCAACGGCGGCCGGCTCGGCTACAACGCCTGGACCATCCGTCTGCAGTGCACCCCGGACGCGGCGGGCGCCATCGCCCGGGCGCTGGCCGCCCGCCCCGACACCTCGTATGTCCATCTGCTCTCGGGCGGCACCGAGATCTCGTGCAGCGCCCAGACCCGCTCAAGCGACGAGAGCGACGCGCTGCTGCTGCACCGGCTCCCCCGTACCGGCCGGATCACCGCCATCTCCGCCCATCTGCTGCTCGGCCACTCCGCCCTGCCCGACAGCTGGGCGGGGCCCGCCCGGCTGACCCCGGAGCAGACCGCGCTGCTCAGCCCACCACCGCTCGATGACGCCGACGGCGCGGTCACCCTGGACGACGGGGATCAACCGCTGTTCGATGTGCTGTCCCGGGACGGCCGGGCGAGCTATGCCGAACTGGCGTCCGCCACCGGCTGGTCCGACTCCACGGTCCGCCGCCGGCTGACCGCGCTGCGCCGCGCCGGGGTGCTCGCCTTCCTGGTCGACATACCGCCCGCCGTGCTCGGCTTCCGCGCCGAGGCGCGGCTGTGGATGTCGGTGCGCCCGTCGCGGCTGGCCGAGGTGGCGTCGGCGCTGGCCGAACACCCCGAGGTGTCGCTGGTGGCCATGACCACCGGCCCGACCAATCTCCTCGGCGCCGTCAGCTGCCGGGACGCCCGGCATCTCGCGCGCTATCTCACCGAGCGGATCGCCTCGCTGGACGCGATCCGCTCCCTGGAGACGGCCCCGGTCATCCGCACCGTCAAGCGCGCCGGGGCGTTGCTGCCCATCTGACCGGGCCGTACGGCCCTGCGCCGCGCTCCCCGCCCCCTTGTCAGGGCTGTCGCGCGATGGTTTCCTTCGCAGCGGCATGAAGGGAGCTGCCTGCCCATGGCCCTGTTCGACCTTCCGCTCGACCAGTTGCGCGACTACCGGCCGCGCGTCCCCGAGCCCGAGGACTTCGACCGGTTCTGGGAGAAGACTCTCGCCGAGGCCCGTGAGCACGATCTGAACGCCACCTTCGAGCCCGTCGCCACGGCGCTCACCGGTGTGGCGGTGTACGACGTCACCTTCGCGGGGTTCGGCGGCCACCCGGTCAAGGGCTGGTTTCTGCATCCGGCCGGGGCCCGGGAGCCGCTGCCGGTCGTGGTCGAGTACATCGGCTACGGCGGCGGACGCGGGCTCGCGCACACCCATCTGCTGTGGCCGGCCGCGGGCTTCGCCCACCTGGTGATGGACACCCGCGGCCAGGGCAGCGGCTGGGCCAGCGGCGACACCCCGGATCCAGTCGGCTCCGGGCCCGCGTTCCCGGGGTTCATGACCCGGGGGATCGAGAACCCCGAGGACTACTACTACCGGCGGGTCTTCACCGACGCCGTACGTGCGGTGGAGGCGGCCCGGTCCCATCCGCTGGCCGACCCGGCCCGTACCGCGGTCACCGGCTCCAGCCAGGGCGGGGGCATCACGCTCGCCGTGGGCGGTCTGGTGCCCGACCTGGTCGCGATCGCCCCCGATGTGCCCTTCCTGTGCCACTTCCGGCGGGCGGCGACGCTGACCGACCGCGATCCGTACCGCGAGATCGGCAACTACCTCAAGACCCACCGCGGCCGGGACGAGCGGATCTTCCGTACGCTCTCGTACTTCGACGGGGTCCACTTCGCCGCCCGGGGACGGGCGCCGGCGCTCTTCTCGACCGCGCTGGAGGACCAGACCTGCCCTCCGTCCACCGTGTTCGCCGCGTACAACGCCTACGCGGTCGAGGACAAGCACATCGAGGTGTACTCGTTCAACGACCATGAGGGCGGCGGACCCGTCCATCAGGAGGTCCAGCTGGACTGGCTGCCCCCAAGGCTGCGGTAGCCCCCCAGCGACCGAACCCTCACAGCCCCCACAGCCCCCAAGGACGGACGGCCGTGTCCGGAGATGGTTGAGAGCCTTCGGGGAGGCTCCCTCCGGACCGGCCGTCCGTCCTTCTTCCCCCCTTGCGGGGATAAATCCTGGCTGGTGGCCGAGGGCGAGGGCAGGGCCGACCGGCCCTTGATCCAGGGCCGGTCGGCCCTGGACGGGCAAGGCCAGGCCGCCGGACGGGGCCTAGCGGCCGAACTGGGCGCCGCCGTTGATGTGCAGCACCTGACCGGTGACATAGGCGGCCTCCGGGGAGGCCAGATAGCGGATGGCGGCCGCGATCTCGGCGGGGTATCCGGGCTGCCCGGTGAGCGTCTGCCCGATCTGCTGCGCGATGAACTCGGGAGTTCCCCGCTCGCCGAAGAACTCGGTGTCCTGGACATAGCCGGGGGCCACCGCGTTGGCAGTGATGCCCTCCGCACCCAGGCGTTTGGCCAGGTCGTAGGTGTAGACGTGGAGATGCGCCTTGGTGCCGCCGTACGAACCGGGGCCGCGCAGCGCCGCCACGGAGGACAGATGCACGATCCGGCCGCCGGGCCGGGTGAGATGCGGCAGCAGGGCCTCGGTCAGCAGCACCGCGGTCAGTACGTTGGCCGAGAAGTTCCGCTGGAACTGGTCGGCTATCCCTTCGAGGGTGCCGTCGTTGCCTGGCGCGACATTGCCGCCCGCGTTGGTGACCACGACGTCGACCGGGCCGTCGGCGGCGATGAACTCGGCGGCGCTCCGGGTCTGCCCGGGGTCGCTGAGGTCGGCGCTGGTCCAGGTGACCAGGTCGGCTCCGTGTGCGGCGTTGACCTTGTCCGCGGCCGCGCGGAGCACCTCGGCGCGGCGCCCGACGATGACCACCCGGTCCCCGTCCGCGGCGAAGGATTCGGCGGTCGCCAGCCCGATGCCCGTGCCGCCGCCCGACACCACGATCCGTCGTCCCATTCCGGCCTCCCCGTACACCTTGTTGAATCCCGGTCATATTCGTGAACAGACGCTAGGGAGTAAGCCCTTTCCTGTCAATGGCCGCAAGGGTGCGGCCGCGACCCGCCCTTCGGCCGTATCCGCGTTTGGCCGCCCGGCCGCGGGGATGACCCAGGACTTGGCTCGTACCTCGCCCCGGAGGGTGCTCAACAGCGTGTTCCAGCGCGAGCCGGAGCCGGCAGCGGCGCCCGGCGAGCCCGGCCACCAGCGGCCGAAAGCTGTGCACACGGGGCCGCGAAGTTTCTGGCGACCCGAGCGTTACGAGGCGACATATCGGGCACCCGGTGTTCGGAGCGAATTGACCGCAGGAGGCGATCATGACGGAACCGACCCATGCGACCATGGAGTCCCATCCGGACATCCTGGCGATGCGGGAACGCCACACCTGGGCCGAACAGGCCGCTACCACGCCCGTGGTCCAGGCAGTCGAAGCGATATCCCTGATCACCGGTCTGTACCTTGCCGCTTCCCCCTGGATCGTGGGTTTCAACGGCATGACGACGCTGGCCGTGACCAACCTGATCACCGGAGTCGCTTACGCGGTGCTCATGGGCGGCTTCGGCCATGCCTATGAACGCACCCATGGCATGGCCTGGGCCGCCGCGCTGCTGGGCGTCTGGGCAATCGTCGCGCCGTGGGTGGTGTCGGGCAGCGTGGCCACCATGCGCACCATCATCAGCAACGTCATCGTCGGCGCTGTCGCCCTGGTGCTCGCACTGTTCGCCAGCT
The DNA here is from genome assembly GCF_044334165.1 of Streptomyces sp. NPDC020845. Lineage (NCBI taxonomy): Bacteria > Bacillati > Actinomycetota > Actinomycetes > Kitasatosporales > Streptomycetaceae > Streptomyces > Streptomyces sp. NPDC020845. Next base: position 480,237 of record NZ_JBIRSJ010000003.1, on the reverse strand, counting down.
CGAAGGCGAGGGCGAAGGCGTCCACCCCGGGCCGCGGGGGCTCATCCGCTCGCGCGGGGCGCTGACGGCCCGGGACAGAACGGAGGCGTGCGATGACCGAGCCCTACCGTTCCACCCCGTCCCAGGCGGAAGGCGAGCGCGAGAACGACACACCCGGGCGCACGGTTCACCCCGATGTGCCGGTGTCGACCCCCTCCCAGGCAGAAGGGGAGCGCGAGGAGGAAGAGAAGAACGAGCGGAAGAAGTAAATAACCAGGCCACGAGGGCTCGGGCCGGGCCGGTGACGGCGGTCACCGGCCCTCCTGGAAAGAAGGAGCCGCCGTGAAGATCGGTGTATCGACCTTCGTCACCGACCAGGGAATCGGGCCCGCCCCGCTGGGGCGAGCCCTCGACGAGCGGGGCTTCGACTCGCTCTTCATCGCCGAGCACACGCATATCCCGGCGAGCCGCCGTACGCCCTACCCGGGCGGCGGGGAGCTGCCGGAGATCTACTACCGCACGCTCGACCCGTTCATCGTGCTGACCACGATCGCCGCGGTCACCGAGCGGCTGCTGCTGGGGACGGGCATCGCCCTGGTGGCACAGCGCGACCCGATCATCATGGCGAAGGAAGTGGCGTCGCTCGACCTCGTCTCCGGCGGGCGCGTCATCGTCGGGATCGGCGCCGGATGGAACCGCGAGGAGATGGAGAACCACGGTACGGACCCGACCACCCGAGGCCGGCTGGTCAACGAGCGGCTACAGGCGATGCGTGAGCTGTGGACCCAGGAGAAGGCCGAATTCCACGGGGAATTCGTCAACTTCGACCCGGTGTACCTGTGGCCCAAACCGGTGCAGCGCCCGTATCCGCCGATCTACGTGGGCGGCGTCGAGGCCGCCTTCAAGCGGATCGCCGCCCTCGGCGACGCCTGGCTCGCCAACGCCTCGTCGCCTGAGCAGCTGGCCCCGCTGATCGAGCGGCTGCGGAGTGTGGCCGGCCGGGACGTGCCGGTGACGGTGTACGCGGTGCCACCCACACCGGAGGCGGTCGAGGGATACGGGCGGCTGGGCGTGGAGCGGGTCCTGTTCTATCTGCCGACCGTGCCGGAGAGCGAAACACTCGGCCAACTCGACACGATGGCCCAGGTCGCCGCCCGGTTCCGGTGAGCCGCCGGGAGCCACGCGGTGCCCACGACGACAAGTGCCCGGGCGCGGGAGCGCTTCGCGCGGGCCAGGGTGGCCCGTCTGGCGACCGTCGACGCCGGGGGGCGGCCGCATCTGGTGCCGGTGGTGTTCGCGCTGACCGGTGACATGGTGGCGACGGCAGTCGATCACAAGCCGAAACGCTCACAGCGGCTCAGACGCCTGGACAACATCCGCGCCAACCCCGCCGTATGCCTCCTGGTGGACGGCTACGACGAGGACTGGGACGTCCTGTGGTGGGCGCGGGCCGACGGCACGGCCCGCGTCCTGCCGCCCGCCGACGAGTCGGCCGCCTCCGCCGCGTACGTACGGCTGCTGGTCGACAAGTACGCGGCGCAGTACGCGGACCGGCCGCCAACGGGGCCGGTAGTGGAGATCGCGGTCGACCGGTGGAGCGGCTGGCAGGCCACCGGTACCACCTGAGGCCATCCGGCCCGCCCGAGACCGCCCGCGCCGCCAGGCGAAAAGGCCCGTACGGGGAGAGGATGGTGGTGTCGGGTACGGCCTTCTGTTCCATCGAGGAGGTGGACAGCCATGAGTTTCTCCTCCGACGACGCACACGGCGCCGAGCAGCGGCGCGAGCAGCCCTACGGCGCCGAACAGCGAGGCGCAGAGCAGCGAGGCGCAGAGCAGCGAGGTACAGAGCCCTACGGCACGGCTCAGCGAGGCGAGCGGCCCCCGGAGTCCGAGAGCCCGTTCGCCGGTGCCCTGGGCGTGCTGTCCAATGCCACCTGGCAGGTCATGGTGACCACGGGCATCATCGCGGTCGCGCTGGGCGTCATGGTGCTGGCCTGGCCCGGGGCCACCCTGGCGGTGCTCGGCGCCCTCTTCGGCGCCTATCTGCTGATCACCGGGATCTTCCAGCTGGCGGGGGCCTTCGGCGCCCACGTACCAACGCATCTGCGCGTGCTGAGCTTCATCAGCGGCGCCCTCGCCGTGCTGCTCGGCCTGCTCTGCTTCCGGGGACCGGCACAGTCGATTCTGCTGCTGGCCCTGTGGATCGGGTTCGCCTGGCTGATTCGGGGCGTCATGGTGACCGCCGCGGCGATCTCCCACGAAGGGCTTCCGGCCCGCGGCTGGCAGATCTTCTTCGGTGTCATCAGCATGCTGGCCGGCATCATCCTGATCGTCGCGCCCTTCGGCTCCATCACGGCGCTCGCCGTGGTGGCCGGTATCTGGCTGCTGGCGCTGGGAGTGATCGAGGTGTTCCACGGTGTCCAGCTGCGGGTGCAGCTGGGCCACCACCCTCCGCGCGAGGCGGAACGCCGCCCGCACTTCCCGCGCTTCCGGCCGCATCCCCAGCCGTAGCCCCGGTCAGGGCCCTCCCCGCGCGGCTCCCCCGCTGTTAGCCTCTGCTGTGGCAACCGGTTGTCATGCGGTTACCCGACTCGGGGGCACAGCGAGGGGTGGGCCATGGTGCGGAAGGGCGGCGGCGACGGGGGACGTCGCACGATCCGGGATGTCGCGGCCCGCGCGGGGGTGTCCGCGTCCACGGTGTCACGGGTGCTCGGCGGCGTGTACCCGGTCAGCACACAGACGCGTACCCGGGTGATGCGGGCGGTCCGCGAGCTGGACTATGTCGCCGACGCCCACGCCAAGGCGGTGGCGGGCGCCGGCACCCCGACGCTCGCGTTCGTCCTCGACGACATCACCGGCCCGTCGTTCGCGCATATGGCACACGGCGTGGAGCGCGAGGCGGCCCGGCTCGGCCATCTGTGCCTGGTGTGCAGCACGGACGGCGACGCCGACCACGAACAGCAGTTCATCGAGATGATGCGCGCCCAGCGCGCCGCCGCCGTGATCCTGGTGGGGGGCGCCGCGGACACCCCCGACTACCGTCGGCGCATGGCCCGTATCGCCGAGTCGCTGGCCTCGGCCGGCTCACGGCTGGTGCTGTGCGGGCGGCCGCCGCTGGATCCCGGCACCCCGGTGACGGTCATCGAGTACGACAACGAGAGCGGGGCCTACGCGCTGTGCTCGCATGTCCTCGCCCAGGGCCACCGGCGGGTCCTCTTCCTCGGGGGCAAACCGGAGAACACCGCGGCCCAGGGGCGCGAGCGCGGCTATGTGGCCGCGCACCGTGCCCGGGGCCTGGATCCGGACCCGGTGCTGCGGCTGTCCGGCGACTTCACCCGTGACTCGGGCCACCGCCTGATGCGCCAAGCCCTCGACGCGGGGCTGGAGTTCACCGCCGTGGTGGCCGCCACGGACATGGTCGCGGCGGGGGCGCTCACCGCGCTCCACGAGGCGGGGCTGCGCGTACCCGGCGATGTGTCGCTCGCCGGGTACGACGACATCCCGTTCGCCCGGGATCTGCATCCGCCGCTGACCACGGTCCATGTGCCCTACGAGGAGCTGGGCCGGCTCGCCGTCCGTACCGGTCTCGGCAGAACGCCGGACACCCCGGATGAACACCTGCTCCTGGGCACCCATGTGGTGATCCGTGACTCGGTGGCCCCTCCGACGGAGCCGGCCCGCTAACTACTGCCCGGCAACCGGTTTCTGGCCTTGTCCGTCAGCCGGTGCCGATGGTGGAGCTGGGCCCGGAGCGGGACTTCACGATCGAGGGCACCTGGGCGGCGGGGTCCAGGGTGTACGAGTAGTACGACTTCGGGTCGAAGGCCGTACCGCCACTTTCATTGCGCCCGGAGGTGTTCGCGAACACGCTGCCCCGCTGGACCAGGGAGGCGGTGGCGTCCTTGATCACCGGGTTCTTCATGCCCTCGAAGTAGCTGTTCTCCAGCACCATCTTGGTGTTGCCGCGGGCGTAGTTGCCGTACGAGGAGTTGATGCTCGTCCCCGGGTCGTCCTGCAGATAGTTGTTGTACAGATGGGCGTGCGCGACGTTGTCGGTGGACGGGTTGCGCTGTTCGGTCTCGTGGAACCAGTTGTGGTGGATCGTGATGTCGGCGGTCGTGTTCTCCGTCCAGCCGATGCCGAACGCCTTGTTGTGCTGCTCCAGCCGGTTCCAGGACACCGTGAGATAGGTGGTGTCCTTACGGCTGTCGATCAGGCCGTCGGCCATGTGCCGCAGATCGTTGTGGTCGATCCACACATGGTGGGCGCCGTCCATCTGGATGCCGTCCCAGTCGTGGTCCTTGTCGTTCCACGTGCCCTCGTAGGAGTCGCGGATCGTCAGGTTGCGGATGATCACGTTGTGCACGCCCTGGCCGAGGAAGAAACCGCCGCCGACGATCTGGCCCGCGGTCCCCGAGCCCACGATCGTCTTGTTCGAGGCGACCTTGATCTCCTTGCCCTTCGGGTCCATGGTGATCGCCCCGGCCACCACGATGACGTACGGCTCGGCGGCCGTCGCGTACTTCTCCAGATCGGCGAGCGTGCGCACGGTGACGGTCGTCCCGCCGCGGCCGCCGTATGTGCCGTTCTGTCCCAGCGCGTTGACCGAGGCGAAACCGTCGGCGACGTCATCGGCCCACGCCGCCGCGCTCGTCGTCAGCTCCGCCCGCGGCCCGGATTCGGCCCGCGCGAAGGTCCCGCCGTCCGCGAGACCCACCGCGGCGCCCAGGGTCAGGGCCAGTCCGGCCGTCAGGCCGAGCCTGCCCCAGCCCCTGCTGCGCCGCGCATTCTGCCGCTCGGCTTCCATGGCTACCTCTTCCACAGCTCGGGGGATGTCGTCCATGCCCCTGTCGCCGCCGCGGGCCGAGAGGTTGCCCCATCGGGTCATCGGGCCGGGCCGGGCCGGGTCAGGTCGGGCCGGGTCAGGTCAGATCGGCTCAGCTCGGCTCGGGCATCTCCCCCAGGGCGGCGCTCAGCGCGCCGGCCCGCGGCTCGAAGGGCTGCTCGGTCCAGACCGTCTTGCCCCCGGTGGTGTAGCGGGTGCCCCAGTCCTGGGCGATATGGGCGATGAGGAACAGCCCGCGGCCGCCCTCGTCCGTCGCACCGGCCCGGCGCAGATGCGGGGAGGTGCTGCTGCGGTCGGAGACCTCGCAGATCAGGGCGCGCTCGCGGATCAGGCGCAGCCGGATCGGCGGGGAGCCGTACCGCAGGGCGTTGGTGACCAGTTCGCTGACGACCAGTTCGGTGGTGAACGCCAGGTCGTCGAGGCCCCATTCGACCAGCTTCCCGGCGGCCCAGGCACGGGCGTCCGCGACGGCGGCCGGATCGTAGGGGACCTCCATGGAGGCCACCCGCTCGGCGCCGAGCGCGTGGGTACGGGCCAGCAGCAGGGCCACGTCGTCGACCGGCGGGGTGACCGGCAGGGTGTCCATGACCTTCGCGGACAGGGTGGGCAAGGGCTCCTCCGGCCTGGCCAGCGCGGCACACAGCCGCTCGATCCCGCGGTCGGCGTCGAGGCCGCGCGTGGTGATGAGGCCGTTGGTGTACAGGGCGAGCACACTGCCCTCGTCGAGCGTGAACTCGACGCTTTCGAACGGCAGGTTGCCAAGGCCCAGGGGCGGTCCGACCGGCACGTCGAGCACCTCGGCGCTGTGCCCGGGGGTGGCCACCAGCGGCGGAGGGTGCCCCGCCCGGGCCACCGCGCAGCGCCGGCTGACCGGGTCGTAGACCGCGTACAGACAGGTGGCCCCCACGATTCCGGCCTCGGCCGCGGGCCGGCCATGGCCCTCGGCCTCGGTCAACCGTCCGATCAGGTTGTCGAGTTGGGCCAGCAGTTCGTCGGGGGCCAGGTCGAGGACGGCAAGCGTCTGCACGGCGGTGCGCAGCCTGCCCATCGTGGCGGCGGCGTGGATGCCGTGGCCGACCACATCGCCGACGACCAGCCCGACCCGCGCCCCGGACAGCGGGATCACATCGAACCAGTCCCCGCCGACCCCGGCCCGCGGATCGGCGGGCAGATAGAGCGAGGCCGCCTCCACCGCGGTCTGCTCGGGAGCCCCCTGCGGCAGCAGATCGCGCTGAAGGGTCAGGGCGGCGTTGTGTTCGCGGGTGAACAGGCGGGCGTTGTCCACCGCGACGGCCATCCGGGACGCCAGCTCGGTCGCCAGGGCCAGGTCCGTCTCATGGAAGGGCTGTGGCCGCGGCCCGCGCCAGAAGACGGCCACCCCCAGATGGCTGCCCCGGGCCCGCAGCGGCACCACCATCAGCGAGTGGAAGCCCAGCTCCCGCATCAGGACCACCGATTCGGGCTCCCGCGCCGCGCCCTCGCCGGGGCGTGGCTCCAGCCGCTCCACCAGTTGCGGCCGGCCGGTGCGCAGCGCCAGGGCGACGGGTGAGGTCGCGGGGTACGCGATGGTCTTCCCCACCTTGATCAGCCCGTCCGGCCCGCCGTCGCGTGCGGACCGCAGACCGGCCCGGCGCAGCGCGGCGGCCACCTGCGCACGGCGGTCCCGCTCCGTACGCACCTCGGCCCCGTGGAACACCGGGTCAAGCAGGTCCACGGTGACGAGGTCGGCGAGCTCGGGCACGGCCACATCGGCCAGGTCCTGAGCGGTCTGTCCCACGTTCAGTGTCCGTCCGATGCGCTCGCCGGCCTGGCCCAGCAGGGCCAGCCGGCGGCGGGCCAGATAGCGGTCGGTGACGTCGATGGACATGGTGCACAGGCCCAGTGGGTTCCCCGCGCCGTCGTCCAGCCGGAAGACGGAGGTCTGCATCGCCTGCTCGCGATCGGACTTCCACAGCCGTTGGCCCACGTATTCGCGGCCCAGCAGCGGGGTCCCGGTGGCCAGCACCTCGCGCCACTCCGCCTCGATCGCTTCGATATCGAAGCCGGGGCCGATCTCCGCCAGGGAGCGCCCGAGCCACTTCTCGGCCGGGGCGCCGCTGGAGCGCGCCGTCGCCGCGTTGACCCAGACGTAGCGCAGGTCGGTGCCCACCACGCCCATCCAGATCGGCGAGAGCGCGAACATCCGCTCGATCGTCGATCCGCTGACGCCCCACCACGGCACCCCCGCCGTGCTGACGGCGCTCACCACCCACCGGGTGGTGCCGTCGCCGCTGGTGACGGCATTGACCCGGACCCCCAGATCCACCCGGCGCCCGTCCCGGGTCATCGCGGGCACCAGTCCGCTCCAGCGGCCCTCGTCCCTGATCCACTCCAGGGCGGCCGAGACGCCTTGGGCGTCCACCGCGAGCAGCCTTCCCACGGGGGTGCCGAGCACGTCGGCAGTGCGGAAACCGAGCAGCCCGGTGGCCTCGGCGCTCCATCCCGTGACGATCCCGTGTTCATCCAGCAGAGCCGTGGCCGTCTCGGCGGTCTCGAACGGAACCCCCGGGGCCCCGACCCCCGCTTCCTCGGCTCTCACCATCGTCAATCGCCGTTCTGCCCTCGCGGCCCACCCTACTCCGCGACGGGCGGCTGCCATTCGATCATAAGAATGGTGGCGTCGTCGCTGAGTTCGTTCTTCCGCTGGTCGAGGATGGCGTGGATGAGCAGGCGGAGCACTTCGGAGGCGGTGTGCCCGGCGGCCGTCGACCGGATGATGTAGTCGGCGAAGCGCTCCAGGCCGAACTGCTCGCCGCCCTCGTCCCGCCCTTCGACGACACCGTCGGTGTAGAGCAGGATCCGGTCCCCGGGTTCGAGCGCCGTCTCGTACACCTGCCGGCTGTCGCCGGCCAGGCTGGCGGGCAGGCCGAGGGGCGGTTCGGGGGGCCGCGCCAGCGCCTTCTGGTGCAGCCGGTGGCGGCGGATGAGCAGTGGCGCCGGATGGCCGCAGTTGCACCAGCGCAGCATGCCGGTGGGCATGTGCAGCTGGGTGAAGATGCCGGTGCAGAACTGGTCGGGCAGCCACCGTGTCAGCGCCTGGTCCACCTCCGTGACCAGCTGCGCCAGCTCCGCGCCGGTCCGCCGGGCGTTGCGGCAGCCCGCCATGGCCACGGAGGTGGTGAGGCCGGACGCCAGGTCGTGGCCCATGGCGTCGAGGATCGTGGCGTGCAGGATGTCCTCGGTGAACGAGTGGTCGAAGGCGTCGCCGCCCAGCTCGTACGCGGGCTCCACGACCGCGGTCGACACCACCCGGCCGGTGCCGATCGAGCGCGGCGGCAGAAACGCCCGCAGCATCTCCGTGTGCAGCTGCATGGGCCGGGTGCGGGTGCGCTGCGCGATGGTGTCGATGTAGGTGCGCTTGGAGGTGATGATCAGGGTGAGGATCGAGGTCAGCGCCCGGCAGCGCCAGAGCCTGTGCCCGTCCAGGGTCTTCATCGAGAAGCGCACGAGGCCCAGCCGCTCCGCCGCGTTGATCAGCGGCAGCCATACGACCAGACCGCCCGCACCGTCCTCGGCCACCCGCAGGGAGTCCGTGCGGTACGCCCAGCCGGCCAGGGTGCCGTCGACCTCCAGCTCTTCTTCACCCTCGGTCAGCGGCAGCAGCCGCCTTTGCTGGAGATCGATGAGAAACACGACGACCCGGCCCAGGCCCATGGCCGTGACATAGCGGTCCAGGACCTCGGGGAGCTCCGCGGGGGAAGCCTCCTGGGAAGTCCTGACCAGCTCTTCCAGCAGGGCTTCCGCGGTTCCGGCCGATATCGACGCCTCCGCGCCCACCATAGGGTCAACTGTACGGAATCCCGCTCAGACGGGCAGGCGCGGCACACTGTCGACGAGGCGGCGGGTGTACGCATGCGCCGGGTCGCCCAGCACCTGGGCGGTGTCGCCCTGCTCCACGATGCGGCCGCGCTCCAGGACCGCGGTGCGCTCGCACAGGGACGCGACCACCGACAGATCATGGGAGACCATGACGATCGTCAGCCCCCGCTCCTGCTGCAACTCGGCCAGCAGATCGACGACTTTGACCCGGGTCGTGACGTCGAGCGCGCTGACGGGTTCATCGGCGAGCAGCACCCGCGGGTCGCATACGGTGGCGCGGGCGATCGCGATGCGCTGGCGCTGGCCGCCGGAGAACTCGTGCGGATAGCGCCGCGCCGCGTCGGCCGGCAGCCCGACCCGCTCCAGGGCCTCGGCCACCTTGGGCGCCGCCGTACGTCTGCTGTCGATGCCGAGCGAGCGCAGCGGCTCGGCCACGGTGGCGCCCACGCGGCGGCGCGGGTCGAGCGAGGAGTACGGGTCCTGGAAGACGCACTGCACGCTGCCGCGGAAGCGGCGCATCAGCTTGGCGTCGCGGAGGCGCAGCGCCTCGCCGTCGAAGCGCACGGTGCCGGTGGTGGGCCGGGCGAGCCCGAGCAGCAGGCGCAGCAGGGTCGTCTTGCCCGCGCCCGACTCGCCGACCAGGGCGAGGCTGTGCCCGGCGGTGACGGCGAGGGACACGTCCTCAACGACGGGGGCGGTGCTCCCCCGGTAGCGCAGCGCGACGTCGTCCAGCTCCAGTACGGGGGGCGTCGCGTCCACTGCGGCGGTCATCGCGCGCTCCTCGGGGCCAGGGCGGACTCCAGCTTCCGCGCGCTGGCCACCAGCGTCCTGGTGTACTCCTCGCGCGGCGCCCGGACGATCTCGTCGACGGTGCCCTCCTCCACGGCCCGGCCGTCCTTCATGACCAGGGCCCGGTCGGTGACCTTGGCGACGACCGCCAGGTCGTGGCTGACGAACAGGACGGCCATCTCACGTTCGCGCACCAGGGTGTCGATCAGGGCGAGCATGTCGGCCTGTACCGACACGTCCAATGCGGTGGTCGGCTCGTCCGCGATGAGCAGCTTGGGCTCGCAGGCCAGCGCCATGGCCAGCGCCACGCGCTGACGCTGCCCGCCGGAGATCTCATGCGGAAAGGCGCGGGCGATACGGCCCGGCTCGGGCAGCCGCACCTGCTCCAGCGCCTCGGCGACGGCCCGCTTGAGGGCGCCGCCGGTCAGCCCCCGCCGCTGGCGGAGCGGTCCGGCGATCTGCCGGCCCACCCGCATCAGCGGGTCGAGCGCGGTCAGCGGCTCCTGGAAGACGATGGCGGCGTCCCGGCCGCGTACGCCGGTGAGCCGCTTCTCGCTCGCGCCGACGATCTGGGTGCCGCCCAGTTCCACGCTGCCGGTGGCGGTCATGCCCTCGGGCAGCAGCCCGAGGACGGCGAGGGTGGTCAGCGATTTTCCGGAGCCCGACTCGCCGATGACGCCGAGCCGTTCTCCGGGGGCGATGGACAGCGAGAGGTCGTCCACGAGGGTGCGCCCGTCCGCCGTGCGTACGGTGAGGCCGCGTACGTCGAGGAGGGGGGTCATGCGCGCCTCCGCCGGGTCGCCGGGTCGAGGGTGTCGCGCAGGCCGTCGGCGATCAGGTTGACGCCGATGACCAGCAGTACGAGCAGGATGCCCGGGGCGAGCGCACCCGCCGGGGCGGTGGTGAAGGTGGCCTGGGCCTCTTGGAGCATCCGGCCCCATGAGGCGCTGGGCGGCGGGGCTCCCAGACCCAGGTAGGAGAGCCCGGCCTCGGCCAGCACCGCGAGGCCGAACTGGAGCGCCAGGTTGACCACGAGGGTGGGCCAGATGTTGGGCAGGACGTGTCCGGCCACGATCCGGGGCCAGGAGGTGCCCGAGGTGCGGGCGGCCGTGATGTAGTCCTGCGCCAGGACCCGTTTGGCCAGGATCCGCACCAGACGGGCCACGACCGCGCTCTGCGCGATGCCGATCGCCAGTACAGCCGACCCCAGGGTGGCCGAGCGGGCGGCGACGATCAGCATGGCGAGCAGCAGCGTCGGGAAGGCGATCAGGATGTCGAGGAACGCGGAGAGCGTGTCGTCGAGCCAGCCCTGCGCGAACGCGGTCAGCACGCCCAGGGTGACCCCGACCGCGGCCGCGATGAGGACGGAGCCGAGCCCCGCCTCGACGGCGATCCGGGAGCCGGTCATCAGCTGGGTGAACAGGTCGCGGCCGAGCTTGTCGGTGCCCAGGAGGTGGTCGGCGGCGGGGCCGGTGAGCCGCCCGCCGGAGGTGTCGTCGGCGGCGTACGGGAGCCAGAACAGGGAGACGAGGGCGAGCAGGAAGATCAGACCGGCCAGGACGCAGCCCACGATCAGCGTGTACGACCGCTTGGCCCGGGGCTTGGCCTCCGACTTGGTGGAGAGCTTCGCCGGGGATGTCGCGCGCGTCATCGGGAGCCTCCCGACAGCCTGCCCCGCAGCCGCGGGTCGATGATCCGCTGGATGAGGTCGGCCGCGAAGCCGATCAGCAGCACCGCGAGCGTGGAGACGAACAGCACGCCCTGGATGACCGGGTAGTCGTGCTGGGCGATACCGGTCGCGAGCATCGAGCCCAGGCCCGGCAGTGCGAACACCGACTCCACGACGACGGCGCCGAGCAGCGTGGACGCCAGCTCGATGCCGAGGATCGAGATCACCGGCACGGAGGCGTTGCGCAGCCCGTGCCGCCACATGGCCCGCCCGAACGAGGCGCCCAGGGCCCGCGCGGTCCGCAGATAGTCGCTGCCCAGCACGTCGAGGGTGGCCGACCGCACGTACCGGGTCAGCGACGCGCCCATGACCAGCGCGATCGTGACGACCGGCAGCGCGAGTGAGCGGATCGCCTCGGCGGGCTCGGCCCAGCCGTCCTGGGGGAAGCCGCCCGCGGGCAGCCATCCGGCGTTCAGCGCGAAGACGGCGATGAGGATCATGCCGAGCCAGAACACCGGGATCGCGATGCCCAGCTGCGACACCCCGCTGAGCAGCGCGCCGTACCAGGTCCGCCGCTTGTACGCGGCGAGGAAACCGGCCGGGACGGCGATCAGCACCGCCAGTACGAAGGCCGCGAGCGTCAGCGGGATGGTGACGTTCAGCCGCGAGGAGACCTCGGGACCGACCGGCAGCGAGCTGACGAACGAGGTGCCGAGGTCGCCCCTGGCCAGCTGCCCGATCCAGTGCGTGAACTGCTCGGGCAGCGGCCGGTCGGAGCCTATGGAGTGGCGTGCCGCCGCGATCTGCTCGGGGCCCGCGCCCACCGAGGTGAGCGCGTTGGCGGGGTCCCCGGGCAGCATGCGCAGCAGTACGAACAGCACCACGCTCGCCAGCGCCAGCGACACCAGCAGGAAGGCGAGGCGGCGCAGGAGATACCGCGCCATCAGCCCTTCTTCTGGATGTCGTAGGCGTAGAACTGCGAGTTGAGGCCGTTGACGGGGTAGCCCGAGAGCTTGCTGTTCGCGACGACGATCTGCGGGTACAGGTACAGCCAGTCGCTGGCCGCGTCCTCGGCGGTCTTGCGGTTGACCTTCTTCAGCAGCTCGGTCTGCGCGGCCGTGGTGGGCGCCGCTTCCGCCTGCTCCACCCAGCGGGTGACCTGCTTGTTGTCGTAGCCCCAGTAGAAGTCGGGGTTGCCGTACCAGACCAGGTCGCGGTCGTTGACGTGCTCCTGGAGGGTGGCCGCGAAGTCGTGGTTCTTGTAGACCTTCGTGTACCACTCGTCCGGCGTGATCGTGTTGATCTTGACGGTGATGCCGACCTTGGCGAGCTGCGACTTGATGAAGGTGGCCGCGGTCGGGTGCGGGTCGTAGTTCGGGGTGTCGAGGGTGAAGGTGAAGCCGTTCTCGTAACCGGCGTCCTTCAGCAGCTTCTTGGCCCGGGCGGTGTCATAGGCGTTGACCTTGGTGAGGTCTTCGTACCAGGGGTCGGTGGGCGGCACCATCGAGCCGATGAGCTTGCCGTATCCGCCCCAGACGGACTCCAGCAGCTTCTTGTCGTCGATGGCCGAGGACACCGCCTGGCGGACCCGGACATCGGTGAACGGCTTGGCCTTGTCGTTGAAGGCGAGCAGCAGCTTGGTGGTCGAGTCGCCGTCGTTGACCTTGTAGTTCTGGTTGTTCTTGAACTGGTCGAGGGCGTCCGGCGACTGCTCGCTGGTGACCACGTCCACCGCGTTGGTCAGCAGGGCGTTGTTCAGCGCCGTGGCGTTCTTGTAGTAGTGGAAGACGACGCCCTTGTTGGCGGCCGCGCGGCCCCAGTAGCCGGCGAACCGGTCGAGGGAGAGGGCCGAGCCGCGGGTCCACTTGTCCAGCGTGTACGGCCCGGTGCCGTCCTCGCTCGTCTTCAGGCTCTTCGCCTCGGAGTTGACGATCCAGACGTAGGAGAGGTTGTAGACGAAGGAGATCGACTTCTTCGAGAGCGTGACCTTCACGGTCTTCGCATCGGGTGTGGCGATGTCCTTGATGACCTCGAGGTTGCTCTTGCGGGCGGACTGCGAGTCCTTCCCGATCACCTTCTCCAGGCTGTATTTGACGTCCTGGCTGGTGAGCTTCTTGCCGCTGTGGAACGTCACGCCGTCGCGCAGGGTGAAGGTGTAGGTGAGCCCGTCGCCGCTGACCTTGTAGTCCTTGGCGAGCAGCTTCTCGACCTTGCCGTCGTCGGTGAGCCGGAACAGCCCTTCGTAGACATTGCCGGCCAGCGCCTCGGTGACTCCCTGGCCGCCGCCCGCGGTGTTGTCGAGGTTCTGCGGTTCGTAGAGCGAGCCGACGTTGACGCTGGCGTTCTTGTCGTACGCGCCGCCCGAGGCGCTTCCTCCGTTCCCGCCCCCGCCGCAGGCGGTGAGGGTCAGGGCGAGGGTGGCGGCCGTGGCGCCGCCGTACAGGGCGGACTTGGTGATGTTCATGGCGGGTGAACTCGTTTTCTGCGGGGTGTGCCGCGAATTCTGCGGGTGTGCCGCGAAGGGGTGTGCTGCGGGGGGGATCAGTGCTGTGCGAGGAAGCCGTCGCGGAAGACGGGGAGCTGCTCACCGGCCTCGACGGGCAGGTGGAAGCGGTTCTGCCGCGGCGGCATCGGACAGTTGTACTGGTCGGAGAATCCGCAGGGCGGCACGAAGGCGCGGTTGAAGTCCAGCCGGACCCGGCCCGGGTCGGCGGTGCGCTCCACGAAGAGGAAGCGTCCGGCGCCATAGGTGGTGTCGCCGTTGGTGGGGTCGCCGAAGACGAGCAGCAAGGTGCCGTCGTCGTCGAAGGCGCTGAGCGTGTAGTCGCGGCCGTCCACGGTGAGCGCGATATCGCCCGGCACGACCAGGTCGCGGGTGCCGCCGTTGTCCCGGATGTGCTCGAACGCGACGCGCCGGGCGCCCGGCACCGGGTGGTACGAGGCTTCGAGGACCCACGCCGGGTCGTACGGGAAGGCGTCGATGCGCTCGAAGTGGCGGATGGCCGGCGACTGGGCGTCCCAGAAGCGCAGGCCGTGCTCGGGCTCGCCGGTGACCAGGTCGGTGCGGGCGAGGGCGGTGACGGTGATGTGCTCCGGCTGTCCCGCGCGGGCCGCGTCGAGGTCGGGGCGCTCACCGGCCGGCAGCCAGCGGGTCTCCACGAGGGCGAGGTTCCCGGTGGCGGAGGTGACCGAACGCCGACGCCGGGCTCGCCAGTCCTCCCAGGCCGCGGCGGGGTCCGCGGTCGGCTGGTCGGCGGTCGGCTGATCCGGGGTGGCGGATGTGCGGGTCACGGCGGGCGGCTCATTTCGGAGTGTGTCACGCCTCGATGATCACGCTGCGTGAAGTACTCAAAGGGCCTTCTTTATCACCCATAAGCCTTCCTAATGTCAAATTCGCGCCAGATGGCGAGATGCCCTCGGCTCACAGGGGGCGCGGACGGCGGATTCGGCGAGGCTTTGTCCTGAGACAGGAGAAAGTCCACAGCGATTGCAGCGTAAGTTCTTCCCACGCCGGACAACCGCTGCTACGTTCCCCCTGAAAGCCCGACCAGTGGCATGCCGATGACGGCGGGAGGGGCAGTGTGAGGCGCATGACGGCACGACCCGCGAACGCCCATCAGGCGCGTCTGCTGCGTCTGCTGCGCGACGGGGGACCCACCTCCCGGGCGCAGCTGGGCGACTGGATGGACCTCTCGCGCTCCCGGCTGGCCGTGGAGGTCGACCGGCTGCTCGAAACCGGGCTCGTGATCGCCGACGGGCTCGCCGCCTCCCGCGGCGGGCGCCGCTCGCACAACATCCGGCTCGCCCCCACGCTGCGCTTCCTCGGCGTCGACATCGGCGCCACCTCGGTCGACGTGGCCGTCACCAACGCCGAGCTGGAAGTGCTCGGCCACGTGACCCAGCCCATGGATGTGCGCGAGGGCCCGGTCGCGGTCTTCGAGCAGGTCCTGGCCATGGCCGCGAAGCTCCGGGGGTCCGGGGTGGCCGAGGGGTTCGACGGGGCCGGGATCGGGGTCCCGGGCCCGGTGCGCTTCCCCGAGGGGGTGCCGGTCGCGCCGCCGATCATGCCCGGATGGGACGGCTTCCCCGTACGGGAAGCGCTCAGCCAGGAGCTGGGCTGCCCCGTCATGGTGGACAACGACGTGAACCTGATGGCGATGGGAGAGCAGCAGGCGGGCGTCGCGCGCTCCGCGAAGGACTTCCTCTGCGTCAAGATCGGCACCGGTATCGGCTGCGGCATCGTGGTCGGCGGCGAGGTCTACCGCGGTACGACCGGCAGCGCGGGCGACATCGGCCATATCCAGGCCGAACGCGACGGCCGGCCGTGCGCCTGCGGCAACCGCGGCTGCCTGGAGGCGTACTTCGGCGGCGCGGCCCTCGCCCGCGACGCCGAGGCGGCCGCGCGGGAGGGCCGGTCCGCCGAGCTCGCCGCCCGGCTGGAGGCCGCCGGAAGCCTCGCCGCCACCGATGTCGCCGCCGCCGCTTCGGCGGGCGACGCCGCCGCACTCGACCTCATCCGCGACGGCGGCACCCGCACCGGCCAGGTACTCGCCTCGCTCGTCAGCTTCTTCAACCCCGGCCTGGTGGTGATCGGCGGCGGGGTGACCGGCCTCGGTCACAACCTGCTCGCCGCCATCCGCACCCAGGTCTACCGCCAGTCACTGCCGCTGGCCACCGGCAATCTCCCCATCGTGCTGGGCGAACTCGGCGCCGTGGCCGGGGTCATCGGGGCGGCCCGTCTGATCAGCGACCACCTCTACTCCCCGGCCTGACCCGACACGCACCACCCGCAACCACAGGCACCACACCTACCCACCGCACGCACCGCACGCACCGCACGCACCGCACGCACCGCACCGCACCCGCACGCGCACACCATTGGCACGCGCGCACGTAAAACCGCGCGACGCGCGCCACACCCGCCGCATTCCGTACGCACCGCACCACGCGCACCACACCAACCCCCCGCCATTCCGCGCTCAGCCCTGCCCACTCACCGGCGCACCGCCGAGGAGGCCCGCCATGGCACCGCCCGCACCGCCACCACTGCTCACCATGTCCGCCATCGCCAAGTCCTTCCCCGGCGTACGGGCCCTCGACGGGGTCGACCTCGACGTCCAGGCGGGTGAGGTCCACTGTCTGCTCGGCCAGAACGGCGCGGGCAAGTCCACCCTGATCAAGGTGCTGGCCGGGGCCCATCAGCCCGACCAGGGCGAAATCCACTGGCAGGGCCGCCCGGTGCGGCTCAAGTCGCCGGTCGCCGCCATGCGCCTGGGCATCGCCACCATCTACCAGGAACTCGACCTGGTGGAGGGGCTGTCCGTGGCCGAGAACGTGTTCCTCGGCCATGAGCTCGCCACCGGCGGATTTCTGCACCCGCGCTCGGCCCGCGCCGCCACCGCCGATCTCCTCGCCCGCCTCGGCCACCCGGAGATCCCCGCGGACGCGCTGGTCGGCTCGCTCCCCGCGGCCGGACAGCAGATCGTCTCCATGGCCCGCGCCCTCTCCCACGACGTACGCCTGATCGTCATGGACGAGCCGTCCGCCGCCCTCGACCCCGACGAGGTGGACAACCTCTTCCGCATCGTCGGCGATCTGACCGGGGACGGCGTCGCCGTCGTCTACATCTCCCACCGGCTGGAGGAGATCCGCCGCATCGGCGACCGCGTCTCCGTCCTCAAGGACGGCCGCGTCGCCGCCCGCGGACTGCCCGCCCGCACCACCCCGACCCGCGACATCGTCGCCCTGATGACCGGCCGCGACGTCGAGTACGCCTTCCCCGAGCGGCCCGCAGGGGCCTCCAAAACCGCGGACCCCGGCAACGGTACGCCCGTGCTGCGGCTCGAAGGCCTGGCCAGGGCGGGCGAGTTCGAACCGCTCGACCTGGATCTGCGCCCCGGCGAGATCGTGGGTCTCGCCGGCCTCGTCGGCTCCGGCCGCTCGGAGATCCTGGAGACCGTCTACGGGGCCCGGCGGCCGACCGCCGGCCGCGTCCTCGTCGACGGACGCCCGCTGCGCCCCGGCAGCGTCACCGCCGCCGTACGCGCCGGGCTCGGCCTCGCCCCCGAGGAGCGCAAGGCGCAGGGGCTGCTGATGCTGGAGTCCGTCACCCGCAATGTCTCGGTGTCCTCGCTGGCCCGCTTCTCGCGCGCCGGGTGGCTGGACCGCGGGGCCGAACGGGCCGCGGCCCGGGAGGCCGTACGGGATCTGTCGCTGCGCCCGGACGACCCGGAGCGCCCGGTGCGCACCCTGTCCGGCGGCAACCAGCAAAAGGCCGTGCTCGCCCGCTGGCTGCTGCGCGGCTGCCGCGTGCTGCTGCTGGACGAGCCCACGCGCGGCGTCGACGTGGGCGCCCGCGCCGAGTTGTACGCCCTGATCCGCCGCCTCGCCGACGACGGCGTGGCCGTCCTGCTCGTCTCCAGCGAACTGCCCGAGGTCCTGGGCCTGGCCGACCGGGTGCTGGTGCTCCGCGAGGGCCGCGTCGTACACACCGCACCGGCGCGGGAGCTGGACGAACACCGCGTCCTCGACCTCGTCATGGAAGGGAGCCCGTCGTGCTGAATCAACCCGGGGGGCAGCCGGGGTCCGCCGCCCCCGCGAATGCCGCCGCCGAATCCACCGCCACGCTCACCAAGCAGAGCCCGCCGGGAGCAGCCAACGGCCGGCCGCCGGCCGGCCGGGCCGCCGGGAGCGGCCGGCTGCGGGCGCTCGTCGATCTGCGCAATCTGTCCCTGGTCGGGGTCCTCGCGGTGCTGGTGGCCGTGGGCGGCTTCACCAAGCCCAATGAGTTCCTGACCACCGACAATCTGCAACTCGTCCTCACCCAGGCGTCCGTCATCGGCGTCGTCACCGTCGGCATGACCTTCGTCATCACCAGCGGCGGCATCGACCTGTCCGTCGGCGCGATGGTCGCCCTGGCCTCCGTATGGGCCACGACACTGGCCACCCAGGACTTCGGGCTCGGCGGCATCCTGATGTGCGCCGTCCTGGTCGGGCTCGGCTGCGGCCTGGTCAACGGCGTGCTCATCGCGTACGGCGGCATGGTCCCCTTCATCGCCACGCTCGCCATGCTCGCCTCGGCCCGCGGCCTCGCGCTGCACCTCAGCGACGGCAAGACGCAGGTCGTCACCGTGCAGCCGGTCCTGGACCTGGGGCTGCCCGACGCGTACGTACTGGGCATCCCGCCACTGGTGATGATCTTCGCCTTGGTCACCGTGGTCGGCTGGCTGGTGCTGAACCGTACGACCTTCGGCCGGCGCACCGTCGCCATCGGCGGCAACGCGGAGGCCGCCCGGCTCGCGGGCATCGACGTCAGGCGGCAGCGCCTGATGCTGTATCTGCTGTCCGGGCTGTGCTGCGGTATCGGCGCGTTCATGCTGATCGTCCTCACCGGCTCCGGTCAGAACACCAACGGCAATCTCTACGAACTCGACGCCATCGCAGCCGCGATCATCGGAGGCACGCTGCTCAGCGGCGGCCGGGGCACCATCACCGGCTCGGTCCTCGGCGTCCTCGTCTTCACCACCATCACCAACCTGTTCGCCCTGAACAACCTGCAGAGCGATGTCCAGCAGATCGCCAAGGGGGCGATCATCGTCGCCGCCGTCCTGGTCCAGAAGGGTCGTACGAACCATGAGGGATAACCCACGCACACCGGCCAACTCCCCGATGAGCCCCAGCCGGAGAAATCTGCTGTTCGGCACCGCCGCCGCGGGTGCGCTCTTCGCCGCGGGCTGTACGAGCAACGAGAACAACGACGACAACGAGAAGAGCAGGCAGGCCGCGAACACGGCGGACACCAAGCCCGGCAAGGCGGTCACCATCGGCTTCGCCGGCCCGCAGGCCGACCACGGCTGGCTCAACGCCATCAACCAGCAGGCCAAGCGGCGCGCCAAGGAGTACGAGGACGTCACCCTCGAGACCACCGAGGGCTCGAATGACACCGCGCAGCAGATCGGCCAGATAGAGACGCTGATCAACAAGAAGGTCGACGTCCTGGTCATCCTGCCCGCCGACGGCAAGGCGCTGACCCAGGTCGGGCTCAAGGCCATGAAGGCGGGCATCCCCGTCGTCAACCTCGACCGGATCTTCGCCTCCCCGCAGGCGTACCGCTGCTGGATCGGCGGCGACAACTACGGCATGGGGCTCAACGCGGGCCGCTACATCGGCGAACAGCTCAAGGGCAAGAAGAACGCGAAGGTCGTCGAGCTGGCGGGCCTCGACAACCTGGAGCTGACCGGGCAGCGCACCAAGGGGTTCGACGACGCCCTGAAGAACTACCCCAACATCGAGAAGGTCGGCCGCCAGGCCGCCGAGTTCACCGTCGAGTCGGGCCAGGCGAAGATGGCCCAACTGCTCCAGGCGCATTCGAAGTTCGACGCGCTGTGGAACCACGACGACGACCAGGGCGTGGGCGCGGAGCGCGCCATCCAGCAGGCCGGGCGGGACGACTTCCTCATGGTCGGCGGCGCGGGCGCCAAGCGCGCCATGGACGCCATCAAGGCCGACAACAGCGTGCTGAAGGCCACCGTCCTCTACCCGCCGACGATGGCCGCCTCCGCCATCGACCTCGCCCGCGCGCTCGGCCAGGGCAAGGGCGTCGGCGGCCTCGCCGAACTGGAGATCCCGGCGTCCCTGACGCTCTACTCCGCCGTGGTCACCAAGGACAACGTCGACGACTACCTGCCCACGGGCTTCAGCTGACCGCACCCCCGCCGGCCCTGATCCCCCAGCGAAGGAGTCCCATGCAACATCCTGCGGAAACCGCGGAAACAACCAAGCCCGCGCTCGGTGTCGGCATGGTCGGCTACGCCTTCATGGGCGCCGCCCACTCCCAGGGGTGGCGCACCGTGGGCCGCGTCTTCGACCTGCCCCTGCGCCCGGCCATGGCCGCCATCTGCGGCCGCGACCCGGACGCGGTGCGGGCCGCGGCCGAGAAACACGGCTGGGCCGCCGCCGAGACCGACTGGCGCGCCCTGATCGCCCGCGATGACGTGCAGCTCGTCGACATCTGCACACCCGGCGACAGCCACACCGAGATCGCGATCGCGGCGCTGGAGGCGGGCAAGCATGTGCTGTGCGAGAAGCCGCTCGCCAACTCGGTCGCCGAGGCCGAGGCCATGGTGGAAGCGGCGCGGCGGGCGCGGGAGCGCGGGCAGATCGCGATGGTGGGGTTCAACTACCGCCGTACGCCCGCCATCGCACACGCCCGCCGGATGGTGCGGGACGGGCGGCTCGGGGTGCTGCGCCACGTACGGGTGTCGTATCTGCAGGACTGGCTCGTCGATCCGGAGTCCCCGCTGGTGTGGCGGCTGCGGCGGGAGCACGCGGGCTCCGGCGCGCTCGGCGACCTGGGCGCCCACATCGTCGACCTGGCGCAGTATCTGGCGGGCGAGCCGCTGGTCGGGGTCTCGGCGCTGACCGAGACCTTCGTACGGGAGCGGCCGCTGCCCGCCGGGACGGCGACCACCGGCCTCGGCGGCCAGGCGGGCGGCGCGGCGCGCGGGCCGGTCACGGTCGACGACGCGGCGCTGTTCAGCGGGCGGCTGGCCTCCGGGGCACTCGCGTCCTTCGAGGCCACCCGGTTCGCGGCGGGCCGCAAGAACGCGCTGCGGATCGAGCTCAACGGCGAACGCGGCTCGCTCGCCTTCGACCTGGAGCGGCTGAACGAGCTGCACTTCCACGACCACACCGAGCCGGCCACCGACGCCGGTTTCCGCCGGATCCTGGTCACCGAGCCCGAACACCCCTATCTGGAGGCGTGGTGGCCGGCCGGCCACGCCCTCGGGTACGAGCACACCTTTGTCCACCAGGCGCGCGATCTGGTGCTTGCCATCGACGCGCGGACCGAGCCCGAACCGTCCTTCGCGGACGGGCTGCAGGTGCAGCGGGTGCTCGCCGCGGTCGAGGAGAGCGCCGAGAAGAACTGCGTCTACACGCCGGTACCCGCCTGAGGAGGCCCCGGATGCCCCGACAATTCACACTCTTCACCGGACAGTGGGCCGATCTGCCGCTCGAGGAGGTCTGCCGGCTGGCCCGCGACTTCGGCTACGACGGACTCGAACTCGCCTGCTGGGGCGACCACTTCGAGGTGGACCGGGCGCTCGCCGAGCCCGGCTATCTGGACGGGCGGCGGCAGCTGCTGGAGAAGTACGGGCTCCAGTGCTGGGCCATCTCCAACCACCTGGTCGGCCAGGCCGTATGCGACTCCCCCATCGACGAGCGCCACCAGGCCATCGTGCCGGGCCGGATCTGGGGCGACGGCGACCCGGAGGGGGTGCGGCAGCGGGCGGCGGCCGAGCTGGCGGACACCGCGCGGGCCGCGGCCGCCTTCGGGGTCCGTACCGTCATCGGCTTCACCGGGTCCTCCATCTGGCATCTGGTGGCGATGTTCCCGCCGGTGCCACCGCATATGATCGAGCGCGGCTACGAGGACTTCGCCGAGCGCTGGAACCCGATCCTGGACGTGTTCGACGCGGAGGGCGTGCGCTTCGCCCACGAGGTGCACCCGAGCGAGATCGCGTACGACTACTGGACCACCCACCGCGCGCTCGAAGCGGTCGGCCACCGCCCCGCCTTCGGGCTCAACTTCGACCCCAGCCATTTCGTCTGGCAGGACCTCGACCCGGTCGGCTTCCTGTGGGACTTCCGGGACCGGATCTACCACGTGGACTGCAAGGAGGCGCGGAAGCGGCTGGACGGCCGCAACGGCCGGCTCGGCTCGCATCTGCCCTGGGGCGACCCGCGACGCGGCTGGGACTTCGTCTCGGCCGGACACGGGGATGTGCCGTGGGAGGACGTGTTCCGGATGCTGCGCTCCATCGGATACGACGGGCCGGTGTCGGTGGAGTGGGAGGACGCCGGGATGGACCGGCTCCAGGGCGCGCCGGAGGCGCTGAAGCGGCTGAAGGCGTACGACTTCGACCCGCCGGCGGCCTCCTTCGACGCGGCCTTCGGCGGCGGGAACGGCTGAGGAGGATCGGGGGCCGTCGGGGTCGGGGCCGGGGAGGGGAAGGGCCGTCCGTGCGGGGGGCACGGACGGCCCTGAGGCCGTTCCTACGTCCGATGGCTCACCATGGTGACATGACCATCCGCGTCCTGCTCGCCGACGACCAGACCCTGCTGCGGGCCACCTTCCGGATCCTGATCGACTCCTGCGAGGACATGGAGGTGGTGGCGGAGGCCGCCGACGGCGCGGAGGCGGCCGAGCTGACCAGCGCACACGCCCCTGACGTCGTCGTCATGGACATCCGTATGCCCGGCACCGACGGCCTGGCCGCGACCGCCGCGATCTGCGCCGACCGGGAGCTGTCCGCCACCCGTGTGCTCATCCTCACCACCTTCGAGACCGACGAATACGTGGCCCGGGCGCTGCGGGCGGGCGCGAGCGGCTTCCTCGGCAAGGACGTGGGCGCCGATGAACTGCTCTCCGGCATCCGCACCGTGGCCTCCGGCGACTCCCTGCTCTCCCCGGTGGCCACCCGCGCACTGATCACCCGCTTTCTCGCCGCCCCCGACCCCGAGGCCCCACTGGCACCGAGCGAACTCCTCGCCTCGCTCACCGCCCGCGAGCGGGAGGTGATGGCGCTGGCGGCGGAGGGGAAGTCCAACGCCGAGATCGCCGAGGTGCTTTTCGTCAGCCCGCTGACCGTACGCACGCATGTCCAGCGGGCCATGAACAAGCTCGGGGCGCGGGACCGCGCCCAGCTGGTCGTCATCGCGTACCAGTCCGGTCTTGTGCGTCCCGCGCCGCCGCGCGACCAGTTCTAACTGTCCAGGCCGAAGAAGGTGATGGCCCGGGCGGCCATACCGGCGAGCGGGAGCGAGTGTCCCGTGCCCTGGATGCTGATGGCCTCGACCGGGGCCCGGTCACCGGTGGCTCCGTAGCGGGTGCGGGTCCAGTTGGCCTGCGGACTGTCCGTGCTCGCGGGTGTCTGGCTCGCCCCGAGGACGTTCGTCCACTGCTTGATCTCCTCACCGAAGTTCGGATAGCGCAGGGTGGTGTCCGCGGTGCCGTGCCACAGCTGCATCCTCGGCCGGGCGCCGGTGTATCCGGGGTAGGCGCCGCGGGCCAGATCGCCCCACTGCTGCGCCGTCTTGGTGATCGTGCCGTTGGCGCAGGCGGTGTTCCAGCCGGATCCGTCCGTGGTGGCGAAGCAGCCGAAGGGCACGCCGGAGAACGCCGCGCCCGCCTTGAACACGTCCGGGTAGTCGCCGAGCAGGACGTTGGTCATCATGGCGCCCGAGGAGGCTCCGGTGACATAGACCCGGCTGGGGTCGGCGTTGTTGTGCTGGAGGACGTAGCGGACCATCGACACGATGCCCACCGGGTCGCTGCCCCCGTCGTGCCGCAGCGCCTGCGGCGAGGAGACGTCGAAGCAGGAGCCGCTGCGGGTGGCGGACGGGTAGATGACGATGAAGCCGTAGCGGTCGGCCAGCGAGGCGAACTCGGTGCCGGAGTAGAACGCGGGGCCCGAGCCCGTGCAGTAGTGCACCGCGACGAGGACCGCGGGCCGCGCCGCGACGTTGTTCGGCACGTACTGGTACATCCTGAGGTTGCTCGGATTGTTGCCGAATCCGGTCACCTCGGTGAGCGAGGCGGCGGCCGCGGGGGTCGGTGTCAGCAGGAGCAGCGACGCGAGCAGCGGCAGGATGCCGCCGAGTAACGCCGCGAGCACCGACCTGGGTGTTCTGCGCCGCCTTGCGGACGTGGCGGTGGTTCCCGCCGACGCGGGGCTGTTGGTCATGTCCCTGTCCTTTCTAGACTGGTGGCTGTGAAGGGCTTGCTACTGCGGCTCTCGGCGCTCGACGCGGATGCCGCCACCGCGGTTCGCGTGATCGCCCACTTCCAGGCGCTGCTGGGCAGCGGCGCCCTCGACGCGATATCGCTGGCCCGGTCCACCGCGGGGCTCGCGGAGTGCGCGGCGGGCCTGGAGCTGCCCGACGGCCGCACGGCCCGGTTCGGGCCGGGCGGCGCCGCCCTCCCGGGTGAGCCGGAGGCGGTGTCCCAGGGCGCGGAGCTCGGCCCGTCCGGGCGGGTGTGGCTGGAGCGGCCGGGGCCGCCGGGCCCGTTCGACGAGCTGATCCTCGAATGGATGGCCATCGCCGCCCGGACACTGTGCGGCGGCCCGACACCGCCTCGTGCGCCCTGTGCCCCGCTCGCCCCTCGTACGCCCGGTACGCCCGGCGCGGCCGATCCCGCGCTGATGGAGCTGGTGCTGTCCGAGCGCGAGTCCGACCATGACCGCGCCCGCGCGCTACGGCTGCTGGGCCTGGCCCCCGAACTGCCGCTGCGGATGGTGGCGGTGCGTGGCGCCCCGGCCGTCGACGCGGGCCTGGACGCGGTCGCGCTGCTCGGCCGCGCGGGGCTCGAGGCCGTCGTCCGGGTCACCCGGACCGGCCCATGGGGCACGGTCCTGGTGCAGCCCCCGGATCCGGCGGCCGACTCGCCCGCCCCGGCGCTGCGCGCCGCGGTGGCCGACCCACGCCGTGGCCCGGACGTGGCGCGCGACGCGGCGCGCCGGCTGCGGGTCGGCGTCGGCGGCCTGGTCCACGCGCTGGCCGCCCGCGACTCCTGGGCACAGGCGTGCACGGCGCTGCGGTTCGCGGTGGCGGGCAGCCCGCGGGAGGCGGTGGCCGACCATGACGCGCTCGGCCCGGTCGCGCTGCTGGCCGACATCCCGGCGGAGCGGCTGGCCGCGCTGCCCGAGGCACGGCGGTTGGACGCTCTGGCCGCCCAGCCGAACGGGGACCTGACCATCGCCGCGCTGGCCGCCTTCTGCCGTACCGGCTCGCTGCGCCAGGCCGCCGCGGAACTGCATCTGCACCACAGCTCCGTGGCCGCCCGGCTGGCCCATGTCGAGGCGGCACTGGGCTGGCGGCTACGCGACCCCGAACACCGCCTCCACGCCCAACTCGCCCTATATGCGCGGCGATTGGCTGCGGCGCCAAAATGAGTGCGGGCTCTCATCGGCCCAGTGCCCGCCGCAGGACCGCGACCGTCTCGTCGCTCATCCGCCGCACCGCCCCGGCGTACTCCACGGCCACCGCGCCGTGGAAGGTGCCCGGGAAGAGGTGGAGTTCGGTGCGGACACCGGCGGCCAGCAGGGCGCGTGCGTAATCGATGCCCTCGTCGCGCAGCGGATCGAACTCCATCACCGCGACATAGGCGGGCGGCAGCCCCCGCAGCCCGGCCACACCCGCCCGGGCGGGGGCCGCGTACGGCGACACGTCCCCCGTACCGGGCACCCCGGCCCCCAGATACGCCTCCCAGCTCTGCCGGGCGAGTTCGCGGGTCCATACGGGCGTGTCGGTGAAGGCCCGCGCGCTCGGCGTGTCCAGCCGGTCGTCGAGCGCGGGGCTGAACAGGACCTGGAAGCGGATCCCGGGGCCGCCGCGCGCGTGGGCGAGCATTGTCAGGGCGGTGGCCATGCCCGCCCCGGAGCTGTCGCCGAGGACCGCGATCCGGTCGGCCGCCACCTCCAGCCCCGCATCGCCCTTCGCCAGCAGGCACAGCCCGGCGTAACAATCCTCGAGACCGGCGGGGAAGGGGTGTTCGGGAGCCAGCCGGTAGTCCGGGGAGACCACCACGGCGGCAAGGTCACGGCACAGCCGCAGGTTGAAGGCGTGGTCCACGTCCGGCGAGCCCAGCATGAAGCCACCGCCGTGGACGCTGTAGACGGCGGGCAGCGGCCCGGCGGCGCCCAGCGGCCGGTACGTACGCAGCGCCACATCCGGCGCGCCCTCCCGTCCGGGCGCCACCGCCTGTCCGACCTCCACCCCGGTGCTGTCCACGGCCGCGAGCCGCCCGGCGACCTCCCGCGCCTGCGCGGCCCGCGCGGCGGCCAGGTCGGAGAGGTCGACCGGGGGGATCAGGGCGACGGCCGCGGCGAGTTCGGAGTCGAACGGGTAGTCGTGGGCCATGTCCCACACCGTGCCACGAGGTGGCCGCACGGGTCATCAGACAGGCGTCGGGACAACAGCCCCCGTCACCCGACTTCCGTGCGGCCCCATGGGCCACATCCGCCCCAGGCGTTCATGGAGCGGCGGCTGGTCGTCCGGCGGGGGAATTCACTCGGCGCCGGCCCCGCCGATCAGGCACCATGGCCCGGTGACCAGCAGCTCCCCGACGCATCCGGCTCTCCTGGAGCGCTTCCAGGCCGTGCTGTCCGACATCTCCGAGGGTACGGAGGGGTCCATCGACGACGTGCTCAACGCCCTGACGCACCTCGACGCGACCGGCGACGCCGCCGACGCCACGGCGGCGCTGCGCATGCTCGGCGAGCGGCCGGGCGTCGTCCTGCGTCTTGACGGGCAGGTGCGGTGGTCGCAGTTGCGCGGGGAGTGGTCCAACTCCGGGCACCCGGGGGCGACGGCTCCCCCCGCGCCGCCGGCGTACGACCGGCCCGTGGCGCTGGCGTTCGCCTGCTCGCACAGCGACGGGCGGGTCCGCGAGCGCGCGGTCCGCCGGATCGTGGAACGGCCGAGCCCCGAGCTCATGCCCTTCCTGGTGCTGCGCACCGGCGACTGGGTCCGTCAGGTGCGCGAGCGGGCCCGGGCGGGCCTGACTGACCTGCTGTCCCGGGACCCGGCGCGGTTCGTCCCGGCCGCCGCGCCGACCGCGCTGCTCGCCGACCGCCGCCGACGCGGCGACTTCGCTCGCCGACAGCTCCTCGCCGCGCTGCTGTCCGCCCCCGGAGCGGCCCTGTTGCAGAGGCTGCTCGCCTCGCCGCTGCCCGAACAGCGGCGGTTCGCTCTCGAGGTGGCGGGCGCGACGGGCCGCCTCCCCCTCCGGGCCCTGGTCTCCCTGGCGGAGGGCGACACCGATGTGCGGATACGGGCCCGGGCGGCCGAGGCGGCCGCCCGCGAGGCGGTCTGGACCGACCGGGCCGATCTGCTGCGGCGGTTGGCCGCCGCGCGCCACCGCGAGGTGCGGGCCACCGCCCTGACCGGGCTGATCCGCACGGGACACCCGGACGAGGCCACGGCGGCGCTGGACGACCCGGCGGGCCTGGTCCGGGCCGTGGCGCGGGACGCCGCCCGCCGCACCGGCGCCGACCCGCTGGCCCACTACCGCGCGGCGGTGAGCGCCCCGCAGCCGCCGGCCGGGGCCGTCGACGGGCTCGCCGAAACCGGAAGCGCCGCCGACGCCCCGCTGCTTCTCCCCCTGCTCGACCACCCACAGGCCCCGATCCGCGCCCATGCGCTGCACGCGCTGCGGACCTTCGGCGCCGCGCCGGTCGACCGTGTCATCCCCCTGCTGCGCGACCCCTCGGCCAAGGTGATCCGCCAAGCCGTCACCGCACTGCGCCCGCACACCGCAAAGCTGCCGCCCGGCCTGGCCACCGCGCTGCTCACCGACTCCCGTGCGGCCGTACGCCGCGCCGGCCACCGGCTGCTGTCCGAGCCCGACCCGGTGTCCCGGCTGCGTACGCTCCTGCCACTGGCCGCCGACCCCGACCCCCGGCTGTCCGCCCGCGTGACCGCGGACATCACGGCCCTGGCCCACGGGCTGCATCCGAGGCCGGAACGCGGGCGCTGGGTGGCGCCCCTCGACACCACGGCCGAACAGCGCGCCGATCTGCTCGCCCTGACCGACGCGGCCACGGCCGCCCTCCCCCACCGCACCCGCCAACTGCTGTACGAGGGGCTTGACCCGACCTCGTGGACGGCAGAGTTGCTCAGGGCCCGCCACGGCCCGCATCCCGATACGGTCAACCCGCTCCTCGAGCTGAGGGCCACGTACACCTCCCAGGATCCCTGGGCCACGGCCGAGCTGATCCGGGACGTGCTGGATGCCGTCCTCGAACACGCCACGGCCCCGGCCGGGGAGTGGCCGACCGGGGACGAGTGGCCGACTCTCCTCCCCGAGTGGTTCGTCCAGCGCTGCGCCCCCGAGCCCCCGCCCCCGCCGGAGCGGGCGGATCCCGCCACCTGGCTGGCCCGGTGGCGCGGCCTGACGCAGCGTCAGCGACAGGCCGAGGCGATCGCGGGCGCCACGGCGGACTGGCGGCTCGCCGACTGGCTCGACCTCTTCGACCCCGAAGGGCTGGCCGACTCCCGCAGCTGGCGCTTCTGGGACGTCGGCACCACAACAACGACCACCGGCTGGGTACGGGTGGGCGTGGACGGCCATCCGTACGGTGGCCGGAGGGCGCTGTTGTGGCTCATCGAGGCCGCCGGGGGCTATGACATCGATCTGCCGTGACCGCGTCGGCCCGCGCTGACGGGGACGCCGGTCAGCTCACGTCGGTCACCTTCCAGCGCTGGTTGGCGCCGGAGTTCGGCTGCCAGGTGGAGACGGTGGCTCCGTCGTGCGTGGCCTGGCCGGAGACCTCCAGGAGGGTGCCGGTGGCGGCGTTGACGAGGGTCCAGGTGCCATCGCCGGTCGTCGACATGATCCACTGGGTGGCCTTGTCGCGGTCGCCCTGGTCTGGCTCCAGGACGGCGGCGCCGTTACGGACGGCGAGGCGCTTGCCGTCCGTCAGGTTGGTGAACACATACCGCTGCCGGTTGCCCTCGCCGCTGATCTGACGGAGCTGCCAGCGCTGGGTGGTGTCGGCCGCGTCGGCGCTCGCGGTCCTGATGACGAGGCCGGTGCCGCCCTCCGCGACGGTGAGCTCCTTGCCGCTCTGCGCGCCGGTCAGCCGGTAGGTGTGGCCCTCGCGAAGCAGCGCGGCGTCCTTCGCGGTGCCGGAGACCCCCTTGACGAGGAAGGAGGTCACCGATTGGGCCGGGACGATGAAGGTGGCGCGCCGGTCGGTGACCCGGATCGGGCGGTGCCGCTCCAGCTTGCCCTCGGCGCTGGTCACAACGGGGGTGACGGTGGCGCCACGCGCGACGTCGGCGAACTTGGACAGGTCGATGGTGACGGTGCGCTCGGCGGTGGTGCTGTTGACGTGGACGACGGTGGCGCCGTTGCCCCGCTGGGAGACGGCGGCGGCGCTGGAGGTGTCGTCGACCTTCACCAGCCGGTCACCGGGCTTGATGTAGTGGGTAAAGTTCCGGGCGGTGTCGAACTTGGTGTTGGTGCGGATCGGGCAGGTCTTGAGGGTGTCCTTCGAGGTGCAGCTGAACGGGAGCTGGATGCTGCCCCAGTTGCCGCCCTTGGCGGACTCCCCGCCGGGCTTCATGTTGTCGTAGTCCTCGACCGGCTGCCAGAAGACCCAGGCCCGGGGCTCGAGTTCGCGCAGGTCGTCGACGATGTGCTGGGCCAGTCCGAGGCCGGGGCGCATGTCCTGGAAGTCCTGGCCGTCGCCCCAGTCGCCTTCGACCTCGCTCATCCACAGCGGCTTGTCGGCCGCCTTGGCCAGGTCGCGTACGGCGGTGCGGCCGCCGGTGCCGTAGGTGTGCACATTCATCTGGCCGACCAGGTCACGCACCTCCTTCGGGTACGTGTTCCAGTTCTGGGCGAAGATGTTCGGGTTCGTCTCGTCCATCGCCGAGATCTTCGCGCCGGTCCTGGCCTGCTGCAGGGCAGGGGCCAGGGCGCGGATCACCTTCTGCTGGAGCTCGGGGCCGATATGGGCCCCTTCCTGACGGCCGCCGACCGGCTGGCCGTCGGCGCCCAGGCGGGTGCTCCAGTAGCCGGTGTTGGGCTCATTGAACGGGTCGACGGTGTCGACCTTGATGTCGTGCGCCTTCTCCAGCCGCTTGGTGGCACCGGCCAGATAGGCGGCGAAGTCGTCGACGGAGTCGGACTTGAGCTGGTCGGCGGTGGCGTTGAAGCCGCCGGAGACGTAGCCGCTGGTGGTCATGAACCACGGCGGGGAGTTGCTGAACGTCTCCCAGTGGTCGATGTCGCCCTTGATCCGGTCCACCCACCAGCGCTGGTTGGCGTCGGCGTCGGGGTTCCAGTCGGCGGGGTCGTCGGCGCTCCACCAGTCGGTGTCCTCACGGGTGGTGCCCTCGGGCGCCTTCCACCAGCCCGGGACCGCCCCTCCGGCGCGGAGGTAGTCCTTGACGTCCGGGGCGTTGCCACCGCCGATGTTGTAGCGGGCGATGTTCAGGGCCAGGCCGTCGTCGCCGAAGAGGAGCGAGGCCAGCTTCTGGCGTATCTCCTCGGGGTAGCCGCCGGTGACATTGGCGAACCACACCAGGCTGGTGCCCCAGCCCTCGAACTTCTGCTGCTGGTAGGAGGGGTCGGGCCGGACGGTCACGGCGGAGGCCGCGGCCGCCGTCTGGGCCTGGGCCTGCGGGGAAGGTGCGCTGATCAGGGCGGCGCCCGTGGCCAGGGCGGTGACGCCGACGGCCCCCAGGAGGCGTCTTGTGCGGGTACGGCGTTCCATCGTGTGCTCCCAACTGGTCGGTGGTCGCTTCGGTGGGACGGCATGCCCAACGGACATGCCCGTGTGGGGGTTTGTCAGGAGGCGGGCTGTCGCACCACGGCGACCTCCCGCGGCCGCAGGGTGAGCGAGCCGTCGGCCGCCGTGGCGCCGCCGGTCAGCGGCTCCCCGGTGAGGGCGGGCAGGCTCACCTGCTCGTCGGTGCGGTTGACGAGGAACAGATAGCGGGCATCGGCGGTGCGGCGCACCGTCAGCTCGACGCGCCCGCGCACCTCGGCGGGCAGTTCGCTGTGGACTCCGGCGCCCTCCAGCAGGCCCGGCAGAAGGCGGGCGAGCCCGTCGGGGCCCAGCCGGGTGGAGACATACGCGGCCGAGCCCTGGCCCGCCGCGCGGCGGGTGATGGCGGGGCGGCCGGCGTAGCTGCCGGTGCGGTAGTGGGCGAGGGTGTGCACCTCGGGGTCGGTGACGGTGATCTGGTCGGTCCACAGGGTGCCGGTGGCCGGGGTTTCCGCACCGTCCAGGCCATCCCCACCGTCCAAACCGTCCAGTTCGACGGTGTCGTCGGCGAGCAGCGGGCCGAACTCCTCGATGCGGATGCCCAGCAGTTCGCGCAGGGCCCCGGGGTAGCCGCCCAGCCAGACGTGGTCGTTCTCGTCGACGACGCCGGAGAAGTACGTGGTGACCAGGTGGCCGCCAGTCTCCACGTACCGCGTGAGCTCCTTGGCCAGGGCCTGGGGCACCACATGCAGTACGGGAGCGATCAGCAGCCGGTACTCGTCGAGCTCGGCCCGGGTGGTGATGACATCGGCGCGGATGCCCAGCGCGAGAAGAGCGGAGTACCAGTCAAGGGCCTCCTGGCGGTAGTTGAGCCGGGAGCTGGGGTGGGAGTCCTGCTCGCTGGCCCACCACGAGTCCCAGTCGTATACGATCCCGACCCGCGCCCGCTCGCGTTCGGCCCCGGCGACCGGCGCCAGCGCCTGAAGGGTGGCGCCCAGCTCGGTCACCGCGCGGAAGACATCGCTGTCGGCCCCGGCGTGCGGCACCATCGCCGAGTGGTACTTCTCGGCCCCGGCCGCCGACTGCCGCCATTGGAAGAAGCAGACCGCGTCGGCGCCGTGCGCGACGTGCAGCAGGGAGTCGCGCGCCAGGTCGCCCGGGCGCTTGGCCACGTTGATGGGCTGCCAGTTGACCGCGCTGGTGGAGTGCTCCATGAGGAACCACGGGCGCCCGCCCGCGATACCGCTGGTGAGGTTGGCGGAGAAGGACAGCTCGTCGCGGTCCTGGGGGCCGGGGAGGACATAGTGGTCGTTGGAGACAAAGTCGATCTCGTCGGCCCAGTCGGGGTAGTTCATCCCCTTGGTCTCGCCCATCACCATGAAGTTGGTGGTCACGGGCACGCCCGGGGTGATCTCGCGCAGGATGTCCCGCTCCGCGCGCAGATACTCCTTCAGCGCGTCGGAGGAGAAGCGCTTGAAGTCGAGCTGCTGGGTGGGGTTGGGGTGGGACGCGGCCAGCCGGGGCGGCAGGATCTGCGCCCAGTCGCTGTAGCGCTGGGACCAGAAGGCGGTGCCCCAGGCGTGGTTGAGCGCGTCCAGGGTCCCGTAGCGCGCCCGCAGCCAGTCGCGGAAGGCGCGGGCGGCGTCGTCGGAGTAGTCGTAGATGTTGTGGCAGCCCAGCTCGTTGGACACATGCCAGGCCACCAGGGCGGGGTGGTCGGCGTAGCGCCGGGCCATCTCGGTCACCAGGCGCAGCGCGTGCTCGCGGAAGACCGGCGAGGTGGGGCGCCAGTGCTGGCGCGCCCCCGGCCACACCGTCTCACCGGAGGCGGTGACCGGCAGGATCTCCGGGTGCGCGGTGGTGAGCCAGGGCGGCGGGGACGCGGTGGCGGTGGCCAGGTCGACCCCGATGCCGCCCGCGTGCAGAAGGTCCATGACCTCGTCGAGCCATCCGAAGTCCCACTGGTCCGGGGCCGGCTGGATGCGGGCCCAGGAGAAGATCGCCACGGAGACGGCATTGACGCCGGCCTGGCGCATCAGCCGGACGTCCTCCTCCCACACCTCGCGCGGCCACTGCTCGGGGTTGTAGTCGGCGCCGAAGACCAGTCGGGGGGAGGCGGGGTCACCGTCCGCCCCGTGCGGCAGCCGGGAGAGGAGGGTGGAGATCATGGTGGTCCTTCCGGTGTACCGCACGGGACGGCGCGGCGTTGGTGCTGGTGGTGCCGGTGGAGCTGGTGGTGCCGGTGATGCTCAGGGCGTACGGCAGCAGGGACCGCGGCATCGCGTTCCCTGCTGCCGTAGGGCCTTACTCGGAGACCGTGAAGCCCTGCTCCTTGCCGTACTTGACGGAGGCGTCCTGCCAGGCCTTCAGCCCCTTGGTCAGCGGGGTGTTCGAGACGTAGGACTTGCCGACGCTGTCGTTGAAGATCGAGTTGGCGTACACCTGGTAGGGCAGGTACGACCAGCCGCTGCCGACGTTCGCGGCCGACTCGGCGAAGATCTTGTTGGCCTTCTGCCCGCCGAAGTACGGGAACTCGGTGTTCTGGAACGCGTCGGACTGGAGGTCGGCCGTGGTCGCCGGGAAGGCGCCGCCCTTGAGCCGGGTCTGCACGCCCTTGCCGGCGTTCGCGTACTCGACGAAGGCGTAGGCGAGCTCCTTGTTCTTGCCCGCCGAGGGCAGGGCCAGCGAGCTGCCGCCGTTCTCCGCGGTGGTCTTGTCGCCCTTGGTCCACTGCGGCAGCGGGGCCACGCGCCAGTCGCCGGAGGCGTTCTTCACACCGGAGACGAAGTTGGCGGGCATCCAGGCGCCGGTGGTCAGGGTGGCGATGTCGCCGTTGCCCAGCCCCTTGTACCAGTCGTCGGTCCAGCCGTTGACGGGCGCGAGAAGCTTCTCGTCGATGAGCGTCTGCCAGGTCTTGGTGTAGGTGGCGGCGCCCTTGTCGGAGAAGTTGATCTTCACCTTGGTGCCGTTGTCCTCGACCTTGTACGGGCGCGAACCGGCCTGCCACAGCAGGCTGGTGGTCATACCCGCCTCGCCGATGTCGCTGGTGATGTAGACCTTCGGGTCGGCCTTGTGCAGCTTGCGCGCCGCGTCGACGTACTCGTCCCAGGTGGTGGGCACCGCGACCTTGTACTTGTCGAAGACCTTCTTGTTGTAGAACAGCGCCATCGGGCCGGAGTCCATGGGCAGGGCGTAGATGGCGTCGCCGGACTTCACCGAGTTCCACGGGCCGGGCGAGTAGGTCTTGGAGAGCTTGTCGGCGCCGAAGCCGGACAGATTGTCCAGCGACTTGGTCAGCGCGAACTGGCCGAGCGCGTAGTACTCGATCTGCGCGACGTCCGGGACGCCCTTCTTCGCCGCTATGGCGTTCTGCAGGGCGGTGTACTGGTCCTTGTTGGTGCCCGCGTTGACGAGGTTGACGTGGACCTTGGGGTGTTCCTTCTCGAAGTCCTTCACGACCTGCTTGAGCGTGGGCTCCCACGCCCAGACGGTGATGGAGCCACCCTTCTTCAGGGCCGCCTGGATGTCCCCGGCGGACACCTTCTTGTCGCTGGAGCCGCCGTCGTCGGAGCCGCCACAGGCGGTCGCTCCCAGGGCGAGGGCGCAGACGAGGCCGATGCCGCGCAGCAGGCGGCGCGTGTTCTTGGGCATGGTGCTTCCACTTCTTCGTGGTGGGGTGAGGGTTATTCCTTGACGCTTCCGGCGGCGAGTCCGGACTGCCAGTACTTCTGCAGCAGCAGGAAGGCGACGATCAGGGGGAGGATGGTGATCAGCGAGCCGGTGATCACCAGATTGAAAACGACATCGCCACCGGCCGTCTGGGCCTGGGCGTTCCAGCTGTTCAGCCCCACGGTCAGCGGATACCAGTCCGGGTCCTTGAGCATGATCAGCGGCAGGAAGTAGTTGTTCCAGGTCGCGACCATCGTGAACAGCAGCACGGTCACGATGCCCGGTGCCAGCAGCGGCAGGCTGACCCGGAAGAAGGTCCGCAGCTCGCTCGCGCCGTCGATGCGGGCGGCCTCCAGCAGCTCGGTGGGGATGGCCTCGGTGGCGAAGACCCACATCAGATACAGACCGAAGGGCGAGACGAGCGAGGGGACGATCACCGCCCAGGGGGTGTCAGTCAGCCCCATCTTGCTGAACATCAGGAAGGTGGGGACGGCCAGCGCGGTGGTCGGTACGGCGACGGCCCCGATGACGACGGCGAACACGGCGCGTTTGCCGGGGAAGGTGAACTTGGCCAGGGCATAGCCGCCCAGGACCGCGAGGAAGGTGGCGCCACCGGCGCCGAGCCCCACATACAGCAGGGTGTTCAGCAGCCAGCGGACGAAGACCCCGTCGTTGTAGGTGAAGGTCTCACGGACGTTGTCCCACAGGGCGAAGTGGTCGGCGAACCACAGCCCGGAGGAGTCGGCCAGCCCTTCCTGGGTCTTGGTGGAGCTGATGACCAGCCATATCAGCGGCACCAGGGAGTACAGCAGGACCAGACCGGTCAGCACGGTCAGCAGCACACTGCGGCGGGGGCGGCGCCTTCCGGCGGCCTTGCGCGGGGTGCGCAGCCGGGGCGCGTGGCCGGAGGATCCGGCCCGTACGGGCGTGGGCTTGGAAGCGGTGGTGGCGGGGCTGCTCATGGTTCACGCTCCCTTGCGCATGCCGCGCAGCTGGACGACATAGGCGACGACCATCGTGATCAGCCCCATGACGATGGCGACCGTCGCGGAGTAGTTGTACTGCTGGCCCCTGAAGGACAGCGTGTACGTGTAGTAGTTCGGGGTGTAGTCCGTGGTGACCGCGTTCAGCGCCAAGGGCCTGAGGACGCTCGGCTCGTTGAACAGCTGGAAGCTGCCGATGATCGAGAAGATCGTCGCGATGACGAGGGCGCCGCGGATCGCGGGGAGTTTGATGGCGGTGATGACGCGGAGCTGTCCGGCGCCGTCGATCTCCGCGGCCTCGTACAGGGAGTGCGGGATCACCCGTAGCGCCGAGTAGAAGATCAGCATGTTGTAGCCGACGAACTCCCACGTGACGATGTTTCCGATTGACGCCAGGATCAGATCGGGCGAGAGCGGATCGGGCAGCGAGACACCGAAGGTGTCGTTGATGTCCCCCACCAGGCCGAAGCGGGTGCCGTACATGAAGGCCCACATCAGCGTGGCCACCACGGCGGGCACCGCATAGGGCAGGAAGATCGAGATCCGGAAGAAGTCCTTGCCGTACAGCCGCCCGCTGTCCAGCGCGAGTGCGACCAGCAGGGCGATGCCCAGCATGATCGGTACCTGGACCGCCAGGAACAGCCCCACCCGGGTCACTCCGGACCAGAACTGATCGTCCTGGAGCGCCTGCTGGTAGTTGTCAAGACCGACGAAGGTGTTGCCGCCGATCAGCTTGTCCTGGAAGAGGCTGAGGTAGATCGAATACCCGATGGGAGCCAGGAAGACCAGGGCGAAGACCGCCACGAAGGGGCCGACGAACCCCCACCCCGTCCAGGACCGTCGGTCCCGTTTCAGCGAAGCCCGTGCCGTGCGGTCCACGGCCGCCGGCGGTTGCAGCGTCGTCATGTCGATCCTCGTTCATCCCTCTCGGAGCCCGGAGGCCCGGCGCCCACGCAATGTTTACGCAAACACCACGCCCTGGAAAAGACCTTGACTGGTGTTATGTTTACGTAAACATCTGGTGGCGGCATGTCTACACTGCCCGAATGTCGACGGTCAAGGGTCGTCGTACGACGATTCCGCAACACTGCGGATGAAAGGGGGCAAGAGTGGATACAACGGACAGCGAATCGGCGAGTACACCGCAGATCCGGGCTGGCGCTGGGGCGGGGGCCGGGACCACGCGCGCCGACCGGCGGGTCCAGCGCGCTTCCATGGCGGATGTCGCCCGCCTGGCCGGTGTCTCCTCGCAGACGGTCTCCCGGGTCTCCAACGGCTACTCGGGGGTGACCGAAGAGACCCGGCAGCAGGTGCTCGCGGCGATGAAGGAGCTGGGCTACCGGCCCAACAGCGCCGCCCGGGCGCTCAAACGCGGCGAGTTCCGCACCATCGGCGTCATCACCTTCTCCCTCGCCACCACCGGCAATGTGCGCACCCTCGAGGCCATCGCCACCTCCGCGGCCCACGAGGGCTACGCCGTGACGCTCCTGCCCGTCGCGGTCCCCACCCAGGACGAGGTGCGCGGCGCCTTCTCCCGGCTCGGGGAGCTCGCCGTCGACGCCGTCATCGTCATCATGGAAGTGCATCTCCTCGACACCGCCACCGTCTCGCTGCCGCCCAACGTCCAGGTCGTCGTGGCCGATTCGGACGCGGGCGACCGCTACAGCGTCGTCGACACCGACCAGGCCGGCGGCACCCGCGCCGCCGTACGCCACCTCCTCGACCTCGGCCACCGCACGGTGTGGCACCTGGCCGGCCCCCAGGAGTCCTTCGCCGCGCAGCGCCGCGCCGACGCATGGCGCGTCACCCTCACCGACGCGGGGTGTCCGCCACCGCCCCTGGTCCGGGGCGACTGGTCCGCGGAGTCCGGCTACCAGGCCGGACTCCGCCTCGCCGACGAGGCCGACTGCACGGCGGTGTTCGCCGCCAACGACCAGATGGCGCTCGGCCTGCTGCGGGCCCTGCACGAACGCGGCCGGAGAGTGCCCGAGGACGTCAGCGTCATCGGCTTCGACGACATCCCCGAGGCCGGCTCCTTCCTGCCGCCCCTGACCACCGTCCACCAGGACTTCGCGGAGGTGGGGCGGCGCTGTGTCGAGGGGGTGCTGCGGCAGATGCGGGAGGACGGGGAGGACGTGGCGGGCCCTGGCACCACGCTGGTCCCGACCCGGCTCGTGGTGCGCGGCAGCACGGCGTCACCGCCGCCGCAACAGCAGCAGCGGCGGCGGTAGGGGCAAGGTGAGCAGGGTCAAGTGAGCTTCCAGAGGGCCAGGTAGTAGTCCAGGGATTCGACCAGGAGCTTGTTGTCGGGGCTGAAGGCGAGGGCGTCCGCGAAGGCATCACCCGCCCCGGCCTCCGACAGGGCCTCCGCTGCCGACTCGATGGATCTGTCGAACGTGCGGATGGGGTTCCAGGTGGCGGTGGACCAGACCTGGACCGCCCCGCCCCGCTCGCTGGCGGCCAGGGACTTGCCGTCCGGGCTGAAGGCCACGGACCCGATCATCTGCGAGGTGAAAGTCAGGGTCTCGATCTCCTTGCGGCTGCCTGTGTCCCACAGCCTGACTCCTTCGGTCCCGGCGTCGGCCGCGACGACCTTGCCGTCCGGGCTGAGCGCGAGGTCGTACAGGCCGTCCTTGCCCCCCTGGACGGTGGCGGTGATGCTCCGCCGGCTGATGTCCCAGAAGTGCAGCTTGTTTTCCGTGGTGGAGGCGATAAGGGTGCGGCCGTCCCGGGTGAACACGACGGACGCCACCCATCCCTGGTTCACATCCGTCGTGGGGCCCATGGGGTCGACGAGGGTGGCGACCTTGTCGCGGGACCTGACATCCCACACCGTGATGGTGGTGTTCGAGCTGTACGCCAGGGTCTTCCCGTCCCGGCTGAACGCCACCGAGTCGTACTCGGAGTCCTTCTGGTACTTGTCGCCGTGGAGCGTGGCCACCTTATTGCGGGACGCGACGTCCCACAGCGTGATCGTCGCGTAGTCGTCGATGGCGGCGAGGAGCGAGCCGTCCGGGCTGAACGCCACGTCGCCGATGGAGTTGTCGGCCCCTCCCACGCCGGGAAGGATGGCAGCCGTCTTCAGGCTGGGGCTGTGCCGCAGCTCCACGCCGCCGTCCAGGTCCCCGATGGCGATGAACCTGCCGTCCGGGCTGAACTCCACGGCGGTCAGCATGGAGTCGAACTTGTCGGACAGGGTGACCAAGGGCGTCCGCCCGGCGGCGGTGCCCCCGGACCCCGACGGGCTCGGGCTTTTTGCTTGTGATGGCGATGTGCTCGACGACTGGGACCCCCCGGAACCCCCCTTGGCCGAGGACCCGGAGAACCGGTCCACGGCGAGCGGGACGGCGACGGCGGCAGTGACACCGGCGCCCAGCGCGCCGAGCAGGAAAACGCGACGACTCGCGCGCCGAGCCCCCGCAGCAGGGTCCGCCGGAGGGGCGGCTGGAGGAGCGGGGTGCGGTGGGGCCACGGGCGGGTCCGCCGGGCGGTCGGGGTGCTGTGGGGCCGCGGTCGGGACCACGGGCGGGGCCGTGGGAGGGTCTACGGGCAGGCGCGCGGTGCCGTCCGCTCCTGGCTCCGCCCGCAGGACGACCGTCCCGGCCCCGGATTCCACAAGCGCGCCCCCGTCCTCGGGCAGACCGAGGACCCGGGCGATCTCGGCCTGCTGCGCGTCGATCAGGTCGTGTACGGCGGCGGGCCAGGGCCGCGCGGACGGGGCGAGTTGCCCGATGAGCTCAAGGATCCCGGCCGGAGTGGGCCGCTGGGACGGATCCTTGTCCAGACACCGTTCGACGAGCCCTCGCAACTCGTCCGGGACCGGGGCGAGATCGGGTTCGCTGTGCACGACGTTGTAGAGCATCTGCAGCGTGGAAGAACCGGCGAACGGGGCCCGCCCGGTGCACGCCTGGAACAGCACCGCACCGAGCGAGAACACATCGCTGGCCGGGGTGAGTTCACGGCTCTCCGCCTGTTCCGGGGACATGAAGGCGGGTGAGCCGACCAGCCAGCCCGTATGAGTGATCTTGGTGATGTTCTCGCTGTCGATCGCCCGTGCGATGCCGAAGTCGATGACCCGGGGCCCGTCGGCGGCGAGCAGCACATTGGACGGCTTGAGGTCGCGGTGGATCAGCCCGGCCCGGTGGATCTCGGCCAGGGCCGCGGCGAGCCCCGCGGCCAGGCGCACCGTCGACTCGGGCGGCAACGGAGCGACGTTTTCGACGACTTGCCCCAGGGCTGGGCCCGGTACGAACACCGAGGCCAGCCACGGCAGCGGCGCGTCCGCGTCCGCGTCGACCACGGCGGCCGTATACGCCCCGGACACCTTGCTGGACGCCTCCACCTCGCGGCGGAAGCGCGTACGGAACCCGTCGTCCTCCACGAACTGCGAGCGCACCACCTTGACCGCGACCAGGCGCCCGTCCGGCGCGACACCGAGCAGCACCCGCCCCATGCCGCCCCGGCCCAGCTCGGCCACCAGCCGGTACGGACCGGCCACCGGCCGGTCCGCCTCCCCCATCAGCTCCATCGGCCCTCTCCGACTCGTCGTTGCCTGCGGACAGTGGATCCTGTCACGCCCCATGTGTGCAAGGGATGTTGTCGCAGGCAGGCGCAGGCAGAGGCCGCTCAGCTCCCCGGGTTCTCCGGGCGCCCCGGGCTCTCCGGGCCGTCCAGGGCTCGGCGCACCTGGTGGGCCAGGGCCGAAGCGTGGGGCTCGGTCAGCATGGTCCAGTGCTTGCCCGAGCACGGCAGTACGGTCAGCCCGCCGGG
Source organism: Streptomyces sp. NPDC020845 (assembly GCF_044334165.1). Classification (NCBI taxonomy): domain Bacteria; kingdom Bacillati; phylum Actinomycetota; class Actinomycetes; order Kitasatosporales; family Streptomycetaceae; genus Streptomyces; species Streptomyces sp. NPDC020845. The sequence goes on along the minus strand of NZ_JBIRSJ010000003.1, from coordinate 440,394 downwards.
GTGCAGCGCGCTCAGCCAGGTGCGCAGCCGCGCCTCGGTCCGGTGGGTGAGCCCGGCCTTGAACAGCACCGTACGGCACGCCACCGGCCTCGGCCGATAGCCCAGCATGGCCCGCAGATAGGCCCGGAAGACCCGGCTCGCCCCGGGCACCGACCGCACCGCACGGCCCGCGGGCCCGACCTGGAGGGCGACCAGCGCCTGGTGCCACAGGCCCGCGGCGAGGTGCTGGGGAGCGGAGCCCAGGGGGCGGCCGCCGCTGTCCGGCGCGAAACCGTCGAGGAACAGAAGCAGTTCCACCCGCTCACCGGCCCGCTCCAGCTGCGCCGCCATCTCATGGGCCACCAGACCGCCCACGGACCAGCCGCCCACCGCGTACGGGCCGTGCGGCCGCACCGCGCGCAACACGCGGACGTGGTGGGCGGCCAGCTCCTCGACGCGGTCGGGGGTGGGCGCGCCGCCCAGCAGCCCCGGGGCGTCGATCCCGTATACGGGCCGGTCCCCGCCGACGGCCCGGGCGAACTCGCGGTAGCACAGCGCGCTTCCGGCGGCGGGGGCGGCGAGGAAGAGGGGCGTGCCGTGGCCACCCTCCCGGAAGCGGACCAGTTCGCGGGGGCCTGATGGGGTCCGCCGCGGCCGGGTGTCCCCGGTCTCTCCCACGGCCCTGGCGTCCTGGGCGTCCTGGGCCAGCGCGGCCAATCGGCCAAAGGTCGGCTGTTCCAGGAACTCCGCGAGCGGGACGGCGATCCCCAGGTCTTCGTGGACCCGGCCGCGCAGCCGTACGGCCATGAGCGAGTCGCCGCCCAGGGCGAAGAAGTCGTCCTCGTCACGGGCCGAGGACGTGCCCAGGAGCCGGTTCCAGATGGACGCCAATCCCGCCTCTGCGGCCGGAACTTGGGCGTCCGACACCACTCGCGGACCCTGCACGGTGTGCGGGTGCCGGCCTGGCCCGCCGGAGGGGTCCGATACCTCGTCGACCGCCGCTTCGTCGACCGCCGCTTCGTCGACCGTCGCTTCGTCGACCGATGCCAGCAGGACCGCGTGGTCCGCCGAGGGCCGCTGCGCCACCGCCACATCCGAGAACCCGGCGTCATCGAGCGCCCGCCGCCAGCCGTCGGCGGGCAGATGGACGGAGTCGGTGCGCAGGTCGTCCGCGAAGTCCCACCAGCCGGGCGCCAGGCCCCACATGAAGTGGGTCCACAGCGCCACCCGGGTGACCTCGACGGCCCCCAGCCAGCCGCCCGCGGCCAGCAGCCCCCGCAGCCGACGCAGCGTCGCGGGCAGATCGGGCACCACATGGAGGGCGTTGTAGGCGAGCACGACGTCGAAGCCACCGGCGGGGAACCCTTGGGCGCCGAGGTCCTTGCCGAGGTCGAGCCGGGCACACCGGACCTGTCGCTGCCCCAGCTCGGCCGCGCGTTCCCGGGCCCGGCGCACGGCGAGGCCGCTGATGTCGGTGAAGGTGTAGAGGTCCTGGGGGTGGGCCGACCAGGACTCCAGCACCCGCCAGGTGAGTTCCCCGCTTCCGCCGCCGACCTCGAGCACACGCAGCGGCCGGTCCGCCCCGCGCGACCCCCGACTCGTGGCCACGGCCGCCGCCAACCGGTCGAGGCAAGGCCCCGCGTCGGCGACGTCAACCGAGTTGTCCATCAGACAGGCGCGCAGAAATGTGTCGTTGCCGTCCGGATAGAGCACGGAGACCGGCTCGCGGTCGCCGGCCAGCACCTGGGGGTACGTGTCCGCGCAGTGGTCGAGCATCCGGCGCAGCCCGCGCACCTCGTCGAGACCGGCCGGGTCGAGCGCTGGGCGCAGCCGCTCCTCGATGTCGTCGGGGACCAGGAGGCGGCGTCCGCCCGGGGCCGTGTTCGTCGCGTCCGTCGCCTCCGCCGTAAGGGAGCCGTGTTCGGTCATGGCCCGGACCATCAGCCGGGCCGGGCCGGTCAGCTTTCCGTCCCCGGCGAGGCGATCCGTCAGCTCCGCTTCGCCCACGGCGTCGCCGGGCGCGAGGCGGCCGATCCGCAGCCCGAGCCGGGTGGCCAGGGCCGCGGTGTACGTGTCGAGCCGGTGCACCAGGTCGGGCCGCTCGGACAGCGTGGGCCGGTCCGCGGCCGGTGGGTCCTGCAGGCCCTCGGCGAGCCGCCGCGCTGTCGCCGCGTACGCCTTCGCCACGTACGGCAGGCGCGGGGCCGGGCCCGATACGGCAGGAGTCCGTACGACCTCGCCCGCGGGCCGGCCGATGCCGGTACCGGTGCCGCAGGGCCTGGAGTCCAGGGGGTGGGGCGGCAGGGAGCAGCGCTGCCGGGACCCGCCCGCGAACTGCCCGGCCGCCACGCTCAGCCCGGCCTCCCAGAGCCTGCCGACCGCCTCCAGGACCCGCGCCTCGGCGTCGTCCGTCGCGCCGTCGAGCAGCGGGACCATGCGGTGGCGCGCGGTGCGGCGGGGGTGGTCGCGCACCGCCCGGCTCATGGAGGCGCCCGGACCCAGTTCGACGAACACCTCGGCGCCGCCCGACAGCAGCGTGTCCAGGCCCTGTCGCAGCCGTACGGTGTCCGTCAGCTGGGCGGCCCAGTAGTCGGCCGATGCCATCTCCTCGGGGGTGGCCCAGCCGCCGGTCACGTTGGACACCAGGGGTGTCCGCGGTGCCTTCGCGGTCAGCCGCGCCACGCGGGCGCGCAGCGCGGCGGCGGCCGGGGCCATCTGCGGGGAGTGGAAGGCCCTGCGGGTCTCCAGCAGGCGGATGGGCCGGCCGTCCAGCAGTTCGGCGAGCCGCTGGACCGCCTCCGGCGAGCCGGAGAGGATGAGTCGGTCGTGGCCGTCCACGGCCACCGCGGGCCGGGGCCCGGGCAGTTGGGCCAGCGCCTGGGTCACGGCCTCGCGGGCGCCGTCTCGTATCAGCTCGACGGCGAGCATCCGGCCGGGGGCGGTGTCCCGGGTGGCCAGCGCGCGGGTGTGCACCAGGCGCAGCGCGTCGGGGAGTTCCCACACCCCGGCCGCGAGGGCGGCGGCGTACTCGCCGATGCTGTTGCCCATCACGGCGCTCGGCCGGATGTCCCAGCCGTCCAGGGTGCGGGTGAGGGCGTGTCCGAGGGCGAAGAGACCGAGCTGCTGGTGGACGGGGTCGTGGTACCACTCCGCCGGTGTCCGTGGGCTCAGCAGGGGCGACAGGTCCGTATCGGCCTCCTGCCGGGCCCATGCGCGTACCTCGTCGAATGCCTCGGCGAACGCGGGCAGCACGGCGTACGCCCCGGCGGCGGCTCCGCCCGGGCGCAGGGTGCCCTGCCCCGGGTAGAGGAAGGCGACCCCGGTCGGCTCGGGTGTCGCCGGACCGTCCGGCAGGGGCTCCCCGAGCGCTTCGGCGGCCCGCGCCACATCGCGGGCGACGACGGTGACGCGGTGTACGTACCGGCGCCGGCCGTCGGCGAGGGTGCGCGCCACCTCGTCCAGCCGCGGCATCGGGTCGTCCCGCAGCCGCTGGGCCAGCTCGGTCCGGGCGGTGCGCAGCGCTTCGGGGGACGCGGCGGACAGCGCCAGCAGGCGCGGCCCGCGTGCGCCCGTGCGGGTGGCGGGCGGTGTCGGGGCGGCCTCCAGGACGGCGTGCGCGTTGGTCCCGCCGACGCCGAAGGAGCTGACGCCGGCGAGCGCCGGCCGGCCCTCGGGCCATGGGCCGTGGCGGTCGGCGACGGTGAACGGTGTGGTTTCGAGCTTCATCAGCGGGTTGGGCCGCCGGAAGTGCGCGGTCGGCACCAGCTCCCGGTGCCGGAGCAGCAGCGCCGTCTTGATCAGGCCGCTGACGCCGGAGGCCGAGCCGGTGTGCCCGATGTTGCCCTTGACCGCGCCCAGGACACAGGTCCCCACCGCGTCCGTGGTGGTGCGGAACGCGGCGGTGAGCGCGGCCACTTCGACCGGGTCGCCCAGCCGGGTGGCGGTGCCGTGTGCCTCGACGTGGCCGATGTCCGCGGGGTCGACATCGGCCCGGCCCAGGGCCGCCAGGATGACATCGCGCTGCCCGCCCGGCGAGGGCGCGGTGAACCCGGCCTTGTCTCCCCCGTCGTTGTTGATGGCCGTGCCCCGGATGACGGCCACCACCTGGTCGCCGTCGCGCAGCGCGTCCTCCAGCCGGCGCAGCACCACCACGCCCGCGCCCGAGCTGGAGACGGTGCCCGCGGCGTCGGCGTCGAACGGGCGGCAGTGTCCGTCGGGCGACAGGATGCCGCCCTCCTCGTACACATAGCCCGTCACCTGCGGGAAGAAGAGCCCCACGCCCCCGGCCAGAGCGGCGTCGCACTCGTATCCGAGCAGGCTCTGCACCGCCTGGTGCACCGCGACCAGCGAGGTGGAGCAGGCGGTCTGCACCGTCAGCGCGGGACCGGTGAGCCGGAGTTTGTACGCGGCCCGGGTCGCCAGGAAGTCCTTGTCGCGACCGAGGGTCTGGCTGACGAGCTCTTCCTGCGAGGCGCCCAGGGGCACGGCGTCGCATCCGGCGAACACCCCGATCGGGCCCGGGAAACGGTGCGGGTCGATGGCCGCGTCGTCCAGGGCGGTGCTGGCACACTCCAGGAACACCCGCTGCTGTGGGTCGATGCCACGGGCCTCGCCGAGGCTGTAGCCGAAGTACGACCAGTCGAAGCGGTCTGCTCCGGCCACCACTCCGCGCGCGGCCACGAAGTCCGGCCGCTCCGCGAGCCGTCGGTCGACACCCGCGGCGGCGAGCTGGTCCGGGGTGAACCGGGAGACGGTGTCCCGGCCGGCCACCAGGTTGTCCCAGAACGCGCGGACGTCCCCGGCGCCCGGCAGTCGGCAGGCCATGCCGACGATGGCCACGGCGTCCTCATGCATCGGTCTCATCCCCCTTCCGGCCGGTCGTCGGGCGTCGGTCGCGCTGCCTGGCCCGGCGGCCCTTCCGAGCCCGCTCCCGGAAGTCCTCCGCCGCGGACGCCGCGTGTTCGCGCTCGCGCTCGTCAGGCCCGTCGATCGCCCGGGCCATGGCGTGGACCGTGGCGTGTTCGAAGAGCCGCTGGACGGGCAGCTCGATGCCGAAGGCGCCCTCCAGCCGGCGTTGCAGGGCGGCCAGGCGCAGCGAGTCGCCGCCGAGGTCGAAGAAGTTGTCGTGGACTCCGACGGTGTCCACGCCCAGCACCTCGCGCCACAGGGCCGCGATACGTCGCTCCCGGTCGCCCTGGGGCGCCACGGCCGGGGCCGCGCCCACCAGATCCGCGCGCCCGGGCCGGGGCAGGGCCGCGTGGTCGACCTTGCCGTGCGGGGTGAGCGGCAACTCGTCGAGCCAGACCAGGGCGTCCGGGACCAGTGGCGGCGGCAGCGTCTCGCGCAGCGCCGCGAGCACGGCCTGGGTTGTTTCTGTGGTTGCGGCTGTGGTTGCGCTCGCGGGCCCGGTTGCGGGTGCGCTCACGGGCGGAGTTGCGGTTGTGTTCGCGGGAGCGGTCACGGGCGCGGGGGCCGCGTCGGGGTCGGCGCTGGGCACCGCGTACGCCACCAGGCGCGCGGACGCGGCCTCGAAGGCGCGTACGGCGGCCTGGGCGACCAGCGGATGCGCCGCCAGCCGGGCCTCGATCTCCTCCGGCTCGATGCGGTGTCCGCGCACCTTGAGCTGACGGTCCGCCCTCCCGATGAACTCCAGTGTTCCGTCGGGCAGCCAGCGCCCCAGGTCACCGGTGCGGTAGACGGGCCCGGGCACGCCCTCGGGACCGTCGGGGAGAAACCGCTCGGCGGTCAGCTCCGGGCGCCGCCAATAGCCGAGCGCCACTCCGCCGCCGCCGATGAGGATTTCGCCCTTGACGCCGACGGGGCAGCGGTGGCCCGACTCGTCGACCACGTAGACGCGTACCCCGGCCGCCGGACGGCCGACCCGCCCCGGGCGGAAGTCCGCCTCTCCGGGGGTGACGGTGTGGCAGGTCGCGGTCACGGTCGCCTCGGTCGGCCCGTAGCAGTTGACCAGGCCGTACGGCAGGCCGGGCGGTGGCGCGGAGCCGAGCGCCGCGCCACCGTAGACCAGTTGACGCAGCGCGCGGGGCGGCTCGCCGTGTGCCCAGATGGTCTCGGCGAGCGCCGCGGGCACGACGGCCACGGTCACCCGATGGGTGTCCAGCCACCCGGACACCTCGCCCGGGAACACCGTGCCGCGGTGCGGTACGAGCGCCGCGCCCGCGGTCAGGGTCGGCCACATCTCGGAGACGGCGGCGTCGAAGCCGACGTTGATGAGCTGGCTCACCCGGTCGGCCGACCCCAGGGCGAGCAGATCGGCGAACCACAGGGCGTGCTGGGCGAGCCCTCCGTGGCGGACGACAACGCCCTTGGGCAGGCCGGTGGAGCCCGAGGTGTAGACGACATACGCCGGGTCGTCAGCACCGGGCGGCTCGGGCGCGTCGCCCGCGGCGCCGCCATCCGCCGTGTTCCGGGTCGCCTCGGTCACGTCGAACGCCGTTATCTTGTCCGGCAGTTGTGGGAGTGGTGCGCCGTCGGTGAGGACCACCCGCGCGCCCAGGTCGTCGAGGATGTACGCGACACGCTCCGGCGGGTAGCCGGGGTCCACCGGGCAGTACGCACAACCGGCGTACCACGCCGCCAGCATCGCCACGACCAGGTCGGGCCCCCGGCCGAGCAGCACGGCCACGACCGGTTCGCCTTGGCGCGCCGGTTGCTCGATGCGCGCCGCGAGCCGGCGGGCGCGGGTGTCCAGCTCGGCGTAGCTGAGCGGGCCCTCGGGGGTGTCGACGGCCGTGGCGTCCGGTGTGGCCCTGACGCGTGCGGCGATCAGCCGCGGCACGGTCGTGGGCGGCGCGGCGGCGGGCCCTTCCTCGAGCGCGGCGAGCGCGGCGCGCTCGTCGGTGCCGATGCGGGGCAGCGAGGCCAGCGGGCGGTCGGGCCGGTCCACGAGGTCGGCGAGCACCGCGGCGGTCAGGGCCGCCAGGCGTTCGGCCTCCGCGCGGGCGATGCGATCGCCGCGGTAGGCCAGCAGCCCGCGCAGGGTGCCGTTCTGCTCCTGGAAGGACACCGTCACGGCACCCTTGGCCGCCCAGTCGGCGCCCTCGCCACTCAGCGCGAACCGCCGCAGGCGGTGGCCGCCGAGCGACGGGGCCCGGGACTCGGGGACGACGGGGGTCAGGGCGAGATCGGCGTAGGGGGTGATGCCGTAGCGGCGCTCAGGGTTGAGTGCGGCCACGACCTGGTCGAACGGCACATGCTGATCCTCCAGCGCCTCCAGCACCCGCTCCCGCATCCCCCGCAACAACGAACCCACCGTCGTGTCCCCGTCCACCACGGACCGGATCACCACCGTGTTCGTACACGGCCCCACCACCGAACCGAAACGCTCACCCGCGCGATTCGCCACCGGGCATCCGAACGTCACATCCCGCTCACCACTCCACCGATGCAACGCCCCCGCAAACCCCGCCGCCACCGCCATGAACCACGACACACCCTCCCGCTCCGACACCCCACGCAACCGCCCTAATACGCCCCTGGTCAGCGGGACTTCCACCACTCCTGACGGCTCCGCCACTCCGGGGCCCGGCCACGACACATACGCCGGCGCCCCCGCAAGCCGTCCACGCCAACGCTCCACCCCCGCACGACCCGCCACCGAACCCACCAACTCCCCCTGCACCCGCACAAACTCCCGATACTGCACCACCTCGGCGGCAGCCCCCTGCCGGAGTACGGGAGTGTGCGCGGTGTCGGCCAGAGCGGTCAGCAGGTCGCGGAGCAGCCCTGCGAGCTCCCCGGCGTCCCGTCGGCCCAGCTGGTCACCCCGGTACGACAGGGCCACGCGGTCCCGCCCGTCCTCGCGGAAGACGGTGACGGTGACCGGGAACTTCTGCTCGGCGGCGAGCTGACTGCTCATCACCGGGGTCAGGACGGTGCCGCCCAGAGGGTAGCCGTCGTCCACCGGCGCCAGGTTGAGTACCGCGCCCGCGTAGGGGGTGATGCCGTAGCGGCGTTCGGGGTTGAGCGCGGCCACGACCTGGTCGAACGGCACATGCTGATCCTCCAGCGCCTCCAGCACCCGCTCCCGCATCCCCCGCAACAACGAACCCACCGTCGTGTCCCCGTCCACCACGGACCGGATCACCACCGTGTTCGTACACGGCCCCACCACCGAACCGAAACGCTCACCCGCGCGATTCGCCACCGGGCATCCGAACGTCACATCCCGCTCACCACTCCACCGATGCAACGCCCCCGCAAACCCCGCCGCCACCGCCATGAACCACGACACACCCTCCCGCTCCGACACCCCACGCAACCGCCCTAATACGCCCCTGGTCAGCGGGACTTCCACCACTCCTGACGGCTCCGCCACTCCGGGGCCCGGCCACGACACATACGCCGGCGCCCCCGCAAGCCGTCCACGCCAACGCTCCACCCCCGCACGACCCGCCACCGAACCCACCAACTCCCCCTGCACCCGCACAAACTCCCGATACTGCACCACGTCATCGCCCAGCCCGCCCGCGCCCGTGCCCTCGTACGCCGCGTTCATGTCCTGGACGAGGGGCACCAGGGACGGGCCGTCGCATACGAGGTGGTGCAGGCACAGCACGAGCAGCTGGCCGTGTTCGCCGAGGTCGATCAGGGCGGGCCGCAGCAGTCGGCCGGACGCGAGGTCGAAGGGCTCCCCGGCGATCTCGCGGACTCGTTCGCGCCACCGCGCGTCCTGCTCCGCCGGGTTCATGCCCGACAGGTCGACCTCTTCCAGGGGCGGCGACCAGGGTTCCCCGATCCGCTGCCACAGCCTGCCGCCGCGCTCCACAAACCCGGTGCGCAGCGCCTCATGGCGAGCCACGACGGCGTCCAGGGACCGGCGGAGCCGCCCTGGGTCCAGGCGTCCGCCGCGTACCCGCCACACCAGAGGCATCGCATAGCGGTCGGGGCCGGCGGACAACTGCTCGTCCAGGGCGATACGGCGCTGGAAGTCCGACGCGGGCACGAGCTCCCCGTCCGCCGAGTCAGCCGTGTCCGCGGTGTTCGCGGTGTTCGCGGTGTTCACGGTGTTCGCGGTGTTCGCCAAGTCAGCCGCGTCCGCCGTGGACCCGGCCTGGCCCAAGTAACGGTGTCCGTAAGCCGCGTTCACCTCGTCGATCCGGTCCGCCAGGTCCCCCAGCCGCGGGTTCTCGAACACCGTGCGCACCGGCAGGTCGACGCCGAAGCGGTCCGTCACCTGGGACAGCAGGGTGGCCGCCAGCAGGGAGTGTCCGCCCGCCTCGAAGAAGGAGGTGTCGGCGAAGACCTCCGGTACGGGCAGCAGCTCGGCCCACAGCGGGGCGAGGGCCTTCGCCGTCTCGGTGCGCGGGGCGCTGCCCGCCCCGTCCGTCAGCAGGGTGCTGCGGGCGGCCAGCTCAGTGAGGTCCACCTTCCCGTTGACCGAGAGGGGGATACGGTCCGCCACCTTGAACACCGAGGGCACCATGTACTCGGGCAGCCGCTCGGCGAGCCGGGCGCGCAGCTCTCCCGCGCTCGGCACGTTGGTGGGGCACCAGACATGGGCCACCAGGCGGTCGGTGTCCGCCCCGTCCGCGGTGACCACGGCCTGCGCCACATCGGGGTGGCCGGTCAGGCAGGTCTCGACCTCGCCGGGCTCGATGCGGTAGCCGCGCACCTGTAGTTGGTCGTCCATCCGGCCCAGGTACTCCAGTGTGCCATCGGGCAGATAGCGGCCCAGGTCACCGCTGCGGTAGAGGCGGCCGGAACCGTACGGGTCGGGTACGAACCGCTCGCGCTCCAGCTCCGGCCGCCCCACATACCCGGCCGCCACCCCCTCGCCGCCGACGCAGATCTCCCCCACCGCACCGACCGGCAGCAGCCGGTGCCGGCCCGCGGTGGGGTGTGGGTCGAGGAGGCGGACGGTGGTGGTGGGGATGGGTGTGCCGATCGGGCTGCGGTCGGCCGCGATGTCCTCGGCGGTGATGGTCCGGGCGGTGACATGCACGGTGGTCTCGGTGATCCCGTACATGTTGACCACCTCGGTGCCGGGGTGCCCGGCGGGCCAGTCGCCGAGGGTGGCCGGAGCGAATCGGGCGCCGCCGAGGATGGCGTACCGCAGGCTCGCCATCCGCCGCGCCTCGGTGTCCGTGACCCGGACCAGCTGCGCGAACATGCCCGGGGTCTGGTTGAGGACCGTCACCTGGTGGCGGCGTACCAGCTCCGCCATGCGCCGTGGGTCGCGCAGTTCGTCACCGTCCGGCACCACGAGCCGGCCCCCGTGTACGAGACAGCCGAAGATCTCCCAGACGGAGAAGTCGAAGGCGTACGAGTGGGCGAGGACCCATACGTCGTCGGGCCCGAAGCGGAACGGCAGCCGGTCGGCCGCCACCAGCCGCACCACATTGCGGTGGGTGACCCGTACGCCTTTCGGGCGGCCGGTGGTGCCCGAGGTGTAGATGACGTAGACGAGGTCGTCCGGGGTGGGCTCGGGCAGGGGTTCCCGCTCCGCAGATGCGGCGAAGTGGCCTGAGTGGTCGATTTCGTCGAGGCGTACGGTCGGGCCGGCGAAGCCGGGATCAGTGGTGTGTGCGGCGTCCGTGAGCAGCAGTGCCGCCGCGCTGTCGGTGAGGATGAAGGCCGCGCGGTCCGCCGGGGCGGCCGGGTCGACCGGTACGTACGCCGCCCCGGCCAGCAGCACGGCCAGGACGGCCTCGACCTGCCCGAGCCCCCGCTGGACGCTCAGTCCGACGGTGTCGCCGGGGCGTACGCCGTGGTCGGCGAGGACCCGGGCGGTCCGCTCGGCGCGCTGGACGAGTTGCCGGTAGGTGAGCGTGCCTTCGCCGTCGGCCAGGGCCACCCGGTCCGGGTGATCCGCGGCCCGCTCGCGCACCAGATGGGCGAGCGTGGTGTGCGGGTAGTCGGCGGCCGTGTCGTTCCACTCCTCGATCTGGCGGTGGCGTTCGGCCTCCGTGAGCGGTTCGAAGGCGCCGAGGGGGGTGTCGGGCCGGGTGGTGGCGTCGCGCAGCAGGCGCTGCCAGTGCTCCGCGAAGAGGCGCATCCGGGCCGGGTCGTAGTACAGGCCGTTGAACACCAACCGCCCGCCGATCCCGACCCCGTCCCTGACCCCGTCCCTGACCCCGACCCCGACCCCGTCCCCGTCCCCGACCTCGTCCCCGCCTGTGTGTCGCAGTGTCAGGAGCAGATCGCATTTGCCCAGGCCCGCGACGGGGGTGGGCGGTTGGCCTTCGGGCGCGTCGTGCTCGAAGTCGAACACCACGTCGAAGAGGGCGGTCCTGCTCATGTCCTTGGGCGGGGCGACACGCCGCGCCACCTCGTCGAACGGTGCGAGCCCGCAGTCGCGCACCTCTCTCAGCCCCGCCTCGCACAACCGCGCCCAGGACGCGAAGGACTGCTCATGGCCGCCGCGCAGCCGCAGCGGCAGGAAGTCGTCCACCGGGCCCACCACATGGGCCGTCGTGGTGTTACGGCGCGGGTTCGCCACGCCGACGGTGAGATCGGTCTGCCCCGAGTACCACATGAGCAGGGTGGTGTACGCGGCGAGCAGCGCGGCCTCGGTGGTGACGCCCTCGCGCCGCGCGAACTCGGCGAAGCCGGCGCCGTCCGGGAGGTCGACCGGGAGGGAGTGTTCCTCGTAGATGTGGACGGCGGCCCTGGTCCGGTCCTCGGGCAGCCGCAGGGCTCCGCTCCCGCCGTCGAGCAGTTCGGCGAGGCGGGCCGTGTGACGCTCTTCGGCCTCGGTGTCCCGCGCCTGCCACCACTGCACGAACGAGGGCGGCGCGGAGGGCAGTTGGTCACCGTCCAGCAGGGTCACGATCTCCTGGCCGACGGTACGCAGCGAAGCGCGGTCGGCCACGGCGAGATGCGCGACGAGCACCAGGGCGCACCCCTCGCCCTCGCCGCCCCGCTGCGCGACCGCGAGCCGGAACAGCGGTCCTTCGGTGAGGCGGAAGGGGCGGCGCAGCCAGGCGGCGACTCCGTCGGGGGCGGTGTCCGTCAGGGTGGCGCATTCGACGGGCATCCGCTCATGGACGCGCTGGGTGCAGGTCCCGTCGAAGAGGTGCAACGTGGTGCGCAGCGCCGGGTGGCGATCCAGGACCGCCGCGACCGCCCGGCGCAGCTCGGCCTCGCCGGGGGTGGTGTCCAGGGCGAAAAGCTGGGACACGTTGTGGTAGACGGGTGCGTCCTCGTACACCGTGCCGCGCTCGAAGTGTTCGACGAAGGCCATGCGCTGCTGATGCGGGGTGGCCGGGTGCTCCTCGTACGGGGCCGCCTGGCCGGCCTCCCCCGCACATTCGTCGTAGGCCCGCTCCAGGTCCCGCAGGAAGACCGGTTCGGAGCCGATGTCCCACACCAGGTGGTGCAGACAGCACATCAGCAGCTGGTCCCGGCCGTCCTCCGCGAGGTCCACCAGCATGACGCGCAGCAGCCGCCCCGAGGCGATGTCGAAGGGCTGCTGAGCGAGGGCGTCCAGTGCCGCGCGGGCGTCGGCCAGGCGTGCTTCGTCCGTGGCGCCCTCGGCGGCGCGGTGCACCACCTCCGGGACCCATGGCTCGCCGATGACCTGCTGCGGTCTGCCGTCCGGCTCCCGTTCGACGAAGCTCGTACGCAACGCCTCATGGCGGGCCACGACCCGGCCGAGCGCGGTGCGCAGGGCGGCCGGGTCGAGGCCGCCCCGGACCCGCCAGGCCAGCGGCACGTTGTAGAACGAGCCGGTGCCGCGCAGCCGTTCGTCCAGCCAGATGCGCTCCTGGAAGCCGGACACGGGGAAGCGGTCCCCCGATTCGCCGGACGCTCCCTCCTCCGATGGCTGCTCCGGTACGTCTTCGGACACCTCAGCGGGGGCGCGGCGCGCGTCGAGCTCCTGGGCCAGGGCGGTCAGGCGCGAGTGTTCGAAGACGGTGCGCAGGGAGATGTCCACGCCCAGCTGCGCGGCGACCCGCGAGACGAGGCGGGTGGCGAGGAGGGAGTGGCCGCCCAGCGCGAAGAAGTCGGGGCGTGCGGCCGGATCGACCTCGCTCCGCAGCAGATCCGACCAGATGGCGGCGAGTTCCCGCTCGGTGTCGGTGACCTCGACGGCTGTCGCCTCGCCCGCCCGCGCCGTGTCCGTCTCGCCGCCGACCTCCGGCGTGGCCCCGGCCGGGTCCGCCACGGGCGGAAGCTCGGCGCGGTTGACCTTGCCGTTGACGGACAGCGGCAGATGGTCGAGCACGACGTACGCGGACGGCGTCATGTAGTCGGGCAGCTGCTGCTCTGCGTACGCCTCGATGGCCGCGGCCAGTTCAGGGTGCGGCTCCGGGCGGATCGGCTGGTTGGTGAACGCCTCCGCCGGGGCGTCAGCGGCGGTCGTACGGCGCCTGGGGTAGGTGTCGGAGACGAAGTCCGGCGCCTTCGGCCCGGCGCTCCCGGGCAGTGCCGCGGGGTCCAGGAAAAGCACGTCGAGACTGCCGTCCCCCGCTGCCTCCGCCCAGGTGAGCACCGTACGGAGGCCGAGGCCCCGGCCGAGCGCGGCGAAGTCCTCGGGATCGGGGCAACTGTCATCCGAGGCGCCGCCGTCACGAACGCCTTCGTCGAAGACACCGCCGTCGAGGGCGTCGCGGGCCGCGGCGACGCCAGTGCCCGCACACACCTCGTGCTCGGCCCGCAGCAGCGGGAGCACCCTGGCGTTGGGCACCCCCGTGAGCCGTAGCGCGGACGGCTGTTTGTCGCGCAGATAGCGGCCCACATCGGCCAGGTCGGCGACGTCGTGGCCCCAGCGTGCCACCGTGGCGTCGGCGCATGAGTAGGGCTCGGCGTCGGCGGACGCCTTGCGCACCACGGCCTCGTAGCGGAACTGGGTGAGTTCGTTGTGCGCACGGCCGCGTTTGATCCGCACATCGACACCGGCGACCTCGGGCAGCGCGCCCAGGTGTTCGGTGAAGAACTCCGGCTCCACGAGGAGTTCCTTCTCGTGCAGCACCGCCCGCTCCACCGCGCGCTTCAGCCCGGAGAGGTCTTCGGAACCGTCCTCGGCCGCCCCGCGCCGCAGTTCCACGCCGGTGCGGAACTCCCGTAGCAGCCGCTGGGGCCGTACGTCTCCGACGAAGAGGTGTCCGCCGGGCGTCAGGGCGTGCAGCGCGCCGCGCAGCGCCGCGGACAGGTAGGCGGCGCTCGGCAGGTACTGCACCACCGAGTTGATGACGACGCAGTCGAAGTGTTCCAGCGGGATGCCCGACAGATCGCGGGCCTCGCGCCGCAGCAGCCGTACCCGGTCCGCGATCCGCTCGTCCTCGCGCACCTTCGCCGCCAGCCGGGTCACGGCGCGCTCGGAGAAGTCGGTGGCCCAGTACTCGGCGCAGTGCGGGGCCAGCCGGGCGAGGAGCAGCCCGCTGCCGGCCCCGATCTCCAGGATGCGGCGCGGGCGCAGCGCGAGGACGCGGTCGACGGTGCGGTCGCGCCACTCCCGCATCTCGTGGCGTGGGATGGGCGAGCCGCGGTAGCTGTCCATCCAGCCGCCGAAGTCCTCGCCGAGCGTGGCCTGGTCGCCCTCGCGGTACATGTCCTCGTACACGCCCTGCCACTCGCGGACGCGTTCGGCCTCGTGGACATCGCCCCCGCCGCCACTCCCCGGCGCGGCGGTGTCCTGTTCGGCGGTGGGCACCAGATAGGCCACCAGGCGCTTTCCGCCGCCCGGGGCGGCCTGGGGCACGACGACGGCCCGCGCCACGTCCGGGTGGCGTTCCAGGCTCAGTTCGATGTCGTGGGGCTCGACCCGGAAGCCACGGATCTTCAGCTGGTCGTCGGCGCGGCCGAGGAAGCGGAGGGTGCCGTCGGGGGCCAGGCGCACCAGGTCGCCGGTGCGGTACATGCGGCCGGGGTGGAAGGGGTTGGCGCGGAAGCGCTCGCGGGTGGCTTCGGGGCGGTTGACGTAGCCGGCCGAGACGTGTGCGCCGCCCACCCACAGCTCGCCCGGGGCGCCCTGGGGTACGGGGCGCCCGTCGGCGTCGAGCACGTACAGGGTGGCGTTGTCCATCGCCCGGCCGATGGGGACCGGGCCCTCCGGCGCCCGGGTCATACGGTGGCGGGTGGCGAACGTCGTGGTCTCGGTGGGGCCGTAGCCGTTGACGACGACGATGCCCGGGCAGGTGTCGAACACCCGGGCCACGGCCGCCTGGGACACCACATCGCCGCCGGTCCACACCTCGCGCAGACCACGCAGAGCGTCGGGCTCCTCCTCGGCCAGGGCGGCGAAGAGCCCGGCGGTCAGCCACGCCGCGGTCACTCCGTGGCGCGCGATCGTCCCGCGCAGCGTGGCCGGGAGCAGCGCCCCCGGCGGCGCCACGCAGATCCGCCCGCCGGACAGCAGGGGCACCCACAGCTCGTACAGCACGGCGTCGAAGGCGTGCGGCGAATGCCACAGGACCCGCTGGTGCGCTCCGCCCGACCAGCAGCGGTCGTGGGCGAGGGCGGCGATGTTGCGGTGGGTGAGCTGGACGCCGGAAGGCACCCCGGTGGAGCCGGAGGTGTACATCACACAGGCCGACGCGTCCGGGGACACCGGCTCGTACGGCGCCGGCGGCACGGGCGGCGCGGCCCGTTCGAGCTCGGCCACGTCGGCGACGGGCAGTCCCCCGTCGGCCTGCTCGCGCACCACGGGCAGCTCGCGCGTGGCGCCGTCGACCAGCAGCAGGTCGCCGCCTGCCTCGGAGATCAGGGTGCGCAGTCGGGTGGCGGGCTGCCGCTCGTCCAACGGCACATAGGCCGCGCCCGTCTTGACGATGGCCAGCAGGGCGACCAGCAGCTCGACGGACCGCTCCATGAACACCAGGGCGGTGGCGCCGGAGCGCACACCCCGCTCGCGCAGCAGCCCGGCGAGCCGGTCGGACCGCGCGTCGAGCTCCCGGTAGCTCAGCTCCGTATCGCCGTCGGCCACGGCCACCGCGTCCGGGGTACGGGCGGCCTGCCGCCGGAACAGCTCGCCCAGGGGTGCCTCGGGGAGCGGCCGAGGGGCCTCGTTCCACACGTCGAGGAGCCGGCCGCGCTCGCGGGTGCCGGTGCACTCGAAGCTCGCCACGGGGCGGTGGACGGTGTCGGGGCCGAGCGCGTCCAGCAGGGTGGCCAGCCGCTCGTGGTGGTCGGCGAGGGCGGCGTCGTCGCACCGGTCGGGGTGCGCGTCCAGGGTGAGCCGCAGCTCCCCGCCACCGGTGCTGCCGGTGTTGCCGGTGTTGCCGGTGTTGCCGGTGTGCTGGAAGCAGCACAGGGTGAGGTCTTCGGTCGGCATGATGGAGAGGTTGTGCAGGGTGCCCGACGCACCGCCGAGGTCGATCGTGCCCAGCGGCGGTATCAGGTTGACCAGCGGTCCGGCGACCCGTCTGCGCTCGGGCCAGCCGAGCTCCCGGCGCAGGTCCTCGCCGCGGTAGCGCTGGTGCGCCACCGCCTGTGCCACGGCCTCGTGGGTGTCGGCGAGCAGCCCGGCCCAGGTCGTGGCGGCGGTGATGCGCAGCCGCAGCGGAAGGACGTCGGACATCATCCCGGGGAACCGCTCGGCGCCGGGCGTGGCGCGGCTGCGGCTGGCCAGGCCCACCACGATGTCCTCACGGCCGGTCATACGGGCGGTGTACGCGGCGACGGTGGCGATGAGCGCCCGGGGGAAGTTGGTGCCCGCCTCCCGCGCCGCCGCGCGCAGGGCCCGGTGCCTGTCGGCGGGCAGTGTGAAGGCCATCCGCCGCACCTCATGCGCGGCCGGGGCGGTGCCGTTCGCCTGGTTCAGGGCCGTACGGCTCCCGTCCGTCAGCTCGAGGGGCGCCGGGCGGTCGGCGAAGCGGTCGAGCCAGTAGGCCCTGCCGGCCGCGTACTCCGCCGAGCTGCGGTAGTGGGCCGCCTCGTCCAGGGCCTCGCCGAGGGTCTGGAACCGCGCCGGGGGGAGCGGGCCGCCCGCCCGCAGCGCGCGGTAGACCTCGGCGACACGCTGGGCGATGAGGTTGAAGGCGTATCCGTCGGCGACCACGTGGTGGTAGCGCTGTGCCCATAAGGTGCGCCCGGGGGCGACTTCGAGGACCGCGAAGTCGCTGACATGGCCCGCCTCCAGGTCGAAGGGGATGTGCAGGAACCGCTGCAGCCATGTGTGCGCCGCGGCCATCGGGTCCGGCTCGGCGGTGAAGTCGTGCACGGCGATATGCGGGGCGGTGGGTTCCAGCAGGATCTGCCCCGGCGGGTCCGACCTGCCGTCGAAGCGGACATGCAGTCCGTCGACCTCCATGACCACGCGTTTGATCGCGTCGATGAGCAGGGCGGTGTCCACCGCTCCCTGGATGTCGAGGTATTGGAGGCAGTTGTAGACGGGGCTGGTCGGATCCAGGTTCTGTGCGTACCAGATGCCGGACTGGGCCGGGGACAGGGGGTGGGTCGGACGGGAAACCATGGCTGTTCCTGCTTCCTCTTCCTGCGCGCCGGGGTGCGGGTGCCGGGTGCGGGTGCTGGGGTGCGGGTGCCTGGGCCTGCCGATCCGGTTACGACACGTCGGGGCCGGACGCGTCCGGGACGGACCTGTCGGGGTCCGTCACGTCGGGGTCCGTCACATCGGGATCCGTCACATCGGGGTCCGTCACATCGGGATCCGTCACATCGGCGACGATGTCGTCGAGCAGCCCGCCGTGGCCGTCCCCGGTGATCCACCGCTGGGCCACCCGGCCGGTGTCGGGCCGCTCCTCCTCCAGCGCCTCGCGCGCGTATTCGGCGATCCGGCGCAGGGCCCCGGTGCAGTAGATGTCGGCCAGGTCCTGTGCCTCGGTGTCGTGTTCCGCGGTACGCCGGGCCGCCCGTGCGAGGACGAGGCTCGCGGCCATGATCTCGGTGGCCCAGCGGGCGACGGCGATCAGCGTGTGCTCCTGTGCGAACAGCGTCTCGTCGTCCGGGTATGCCTTCGCCAACGCGGCGCAGCGGGCGCGGAACTCCTCGACGGAGTCGTGCAGTTCGGCCAGATGGCGCTGGTTGCGCGGAGTGAGCGCGGCGGCCAGCAGCTCCCTCGCTTCGGCGGCCTGCTCGGCGCCCTGGCCGTCGTCGAGGACGCCCGAGCGGTGGTAGGAGAAGATCGCCAGCTTGGAGAGCCAGTAGTCCAGCTGGAAGTCCACCCCGCCCGAGATCCGCAGGTTCCTGGCGTCGCGGAAGGAGCGCTCCAGGGGGACGGGCGGCGCGCCGCGCGCCGCCTTGCTGGCCGCGGTCTCGTAGCCCTCCGCCGCGAACAGCGACATGGTGCGGTCCACGACGCCCCAGCACAGCAGCGAGCACAGGTTCTTGGCCACGACCTGCTCGAACAGCGGGTTGAGGCCCGCGTCCTCGCACAGCAGGCTCCACTCGGCGACCGCTTCGAGGGCGAAGGTGTCGGCGAGGGACTGGCCGATGAGGTGCTGGATCTCCTCGTACTCCGCCAGCGGGACACCGTCCACGCGGCGGCGGCGCACAAACCCGCGCGACCACTCCAGGCACAGCTTGGCGATCGCGAGCGACGGCGCCGCGATGAGATACATCCGGCCCAGGATCGCCAGCCCGCCGGCCTGGGCGGTGATCCGTACGTCGTGGGCGCTGGGCTTCTCCACGAAGACGTGGTCCCGGGGCACGCGCACCCGGTCCAGGGTGAACCCTCCGTTGGGGAAGCCCTTGATGCCCATGAACTCGTGCTCGGCCGACCGCCGCACTCCGGGCGCGTCCGGGTCGACGACCACCAGTCTGCGCATCTCCCGGCCGTCCTCCTGGACGGTGGCCACCACCCCGAGCAGTTCCGCGAAGGGGGCGTTGCCGCTGAACACCTTTTCGCCGCTGACCAGGTAGGCATGGCCGTCCTCGGTGGGGACGGCGACGGTCTCCCGCCGGAGATTGGCCGCGCCGGAGGGTTCGGTGTCGGCGAACGCGGATATCAGCCCGCGCGCGACGCGCTCGCTGAGCATGTCGCGCAGCGGGCCCTCGGGAAGAATCTGGACCAGGGGGGCGAAGCCGATCGAGTTCTGTACGGCGACCACGAGACCGAGCGGAAGCGACCAGCTGGAAATGGCCTGAATGACGCGGAACGCATTGAGGTCTGACAGGGCGAGTCCGCCGAGCTTCCTGGGGCTCTGCAGTTTCAGGTAACTGCTCTCCCGTAGCCGTTTGATGGCCTCCCGGGGCAGTTCTCCGGTCTTCTCCACAAGGGCGGGATCCACTAACCCGCGGGCGAACTCCTTGGCATCGGCGACCAGTGCGTCGCCCTGTTTACGGTCGCTCTCCGGCTGTGCCGGAAACGGATGAACGAGATCCAGTCTCAGTGCGCCACGGAAGATCTCCTCCAGGAAGCTGGTCCTCCCCGGCACGTTGATGGCGTTGAGCGGACGAGACATGAGGCATCCCTCCTGCGAAAAGACAAAATCAAGCCAGCGCACGGACGCGCGCTCGGCGATGTGATCAGGAGTAAGAAGAAATTGGGAAAGGGATCGCAGAACCGGACAGGGGTACGCGCATCGGGAACCGGCGCGGTGGGCGACCTCGTGCCGGACTTCGGAAATCTTCCACACCCTCGTACGGCCGGGCGTCCGAGGTCAACACCTCGGGTATGGCAGCGAAATGACAACTTCTCCCGACAGCCCCCGCCACACGGCCGTATTTATCGGGGCGCAACTACCGTGACTCTCTTCACGGATTGCCCGGGGCGGGGGTGGGGTAATGTGCGGCCAGCAGGAGCCGCCGATGCCTCTCGGGAAGGAACGTGCATGACCTTCGACGCGCGAATGACCGGCGGCCTGCCGGCCGCTTTCCTGGCCGCCGAGACCTCCTCCTTCCTGGATTTCCTGAAGGCACAGGCTCCCGAGCTCCTGCCCGCCGAGCGTCAGCTGCCGCCCGCCCGGGGCGACTTCGAGGCCCCGCATGGCACGACCGTCATCGCCGCGACCTATGCGGACGGTGTGCTGGTGGCCGGCGACCGGCGCGTCACGATGGGCAACCTCATCGCGCACCGCGAATACGAGAAGGTCTTCCCGGCCGACGAGCACTCGGCGATCGCCATCGCCGGCACCGCGGGCCTGGCGGTGGAACTCGTCAAGCTCTTGCAGCTGGAACTCGAACACTACGAGAAAATAGAAGGCACGGCCCTCTCCCTGGACGGCAAGGCCAACCGGCTGACCAGCATGGTCCGGGACAATCTCAGCATGGCCATGCAGGGCATGGCGGTGGTCCCGCTCTTCGCGGGCTATGACGTGCACAAGGGTGTCGGGCGTGTCTTCTCCTACGACGTCACCGGCAACCGCGCCGAGGAGCGGGGCTTCGCCACCACCGGTTCCGGTTCGGTCCACGCCCGGGGCTCGCTGAAGAAGCTCTACCGGGAGGCCATGCCGGAGCGCGATATCGTCACCGCCGTCGTGCAGGCGCTCTACGACGCCGCGGACGAGGACTCCGCCACGGGTGGCCCCGATCTCACCCGGCGGCTGTTCCCCCTCATCGCCCTCATCACCGAGGACGGGTACCGGCGGCTCGACCAGGACGAGGTCGCGGCGGTCGCGCAGGCCGTCGTCGAGGGGCGCCACTCGGCGCCCGACGGGCCACAGGCACCGGTCCTGTAGTCCGCACACATCCGCGCCACACCAAATAGTTCCTGTCGTTTCACACTGCCTTGGTTTCACACTGCCTTGGTTTCATGCCGCCTTGGTTTCATACCGCCTTGGTTTCATACCGCCTTGGTTTCACACCACGAGGAGATACGAGCATGTCCGGGGTCAACCGCCGTCAGCTGCTGCGGACCGCCACCGCCGCCGCGTCCGGGGTCGTCGCAGGGTTGGGCCTGGACACCCCGGCCAGTGCGGCCGAGGGCGCCGCGGAGGCCGGCTGCACACCCCCGCTCGGCCCGGTCAAGGCCGGCCCCGACGACGGGCGTTACGCGTATCTGGTGCGGCGCGGCCAGAAGCGCTGGGTGGGCACACCGGACCACGTATGGGTGGTCGGCTCGACCGAACAGGTCGTGGCGGCGGTCCAGGAGGCCGTGGACTCCGGCAAGCGGATCGCCGTGCGCAGTGGCGGACACTGCGCGGAGGGGTGGGTGGACGACCCGGCCGTGCGGGTGCTCATCGACATGTCCGGGATGACGCAGGTCTCGTACGACCCGGCGCGCCGCGCCTTCGCCGTGGAGCCCGGCGCCACCCTGGGCGAGGTGTACCGGCGGCTGGTGCTGGGCTGGGGGGTGACGATTCCGGCCGGGTGGTGTCCGGGTGTCGGTGCGGGCGGCCATGTCTGCGGGGGTGGCTACGGTGTGCTGTCCCGCGCCATGGGGCTGGTCGTGGACCATCTGTACGCCGTTGAGGTCGTGGTGGTCGACGGATACGGCAAGGCGTCGGCCGTGGTCGCCACGCGTGAGGCGAGTGACCCGAACCGCGAGCTGTGGTGGGGCCATAGCGGGGGCGGTGGCGGAAACTTCGGCGTGGTGACCCGGTACTGGCTGCGCACCCCGGGCGCGGAGGGCTCCGACCCGGGGCAGCTGCTGCCGCGGGCGCCCAAGAGCGCGATCGCCTTCTCCAGCCAGTGGCCGTGGCAGGCCCTGAAGCTGGACGAGCCGAAGTTCACCCGGCTGATCCGCAATCACATGGACTGGTGCGAGCGCAACAGCGCGGTCGGCGCGGCGGCCACCCGGCTGTACGCCGACCTGACGGTGGGCCGTAGGGCCAACGACCTCAACCTCGCCAGCGGCCAGGTGTTCGGCCCCGACGCGGCCGAGCTGCTGGACGACTATCTCGCCGCCCTCGGCGCGGGCGTGGGCACCCCGCTCAATGTGACCAGGACCGAGCAGCCCTGGCTGGCCGCGGCGCTGGACGGCCCGAACTCGGACATCTACCGGCTGAAGATCAAGTCGGGCTATCTGCGCAAGGGTTTCTCCGACGCCCAGCTCGCCGCCATCTACGAGAATCTGACCCGTGAGCAGGACCCGAAGCTGCTCTTCGGCTCGGTGGGCATCGCCAGTTACGGCGGGCAGATCAGCGCGGTGGCCCCGGACGCCACGGCGTTTCCGCACCGCGACGCGGTGATGCGGGTGCAGTACACCGCGGCGTGGGACGACCCCGGCCAGGATGGCGCGTACGTCGAGTGGCTGCGGAGGCTGTACCGCGAGATCTACGCCGATACGCACGGGGTGCCGGATCCGAAGGACGGCGCCTACATCAACTACCCGGACGACGACCTGGCGGACCCCGCCGTGAACACCTCGGGCGTCCCCTGGTCCACGCTGTACTTCAAGGACAACTACCCGAGACTGCAGAAGGTCAAGGCCGCCTGGGACCCGAAGAACATCTTCAGCCACACGCTGGGCATCGAGCCCCCGAAGGCCACCCGCTGACCGCCACCGGGTGACTGCCCCCTGACGGCCACCCGCGACGGACGACGCCGACGCCCACGAGGTGCGCGCCGGCGTCCGCCCGGCACCGCTCAGTGGTTCAGCGGTGTGCAGTGGTGTTCATTGGTTCAGATGCAGCGGATGTGACACACGGCCGGACACCGCGTCGATCTCTCCATGCGCCTTCTCCAGCAACTTCGTCGCCAGCTCGTTGAGCGCCCTGGCGCCCGCGATCTCCTCGCCGACCCGCGGCTGGTTGGCGTCGGCGGGGGCCCGGCTGGCGGCCCCGTGGCCCCGCACCTCGCTCCCGTCCGCGAGCCGGACCAGGGCGGCGGCGCGGGTGTGGCGGCTGTCCTCGGTAAATTCCAGTTCGACATGCCAGCCCACGGTGGTCTGTGGCATGACGATCACCTCCGGAATCGCTCCTGCCAGCAAGTATCCACTCCCAGCGTGCATCCACTGCCCCACGCCCGCACCACCTGGCCCACACCCGGGCCACGCGGCGCGCTCCGCGATCAGGTGGCGAAGATCAGCCAGAGATCCCAGCCACCGTCCTTGGCCCGGCACTCATAGGCGTCGGCCCCGCCGGGGTTGTGGGGCCACAAGTACTCCTCGCCGACGGCCACGCACTCCTCATGGGTCGTGTAGTGGCCGAAGTACTGGTAGTAGTCCATGACGGTGGAGCTCGTGGCCTCGGCGTGGTGACCGGCCGACGCAGACGTCGCGGACGTCGCGGCCACTGCCACCGGGCCGCCGAAGAGCGCCAGACCGACCGCCACGGCCGCGCCAACTCCTAAGGCGCCCAAACGAGTTCTCATGGTTGTCCCTCCCAGGAAATGGTCAGTGCCCCCTCATTCGCCCCTCATTGAAAGAGAGAATCATCCGCTCGACAAGACCCGTGAAAGTTAGGTGAGGCAAACCTAACTCTCCCCCTACGCTGTTGCCTCATGGACTTCTGGGAACTGACAGGCGTGAGCCTCGGCTACGCGCTCTTACTGGTCGCGCTGTTCACCATCGTCATCGTCGGATCTCTCCACATCGCCCGGGACGCCCTGCTCTCGGACTACCCGCCCGCGATCCAGGAGCGGTACGGGGAGCAGAGCGCACGAGGCCGGCGCACCGCCGCCGCGGCCGGGCTGTTGAACCTCCTGGTGTTCCTCGCGGTGCCCCTGCTCGGCGTCCTGGAGCTGCACGACCGGGCGGACGGCTCGCTCGGCTTCTGGCCGCCGTTCGCCCTCGGCACGGTCTGCTTCCTCGCCCTTGTCCTCTTCGACCTGGTGGTCCTGGACTGGCGGCTGTTCTGCCGCGTCCAGCCGCGCTTCATGGTGCTGCCCGGCACGGAGGGCATGCCCGAGTACCGCGACTACGCCTTCCACGTCCGTGTGCTCGCGCCCCGGCCCGTGCCGTGGCCGCTGGTGGCCATCCCCGGATACGGCGTGGCTGTCGGCGCGGCTCCTCAGTCCAGCCCGCGCAGCGCGCCAAGACACGCTCATGTGCCTCCCTCGTCGGGGCGCTGACCGGCTGAGGCAGATACCGGTGGCGACGGGGGTCATGCCCGGGAACGAACTGGTAGGCGCCCGGTACTGCATTCTCAGTACCCACGATTGTCGGCAGCCGCACGACGACGGACGGGCCGCGCGCCGGGAGCCTGGAGGGGTATCCCGAGATCAGACGATGCGGAGACCTCCGTCCCATGGCTGCTTTTCTCTCTCGACTGGGCCGACTGGCCTTCCGACGACGCTGGTGGGTCACCCTGTTGTGGGTGGCCGTGCTGGGCGCCGTCGGCTTCGGCGCCGTCAAGGCGCCCGCCGCCCCCGACACCGGGAACTCCATGCCCGGCATCGAGTCCCAGAAGGCGTTCGACCTGATGGACCAGCGCTTCCCCGGCGCCAAGGCCGACGGGGCGAGCGCCCGGATCGTCTTCGTCGCCCCGCACGGGGAGAAGGTCACCGCGACCGCCAACCGGGCGGCTGTCGAGAAGGTCGTACACGAGGTGGCCGACGGCCGGCAGGTCGCCGGAGCGGTGGACCCCTTCCAGGCGCGGGCCGTGAGCAAGGGCGCCGGGACCGCGTACGCGACCGTCACGTACAAGGTGAAGGCCGACGACCTCACCGACGCGTCCAAGAAGACCCTGGAGGACGCCGTCCAGCAGGCGCGCGACGCGGGGCTGACCGTCGAGGTCGGCGGCAACGCGCTGGCGACCCAGCCCGCGGCGGGCGGGGCGGCCGAGGGCATCGGCATCGCCATCGCCGCGGTCGTACTGCTGATCACCTTCGGCTCGCTGGCCGCCGCCGGGCTTCCGCTGCTGACCGCGGTCGTCGGCGTCGGCATCAGCATCGCTTCGATCATGGCCCTGGCCAGCACCTTCGGTCTGTCCGGCACGACCGGCACGCTCGCCTCGATGCTGGGGCTCGCGGTCGGCATCGACTACGCCATGTTCGTGGTCTCCCGCTACCGCGAGGAGCGGGCCCGGGGACACGAGCCCGAGGAGGCGGTCGGGCTGGCCGCGGGCACGGCCGGGTCGGCGGTGGTCTTCGCCGGGCTGACCGTCGTGATCGCACTGGCCGGGCTTTCGGTGGTCGGCATCCCGCTGCTGACCAAGATGGGCCTGGCCGCCGCGGGCGCGGTCGCCATCGGTGTCCTCATCGCGCTGACGCTGATCCCGGCCCTGCTCGGCTTCCTCCCGCGCGCCGTACTGTCGCGCTCCGCCCGGCGGGGCGGGAAGGCCAAGAAGGCCAAGGAAGGCAGTGAGCACAACGGGGGCAGCCGCTGGGCCCGGTTCGTGCTGCGCCGTCCGCTGCCCGTACTGCTGGCCTGTGTGGCGGGGCTCGGGGCGATCGCCATACCGGTGACGGGCCTGCAACTGGGCATGCCCGGGGACGAGGCCAAGCCCACCTCGACCACCGAGCGCCGCGCCTACGACGCGCTGGCCGAGGGCTTCGGCCCCGGCTTCAACGGACCGCTGACCATCGTCGTCGACGCCAAGGGCACGGCAGGCGCCAACAGCACGGCGGACACGAAGGCCGCCGCGCGCACGATCGCCGACAGGATCGCCGCCACCAAGGGCGTCGTATCCGTCTCGCCGCCCCGCCTCAACGCCGCGGGTGACACGGCGGTCTTCTCCGCCACCCCGGCCACCGCCCCCACCGACGAGAAGACCAAGGACCTGGTGCGCACCATCCGTGCCGAACGGCCCGCGCTCGAGTCCGCCACCCATGCGAGCTTCGAGGTCACCGGCTCCACCGCGGTGAACATCGACGTGGCCCAGAAGGTGCAGGACGCGCTGATCCCGTATCTCGCGGTCGTGGTGGGCCTCGCCTTCCTGCTTCTGCTGGTGGTCTTCCGGTCCCTCCTCGTGCCCCTCAAGGCGGCCGCCGGCTTCCTGCTGTCGGTGCTCGCGGCCTTCGGCGCGGTGGTCGCGGTGTTCCAGTGGGGCTGGGGCGCGAGCCTCCTCGGCGTCGAGCAGACCGGCCCGATCATGAGCCTGATGCCGATCTTCCTGGTGGGCATCGTCTTCGGTCTCGCCATGGACTACGAGGTCTTCCTGGTCACCCGCATGCGCGAGGCGTACGTCCACGGGGACCGGCCCGGCCAGGCGATCGTCACCGGGTTCCGGCACAGCGCCCGGGTGGTGGTGGCGGCCGCGCTGATCATGATGGCCGTGTTCTCCGGGTTCGTGGGCTCCGCCGAATCCATGATCAAGATGATGGGGTTCGGCCTGGCCACGGCCGTCCTGTTCGACGCCTTCGTGGTCCGTATGGCGCTCGTACCCGCCGTCCTCGCGCTGCTCGGCGACCGCGCCTGGTGGCTGCCGCGCTGGCTGGACAAGGTGCTGCCGAACATCGATGTGGAGGGCGAAGCGCTCAGCCGCCGCTCCCCCGTCGCCGCGGTCCCGGCCCCCGACACCGCGACGGAGCGGGAATCGGCACGCGTCTGACCCGACCCCGCCCCGCGCCCACCAGGGCCGCCCGTGGCCACGTCCCGGGCGGCCCTGTCGGCCGTTCGCCCGCGACGTCGGCCACCATGGACCCAGGCCCCGACCGGAGACCCCGATGACCACCAGCTTGGAGCGCTATACGGAGCGCCATCACCTTGCCTTCGACCTGATCGTGGCCGGGGTGCTGTTCGGCTTTGTCATCCTCGGCGCCGCGCTCGGCACACCGGGCACCGCCCATCCGAGGACTTTGGTCCCGGCCCTGCTCCTCGGGGGCGTCTCCTGCGCCGCCCTGGTGGGGTGCCGCAGCCACCCGCGCACCGCCGTCGCCGTGACGGCGGTCTGTGTCTCGGCCGCGAGCGCGGTCGGGTATCTGCTCACCCCACTGCTGCTGGCCCCGGCCATGACGGCGCTCTACTGGCTGGCCACGCTGACCGAGCGGAAGATCACCTACGCCTACTGCGTCGCCACCATCGCCGCGCTCGTGACCACCGCGATGATCACCGACTCCGGCCACCACGCGCTGGTGCTCAAGACCATCGGTCCGGCCGTGTGGCTGCTGCTGCCCGTCGCCGCCGGGCGCGCGGTCCGGATCCGGCGTGCCTATGCGGAAGCCGTCATGGAAGCCGCGCAGGCCCGCGCCGAACACGCCGAGCGCACCCGCGAGGAGGAGGCGCGACACCGGGTCGCCGAGGAGCGCATGCGCATCGCCCGCGAACTGCACGACGTGGTCGCCCACCACCTGGCCCTGGCCAACGCCCAGGCCAGCACGGCCGCGCATCTCGCCCGTAACCACCCCGACCAGGCCCATAAGATCCTCACCGGTCTGGCCGCCACCACCTCCTCCGCGCTGCGCGAACTCAAGGCCACCGTCGGCCTGCTGCGCCGTACGGACGACCCGGACGCGCCCCTGGAACCCAGCCCCGGACTCGACCGGCTCCCCGAGCTGACCGACGCCTTCGCCTCCGCCGGGCTCCCGGTCACAGTCACCCTGCGCGGCGAGCCGCGGCGGCTGTCCCCGGGAGTGGATCTGACCGCGTTCCGGATCGTGCAGGAGGCCCTGACCAACGTCACCAAGCACGCCGCCGCGCACACCGCACACGTACGGCTCGACTACGCCCGCGACCGGCTGACCATCACCGTCACCGACGACGGAACCACCACGGCCACCGCGACCGCCGCGACCGCCGAGGCGCCGGCGCCCGGACACGGCTTCGGCCTCATCGGCATGCGCGAGCGCGCCCATTCGGTGGGCGGCGCCCTGACCGCGGGCAGCCGCCCGGAGGGCGGCTTCGAGGTCACCGCCGAACTGCCGCTGCACCCCGACGGCCCGCCGACCACTTCGGCGCCGGAGATACGAGAGGCCTGACCCGCCCTCGGCCGCCAACTCATTCGCATTGCGCCCTGGGTCAACGACTGTGCGCTCGCCGTCAATGCCTTCCCACCGGGCCTGCGCCAGACTCGACGCACCCCTTCGTCACCTGAACCTGACCCACCCTGGAGTGACTGCGCGGTGCGGATCGTCTATGCCGACGGCAAGACCGAGCGGGAAATGGAACTGCGTGTCGGCCGGCCGAACGCCACGCTGGCCGACCTCGCCGCGACTTTGGACATACCGGCCAGCGGACTGAGCATCGACGGCCGGACCGCGCCACCGGAGACGGGTCTTGGCGAATCCGGCCTCGCCCATGGATCGCGGGTGGCCCGCGCGGGCTGGGGCTCGGCGGGCGGGCCGCGGGTGGCGGTCGCAGTGCTGCGGGTGGTCGGCGGTCTTGAGGCCGGGCGCAGCGTTCCGCTGCGGGTGGGCAGGACGGTCATCGGCCGGGGCGCCGAGGCGGATGTGCGCGTCGTGGCCACGGGGGTGTCCCGGCTGCACGCCGCCCTGGAGATCTCGGCCGACGGGCAGGTGCACATCACCGACCTGGGCACGGTCAACGGCACCGACGTATGCGGCGAGCGGATCTCCAAGGCCGTCCGGCTCCAGCCCGAGGACCTGGTCTCGCTGGGCGGCGAGGTGATGGTGCGCGTCCTGCCGCAGGACCGGCTCGGCCCCGTACAGCGGGTCAACCCGGTCCGGGAGGTGGGGCCAGGTGGCACCCTGCCGTTCAACCGTCCGCCGCGCGGCGGCAGGCCGGGCGACCCGCCGCGGATCCCCACGCCGTCGTCGCCGCCGAGCGCGAACAAGGCTCCGTTCTCCATCGCCAGCATGCTCGGTCCGCTGGTCATGGCCGGTGCGATCGTCGGCATGACCGGCGACGTCCGCTACGCGGCCATCGCGGCGCTCACCCCGCTGATGTTCGTGGGGAACTTCTTCGAGGAGCGGCTGCGGGGCCGCTTCACCTTCCGGCGCGGGATGCGGGATCACACCGCCAAGGTCAAGGAGTTCGAGCAGGCGGTGGCCGCGCGCCACGCGGCCGAGATCCGTACCCGCCGGGCGGCCCACCCCGACCCCGCGGAGGTGGTCCACCGCGCGACCGCTCCGGGGGTCGCCCTGTGGGAACGGCGCCCGGGCGCACCGGACTTCCTCAAGACGGTGGTCGGCACCGCCGACCTGCCCTGGAACCCGCCGCTTGACACCGACTCCTCGGAGCCCGCTCCGGAGGTGGCGGACATCCTGGGCGCGCGCTGCGTACTGCCACAGGTGCCGGTCGTGGTCGGGGTGTCGGCCGGTGAGGCGGTGGGGTTCGAGGGGGACCGCCGGGCGGCCCTCGGCGTCGCCCGGTCCCTGCTGTGCCAGGCGTTGGTGGGGAGCGGACCGGCCGATGTGACGCTGGCGGTGTTCACCGACCCGGAGCGGCTGGCCGACTGGGACTGGACGAAGTGGCTGCCGCACGGCGCGGATCCGCAGTCGGGGACGTCACGGCTGGTGGCGGTCGGGCCCGAGCAGTCCGACACGTTGGCCCGCGGTCTGCTGTCCGCCGCGCCACGGCGTACGGAGGGCGGCGCCGGGCCGGTGCTGCTGGTGGTCGTGGACGGCGCCACACTGCTGGAGGGCCGGCCCTGTCCGCTGCGGGACCTGCTCGCCGACCGCACCCTGCGCTGCGGTGCCCTGGTGCTCACCACCCGGCTGCCCGCCCTGTGCACCTCGGTGGTCACCGCCGCACCCGAGGGCCGGGGGCGGATGCGTGACGTGGCCTCCGACGAGGTGGTGCCGGACGTACTGCTCGGCGGTATGCCGGTCGACGAGGCGCGCGCCACCGCCAGGGCACTGGCCCGCTTCGAGGACCCGGAGCTACGGGTCGAGGGCGCGGGGCTGCCTGACCGTATCTCCCTGCTGCCGCTGCTGGACCTGACCGCCGTCTCCGGGGCCGAGGTCGGCCAGCGGTGGAAGACACGGGCCCCGGCCCTGCGGGTGCAGGCCGTGCTCGGGGTCAGCGAACGGGACCTGTTCACCGTGGACCTCGACGACGACGGGCCGCACGCGCTGATCGCCGGGACCACCGGATCAGGCAAGAGCGAACTACTGCGCACCCTCATCGCGAGCATGGCCACCGACGCCGACCCCGAGCATCTGACCTTCGCGCTGGTGGACTACAAGGGCGGTGGCGCCCTGGACGAATGCGCGGAACTCCCGCACACCGTCGGCCTGGTCACCGACCTCGACGAGCAGCTCAGCGAGCGCGCCCTGCGCTGTCTGGACGCCGAGCTGCGCCACCGCGAACGGCTGCTGCGCGAGGTCGGCCTGAGTCATATCCGCGACTATCAGCGGCTGCGCGACACCGAGGACGCCAAGGATGCCGGCATGGAGCCGATGCCCCGGCTCGCCGTGGTGATCGACGAGTTCGCCACTCTGGTCAAGGCTCTGCCGGACTTCGTCGACTCGCTGGTGAGCATCGCACAGCGCGGACGCACCCTCGGCGTCCATCTGATCATGGCCACCCAGCGGCCCGCCGGCTCGGTCAACGACGCCATCAAGAACAACGTCAAACTCCGTATCGCGCTCCGCCTTGAGAGCACCGGGGACTCGGAGGACGTCATCGACAGTCCGGCCTCGGCCGGGATCGGCACCCGCCAGTGGGGCCGCGCCTACTACCGGCTCAGCGCGCGCGAGGTGCTGCCGGTGCAGACCGCGCTGTCCACCGGAGTCACCCCGCAGGCGGCGGTGACCGCCCCGGTGACGATCGCGCCGTTCATCCTGGGCATGCCGGTGCTGACGGCGGCCACCGACGGCACGGAGGGCGAAACCGATCTACGGCGGCTGGTCACGGCCGCACGACAGGCCGCCGACCTGTCCGGATTCGCCCCGCCACGGCGGCCCTGGCCCGATCCGCTGCCCAAGGTGCTGCACCGTGCCGACCTCCCCGCGGTCGCCGAACAGGGCCTGCACACCGAGGCCACCGGCCTGCCCGCCTGGGCGCTCGCCGACGACCCCGACCGGCAGCGGCAGTACGCGGTCGGCTGGGACCCGGCCGCCGGAAACATCGTGGTCTACGGGGGCGGCGGTTCGGGCACCTCCACCGCCCTGGCCGCGCTCGCCCTGGCCGTCGCCGGCTCCTGCCCGCCCGACCGGCACCACATCTTCGCCCTCGACCTCGGCGCGGGCGATTTGGCCCCGCTGGCCGCGCTCCCGCACACCGGCGCCCACATCGGGTCCGCCGAACGCGAGCGGCAGATCCGGCTGATCAAGCTGTTGCGCCGGGAGCTCGACGAGCGCAAGGCCCGCGGCCCGGCCGGCTCCCCGGACTGGCTGGTGCTGCTGGACAACCTCGGCGCCCTGATCTCGGACTTCGACAAGGACGTGGCGGGGATGAACCTGATCGAAGAGCTCGCCCGCGTCTACGCCGACGGCCCCGCGGTCGGCATCCGGTTCGCGGTCAGCGCCGACCGCTCCGGCGCCGTACCGACGGCCTGGTCCGCCCTGACCCAGACCAAACTGCTGCTGCGGCTGGCCGACCCCGCCGAGTACGGATACTTCGACATACCCCGCAACGCGGTCCCCACCTATGTGCCGGGCCGAGCGCTCGTGGCCGCCAACCGGCAGGTGATCCAGATCGGTTGGCCGGGCGAGGACCTGGCGACGGCCGTCGCGGAAACTGCCGCCCGGTGGACCGGCGCCCAGCGCAGCGCCCCCGAGGTCGGCCTGCTGCCCACCGACGTCCCCGCCACCGCCCTCACCACACCGGCCCAGACCGCCACCGACCCCTGGTGGCTCCCCGTCGGCCTGGACTCCGACACCCTCGGCAGTGCCGGACTGCGGCTGTACGAACGCGAACACGCCCTGATAGCCGGGCCGCAGCGGTCCGGCCGCAGCACGGCCCTGTGCACCATCGCCCGCCTCGTGATGTCCTCGGCGTCCACCGACGCCCCGCCCACGGTCGTCGGCTTCGCCCCGCGCCGCTCCCCACTGCGCGACCTGCCCGGCCTGGCCGCCCTGGTCACCACGTACGACGACCTCGAACAGGCCCTCACGGCACTCCCCCTCGACCGGCCCGTCCTCCTCCTGGCCGACGACGCCGACACGGTGGAGGACGAACGCGGCTTCCTGGAACAGTGGCTGTCCGCCCCCGCCACCGGCCACCACATGATCGCCGCCGGCCGGGCCGACACCCTGCGCCGCTCCTACGGCCACTGGACCCAACGCACCCGCGACAGCCGCTGCGGTGTCCTCCTGTGCCCCGACCACGACCTCGACGGCGATCTGCTGGGCACGCAGCTGCCCCGCCACGACCGCATGGCGCCGCTGCCGGGGCGTGGCTACCTCGTGGTGGACGGCGTGGCGGCGGGGGTGCAGGTGGCGAACTAACCCATCGACATGGGCATATGACGTCTTGCGCCGAGCGCACATGGACTGTGCGCTCCAGATCAATGACACGGCAAAGCCCGGGACCGGAGAATTTCGCGATAAGTCACCCTTCCGGGACCGACCTAAAAACAGGAGAAAAACCATGGCAGATGACAAGGTTTCAGTCGACCCCACCGCACACCTGGCAAGCAAGAAGTTCCTGACCATCATCGACGGCAGCTTCCAGGAGTCCATCAAACAGCTCTCCGACGCCGGGACCACCCTGAGCGACCCGAACCACTGGAGCGGCCCGTACGCCGCCCAGTTCCGTTCCTCCTGGGCCAGCGCCCAGACCGACCTGAACAAGATCAGGCACTCCCTGGACGAGTTCCAGCGGAAGTTCGACACGATCCTGAGGAACATCTCCCAGGCCGGCGGCCAGCACCACTGACCGCCCCGGAGCGTCACAGCGGAAACTCCCTAAGGAAACTCCCATGTCTGAGAGGGACCCGGTCCACCCCTGGACCGGAGAGCTGAGCAGCGCCGACCTCGAACGCCTCGGCGCGGAACCGTTGCGGCGGTCGGACCCGGTGGCGATCGGGCCCTACCGGGTGCTCGCGCGCCTGGGGAGCGGGGGGATGGGCCGGCTCTACCTCGGACGGGAAGCGGGCGTGGAGGGGGAGGCGGCGGCCCCGTACGGGGCCGCGGCGCTGGTGGCCGTCAAGGTCATCCGGCCGGAGCACGCCGAGGACCCGCGGTTCCGGCGCCGGTTCGAGCGCGAGGTCGAGGTCGTACGGCGGGTCCACGGGAAGTACACCGCGGGGCTGGTCGCTTCGGGCTTCGACGAGGAGGAGCGGCTGTGGATGGCCACCGCGTACGTCCCGGGGCCGGGCCTCGACGACACGGTACGCCGTTTCGGCCCGTTCCCCGCTCCGGTGGTGTGGCGGCTGGCGGGCGAGATCGGGGAAGCGCTCGCCACGCTCGCCGCCGCCGGGATCGTCCACCGCGATCTCAAGCCGTCCAATGTCCTGCTGGGCGCCGACGGCGCGCGGGTCATCGACTTCGGGGTCGCCCACACCACTGACGCCAGTGTGCTCACCATGACGGGTCAGCATGTGGGCACCCCGGCGTTCATGTCCCCCGAGCAGGCCGACGGCCGGGAGGCGGGCACCGCCTCGGACGTCTTCTCGCTCGGCTCGGTGCTCGCACACGCGGCGACCGGCAGAACGCCGTTCGGCGAGGGTTCGACGGCCGATGTCATCCACCGCGTGGTCTACTCGCCGCCGAGTGCGGATGTGCTGGCCAAGGTGACGGAGTCCGATCCGGCCCTGGCGGAGTTGATCGGCCGGTGTCTGGACAAGAGCGCGGAGGGACGGCCGAGCCCGCAGGAAGTCGTCGATACGGCGCGGCAGCACGCACCGGCCCAGGAGTGGCCGGCGTCGCTCGCCGAGCTGATCGGGGCCCGCTCCACCTGGAGCGGGCTCGCCGCCGCGGTGTCGCCGATGGACCAGCTGACGATCCTCCGCCGCGGCGCCCCGGTGCGTACGCTCAAGTCGGCGCCGCCCAAGAGCCGCCGTGGCCTGGTCCTGGCCGTGGCCGGGGCCGTCGCCGCCGTGGCCATCGGGGTGGTGGCCTTCGTCGTACCGGGGATGGGCTCGTCGGACGACGGCAAGAAGAACGTCGCATCGACGGCCACGAAGTCCGCACATCACCCGCAGGCGTCGAAGTCATCCACGGCGAAGCACTCGCCGAAGCCGTCGCCGACCGCGACATCCGCCCCCGCGAACCCTTCGGGCGGTGGCGGCGGTAATGGTGGCGGTGACGGTGGGGGCGGTATTGGTGGGGGCGGAAATGGTGGGGGCGGTGGCGGCGGTTCCGAAGAGAACCAGCCCCCTCCCAAGCAGCAGCCGACCAAGAACACCACTACTCCGGCCCCGCCGAAGCAGACGCAGTCTCCGCCCAAGACCCCGGCGCCGAAGCCCTGGAAGTCCTGCAACTACTACTCCGGCACCGCGCTCACCATGCAGGGCAGCCATGGAGCCGCCGTCCGCCAGGTCCAGTGCATCCTCAAGGCCCGAGGGTATGACATCGGGCCCCACGGCATCGACGGACAGTTCGGCCCCGATACGAAGGCAGCGGTCGTAGCCTTCCAGAAGCGTCACAACCTCAATCCCGACGGCAAAGTGGGAGAGGACACCTGGCCGGCGCTCCGCGCCTGAGCACAAACGCCGAACGGCCCCGTCGATATGCGGCTCCGCCGCGCGGCACAGCTGAGCCGGCGGTCCCCCGCCGGCTCAGCCACAGCACCACTGGCGACCGTTACCGAACGGCCACGGGCACACCCTCGCGCCTGCGGTACTCGCCCGGCGTGATCCCGTACTCCTTCTTGAAGGCCCGGTTGAACACCGCCGCGTCCTGGAAGCCCCACCGCGCCCGGATCACCGCCATGCTCTGCCCCGCGAGGCACGGGTTCGTCAGATCGGCCCGGCAGCGCTCCAGCCGCCGCTCCCGGACGAAGCCGCCCACCGTCTGCTCGTCCTGGCGGAACAAGTGGTGCAGATAGCGGACCGAGATGTGGTGCGCCGCCGCGATCGTCGTCGGCGACAGGTCGGGATCGCTGAGGTTGCGGTCGATGTACGTCTTGATCTCCCCCAGGAGCGCCACCTGCCGCGGCAGTCGCGTCGCGTCGTCCAGTACGTCGGTCACGCTGCTGAGAAACGCCACCGCCAGGTCGACCGCGGCGCGCCCCACCCAGGTCGCCTGTGGGATGTCCACCGCCGCGGCGGGTCCGGCCAGCCCCTCCAGGAACCGCGCGAGAAGGGCCGCCGGGCCCGTGTCCGAGGACACCGGCCGCGCCACCAGGCCGCGCAGCGCGTGGTGCGGCAGCGACAGCGCGCTGCCCGGCAGATGCAGGACCATCGCCCGGGGCGGTCTCGCCCGGTCGGCCGCCGCCGCGTCGAACGGCTCCCATGGGTCCCACAGCACGAGTTGGCCGGGCTCCAGACGGATGGCGCCGGACCGCCGGCCCAGTGTCAGCGGCCCGTCGGACACCAGGACCAGCCGCCACGCCCGCGGATCGCCGCTCCGGGCCGGCCGGCCTGTGTGCGACTGACTCGGTGTGGTCAGCGGAGGCAGTGTGGTCAGCGGAGACAGTGCGGGAAGGCGCAGTACGGACAGCCGCACCGGCCCCAGCTCCAGCTCGGCCCGGTGCCCGGGCCGGCCAGGAGTGCTTGCCGAGAAGGCAGTCGCCGTCGGCTGCCGTGAGCGCAAGAGCGATTGCGATGTAATGGTGTTACCTTTCCCCTATTTTGTCCCGCCCGCTGCGGCTCGCCCGACAGCCCGCCGAAGCACTCGGTCGAGGGGGTCATGAACCGGGCCCCGGTGTGCGCCGGGCGACGTGCCGCAGGGGCGCGGCAGGCACGGCATGACCACGGCGCACCTGAGAGGCGCGCCGACACCATTGCCTGCTCAACGAGTCTGCCGAGGTGGTGCGGGACGTGTCCTTAGCGCCCAGCGCCAGCCGCTTAGCGCTGAACGCCAGTCAGGTGCCGGAAGTCCTTGGGCGGCATGCCGTAGGCGGCACGGAAGGCGCGGGTGAAGTCGGCCGGCCGCCGAAACCCCCACCGGGCGGCGATGGCGTGGATGGGCCGCATACCCAGCGCCGGCTCGGCCAGCTCACGACGGGCCTGCTCCAGCCGCTGGTGGCGGATGTACGCGGAGACCGTCGTCTTCTGGTGACGGAAGAGACGGTGCAGGGAACGGACCGAGATGTGCTGAGCCGCCGCGATCTGCTCGGGGCTCAGCTCGGGGTCGGCCAGGTGCTGATGGATATAGCCACGGACGCGCATGGCCAGAGCGTGGTGAAAAGTCTCCGGCGCGCCTTGGGTGCCCCGCTGCTGGGCGAGCAGGGCGGTGGCCAGGTCGAGCGCGATAGCGCCCAACCGCGCGGAGTCCGACGCTCCGTAGGACGTGGTGTCGGTGACCAGGCCGGTGACGAACTGGGCGAGCAGGGCGCCCATCCCGGTCCGCCCCGGTAACCTCATCGCGAACTGCCGCTCGGCGAGGCCGCCCGGCAGCGGCAGCACCGCCCGCGGGATCAGCATCTCCGCGGCCGAGACCGTACCGTCCGTCGCGTCCAGCTGCCCCCGGTAGGGATGCGAACTGCTCACCAGCACCAGGTCACCCCGCCCGGCCAGAACCTCCTCGCCGCCCTGGGCGACCCCCACGCGCCCGGCCAGGGGCACCGAGAGATGGTAGATCTCCGGATCGGACTGCCTGATCAGCGCCGGGGTCCGGAAGGACTCCAGCGGCGGGCACGAGAACACGGAAACCCGGACGACGCCGAGGTCCAGCACCCGCAGCGTGCCGCGGAAGTCGGCCGCGTGCTCCGTACGGATGACATGCGGCGAGTGACTCGCGAACGCCAGATCGCGCCAGCTCTCGAACCGCTCCGCCACGGGTAGTTCATCACCCCGAAATAACGTCTCGATCATTCTCCGTGCCTCCCCCGTAGGTCCTGATGCCCCTGGCCGTCACCTCCTGACGGCTGACGGCCTGGCCCCGACTCGTAGCGAGTCTGGACGGCGAGCGAGTTGTTGCGCAGCCCCGAATCGTCGCGCGCAACAATCCTGACCTCGGCCGATCGCACCGAACAGGGGTCGGTACCCTCATCCGGAATGGTGAGGTCCTGCTACGGGGGTGAGGGCGCATGGGGCTCGGGGATTTCGTTCCCGATGGCGTTGAGGACTGGGTCGAGGACCGGGTCGAGGACGTCGGCGGGGCCATCGACGACGCGGGGCACTGGACGGCGGACCGGCTGGATGACGTCGGCTGGGAGGGCGGTGCCGACTGGGTCCGGGACAAGTCCGATTCGGTGGCGAACGCGCTGGGCGCGGATGTCGACGAGATGCAGCTGGGCGAGACCGAGGATGCCAAGAAGCTGATCCACGGCAGCCCTGGCAAGCTGCGCTCGACCGCGAATCATCTGGGCGACTTCAAGACCGCGTTCAACAACGTGGGCAAGGGGTTGCAGGGGCTGAGCTCGCAGTCACTCAAGGGGAAGTCGGCGGATGCCTTCCGGGAGAAGGTGTCGGTCGAGCCGAAGAAGTGGTTTACGGCGGCGGACGCGTGTGAGAAGGCGTCGGGGGCGCTGGAGCGGTTCGCGGGGACGGTGGAGTGGGCGCAGGGTCAGGCGGAGGAGGCGATCCGGCGCTATAAGAAGGGCAAGAAGGCGTCGGAGGATGCCCGTTCGGCGCATAACGACAAGGTCGGCGCGTACAACAAGGCGGCGGACGCGTACAACGCGCTTCCGGCCGATAAGCGGGATCCGTCCTCGCTGCCGGACAAGCCGGGTGCGTTCCATGATCCGGGGACGGCCGATATGAAGGCCGCGCAGGAGTTGTTGGCAGAGGCGCGGCGGCAGCGGAATGAGGCGCATGGGGTGGCGAAGGCCGCGGTGGAGGCGGCGCGGGACGCGGCGCCGAAGAAGCCGTCGTACGCCCAGCAGGTGGGGGACGGGCTGGAGGGGCTGAGCCTGGACACCAGCCATTTCCTGGGTGGTGTGGTCAAGGGGACGGCGGGGCTGGTCAATTTTGCCCGGTCGGTGAATCCGATGGACCTGTACAACATCACCCATCCCGCCGAGTACGTGACCAACCTCAACAACACCGCCGCTGGTCTGGTGCGGATGGCCAATGACCCGAGGGCTGCGCTCAAGGGCATGTGGGACGCCTTCCAGAAGGACCCGTCGGAGGGTCTTGGCCGTCTGGTGCCGGAGTTGATCGGCACGAAGGGGCTTGGCGGGGCGAAGGCGGCGGTCACGGCGGCGGAGCGGCTGCCCGCCACCCTGGCCAGGACCGAGCGGTCCGGGTTGCAGACGCTTGCCAAGGACGGACCGGCGCCGCACGCCACGCCGGACGGTGCGAAGACCACTGGGGGTACGGATCCGGTGGATCTGGCGACGGGGCGGATGTATCTGTCGCAGCGGGATGTGGTGCTGCCGGGGGCGTTGCCGCTGGTGTTCGTGCGGCGGGCGGAGTCGGGGTATCGGGCCGGGCGGTGGTTCGGGCCGATGTGGTCGAGCACGGCCGATCAGCGGCTGGAGATCGGTGCGCGGGGTGTGGTGTTCGTCGCCGAGGACGGCCTCCTGCTGTCATACCCGCACCCGGCCCCCGGCCTGCCGACGCTTCCGGAGTTGGGCCCGAGGTTGCCGCTGGAGCGGACCGTGGAGGGCGATTACACGCTCACCGAT
The DNA here is from genome assembly GCF_044334165.1 of Streptomyces sp. NPDC020845. NCBI lineage: Bacteria > Bacillati > Actinomycetota > Actinomycetes > Kitasatosporales > Streptomycetaceae > Streptomyces > Streptomyces sp. NPDC020845. The sequence continues at coordinate 402,212 of NZ_JBIRSJ010000003.1, read as the reverse complement.
CCGGACACCGGCCGCACCTGGTACTTCACCGGCCCCGAAGGCGGCGGCGACGGCGAGGCCCTGCTGGCGGAGCTCAGCGACCGCAACGGCCACCGCCTGACCTTCGAATACGACACCGACGGCGCCCCGACCGGGATCGCCCACAGCGGCGGCTACCACCTCAAACTCACCACCGTCGACGGCCGTATCACCGCCCTCCACCTCGCGGGCGCCGCGCCCGACGGCACCGACCAGGAGCTCGCCCGCTACGCGTACACCGACGGCAACCTCACCGGTGTCACCAACTCCTCCGGGCTGCCACTGCGGTTCGAGTACGACGCCGAGCGCCGGATCATCGCGTGGATCGACACCAACGGCCGCCGCTACGACTACGTCTACGACCACAACGACCGAGTCATCGCCGAGGGCGGCACCGAAGGACACGTCTCGGTGCGCATCGGCTACGGCCCCACCGACGAGCGGACCGGTCACCGGGTCACCACCGTCACCACGCCCGAAGGCCACACCACCCGCTATCTGATCAACGACCGCTGCCAGGTCATCGCCGTGACCGACCCGCTCGGCCACACCACCCGCACCCGGCGCGACCGACACGGCCGCGTTCTGTCCCACACCGACGCGCTCGGCCGGACCACCAGCTACCGCTACAACGCGGCCAACCGGCCGGTCTCGGTCACCGCCCCCGACGGCTCCGAACGAACCGCCGCCTACAACGACCTCGGCCTTCCGGTGGAAACCACCGAAGCCGACGGAGCCATCTGGCGGTACGCGTACGACGAGCTGGGCAACCACACCGCGACCACCGACCCATCCGGCCACACCACCCGCTATACCTACGACGAGCACGGCCGGCTGACCTCCGTCACCAACGCGCTCGGCGATACGACCCGGGTGCGCTGTGACGCGGCCGGGCTCCCCGTAGAGATCACCGATCCGCTGGGCGCGGCCACCACCTACCACCGCGACGCCTTCGGCCGCCCCACCACCATCACCGACCCCCTCGGCGCCACCACCCGCATGGAGTGGACCGTCGAGGGCAAGCTGTCCCGGCGCACCGCCCCCGACGGCGCCGAGCAGCGCTGGACCTACGACGGCGAGGGCAACCTCACCGCCCACAGGGACGCGAGCGGCGGCCTGACCAGCTACGAGTACACCCACTTCGATCTGCTGGCCGCCCAGACCGGCCCCGACGGCGTCCGCCACGAGTTCACACACGACACCCGGCTACGCCTCATCCAGGTCACCAACCCCCAGGGCCTGACCTGGACCTACACCCACGACCCGGTCGGCCGACTACTCGCCGAGACGGACTTCGACGGCCGCACCCACACCTACGCATACGACCCGACGGGCAAACTGACCTCCCGCACCAATCCCCTCGGCCAGACCGTCTCCTTCGAGCGCGACGCCCGTGGCCGGGTCGTACGCAAGGACGCCGACGGCCAGATCACCACCTTCACCTACGACCCGGCCGGGCGGCTGACGGAGGCCGTCGGCCCGGATGCGGCGCTGACCTACCAGCGGGACCGGATGGGCCGGGTGACCACCGAGATGGTCGACGGCCGGGTGCTGACCCATGCCTACGACGCCCTGGGACGCACCGTGCGCCGCACCACGCCCTCCGGTGCCAAGTCCACCTTCGCGTACGACGCGGCGGGCCGCCGCACCACGCTGACCACCTGCGGCCGCACCCTGGACTTCACGTATGACGCGGCAGGGCGGGAGACCGCCCGCCGATTTGGGCCCAACGCCTCACTCGCGCAGATCTGGGACCCGGCCGGCAGGCTGTCCGAGCAGACCCTGACCACCGGCCCGGAGGGCGGAACCCTCCAGCACCGCGCCTACACCTACCGCCCCGACGGCCACCTGACGGCGGTCGACGACCAACTGCGCGGCCCCCGCACCTTCGACCTCGACGACGCCGGCCGGGTCACCACCGTCCGGGCCGAGCGCTGGACCGAGACCTACGCCTACGACGAGGCAGGCAACCAAACCCACGCCACCTGGCCGGACAGACACCCCGGAGCCGACACCACCGGCCCGCGCACCTACACCGGCACCCGCATCACCCGCGCGGGCCGCGTCCGCTACGAACACGACACCGCAGGCCGCCTCACCCTCCGCCAGAAAACCCGCCTGTCAGCCAAGCCCGACACCTGGCGCTACACCTGGGACGCCGAAAACCACCTCACCACCCTGACCACCCCCGACGGCACCCTCTGGCGCTACCTCTACGACCCCCTCGGCCGACGCACCGCCAAACAACGCCTCGCCGACGACGGGGAAACCGTGGTGGAGCGAGTCGACTTCACCTGGGGCGGCCACACCCTCGTCGAACAGACCACCACCGCACCGGACCTCCCCGATCCGGTGACCCTGACCTGGCACCACGACGGTGTACGGCCGGTGGCACAGACCGAGCGCATCGCCGAGGCCACCAGCCAGCGCGAGATCGACCGCCGCTTCTTCGCCATCGTCACCGACGTCGTCGGCACCCCCACCGAACTCATCGACGAGACCGGCGACATCGCCTGGCGCACCCGCACCACCCTCTGGGGTAACACCACCTGGGCCGCCACCAGTACCACCTACACCCCCCTCCGCTTCCCCGGCCAGTACTACGACCCCGAAAGCGGCCTCCACTACAACCACCACCGCTACTACGACCCCACCACCGCCCGCTACCTCACCCCCGACCCCCTCGGCCTCTCCCCCGCCCCCAACCCCACCGCCTACGTCCCCAACCCCCACCTGTTCATCGACCCGCTGGGGCTCGCTCCCTACGGCTCCAGCCCCGGGTGGGACGACGTGAGTTCCTCCGACGGTCCGGGGGATTTCCTGCAGGACAACAACGTTTGGGGCCGCCCGGACAACGAAAGGGTATTCGCCGGTCACGGCGGCATCCGAGCGGGTGACACCAGCATGGTCACGGTGCCCGAAGGCACGAGCGTCGCCACCTACAGCAAGCACGGCATGGACCTCCCCGAGGAGGTGGCCCGTATGGTCGAAGAAGGCAACCCCACCCCGACGCGGGTCTTCCAGCCGGGAGAGCAGCTACCGGACTATTCGCTGTTCCCGCCGGGTCGTTGGGGTGCCAATCCCACGAGTACGGTCGTGACTGAAGAGACCCGGCTTTCCCAACTGCTGGAGCCGAATATGGGCCGGGTACACTGGGCCGCTTGCCGCTCGATCATCTGAGAGCCAGGAGTCCACTGCGGTGACCCACTACGCGGACCTGTCCCCCTACGCCTACCCAGCAGGTTCGGTGCCCGAGGGGGTCGAGGCGGTCACTATCGGTTGGCTGGAGCCGGGCCAGGAATTCCCCCGGGGGGCGGCTCCGGAGGAATTCGTCCGGTCCCTCGCGCTGCTGTGCCGAGATGACCCTCAGATGATGATGCGCGGATGGCACCGCTGCGGCCTCCCGCACCCGGGCGGGGAGGACCCGTACCCGGTGGTCATCCACGTCGGGCAGGACCGGGTGTCCCTCGGCGATGCCGAGGTGCGGGTGGTGGGCCGCGACGGCAGGTGGCTGGTCGCGCCCAATCTCGTACACCACTACATCACCGCGCACTCCTACCTCCCGCCGGAGGAGTTCATCGAGGCGGTCATGGCACGGAGGACGGCCGCGCCGCGGGCATGACCCGGCGGCGCGGCCGCTCCCGCAACGGCTCAGCAGGCTCAGCAGCGCGTGGGCTTGGTCCAGGAACACTCCAGGTCCGCGGCCCCGCCCCGCTTGGATACGGCACTCGGTCGGACAGTGGTCGTCCGGTCCGCACCGGACTTCGCGAGCGTCACCACGATCGCGTCCTCCAGGCTCTTCACGGACGGGGCGAGGAAGTTGTTGAGGACGACGCTGTAGGCCAGTTCCCTGCCGTCCGCGTCGGTGACATACCCCGAGAGCGCGGAGGCGCCGGTCAGCGAGCCCGTCTTGCCGCGCGCGTTGCGCGCCGCCGGGGTGCCGCACATCCGTGAGCGCAGGGTGCCGCCCACGAACCGGTCCGGGTCGCAGGCCACCGGCAGCGAGGCGTACCAGTCGGCGTACCAGGGCTCATCGCGGACCGACAGCAGCAGTTCGGTCAGCCGCCCGGCCGCGATGTTGTCCATCCGGGACAGCCCGGAGCCGTCGACCTGGCGCACCGAGCCGGTGTCCACGCCCCGCTTCTTCAGCCAGTCGGAAACAGCCGAGAGGCCCGCGTTCCAGGTGCCGCGGCCGGCCGTCTCGTAGCCGATGGTCTTGGTGAGCACTTCGGCGTGGATGTTGTTGGACAGCTTCATGAACGGGATCAGGAGCTTTTTGAGGGGCATCGACTCATGCGAGGCGAGCGGCCGTGCGTCCGGCGGGGTGGCCCGGCCGAGGCGGGTGGCCCCGGTGACGTGGACGCCGTGGCGGGCCAGCGCGTCGGCGAACACCGAGGTGGCGTAGCCGGTGGGCTCCCAGACGCTGACCCACTCCTTGGCCGGGCTGCTTCCCGCGGGGAGGGCGCCGCTGACGGTGATGGTGTTGGAGCCGTGCTGCCGCTCGACGGAGAGGGTGGAGCCGCTGCCGGTGGCGGCGGTGGTGGCGCGGTTGTCGATGCGGATGTAGTCCGTCTTGGGGGTGAGCGTGACCTTCGGCTTCTCCCCCGGCGCCGCGCCGGGGGCGGTCTCGACGATGATGCTGCCCGCGTCGTAGTCGGTGTCGGGGGCGAGGGTCAGCGGGGAGATCTGGGCCGCGTAGTAGGAGGACTCGTCGTCGGCGGCCCAGGAGCGGCCGACGCGCTGGGTGTCGAACCGGGTGTCGTCGGCGATCAGCCGTCCGGTGACCCGGGTGATCCCCGACTCGGCGAGCTGCGCGGCGAGCCGTTCGTAGTCCGTGCCGAGCATCGTCGGGTCGCCGGTGCCGCGCAGGTACAGATCGCCCCGCAGCACCCGCCCCTGCCGGCTGCCGTCGGTGAGCACGTCGGTGCGGTAGGTGTAGTCGGGGCCGAGCAGCCCCATGGCGGCGGCCGAGGTGAACAGTTTGGTGTTGGAGGCGGGCATCAGCCGGTCGTCGGGGTGGTGTTCGTAGAGGACGGCGCCGGAGTCGGCGTCGGCGACCACCACCCCCGCCGCGCCGCCCTTCAGCAGCGGGTCGGCGAGGAGGGTGTCGAGGGCGGTGCCGAGGCCGGTGCGGGAGGTGTCCGCACCGGCCGGTGAACTCCAGCTGAGGGTGGCGACGAGGCCGATGACGAGGGGCCACATCCAGGCGCGCGTAAGGCGGTTCACGCGATCCGCAGGTCTACTCATGCCACCGCAGGATCCCGTACGGCGGCCCGCCGCGACAGAGCGCGGTGCGCGGAACCCTCGGGCCGCGGGCGAATAGCCCAGGGGCTACGTCTCCGTGGCCTCCTCCAGCCGCCGCAAGGCGGGCCGCCGTCGCTCCCTGGCCCTGCGCATCAGCGCCGCCCCGTGCTCGCGGGCGGGGTCGCGTCGTCCGGGCCGCCGACCGCCCCGCTGCCCAGCAGAAAGGCGCCCACCGGGATCTCGGTGTGCGCGGCGAGGCCGAAGGCGCGTACCGGGGTCTCGCTGTCCCCGCCGCCCACCGCACAGCCCGACAGGCCCATCGCGGTGGCGACGAGGGAGAGGGTCTGGAGCAGGACGCCGGTGTTCTTGAGGGTCAGCGCGTACGAATGCGCCGCGTACTTCCACGACAGCCGCTTGATACGGGACACCAGCGTGAGGTGCACATCGGGCGGGGGCGCGGCGCCGGTGGCGGCGGAGGACTCGCGCAGCAGGTCGTCGACGGCTCCGGGGGCGCCGGGCAGGGCGGTCAGGGCGTGGCCCAGGGGGTCGTAGTGGTACAGGCCCCGGTCCAGCCCGTGGCAGCGGTGGACGGCCGCGTACAGCTCCAGTTCGTAGGCGGAGCCGGCGCTCGGGTAGGGGCGGCTGGTGACCGCGTACGGTCGGTCGTCCTCGGGGCGGGCGGCCAGCACGGTGCGCACCCGCGCGGCCCGATACAGCAGTTCCCCCAACTGGTCGCGAGTCACGGGCCGTTCGCCGTACGTACGCCGGGAGGTCCGCGATTCGAGTACGGCGGTGAAGGTGCGGTCCTCGCGGGCCGCCTTGTCCAGGTCCGGGCGGCGGAGTGGGATCGTACGTCCCGTGGCGGGCCGGGTGACCGGCGGAGGCGGTGGCTCGGTGTCGCGCAGCGGGAAGACCGGCCCGTACACGCGGTCGCGCGGGCCGGCCCGGGCGCCGTCGTAGGCGAGCAGTTCGTGGAAGCTCCAGCCGGGCGGGAGGTCGGCGGTCTCGGCACGCCTCGCATCCTGGACAGGGTGCAGGAAGCCGGTCGAGTGCAGGAGGGTCAGGAGCGCGGTCAGGGCGCCCTCGGGCAGTTCGTGGCAGTGGCGGCTCAGCTCCGAGCGGGATGCGGGGCGGGCGAGAAGCGCGAGCGGCGTGGCGGCGCGGGGGGCCTCGACCCGGACCCGAAAGCGTGACCGCGGTGACTCCAGGGAGAGTTGGCCGTCGACCGGCCGCAGATGGGCGGCGCGGTCCAGGGTGAGCGGGGTGTCGGGGACGGGTCCGGGGCGCGGTGCGGCTTCGGGGGCGAGTGGCACGGCGGTCGCCAGGGGGCGGGAGCCGTGGGTGGCATGCCGTTGCAGGGTGTGCCCGAGCCGGTCCAGGCAGTGGTGGAACAGGGCGAGTTGGGGTTCCGGTGGCAGCCCGCAGCTCCGCGCCGTGGCATTGATGCGGTCCGCCACCTCGCCGACGGCCGTGGGGCCCGCCGCGAGGGTGTGCAGCGCTTCGGCCAGGGGCGGGGTGTACGGGCCGAGCGGTGTACGGCCCCAGCGGTGGCGGACGGTCAGCAGGCCCTGGTCGTCGTGGAGGGCGGTGCCGGGGTGCAGGGAGAGAAGCAGCGGCGGGCTCATGGCCGGTGGGCCCCGCTCCCGGCGGTGTGCAGATCGGCCGCCGCGCGTGCCGCGAAGTGGCGCAGCAGCGCTTCCTGCGGTCCGTACAGCCCGAGTCGGTTGCACATCAGATGGGCGCAGCGGTTGGCGGTCAGTGCGGCGCGCGGGCTGGGGAGGTCGAGCAGGGACGGATCGTCGCGCAGCGCGCTCAGGTCGGGCGTGAACTCGCCCTCCCTCTCCAGGGCTTCGAGCGAGGCATACAGCCGCGAGACGCTGTGGCGCCAGGCCGCGATGGGCCCCGTGGGACCGTCGGAGCGGGGCCGCGGGTCGGGGGCGAGAAGGTGTCCGGCCCGGCGTACGAGGGCTCCTCGGCCGCTCTCGTAGGCGCGGTCGAATGCCTCGGTGTCATACGCGGGCCCGAGCATACGGCGCCACGCCTCGGCGCCGGTGCGCAGCGCGTCGAGCCGTCGGCGTGGGTCGGGCTCCACCACGGCCCAGGTCAGCAGGGACACCGCGAAGCCTGCCGAAAGCCGCTCGGCGGGTCCGGGACGCCTGGCGAGAACGGCTTCGGCGCAGCGGCTGGCCTCCATGAAGTGCCGTTCCACCGCCGCGAGTGAGGCGCCGCTGCCGTAGCGGTCGTGTTCCGGCAGATAGCCGCGCACCTCCGCGCGGTCGTGCAGGCCACGCCACGGCTCGTAGCCGGGCAGCCCTTCGCGGGTGGCGGCCTCGGTGGCGAAGCGCAAATAGGCCGCCTCGTCGACGGAGCGCGGCGAGGGGTGGTCGCCCAGCCATGCGTTCCACCGGTCGGCAAGCTCGGTGGCGATGTCCTGGGAGCCGTTGTGTACGGGTTGCACGGGTTGCGCTGGTTCGCCGGAGAGGACACGTACCCGCAGATGAGGACCGCCCTCCCAGTAGCGCAGAAAGAAGTGGCCGTGGATACGGCCGGCCTGGGCGAGGCCGGTCAGGGCGGGGGCCACGGCGTCCAGCAGCAGCGTGTCGAGGTCGCCCTGGTGGAAGAGGTGCACGGCCGCCCACTGCCCGGGCGGGCTGGGCGGGTCAGACGGCCGGCTCATGGAAGTCTCCCGGGAGTTCGATGACGAATTCGCTCGTGTACGGGGTCTCGCCGTCGGGCGCGGCCGGGTCCGGCAGTGCCTCCTCGATGTGGACGACGGTGTCCGGGTCGCCGAGGGAGCGGGTGAAGGCGGTGGTCAGGAGGGGCGAGGCGAAGTCGATGTACGCGGGTTTGTAGCCCTTGTCGGTGAAAGCGTCCGCGCCGTGGCTCCCGGGTGCGCGGGTGCGGGCGAAACAGGAGGCGGGAAGGCCCAGTTCACGGCGCCAGGCCAGCAGCCTCAGAAAGTGTTCGTGGTCGCGCTCGCCGGGCGTACGGCGGGGCACCGACCCGGCCCGGGTGAGCCAGGAGCGGCGGCGCAGCACCACGCGCCCGGCCTCGATCCGGGGCAGGCTCACCACACCCCGGTCCGGCACACCGTCGGCGAACGGCCCCGGCAGCAGCGGGTGTCCGGTGCGGAAGAGCGTATGCGGGTCGCCGAAGAGGCGCAGCAGGGTCGCCAGTGGCGGTGGCAGCAGCAGCGGGCTCATCAGGCCGAGGTGGACGGGCACCAGATCGGCGTCGCAGCGAGGTGAGCGGAGGGCGGGCAGCCCGGTGGCCCGGTCGAGGCGCACGGTCACCTCGCCGAGCGGAATGCGCCCGGGGCCGTTCCGGGCGCCGCGGGTGAACGGGTGGTCGAAGGCGTGGGGCAGGGTGGGGTGCCGGAGGTTGGTGTTCGAGGCGTACAGACCGCCGATGTCGACGGGGACGCGGCCCTGGCCCGTAGCGGGGGCCGGGGGCACGGGTGGGGGCACGGGGCCGTCGGTGGCGCGGGCCCGCATCCGGTCCAGGCGGCCCTGCCAGTGTCCATGCCCGACGGTGACGGAGTTGAGCACGGCGCGCGGCCGTCCGTCCGGGCCGGTGAGCGGCTGGATGTAGTGGGCGAGGCTGAGTGGCGGGCGGGGCGCGATGACGTCGGTGGGCGGTTCACCGGCTCGTAGGGCCTGGAGGACGGTGGCGCGATGGTCGGCCAGGCGCCGGAGTGCGGGCAGCGGACTGTCCCGCAGAAGCGTGTCATCGACGCCGAAGCCGGGCCGCAGCAGGGCCCGGACGTGCTCGGCGGCGGGCGACGGGTCCTCACGTAGTTCGTGCAGGACGAGCAGCAGCGGCACCTGGGGGTGCGGGCCGTGCCGTTCGGCGAGCCATGCGGCCGCGGCGTACCGGGCGGGCAGATCGCGGTCGAGGGCGGCCAGGGCCCGCCCGACCGAGGCGAGGTCGGCGAGCAGCGGCCGCCAGGGGCCGTGGCCGAGGGTGACGGCCGTGCCGTCGAGTACGGAGTCCTCGTGGACGGGGCGGCGTTCGTACGGCTCGCCGGGGGCCGGGAGGCGCAGGGCGCGTTCCACGGCGAGCAGCCGGTCGCGGGCCGTGCGGGCCCGGTGGCGGCGCTCGGCGTGGTCGGCAGGGCGGGGGCTGCGTAGCAGCGCGGAGCGCAGGGCAGTCAGTGCACCGAGCGTGTCACCGAGCGCGGCAGGGCCGTTGTCAACGCGGCTGTTATCGGTGAGCCAGGCGATGAGCGCGTCGAGGTGGCAGGGCTCCAGATCGTCAAGGGGAAGGTCCTGCTGGAGAATTCCGGCCGCCACAAAGCGCCGGACTCCCGGCCCCGCGTCGGCCGCCGTGGCTCCGTCGAGGTTGCTCAAGGTGTCCAGGAGTTGCGGAGCCCGGTCCACGGCCGGGAAGGCGGTGACGCGGGCCCCGGGGCCGGGGGCGATCAGGCGGAGGGTGCCGTCGGCGACGTTCAGCGCCGGGTTGAGGCGCAGCCGCAGGATGTCCCGCAGGGCCGGATGGGCGCGCAGCAGCCCGTCGGCGATGCGGCGCAGCCGGGCGAGGTTGAGTTCGGTGGTCGTGGCGCGCCGCTCCAGGTCTCCGGTGTGCAGCCAGGGGCCGTCGGCGGTCCAGCGGCCTTGGCCGGTGGCGGTGAACGTGCCCTGCGGGCTGGTCTTCACGGCCGCCCGGGACAGATAACGGGCCAGGCTCACCAGGGCCTTGGTGCCGGGTGGCGGATGGCCCGGGGCGGCGATCCAGCGGTCCAGGACGTCGTCGAGCTCGGGGGTGGCGTGCAGCAGCCCCTGTCGGAAGCGAGGGTGTGCGAGGGCTTCCCGCAGGGCGGCGAGTGAGCCGTGTGTCTCTTCCTGGAGTACGGCGGCCAGGGACTCGACGTGTTCCCCGCACTGTGCGCGCCGGTCGATCCAGCGCCGGATCCGGACGGCGAGCGGGCCGGGCAGCGCGGCCCGTACGGCCGTGTCCCATTCGGCGGCCCTCGGGGCGCGGCCCTGATGGGCCGCCCGGCGCAACCCGATGACCCGGGGCCTGAGGGCGGGTTCGGGCAGTGCCCCGATGACCGGGTGCAGGGCGTCGGCGATACGGCGGCCTTCCTCGGTGACCTGTTCCCGCGCCTGAAGGATGTGCTCGGCGAGCTCGAAGCTCTTGGGCGTGTTCAGGACGGCCAGCGCGGAACGGGGCACCCCGGCGACGCGCACCACCGGGTCGGGCGGGGTGTTCATGGCAGCGCTCCAGAGGTGGCGAGGCGGACGGGGATACGGAGGCGGGGTTCGGGCTGTCCGTGGCCGATGGTGATGTGGCACGCCACGTCATCCACGCCGGGAATCAGCCCAAGGAGCGCGGTTGCGGCCTGAGTTGGCGCATCGTCGCACCACGCGGTGAGCCCCGCGGCTGACGCGGCGACCCGCACGCGCAGCGCTTCCGCGGCGCGCGGGGCCCCGTGCCCGCCGACGAGGTGCACGATGGCCGCCGCGGCGGCGAGAGCCGCGGCGGCGGGGTGTCCGCCACGGGTGAGGACATGGGCGTACGGCGCGGTGGGCCCGCGCCACACGGGTTCGAGCGGCCCCTGAGCGGTGTCCGCCCGGTACACACCGGGGTCCATACCGCCCACGGAGCGTACGGTCAGGCGGTAGGGCGGCTGGGGCGCAGCCTCGCGCAGCAGGGTCAGCAGATCGGAAGCGGTGAGTCGGCCGGGTGCCGCCGTATAGACGGGAGGCTCGACGGGCAGGGCGTCCAACGCGTCCTCCATGCCCCCAGGGGTGGGGGCGGTGGCGGAGGAGGCGTACAGAAGCAGGGTGTCCGGCCCGGCGGCATGGGCGCACAGGCCGCACGCCGCGGCGACGAGCCGTACGCATGCGGCCGTCTTCCCCGCGCCGTCGCCCAGATGCAGCGCGAGCGCCCCGTCGTACGCCCGGGCCTGGTCGATACGGATGGGGACGAGCCGGTGTGCCACCGGTTCGTACGCGTAACTCCCGGGCGTTACGGGCGTGTTGGCCCCGGCCGACAGCCGCGTCTCGGCCATGTGTCCAAGCAGGCGGGGGCGTTCACCGGGCCGCGCCTCGAAGGGGCCGATGCCGCGGGCGTGGCCGAGCACGGCGGCCCAGCGCGAGAGGGACACCAGGCGCGGGGTCCCGGTGCGGCAAGTGCAGCGGCGGGCGGCCCACAGGGCGTGGTCGACCGTGCCCAGAGCCGGTGGCGGGGGCAGTTGCACGGCGCCGGGGTGGTGGCCGGTCATGGGAAGGGGTGGGGGTCGGCGGACAGGTCACCGGTCAGTCGGGGCAGCCCTTCGGTGCGCCGCATGAGTGGCCCGTAGGTGACCGCGGCGGTGCCGGGGACGACGACCTTGGCCGCAGCCAGGTCCAGCGCGGCCACTTCGGCGGGCGTCTGGTCGACGGCGATCACATCGAGTCCGGTGTCCAGGTATCGGCTGATCAGATCCCGCAGATCGTCCGTGAGGTCCTGGTGGTGTCGCGGCAGGTGCCGGCCGCGGTGCACCTCGGTGAACGTGCGGGGCGGCTTGCCGTCGAGCAGGAAGGCGAGCCGTGCGAACGCCTCGGGCGCGGCGGCTGCCAGGGCGTGGTCGGCGGGGTGCGCGATGAGCGAGGGGTCGAGCGCGAGCCGGCGGGCCCGTTCCCGTTCGGCCCGGTAGCGGGAGGTCAGCAGGGTCAGATGGGGCACGAGCTCCATCAGGGCGCGTACGGCGGCCTGTTCCGGGTCGGGGTGGGCGCCGGCCGCGACGGCCGCGCGGGGCGTGTCCGGCCGCTCGCCCTCGTCCACGGCGAGGGCCACGACGCAGGGGATGTGCTGTTCCTGGGTGGCGTCGAGGAGATGGACACGGTGTCCGGTGAGCTGGGTGAGGTGTTCGACGAGGAGTGGTACGGCGCGGTCGCGGGCGCTGTCCGGGTCGATGGCGTCGAGCGGGGTGCGCCGGTACCAGGTGGTGAAGAAGGCGTCCCGTTCGGCCACTTCGAGCAGCCCGTGCAGCTGGGCCTCCTCAAGGCAGCTGCCCAGCGCGCAGCCGTTGGACACCTCGAAGACGAAGGCGGGGTCCCGCTGGGTGGCGGACAGGAAGTAGACGTAGGACTGCGGCAGCAGCACGGGCCGGGCCCGGCCGTACGACCAGCCCCACACCCACTCGGTCACCGCCGTCTCGTCGAAGCGGCGGAAGGGGAACCCGGGCAGGTCGTAGTGGCCGTCCGGGTGGAGCCCCAGTGTGCGCGGGTCGACGGCGTCCTCGCGCACCTCGGCGTACGCGGCCCGTACCGCGGCCCGCCGCGCCCGCGGCCGTACGCTCGCATACCGCTCGACGCCTTCCAGCAGCGCCGCCGCCTGCGCGGCGCCCCAGTCGTCGCCCGTGCCCAGGCCCGCCTCGAACTCGCCGCCTCCGGGCAGCGTGAGCGGAGCCCGCGCGAGGGGCACCCCGGCGGACACCGCGCTCACCTCGCGCAGCAGCCCGGTCTCGGGGTCGGCGAGCGCGGTGCGCAGCCGGGTGGCGTCGGGGCGGCGCAGCCGGTGGCCCGGGCGGGGTTTGGGGCAAGGGCGGAGGGTCCGGGGCACGGCCTGGGGGCCGTCGTCCGGCAGCCCGCCGCATTCGGGGCAGCAGGGGTCGGGGAGGAAGGTGTGGCTGCTGACGTCGAGGGTGCGCAGGTCGATGACGATCAGCTCTCGAGAAGAGATGCCTGCGGCCATGAGGCGCGCGGCGACGAGTTGGGCCGTGACCTCGGCGGCCACCGTGGTGAGCAGCGGAGACCGCTCCGGCTCCGGCTCGGCGGCGTACCGCTCGCGCACCGCCCGTACCACCGGCCAGTCCTGGCAGGCGTGGGCGCGCCGCATACGCAGACAGCGGTGGCAGCCAGGGGCGTCCGGACGGACCAGCGGGCCGATCAGGGCGCCGGCGCCCTCGGTCCACACGGGAAGCCAGGGAACGCCGGAGGCGAGGGCGCGGCGCCGGTGGCGGTCGTGTGCCGTGTCGCTCTCCCATCCGTCGCTCACGGTCAGCAGGACGGCGTGGGTGCGTAAGTCCCGCCCCGAGGTCAGGCGCTCGGCGATTGCCTGGTGCAGCAAGCCGCCGTCCCCGACCACCGCCGCCCGCACGTCAGCGGGCCTCATCGAGAACCACCCGGGCGACGAAGGGGATGAGGGTATGGAAGTCCGCGTCGTGGTCGAGCGGCACGGCGTATGCGGTGTATCCCGCAGCCGCCAGGCTCGTGGCGAGGTGGGCGATGTGCTCGCGGGGCCCGGAACCGGGCAGCGACGCGGGTACACAGTCGGTGAGCGGCCCCGGTGCGGCGAGGAGCGGCAGGGTCCCCGCGGCCGGCTCCGTTCCGCGTTGCCGGGCGAGCAGCAGCTCACGCGCGGCCTCGGCGAGCGCTCCGGCCGCGGTGGCGGCGCAGCCCACCGAGACGAGCCGGTCCCCGGCCACCAGGCCGATGACCGGTGCCGCCAGCCCACCGGAGAGATCCCGCACCTCGGGCACCGGGCCGAGCGTGCGCAACAGCCGCCAGTGGCGCACCGCTTCGGGCTCGGTCAGCAACCCTTCCGGCATCGGCGTGGCAGGCGACACGTCGGCCGCGCGCCGCCGGGCGAGCGAGCGTACGGCGCCGAAGAGGGCGGCCTCCACCGCGGTGTCCCAGCTCTCGGCGCATGCGGTGCCCGCGCCCGCGGGACGGCGGCCCGGCTGCTCCTCCCCCGCCGGACACGGCAGCACCAACGGCGCGGGCAGGAAGCGCACTCCGCCGTCCGCCAATCGTTCGGCACGGAAGCAGACGGGGTCCGGAGTGGCTTGCCCGGCCGACCGCGGTGGTACGTACGCGGCGGCGGACAGCGCGTACGACGCCCCGGCGCGGCGCAGCGCCACGGCCCTGGCCGCCCGTGGGTCCAGGGAGACACCGACCACCACGCCCGCGCCCGCCACGAGGCATTGGGCGACGGTGAGCGGTATCTGGCTGCCGTACTCCGTGGTGGGCGGTGCGTACGGTCCCGCCATGTCGTCGGCGCAGTCGGCGAGCCGCGCGGTGAGCTCGTCGGGGTCGAACGCGGGGGCTTCGCGCAGCTCTTTCATCCGGCCCTCGGCGGCGCACCCCGAATCGTGGCGCCGAGGGGCGGGGAGCACGCGGTGGCGATGCGTGGCGAGCGTGGCGAGGTCGACGCGGAGGATCCCGGGTACGGGGCCGGGGACGGCGGCATCTACGGCGGCATCTACGGCGGTGTCCACGGCGGTGTCCTCGTCGGGAATCCCGGTGAGGAGGCGGAAGACGGCCAGGGCGAGCCGTCCACCGACGAGGGCGGCGGCTGCCGCCGTCATGGAAGTGGGTCCGGCGCGGTCCGGGGCGGCGGTGTGCCGTATCCGATGTCGTACATCGGCCCAGGTGAGAGGCGCGGTGGGGGGGAGGAGCCAGCAGTCGCCGGACCGGCTCAGCGCGCGGAACAGCGGCACCCCGCCGCAGGCGCGTTCGACGGCCGCGACGCCCGGCCCCGCTTGGGGGGTGGTCGCGTCACCCGCGTACACCACGGCGTCGGCGGTGTGGGCCGCCGCGCGCAGGGTGTCGTACGGAGCGCTCGCGTCCTCGCTGAGTACCTGACGCAGTCCGCAGGCGAGAAGGGCGTGCCGGGTGGCCGCGTACAGCGGACCGTCGCCGAGCAGCAGCACGCGGGCGGTGCGATAGCGCTCGAAGCGGTGTTCCGGGGAGTCGAGCCAGTGCCCGATGTAGGCGATCTCGTGGCGATGGCGGTGCAGTTCGGTGGCGGTGAGGCCGTGCGGCCGTGGCTCGGTGGCCTCCCGCAGGAAATCCCGCCGCTGGAGGGTTTCCAGCAGACGTGTGGCGACCGCCCGGTGTCCGTCCGGGAGTTGGGCGAGTACGGCGTCCACGTCCTGGGCGCCGTCGAGGAGCGGCCACAGCCGCTCCAGCCACGCGTACACACCGGCTCCCCGAAGAGCCAGCGCGCCGGACGGTCCGAGCACGGCGGCGCCGTTCTCGGTCGGCGCGTACCGCACCTGCCGCACGAGCTTCAGCCGACGGCCGCCCATGACGGACCTCCCCTCCGAGGGGGCCGGCCCCGGTGGCACGGAAGGCACGCCACCGGGGCCGGCCGTTGTGTCACGACAGCGCGCAGGAACTGCTGGCGCTCTGACAACAGGCGTACGCCCACGCCGAACCGGCGCCGCCGTTGTCCTCGGTCGTGTCCGACTCGACTACCTCGAACATCTCGTCACCGAGCTGTTCGAGGTCGAGGAGAGAGGTGTTCTCCATTTCCTCATTCCTTTCGATGGACTGCAAAGGACAATCGAATGGTTATCCCGCTCCAAAGGCATCGGACACCCCTCTTACAGATTTCTTGCACGGCGCTTGCGGAATCTTGTTTCACCGCTGTCGCTCCGCTGACCTCCGTCTGCCCAGTCGTTTCCGTACCAACGCCGATGCTGATGCACATGAAGAAGGTCCATTTCGATGGCACACATCGAGTCCGGCATCCGGAAGAGACCTGGACGCTCATCAATGGGCTGCGGGACAGATTCGGTATCACGCGGGTCGCCGATGTCACCGGTCTTGACACGCTGGGCGTGCCGGTAGTGATGGCCGTGCGCCCGGCGGCCAAGACCCTCACCGTCTCGCAGGGCAAGGGGGCATCGCTGCTGCTGGCCCGTGTCTCCGCGGTCATGGAGTCCGTCGAGCTGTGGCACGCCGAGTACGCGTGTCCGGCCCCCGAGCTCAGGCACACCCCCGCATGCGAGCTGGAGTTGCCGTACGACGTATGCGATCTGCAGCAGCACCACGGCAGCCTGCTGAGCGAACGGACACCGCTGGACTGGGTCATCGGCGTCGACGCCGTCAGCGGCACCAAGACCCTGGTGCCGCGCGCCTACATCAGGGTCGACTACCAGGTGTCCCGGGCCTGGCAGCCACCGCTCCTCCACGGCTCCACCAACGGCCTGGCCAGCGGAAACACTTACGACGAGGCGTTGGCGCACGCGCTGTACGAGGTCATCGAGCGGGACTGCACGGCCACCATCGGCTCGCTGCCCGTGGCAGAGCGGCGGCATGTGGATCCGTCGAGCGTGGACGACCCGCTGTGCGCGACGGTGCTCGGGCGGATCGCGGACGCGGGCGCCTGGGTCGAGATCGTGGAGGTGCCCAACCGCTGGGGGCTGCCCTGCTTCGTCAGCTACATCTGGTCGGAGGACTTCCCGGCGCTCGCGGTCGGCTCCGGGGTGCACAGCTCACCGGCCGTGGCACTCAGCCGCGCCGTGACGGAGTCGGCTCAGAGCCGGCTGACCGCGATCGCGGGCAGCCGCGACGACCTGGCCGCGGTGCTGTTCACGGGCGGCCCGTCGGCCGCCGGGCCGCCACCGGTCACCGAGGGCGAGATCGTCCCCTGGCAGGACGTCTCCGGGCGGGGCCGTGAGTTCACGGAGGACACCGAGGAGACGCGCTGGCTCGCGGGCGAGGTGCACCGGGTGACCGGCCGTCCACCCGTGGCCGTCGACCTCAGTACGGAGAGCGGCTTCAGCGTGGTCAAGGTGGTGGCGGCGGGGCTGGAGTTCGATGGCCGCCACGAGATTCCACGGCCCCTGAATGCGGGGTCGCCCATCGCCGGTCCTGTCGCCGGTCCTGTCACCGATCCCAAGGGGGCCTCGTGACCGTCCATGTGTTCATCGGGCCCACCCTCTCGGCCGCCGACGTCCTGGCGGTGGCGGACCGTGCGGTGGTGCACCGCCCGGTGCGCCACGGCGATCTGCTCGCCCTGGACACGGGCGCGGCGGACACCGTGCTGATCATCGACGGGGTGTTCCACCAGACCGCCCCGGTGCGGCACAAGGAGATCATCGATGTCCTGGCCAGGCGCACCCGTGTCATCGGCGCCTCCAGCATGGGAGCGCTACGGGCCGCCGAGCTGTGGCCGTACGGCATGGAGGGCGTGGGGCTGGTCTTCGGCATGTACGCGCAGGGCGAGCTGGATTCCGACGAGGAGGTCGCGGTCGGCCATCTGCCGTCGGGCGAACACCGGCAGTTGACCGTTCCGCTGGTCAATGTGCGGTGGACGATCTCCAACGCGGTCACCGGGGAGGCGCTGGCTCCTGAGGACGGCGCGACGCTGCTGAACGCGGCCCGGACCCTGCACTACACCGAGCGGAGCTGGGCGGCGATCGTGCACACCACCCGGCGGCTGCACCCGGCCGCCGCCGAAGCGGCCGTGGCGCTGCGCGAGTTCGCGGAGCGCCACCCCGGCCTCTCCGACCTCAAGCGGCGCGACGCGCTGCTGGCACTGTCGCACTGCGCGACCCCGCGCACCGCCGCCTCCTTCCCCGGGTTCACGCCTGCCTGGATGGTGCCGCGCACGATGTATCTGGACCGCTGGCGCGGGACGTACCGCCCCGCGGTGCGTGATCGGCGCACGGCCACGGTCTCCGAGCTCGACGTGCTGCGCTTCCAGCAGCTGTACGCGCCCGACTTCCCGCTGCGCTACCGCCGGTTCGCGCTGACCCGGGTCGCCGGCGTACCGCAAGCTTCCACCGACGACGGCGACGACAGCGACAGTTGCCTCGTGCGCGCCGCGCTAGAGGCCGCGGACCAGCGCGGCATCTCCGCGCGGACACTGCCGCACTCCGCCTGGTCGTACTGGCTGACGCCGCGGGAACAGCGCGAGGGCGGCCCCGAGCACCGCCTGTCGACGCTGCTGGTGCGCTCGTTCCGGAGCGCACCCGGAGCGGTGCCCTTCCACGACGCCCCCGCGGAGCTGCGCGGTACGGACGAGGCGTGGGCCGCGAGCGCCGACGCCGTGGCGGCGGCGGACCGCCTCAACGAGCAGATGGCCCGCACCGGCGAGCGCCGCACCCCTCGCCATCTGCCGCCGCCCCTGGTCCGGCGCCACCTGGCGGAAACCTGGCGCGTCGAGGAGCCCGCCGCGTTGACGGCCGTGGCGCGCGACCGGGGGTTCGTCTCCCTCGGGGAGGCCGAGGACGCCGCCCGGCGGTTCATACTGCTGCGCCGGGCGCGCGGGGATCGGCGTCCCGAAGCCCCCGCCTGCTGAACGGACTATTCACCGCCCCCTGGACGAGGACCTTTCATGTTCATCTCCATTGAAAATCCGACGACCCGCTTGATAAACAAGAGCGAGGGGAAAAACGGTTCGGTCAACATAATCGCGGTATCGATATGCGGCTCCGCCGCGTGTCGCGATCGCGCTCCGCCCACGGGGGAGGACCAGATCCATGAACATCCTGATCGTCGAGGACGACGACAGAATAGCCGAGGCTCTAAAGCAGACCTTACGCGTCCACGGTTATGAATCGAATTACGTGGGCACGGGCGCGGCAGCCCTGACCCGGCTCGCGGACGCGGGCCTGGTCCTTCTCGACCTCGGTCTGCCGGATCTCGACGGCCACGAGGTCTGCCGGCGGATCCGCGAGCTGTCGTGCGTACCCGTCATCGTGCTCAGCGGCAGAACCGAGGAGCTGGACCGGGTGATGGCCCTGCACATGGGCGCGGACGACTTCGTCGCCAAACCCTTCAGCCGCTATGAGTTGGTGGCCCGTATCCAGGCCGTTCTGCGCAGGGCGGGGGGCTGTCCCCAGCACGCGGCCGACCCGGCGGCCCCCGCCCCGGTCTCCCTGGAAACGTCCCTTCCGGAACCGGAACTGCACGGTCCGGAGCAGCCCCCGCTGCAGCCTCCGCTCCAGCCCCCACTGCAGGTCGGCCCGATCCGGCTGGACCCGCGCACCCGCAAACTGTTCGTGGACGGCTCGGAAGTGCACATCACCCGCAAGGAGTTCGACCTGCTGGCGATGTTGCTCGAAGAGCCCGGAGCGGTGATGGAGCGCCAGGACATCATGTGCCGGGTGTGGGACGAGAACTGGTTCGGGTCCACCCGGACCCTCGACGTCCATGTGGGCTCGCTGCGCAGCAAGCTCGGCCATACGGAGTGGATCGAGACCGTGCGCGGAGTCGGCTATCGGCTGGCGGTTCCGGCCGCCACGCACGCCTGAGACCGGACATACCACGATGACCAAGAGGCTGCCCGCCCCCACACCGGTCCCGGCACCGTCGCTCCCCGCCGTCGGCTCCCCCTCCATGGCCGCGGTGGCCGCCCATCAGGTGCGCGGCCCGCTGTCCTCCGTACGGCTCCGTCTGGAGCTGCTGCAGGACGCGCTGACCGGTGCGTCCCATACGGCCGCCAGACGCGAGGTCTCCGGTGTGCTCCACGAGGTGGACCGCCTCTCCCATGTGCTGGAACAGGTGCTGGCCTGGGGCACCGTCGACCGCGGCGCCGACACCCCGGTCGAGACGGTCGACGTCCTGAGCGTGGCCGCGTCCCGCGTCGACGCCTGGTCGGCCCTGGCCTCGGACCGTGGCGTACGGCTGCGGATGGACGGGACCGCCGTCACCGGCAGGCACGTCCGCAGCTCCCTGGAGCAGGTCCTCGACGTCCTGCTCGACAACGCCCTGCATGTGACGCCGGGCGGGGGCAGCGTGCTCGTGGCGGTGCACACCGCCGCCTCCGAGGCCCGTGTGGAGGTCCGCGACCAGGGGCCCGGAATGACGAACGAGGAGATCTCACACGCCTGCGAACCGTTCTGGCGCGGAAGCTCCGGACGCGACCGCAAGGGAACGGGCCTCGGGCTGACGATCGCCGCGGGGCTCCTGGCCGCCTCGGGCGGCCGCCTCGAACTGGGCCACTCCCCCGTCGGCGGGCTACGGGCGGTGGCGGTGCTGCCACGGGCGGAGTGAGCACCCGGTTCGCGTCCCGGTCGCCCGCTCTCCCCGGGCCCGCAGGCTCAGCGGGAGGGGCGCTGGTCGGTCAGGACGATGCTGGTGACCTCTCCGCGCATCCGGTCGTGGGCCATCAGGGCGGTGGTGGAGGCGGTGCGCGCGAGGTGCAGTCGGCGCGGCGGGAGGCCGGTCATCGCCGTGCATTCGCGGGTGAAATGCGCCTGGTCGCAGTAGCCGGAGGCCGCCGCGACCTGGGCCGGGACGCGGCCTCGCGCCAGCAGTCGCAAGGCGCGCCGCAGCCGCAGCACGCGCGCGGCGGTCTTGGGCGGCAGGCCGATCTGCTCCCGGAACCGCTTCTCCAGCGTCCGCGACCCCCAGCCCGTCAGCGCGGTCAGCCGGCGGATCGGCACGGTGCCGCCGGTGCGTACGAGCTCCCGCCAGGCGGCCACCACGGGCGGTGCGCACGGCGGCCCGCCGGCGGCCCAGGCCGGCAGTACGGTGTCCAGCAGCTGGAACCGTTCGGGCCAGCCGGGCAGGGCCGCGAGCGCGTCGGTCAGGTCGTGGACGCGGGGGCCGAGGAGTTCGCCCGGGGTGATGACGGTCTCGGCCAGCTCGTGCATGGCCACCCCGAACAGGGTGAAGGCCACCCATGGTTCGAGGACCACCTCCACCCCGTACAGGCTGCCGTTGTGCTCTCCCTGCCCGGCATGGGTGCCGAGCCCCTTGAGCACGGAGGTGAAGTCGGCCGCGGGCGAGGGCCGGGTCGGGTCACTGATCCGCAGCGAGCCCTGGAAGCCGAGCATGAGGGTCACCGCCCCGATGGGCAGCTCCAGTCGGCGCCGGGGCCGCCCGAGGGCCATCCGGAAGCCGCGGTAGCCGTGCACACCCGGCCGCAGCCGCGGATGTGGCCGGGCCGCCACCGTCTCCCACGTTCGCTCGGGACAGACGCTGCGCCGCAGCCCGCCCATGGACGATTCCCCCCGGGACGATCCGAACACCCGTGACGGGTGTGATGGACAGTGCCCAGTCCAGTGGCCGGGGGATTGTTGCGCAAGCCGGATCCACGCCATCGAACAATCGCTTCAACGGGTCAGAAGGGCGGGTCAGGAGTGCTCGGCGCACAGACAGCCCACGCCCTTCTCGATCCACTCCCGCCCCGCCCACTGCGGGTGCCGTTCGATCATCACCGCTCTGACCTCCTCGGTGATCGTCTCCTCGCTCATGGCCGAGTCCCGGCGCAGCCAGGTCTCCTCGCGCAGCGACAGGAGGTAGTCGCGGACATCGGCGAGCAGTTGCGGGCCGCCGATGTCACCGTGGCCGGGGACCACCACCCGCGGGTCCTCGGCGGCCAGATGCCGCACCACCTCGATCCAGCGGGTGCCGGACACATCGGTGTCGGCCGCGAAGCCGACTTCGCCGACCCGACCACGGGCCTGCGGGCCGGTCTCGTCGATGTCGCGCTCACGCGGACACCGTTCGACGACACCGGAATCAGCACCCATGTGCTGCGCTCCGCCTCGGTCGGGGCGGTGCTGCGTACCGAGGGCACCGATCCCCTCTGGGCCGCCTACTGGACAGGCGCCATGTCCACCGGTGAGCTCCGGGACGGTCCCGTGGTGCGCACGGCCCAGGAGTGTCAGCAGGCCGTGCTCTGGAACGGTACGGTCGGGCTGATGCCCCTCGCGCATGCGCCCCCCGACGGGCTCACCGTCGTACCGCTGGCCGACATGCCACCCAGCCGACTCGCCGTCGCCTGGAAAACCGACGACGCCGCCCCGCTCGTCCGCTCGTTCGTCGGCATCGCCGCGGCCCTCTACCGCTCAGAGCCTTGCCACAGCGCTGCTCTGCGGTAGGAAACATGGAACATCAGATGGGACATCAGGTGGGACATCAGGTGGACAGGCCGAGCTTGCGGCGCAGGCCCTCCGTCTTGGACTCGGTGTCACGGGCGGCGCGGGCCCGCAGGGCGCGTAGGTAGTTCTCGCGGGTTCGCATGATGTGCGACTTGAGGATCTCTTCGAGCTCGTCCATCCGGCCGGCGGCGAAGATCTCGGTGATCCGCTGGTGCTCGTCGAAGGAGCGGGTCGGTTCCGTCGCGGCGAGGAAGGTGAGATGGACGCGGAGGGCCGAGACGCGGGCCAAGCTCATCTGGTAGGCGTCGCTCAGATAGCGGTTGCCGCACTGGGCGAAGAACGCCTCGTGGAAAGCCGTATCGGCGGTGTTGTATGCCTTGGTGTCATTGCCCGCCAAGGCCTCGGTCATGGTGGCGACGGCCGCGCGCATGGTGGCGAGGGCGGCGTCCGGGTTGCGCTCGAGGGCCAGCTGCGCGGCGCGGATCTCCAGCGTGGTGCGGTACTCGCACAGCTCGAAGATCTCGTCCTCCGTGGGCTGGAAGACATACGTGCCCGACTTCGGCACGACCTCTACCAGCCCCTGGAGTTGCAGCATGCGCAGCGCCTCGCGGACCGGGGTGCGGCTCACGCCGAGGGCGGAGGCGAGGCCGTCCTCGGAAAGGGCCTCGCCCAGGTCGAAGTCGCCGTCCACGATCGCGGCGCGGAGCCGCCGCGCCACGTCGGAGGCCAGCGACGAGGACCGTCTGCCGCTCGTCGTGTGTGCCATGCCCCTCCCAGCGATCGCTGCCACTCCGTCCGGCTGCCACTCCATCCGGCAGATACCCCAAACGCTACTGTATCGCCGGATCCGGCCCGGCCAGTGGCGTGGCGGGGTGGACACCATGGTTGACCAGGTATGCGGGCAGCCGCCCCTGGGCGACCTCCACCACGTTGCGGGCCGGCTTCGTACGGATCTCGATCTCGGAGTCCTCCGAGTACCAGGCGGTGTGCGGGGAGAGGACCACGTTCTCGCACTGCGCCAGCGGGCTGTCGGGCCCGATGGGTTCGCATGCGAAGACGTCCAGACCGGCGCCCGCGATACGTCCGGTGCGCAGCGCCTCGATCAGCGCGGTCTCGTCCACGACCGGTCCGCGCGCCGTGTTGACCAGGCAGGCGGTGGGCTTCATGGCGGCGAACTGCGCGCGCCCGATCAGGCCCTCGGTCTCCGCGGTGAGCGGGGCGTGTACGGACAGCACATCGGACTCGCGGCAGAGGGTGTCGAGGTCCACGAGCCGTACCCCCAGTGCCGCCGCCCGGGAGGGGTCGGCGAACGGGTCGTGGGCGAGGACCGTCATCCCGAATCCGGCCATCTTCTCGGCGAGCAGCCGCGGGATACGGCCGAACCCGACCAGCCCCAGCGTGCGCCCGCGCAGCCGCCGCAGCGGCGCCGCGGCGGTGTAGTCCCAGGTGCCGAGGCGGATGGCGGCGTCGTAGCGGTGCAGCCCGCGGGCGAGGGTGAGGATCAGCGCGGCGGCGTGGTCGGACACCTCCTCCAGGGAGCCGTCCGGCACATTGGCGACGACGATGCCCGCCTCGGTGGCCGCCGGGACGTCGATGGTGTTGAGCCCGATGCCGTAGCGGGAGATCACCCGGCAGCGGGTGAGGCTCCGGATCACCTTGGCCGTGACGGGGGCGTACTGGTTGATCAGGGCGTCGGCATCGGCGCAGAGCTCGATCAGCTCGTCCTCGGTGCGGGCCTGGGCCGGTACGAGGGTGAGTCCCGCCGCTTCCAGGACCTGGCGTTCGGGCTCCAGGTCGGCGAATTCGTAGTCGGTCACGACCACTTTGAACGTGGCAGCGTCGGACATGGCCGCGCTCAGCTCCCGAAGCGGTGGTCGAGGTCCTGGTGGAAACCGAGGTCGACGAGGTCGCAGAACTCGGCGTAGGTGTGCTGGGCCGGGCCGCCCGCCGGGGTCCCGGCCGCCCGTAGGTGGTCCAGGGCGTCGGCGACCGCGCGGGTGGCGGTGAACAGCGCCGTGACCGCGTAGAACACCATCGAGAACCCCATGTCGGCCAGATCGTCGGCGGTCAGCCGGGTCGTCTCGTTGCCGTCCACGATGGAGACGACCTTGGGCCCTTCGATGGCCTTCGCCACCGCCTCCACCTCCTCGATCCGCTTGATGCCGTCGACGAACACCAGGTCGGCGCCGGTGTCCTGGTAGCGGCGGGCGCGGCGTACCGCCTCCGCGATCCCGGCGGCGGGCAGCGCGTCGGTGCGTCCGATGATGAGCAGGTCGTCCGCGCCCCGGGCCTCGACGGCACAGGCGAGCCGCGCGGCGCTCTCCTCCACCGGCATCAGCCGGATGCCGCTCATCTGGCCGCACCGCTTGGGCGCCACCTGGTCCTCGAGGTGGATCGCCGCCACCCCGGCCTGGATGTACTCCCGTACCGTGCGGTGGATGTTGGACGGGCCGCCGTATCCGGTGTCCGCGTCCGCGATGACCGGAATGGCCACCGCACGGGTCATGTTGCGGGCGTGTTCGGTCATCTCGGTCTGGCTGAGCAGCCCGATGTCGGGTGTGCCCAGTCGGCTGGCCGTGGCCCCGAAGCCGGTCATATAGACGGCCGGGAAACCGGCGGCCTGGACGAGGCGGGCGGTGACGGAGTCGGGCGCGCCCGGGGCCCGGACGATACCGGGGCCCTCCAGGAGGGACGCGAGCGAGGTGGCGGCTGACAAGTCGGCTCCCTATCGGATGGGTTGGGGTGCGTCAGCGGGCGGCGGCGGGCGCGTCGGCCGCCGCCGGGTCGGTGTCGGCACCCGGCTGCCGGGCCGGGCTGCGCCACAGCAGGATCAGCACGGTCGACACGACCAGGGACACGACGGGGATCAGCAGGCCCGCGGTGACGGTGGAGCCGTCGGTCTCCTTGCCGACGATGTACGGGCCGATGAACCCGCCCAGGTTGCCGATGGAGTTGATGGTGGCGATGCCGACCGCGACATGGGTCTTGGAGATGCTGTCGGTGGCCAGCGACCAGAACGGCGGGAGCCAGGCGAAGGCCCCGACCCCGGTCACCGCGAGCGCGAACACCGCGGGCCCGGGGTGGTGGCGCAGCGCGATCACCCCGGCGAGGCCGGACGCCGCGAGGGCGAGCGGCACGGCGACCAGGTACTTGCGCTCGCGGATCCGCTTCGACAGCTGCGCGGTGACCAACAGCCCGATCGCGGCGCAGATATAGGGGATGGCCGCGAGGAAGCCGATGTTCGTGGCCGAGTAGTCGGGGTTGATCTGCTTGATGATCAGCGGCAGGAAGAGATTGAACCCGTAGGTGCCGATGGCGAGCGCGAGATGGGTCACGGCCAGATGCAGCACCCGGCGGTTCTTCAGGGCGGCGAGCTGGGCCCGTACGCCCTCGTCGTGTCCGGTGCCCTGCTCGGCGTCCAGGGAGGAGTGCAGCCAGTCGCGGTGGGCGGGGTCGAGCCAGCGCGCGGTGGCCGGGGAGTTGGGGAGGAAGACGAAGGTCACGACCGCCATCAGGATCGCCGGTACGCCGGTCAGGATGAACAGCCAGCGCCAGCCCGGCAGTCCCAGCCAGCCGGTGTGGTCCAGGATCAGCCCGCCGAGGAGCCCGCCGCAGATGAACGAGATCGGCTGGGCCAGCACCAGCCAGCCGAGCGCGACGGCCCGGTCGCCGGAGCGGAACCACATGGTCAGGTAGACGATGATGCCGGGGAAGAAACCGGCTTCGGCGACGCCGAGCAGAAACCGCATCACGTACAGCATCTGCACGTTGGTGGTGAACCCGGTGATGACCGTGATGATCCCCCAGGTCGCCATGATGCGGGCGAGCCAGGCGCGGGCGCCGAAGCGGCGCAGCAGCAGATTGCTCGGCACCTCGAAGAAGAAGTACGCGATGAAGAAGATCGAGGCGGCGAACCCGTACGCCGCGGCCTTGATGCCCAGGTCCTCGCCCATGCCCAGCTGGGCGAAGCCGACGTTGGTGCGGTCGATGTACGCGATGACGTAGCCGACGGCGATGAGCGGAAGGATGCGCCAGGAGATATGCGAGACGGCTGCCCGCTCCCCGGCCTCGTCCAGAGTCCTGGTGGGGGGCCCGCTTGGTGCGTGTGTCATGTGCTTCCTCGATCTGGCGGGGACGAGCGGTTCGGGCGGGGGTCTGAACAGGGTTGTGACCGGGGGTCCGGCGGGGGTCTGGCCGGGGGCCGGCGGGGGTTCCGGCGCGGGGTCCGGCCGGTTGGGGAGGCCGGCTCAGCTCATGATCAATCCGCCGTCGATATTGAGGGCCTGCCCGGTCATGTAGTCGGAGTCCGGTGAGCAGAGGTAGCGGGCGAGGCCCGCGACATCGTCCGGTGTCTGCGGGCGGCCCATCGGGACGACGGCGGTGCGCCGCTTCCATGCCTCGCCCTCGCTCCAGCCCTCGGCCGCGGCCCACTCCTGGTCGATCTGGCGCCACATATCGGTTTCGACCAGGCCGGGGCAGATGGCGTTGACGGTGATGTCCGGGGCCAGCGCGTAGGCCGCGGTCTGGGTGAGGCTGATGACCGACGCCTTGCTGGCGCGGTAGTGCGGGGTGAGGGGTGCCATCGGGCCGGCGCCGTACCGTCCGGCGATCGACGACATCGTGATGATCTTCCCGCGGGGGCGGGCGGCGGCCAGGGGTTTCTGGGCGCGCATCCGGGCGGCGGCGGCCTGCATGGTCAGGAACGTGCCCTTGACGTTGACCGCGAAGGTGGCGTCCCAGTCCTCCTCGGTGATCTCCAGGAAGGGCTTGACCTGCACGATGCCCGCGTTGCAGACCATGACGTCGAGCCGCCCGAGCCCGTCGGCGGTGCGCCGGACCAGCTCGGCGCAGTCGGCGGCCCGCGTCACATCGCCCCGTACGGCGAGCGCCGGCCGGCCGAGTGCGGCCACCTCGGCGCGTACGGCCTCGGCGAGGTCGGCTTCGCGGTCGATGACGGCCAGGTGTGCGCCCGCCGAGGCGAGCCGCAGGGCGATCGACCGTCCGATGCCGCGCCCGGCACCGGTGACCGCGATACAGAGACCGCCGAGGTCTGCCACTGTCGCCCCTTTCGTCGCTGGGCCCGGCGGCGTCGGCCGGGCCCGTTCGAACTGGGACACTAGGCAACAGAAATCTGGGATACAAGACGCGTTTACTAGCTATTCTCCGAGGGGTCACCCCAGATCACCGGCAGATCGTGCCGATCGGGCGAGCGAGCACGCGAGCGACGAGGGGTGAGCGGGCGCGAAGGGTGGTCAGCTCGTGGTGCCCGGAGCGGCCTGGTGGCTACCCGCGGTCCAGGAGGCGAGGGTGCGCAGGCCGTCGTGCGTGGGCGTGCCCGGTTTCGCGGTCCAGATGACCAGCTGCTGGTCAGGGTCGGTGCTGGCGGTGAGCGTGTCCCATTCGAGGACGAGTGTGCCGGCCACGGGGTGGTTCAGCGTCTTCGTGCCCACGGTGCGCGCGGCCACATGGCGAGCCGCCCACCACCGGCGGAAATCCGGGTCCCGCTCCGACAGTTCGTTCACCAGCGCGGTGAGCCGTGGGGAGCCGGCGCTGTGGGCCGCCTCCATACGCAGCTGGGCCACGGTGATCAGGGCCGTGTCCTCCCAGTCCGCGTACAGGTCTTTCATACGGTCGCTGAAGACCATCTTCGCGTAGTTGCGGTCCTCGGGCGGGATCTGCCCGAAGTCGCCGACCAGGGCGGCGGCCAGCGGATTCCACGCGAGCACGTCCATCTGGCGGCCGAGGACCATGGCCGGGATCGAGACGAGGTCGTCCAGCAGCCGCTGCAACTGCGGATTGACCGTCTGCACCTCATGCCGGCGCGACCGGCCGGTCTCCCGGCCCGCCAGCTCGAACGCGTACGCGCGCTGGTCCTCGTTCAGCCGCAGAACACGCGCGATGGCGGACAGCACCGGCTCGGACACCTGCATACGGCCCTGTTCCAGGCGGGTGTAGTAGTCGGTGCTGATCGCGGCCAACATGGCCACTTCCTCCCGGCGCAGCCCCGGCACCCGCCGGTGCGCACCGCTGTCGGGCAGCCCCACGGAGCGGGGGGTCAGCTCGGCGCGCCGGGTCTTGAGGAACTGTCCCAGCTCGATGGCTGCGCCGCGCGTCATGCCAGCCATTTTCACAGAAATCGACCGCTGCGCGAATGGCTGGGCCGCCGCTCCGGGACAGGGGCAGGAGCTGAAGGGGGGAGAGTCTTCTCCCTGGTTGATTGCCTTCCGCGGTGGAACTCTCCTCTGTACGGGCACACGGGGGTACGGGCTCGAGAACAACGGGAACGACGGGAACGACGAGAAGAAAGCACGCACGATGGAACTGCTGAAGCCACCGCCGACCATGAAACTGCCCGCCGAGTGGTTCACCGGCGACGCCTGGGCCGATGTGATCCACCGGGGCGAGGAGCCCTCCCGAGCCCGGGCCAACATGGTCAGGTTCTCGCCCGGCGCCCGTACCGCCTGGCATTCGCACGGCCTGGGCCAGACCCTCTACATCGTCGAGGGCATCGCGCTGATCCAGTCCCGCGGTGGCGACATCCTCGAGGCCCACCCCGGCGATGTCGTCTACACGCCCCCGGGCGAGCAGCACTGGCACGGCGCCGCTCCCGACCGGTTCATGGCCCATCTCGCGCTGTGGGAGACCGACGAGGTCTCCTGGCTGGAGCATGTCACCGACGCCGAGTACAACGGCCCGCGCGTCAGCACCGGCACCCGCCCCTGACGCGATCGCATACGCGAGGGCCGTATCACCCACATCACTCGCAAGACCGGTATCGCGAAGGAGACGAGCCGATGACGACATGGACGAGCGACGAGCTCAGCAACATCGCGGCGGCCGACGAACTCGAGATGGCTCCGCTCCGCGGGGACGGCACACCGCGCACAGCGGTGCCGATCTGGGTGGTCCGTGACGGCGACGACCTCTACGTCCGCTCCTTCCGGGGCAGCGGCGGCGCCTGGTACCGCGCCGCCCGGGCCAGCCACGCGGGCCACATCACCTCCGGCGGCGTCGACAAGGACGTCACCCTCGTCGAGGCGCCCGACCCCGGTGTCAACGACCGCATCGACGCCGCGTACCGCTCCAAGTACAGCCGCTACAGCGGATCGTACGTCAGGCCCATGGTCACGGACACGGCGCGCGCCACCACGCTCAAGCTCGTACCGCGCTGACCGGCCCGACCACACGCCCCCGCGGAAAACCCGCTCGGCCCGGTCGCTGCGGACGGCTACCGTGGTCTCGGCCGGGAGGGTGCCCGGTGCGCAGGCAGCGGATACTTCTGGATCAACGATCCTCGCGGGTTCGAATCCCGCCACCGGCCCGATGGCCGGTGTGGCCGAGCGGCCGAAGGCAAAGGCACCGCAGCCGACTCTCGATCTCGGGCACCCCCCGGCCCGCCCGGCGCAGCCGGGCCTTCGATATGAGCCAGATGCACCCGCTCGGGGGTAAACGCCCTTGCGAGCGGAAATGCTCTGACGAAGTGCGGTAGTCGAGTCACCGCGAAGGTCCAGGAAGGTTCGAGGGTTCAGGGGGGAGGCGACCGCGGCATGGGCGGCGCCTTGTACCTGGAGCCGCGGTTGGGGCCAAGGCTCGGATCGCTGCTGGAATCGGACCACCTGCTGCACACCCTCGCCGACGCGCTCGGCTCGCCGCTGGGCGTGGTGCTGCCCGACCAGCTCGCCGAGAACGTGGAGCGGTTCCGCTCGGTGTACCGCGGCCACCACCTCGCCGGCCAGATCTTCCTGGCCCACAAGGCAAACCGGTCCAGCGCCCTGCTGCGGCGCCTCGCCGCCACCGGCGCAGGGGTCGACGTCGCCTCGCTCGGCGAGTTGCAGCACGCCCTGGGCTGCGGGTTCGCCCCGTCCCTGATCACGGCCACCGGGCCCAAAGACTCACGGTTCCTGTGGCTGGCCGCCCGGACCGGGGCCACCGTGAGCCTCGACTCCCCCGCCGAGCTCGATCAGCTCGCCACCCTGACGCGCGCCCACGGCCTGCCGCGCGTCCGGGTGCTGCTGCGGCTGTCGGGGTTCGAGTCGTCGGGCGTCAAGGTGCTGACGCGTCGCAGCCGCTTCGGTACGCCCGTACCGGAGCTGGACGCCGTACTGGACACCCTCAAGCGGTACGCCGACGCGGTGGAGCTGACCGGTGTCGCCTATCACCTCGACACCACGTCCGCCGCCGAGAAGGCGGTCGCCCTCGAAGGCTGTCTGCTGGCCCTGGAGGAGTGTCGCGGCCGGGGTCTGACGCCGCAGGCCGTCGACATCGGCGGCGGTTTCGGGGTCAACTACCTCGCCGACCGTACGCAGTGGGAGCGGTACACGACCGAGCTCGCGCAGGCCGTCCTGGGCACCCGCCCACCGCTGACCTGGGGCGGCCACGGCTACGGGCTGCGCGAGGACGGCGGCACGCTGCGCGGCGCGCTCGGGGTGTACCCGGCGTACCGTCCGGTGGCCGGTGAGCGGTATCTGGACGATCTGCTGTCCCGCCCGGCCGCCGCCTTCGGTGGCCGCCCGCTGGCCACGCTGCTTCTGGAACACCTCTACGACCTGCACACCGAGCCCGGCCGCGCCCTGCTCGACCAGTGCGGGGTGACCCTGGCGCGGGTGCTGGAGGCCCGGGACGTGGGGGCGGGCCCGCTGTGGGTGCGGCTCGCGGCCACGGCGGGCGACATCGGTCTTGAGGAACACGGCATCCTCATGGATCCCGTCCTGCTGCCACGCGAACCGCGCGAACCGCGCGAGCCTGGCGAACCGGGCGCGTCCGCCGGGCCCGGCGGACCCGGCGGACCCGGCGAACCCGGCGAACCCGTGGAGACGTATCTGTTCGGAAGTCTGTGCCTGGAGTCCGACCTGATCACCCGGCGGGTGGTGCATCTGCCGCGCCGCCCCGCCCCCGGCGATCTGCTGGCCTTTGTGAACACGGCCGGGTACTGCATGGACTTCCATGCCACGCGGGCGCAACGGCAGCCCGTCGCCCGCAAGGTGGCCGCCTGGCAGGACCGCGCCGGGTGGCGCTGGTGTCTGGACGAGGAGTACTGGCCGATCACACCTCCTGGGGGACAGCAGTGAGGTACGACAGCATCACCGGCGCCATCGGAAACACCCCGCTGGTCCGCATCGACCCGGCCGTGCACGGACTGCGCCATATCGACCTGTACGCCAAGCTCGAACTGCTCAACCCCTTCGGATCGGTCAAGGACCGGGCCGCATGGCATATGGCGCGCCCGCAACTGGCCGCCGCCATGGCGGCCGACAGCCAGGTCGTCGAGCTCTCCAGCGGAAACACGGCCAAGGCGCTCGCCGTGATCGCAGGCATGCATGGGCTGTCCTTCAAGAGCGTCACCAACCGGATGCGGGTGCCGGAGATCAAGGATCTGCTTCTGCTGCTGGGCGCGGAGATCGAGGAGTTGCCGGGGCAGAGCGAGTGTCTGGACCCGACGGCGACGGACGACCCGCTCACCGTCTTCCACCGCACACTCGCCGCGTCCGGCAGCGCCTATCTCCACACCGACCAGTACTTCAACGCCCGTAACACCGAGGCCCATATCACCGGCACCGGGCCGGAGATCGTCAAGGATCTGGACGGCAAGGCCCCGGACTGGTTCATCGCCTGCGTGGGCACCGCCGGATCCTCCACCGGCGTCGCCCGGGTGTTGCGCGAGCACGACCCCGGGGTGCGGGTCGTCGGCCTGGTGGCGGCCAAGTCCGACTTCATCCCGGGCATCCGCACCCTGGACGAGGTGCACGAGGTCGGGCTGTTCGACCCGGACACCTACGACACCATCGAGTCCGTCAGCGCGGATGAGGCCATCGACGGACTGCTGACCCTGAACCGCCGCTGCGGCATCATGGCGGGGCCCACCGGTGGCGCCGCGTACGTCGGCGCCGTACGCCATCTGCGCGCGTACGACGAGAAGATATGCGCCGAGAAGACGTGTGACCAGCAGACGCGTGACGAGCAGGCGTGTGACGAGAACCCGGGCGGTGAGCAGCCGTCGGAGCCGGGGGGCGGCCGCAGGACCGCGGTGTTCATCGTCTGCGACCGGGTGGAGAGCTATCTGAGCTACGTCCGGCAGCGGCGCCCGGAGTTGCTGGGCCGCCCGCGCCGGAAGTACTCCGCCGCCGACGTGTCCGACGCCGAGGTGCTGGCCGCCCCGTCCATCACGGTCCCCGACGCCCGGGCGTGGATCGATCGGGAGGGGCCGCTGGTGGTCGATCTGCGCAGCCCGTACGCGTACGCCGCGCTGCATATCGACGGCTCGGTGAACATCGTGGACGAGCTGTTCGAGGAGCTGGTCCACGGCGGCCTGCCCTTCAGCCGCAGCCGGCCGGTGCTGCTGGCCTGCCCGGTGGGCGAGAAGTCCGCCCGGTACGCGGCGCTGCTGACCCGGATGGGCCACCCCGACATACGCAGCCTCGAAGGCGGCATCATCGCCTGGCGCGACGCCGGAGCACCGCTCGTACGGGACTGAGGTGACCGCCATGCCGGAAGGGCCGGAAGCGCCGGAAGGGCTGGAAGGGCTGGAAGAGCTGGAAGAGCTGCGGGAGTGGCAGCGCCGGCTGCGCGCCCAGTTCCCGATCGTCACCGGCCACCCGGACCTGGTCTACCTGGACAGCGCGGCCACCGCGCAGAAGCCGCAGGCCGTGCTCGACGCCGTCTGGGCCTATCTCACCACCACCAACGCCAACGCCGGGCGCGCCACCTACCCCTGGGCCAACCGGACCACGGCGCTGGTCGAGGAGGCCCGGGACCGGATCAAGGAGTTTCTGCACGACCCCGCCCCCGAGAGGTCGTGCACACACTTCACCAGCGGTACGACGGAGGGTTTGCGGACCGTGGCCCGCGACTGGCTCCCGGAGTATCTGGCCGACGGGGACGAGATCGTCGTCCCCGTGGCGGACCACCAGGCGAACATCTCCCCCTGGCTGGAGGCGCAGCGGCTGCTGGCCCGCCAGGGTGTCCGGGTGTCCGTCGTCGAGATGCCGTACCAGAAGGGTTCCGGCGACTACGACCACCGCGCCCTGGCCGCACTCGCCGGGCCCCGGACCCGCTTTGTCGCCGTCACACATGTCCACCACGTCTACGGGGCGGACATGAACGTCCACCGCATCCGCCGGGCCGTCGGCCCTCAGGCGGTCATCTGCCTGGACGCCGCCCAGAGCGTGGGCCATCTGCCGGTCTCCGTGGCCGACCTCGACGTGGACTTCGTCGTCTTCTCCGGGCACAAGGCCCTGGCCCTGCCGGGCTCGGGCGCGGTCTGGGCCCGGCAGGCGCGCGGGCCGAAATTCCGGGCCGGCGGCTGGAGCGGCACCCCG
The DNA here is from genome assembly GCF_044334165.1 of Streptomyces sp. NPDC020845. Classification (NCBI taxonomy): domain Bacteria; kingdom Bacillati; phylum Actinomycetota; class Actinomycetes; order Kitasatosporales; family Streptomycetaceae; genus Streptomyces; species Streptomyces sp. NPDC020845. Next base: position 369,083 of record NZ_JBIRSJ010000003.1, on the reverse strand, counting down.
AACACCGCGGGTGTCGTCTCCCTGGCCGCCGCGCTCGACTGGCTGGACGCGGCGGGCCTCGACCGGATCGAACGCTGGACCATGGCCCTGGCGGCCCGGCTGACCGACGGGCTGCGGCGGTTGGACGCGTACGAGGTGCTGGGCTGCCGGACCAGCCTCGCCGCGGACTCGACCGTGCAGCGGCGCCAGGGCATCGTCGCCTTCCGGCATCGCGAAATCACCTCCGGCGACCTGGGGTTCATCCTCTTCAGCCACGGCTTCATGGTCCGCTCGGACAGCCACTGCCAGGGCAGCGCGGGCGAGCGGACCGGGTCGGTGCGGGTGAGTCTGCACCTCCACAACACCCCTGAGGAGATCGAGCGGCTGCTCGATGTGTTGCGCGGACTTCAGTGAAACCCATGGATCAAACTCAGCGAATCGGGTGAATTCTCCGTCCAGATGTGAATGGGAACCGTTTCCATCTGTAGGCTTCAGGCGCGCCGAGAGCAGCAGAGAACAGCAAGGTGGTACGACCCGATGGGGCTGAGCAGGGCCGCGGCCGAGCGGTGGGTAGGGCGCTGGGAGCGTCAGCAGCAGCGCTACGCAGTCGACCGCGAGGAACGGTTCACCGTGATCGCCGACGTCGTGCAGCACAGCACGGCCGACCGGCCGCATCCGCTGATCGTCGACCTCGGCTGCGGCCCCGGGTCGCTGACCGCGCGGCTGGCCGAGCGGATGCCGGCCGCGGAGATCGTCGCGGTGGACCGTGACCCCCTGCTGCTGGCCCTCGCCCGCACCCGCCACGCCGCCGCGGCCCGCTACGTCGAGGCGGTCATCGGCGAGCCGGGGTGGACCGACGTACTGGGCCTGCACGGCCCCCTGGACGCCGCGGTCTCCACGACGGCGCTGCACTGCCTCACCGAGGAGTCCCTGCGCCGCACCTACCAGCGGCTCGCCGCCCTGCTGCGCCCCGGCGGCGTCCTCGTCAACGCCGACCACTTCCCACCGGAGGACACCCAGCCGGCGCGGATCGCCGCCCATGTCGGGGCGCGGCGCTCCGAGCGGCTGCGCGCGTTCGCCCACGAGGACTGGGAGTCCTGGTGGGCCGCCACGGCCGAGGACCCGGAGCTGGCCGGGCTGCTCGCCGAGCGCCGCGAGAGCCGGCGACCAGCACACCAGCAGGACGCGGGGGTCGGCCACAACGGCCTGTGCCTGTCGCGGCATATCGCGCTGCTACGGCAGGCGGGGTTCGCCCAGGCCGGGCCGGTCTGGCAGTTCGGGGACAGCCATGTCCTCGTCGCCGTCCGCCCATGACCCCGGTGGCGGCAGGGGCGGTGGCAGGTGGCGGTCAGCGGGCGGGCACCGACGGAGGCGCGGCGACGCTCTCGCGTACGACGATGTGGGTGCCGAGCACATGGTGGGCGCCCGCGGCGTGTTCGGGGTCGCGCAGGGCGATGCGTACGGCGGCGCGGCCAAGTTCCTCGGCGGGGGTGCGGACCGTGGTGAGCGGGGGGTTGAAGTCCTCGGCGAGCGGGATGTCGTTGTAGCCGACGACGGAGATGTCGTCAGGGACGCGCAGACCCGCCTCGGCGATGGCGCGCAGGGCCCCGGCGGCCACCATGTCGTCCCCGGCGAACACGGCGGTGAACTCCGGTGTGCCGTGGAGGAGTTCGGTCATGGCGCGGTGTCCGGCGGCACGGCCCAGGCCGCAGTCGACGACCTGCGCGGCCTCGGGCGGCAGACCGTGCTGGGCGAGGGCGGCCCGGTAGCCCGCGACGCGTGCGTCCAGGGCCGTGTTGCCGGGCAGCCCGCCGAGGAAGACGATCCTGCGGTGGCCCGCGGAGAGCAGATGTCCGGTGAGGGCATGGGCCCCGGCCTCGTTGTCGAACTCGACGACCAGCGCCGGGATGTCCGGGTCCGGCGCGGGCCGTCCGCACAGCACGAGCCGGGCGCCGGAGGAGTCGAGGGCCTGCGCGTAGCGGGCAACGCGCTCACGGTAGGCGTCGTCCTCGACCACCCCGCCCACCAGGATCACCAGCCGGGCGCCCTCCTCCCGCATGAGCTGCACAATCTCCAGCTCGCGCTGGGGGTCGCCGCCCGTCGTACCCACCAGACACAGCCAGCCGCGCGCGGCCGCCTCTGCCTCCACGCCCTCGGCCACCTGTGCGTAGAAGGGGCTGGTGACCTGGCGCAACACGACCGCGACCATCTTGCGGCCACCGCCGACCAGGGCGCGGGCATGGGCATTGGCGACGTAGTCCAGGGCCCGCGCCGCGCGCATGACCCGGGTGTGGGTGGCCGGCGGGACCGGGTAGTTCCCGCTCAGTACGCGCGAGACCGTGGCCACGGACACGCCCGCCCGCTCCGCCACCTCACGGATCGTGACCCGCCCCTTTGCCGCCATCTCGCTCCCCGCTCTCCTCGCCGCGTACGTATCCGCGACCATTGTGTCGCCCGGCCTCCTCAGCCCAGGAAGCTGAGCCGCACCTGACGGTCGGGGTCCGGGTTCATACGGCTCCCTTCGCGGAGGCGGACTGCGTCGCCGCTGCCGTCGCCCGTCCTGGACCTGGGTGTCCCTGGTGGATGAACGCCGCCCAGACCGGCAGACGTTCGAGCCCCGGGCGCCGGATCTCGCGCAGCAGCGCGCCGGTCAGCGAGCCCGGATTTTTCCGGTCCGGGTCGAGCATCCACAGCTGCGCGGCCCTGAGCGCGTCCGCCGGTCCCTGCCCCTCGACGGTCAGGTAGTGGTGGAACACCGCCATCATCAGCGCCGAGGCCCCGTCCTGAGCGGTCCACCGCGATCCCACGACGTTGCGTGCCCCACCCGAGACGAAGGCTGTCGTCAGGGTCAGGGCCTCGTCGTGGTCACGGGTGCTGAGGTCGGTCTCGCAGGCACTCAGGACCACCAACGGCCCCTGGGCGCCGGGCTGTTCGTGCCACGGTCGGTCCAGCAGCCGGGTCACGGTCAGCATGCCCCGGTCCGGCTCGGCCCCGGGGCCGCCCTCCTCGGCCGGCAGCACGTCGGTGCCGTCCGGAAAGGCGAGATGCAGCGCCGACACCGTCGGACGCACCCCCGCGGAGCCGTGCGAGGCCACATGCAGCAGCGAGGGAGCCTTGGAAGGATCGGACAGGAGTGCGAGGACCTCGTCGGGGGTGCCGGCCGCCACCGGCTCCACGGGCGGTTCGAAGAACTCGCCGTACAGCCGCGCCTGCGGGTAGAAGGCCTCGTAGAGCGCCGTGGCCTCCAGCTCGGCGTAGGTCAGCTCCTGCCGGGGATCGGCGATCAGGACCGCGGCGCCGGTCGTGTCCCGGCTGGCGCGCTTCACTGTGCGCAGGAACTGGCCGCCGGACGCCGCGTAACTGATGACGGCGATCTGGCAGACGTAGTCGTGGGACGCCGCCGCGGGCAGGCGTGCGGCGTGCCAGGGGACGACACCCAGGCGGCCACACGGCACGAGGACGATCCTGGGCGGGCCCGAACGGTTTTCGCGGCGGCTCTCGCCCGCGGTGAGGTGTTGCGTGACGGCTGTGAGGATGTCGTCGAGCGCCGCCCGGTACGCCCAGTCGCAGAGCGTCGACAGGGCCTCCTCCCAGGCCTGTTCTGCGGCCGGTTCGCCGAGCCGCTTGGACCGTTCGGCGGCCGCGTCGAGGTAGCGCTCAAGGGGACCGCTCTCGGTGCCGGACAGCAGCGGAAGGCCGCCTATGCCGACGCCGAAGTCCGCCCCCACGACGATCCCTACGCCGGGTGCGTCACCTTCGCCGGGCAGCAGATATACCAGCGCGTCCGCTCCGCCCTCGGCGACACCGTCCGCCAGCTCATTGAGCGTGGGCGTGGTGAACAGGCCGTGCTGCCGGTAGCCGAGCGCCTCCAGGGCGCGGCGGCGCAGAGTGCTGCGCAGCTCGCCAGGGGGCCCGTCGGGCTCCCCGGCGTCGGCCGTGCCGGACTTTCGCCATGCCTCGGCAAGCTCCTGCTGCCCGCGCGCGTCGAGGAGTTCGGGCACGGTACGCGACGTGGACGCAGCGTGCAGCACGAGGGCGCGGCCCAGCTCAAGGGCAGCCACCGCCTCCTCTGCCTGGTTTTGCGACGCGGCCCAGATGGCCGCCATGACGCTGCGCGCGGCGCCGGCGCGAGCCGTCAACAGGCCGTGCTCCGACCCCAGTTGCAGGAGTACGTCGGCTGCGAGTGTGTTCAGGGCCTCTTTTGCGGTGGCCGTGGCGGAGGCCTGATCCGCCGGGTCCTGCGTGTGGTGCCAGCGGGCTCGGTATGCCTCTGCCAGCATCCACTGGGCCTTGGCGGCGAACCGGGGCCTTTGGCCCTGCCGTATGTCGTCGCACACCCGCCTCAGTTCGGCGATGAGAGGGTCGAGATCCGAGAGGTCGCGGGTGAGGGTGTACCGGACCATCAGGGACTGCGCGGAGTCCCACCGCTGACTCGTCGAAGCGTCAGGCGGCGCGGCGGTGGCATGCTGCAGCAATGTCGGGTCGCCGGTGACCCGGGCTCGTACGGCATCGGGGCCGGTGGCGTGCTGGGAGAGCGACTCCCTGATGAATGCGGGTGCGTGCGCTGCGGCTGCCAGGCTCTGTTCGTGGTAGTCGGCGCCACGCAACCGCATGTCGTTGTCGTTCGTGAGGTTGCCGAGCGAGAGACAGGCCTGGGCCAGGGCCAGCTGGATCTGGAAGCGGAATCCGTTGTCCGGCGGAGTGTCCGCCTCAAGTGCCTCGAGCTCGCCGAGGAGGGCTCGCACCGTCGCCGCGTCCTCCGCCTTGTAGGCCGCGTCGATCCGGCTCATCAGGGGGTAGACACGGACCGCGACCGCGAACTCAGCGGTTACCGGAGTCGTGGAGGCCGCTGCGAACGACTGCATCTGGTCGGCCAACGCCGTCACGTACTCGTGACCGAGGGACTGGTCCTGGAGGTTGCCGCCGACGCTCTCCCCCGCCTGGAGCAGCATGCCGATGAAATTCTCGATGGAGACGCTCGCCTCATGGCCGGGCGGCAGCTTTCCGTGTGCGGCGCGCAGCCGTCGCAGTGCCCGGTTGAGGGCCTCCGGGTCGCCGCCTCGCAAGGCTGCGAGCGCGTCGAGTACTGAGGGCATCATGGCGTCCATGGCGACGACATCGGGGTCGTCGTCGGCCGCGACCGATGTGCGGGCTCGGCCCTGCTGCGGGCCGGAGGGGCCCGGAGGGGCAGCCGGCTCCGGACCCGCGGGGTCTTCCGCGCTCGCGGCAGGTTTGGGGCCGGCGGCGGTACGCCCGGCTTCCGACAACACGTCCGTCATCAGCCGCATCTGGTCCGCATGAGGAAAGCCTTCGGGCAACGAATCGACGAACTGGCGCAGGGCACCGGGTCCGTCGGGCCCCGGCAGTGCGGCAATCATGGTGCTCATCCGCTGCAGTCGGCCGTGCAGTTCCGGCGCCAGCGGCAACTCCAGAGCCTCGGCCAAGAGCGCCGGCATCTCGGCCGCGATGGCCGCCATCTCCTCGGGCTCCTGGTACGCGCGCCAGTCGAGCATGTTGAAGAAGCCGTCCTGGCCGACCCCACCCCCTGCCAGCGGGATGGGCATCACCAGACTCAGCAGGACCAGCGCAGCCCACCGCCGGTCGTCCGCATCCGTCGCCGCCCCGGTTTCGGTCCGGGGATCGCGGGCCTCCCGCAGCAGCAGCCGCGCCCGCTCCCGGTCCTGCGGCACGCCGCCTCTGGCGAGGTGCCGCATCGTGAGGACGGAGCCGAGCTGGACCGTCACCGTGGCTCGCAGTTCCGCGTCGTGCTCCAACAGCCGTAGCAATTCTTGGAGTTCGGCGATCGAGCTGTCGTACACATCCGGGTCGGCGTTGGGAGTGCCCGGCGGGTACAGTCGCAGCGCCCGCTTCGTGGCGGCCATCACCCAGGCGCGCAGCGCCCGGGCGCCCCCGCTCTCCTCGATCTCCGCGTCGGTCACATCTCCCCCTCGACCTGCGGGTGCCTCTGTCCGCCGCTCCCAGTTCTTCCCACATCTCCCGCCGCAATGTGCGCAGCCGGTCCCGCAGTGCGTCGATGGGCACTGCCGACGTCGACGCTGCCCCGGTCCGGGCGCCCGCAGCCGGCTGCTGCCACTCACCCTGCCAGCGAAGCAGCATGGTCCGCGCGGGGTGAAGCCCTGTCCCGAAGGGCGCCCAGTTCACAACCAGCATGCGCCCGATGCCGCGGCAATCGGTGCGGACGGGGGCGTGTCGTCTTGCGGGGTCGATGCCGGCCGCCCGATCCGTCCGCCACATTCCGCCCTACTTCGGTGCCTGGAAGCCGCCGATCTTCTGCTCGAGCAGTTCGGCCAGCCGCAGCGGGGTGCGGTCCTCGAACATCGGACCGATGAGCTGCACTCCCACCGGCAGACCCTCGGGAGACCGGCCCGCCGGTATGGCGGTGGCGGGCAGGCCGGGCATGGTGGCCACACCGGCCCAGACGAGCTGGTCGAAGTACGGGCACTCGACGCCGTCGATGTCGATCCGGCGTTCCAGCGGATTGGGGTTGTGGTCGTGCGGGAACGCGGGAGTGGGCGTGATGGGACACACCACCGCGTCGAACTCGGCGAAGAGCTGCCGCCAGCCGTGGCGGTGGAGTTCGCGATGGTTGTTGGCCTCGATCCAGTCGCGGTGGCTGAACACCATCCCGCGCAGCCGCGTCGCGTCGAGGCTCTGGTCGTCTGCGCTCAGTCCGGCGGCGCGGGTCCGCAGCTGCTCGTAGGCGTCGACGGGAAAACGTGCGACAGAGCCCGAAAACAGCAACTGCGTGTAGAGCGTCGCGGCTTCGGTCAGATCGGGCAGCAGCGGAGTGTGCCGTTCGACGCGGGCGCCGCCGTCGGCAAGGGCGTCGGCCACCCGGTTCACGCCCGCCTGCACAGCGGACCCGGTCGGAATGAGCGGATGCTCGTCGACGACCAGGACCCGGAAGTCGCCGAGCCGCTCGTGGCGGGCGGGCGGCAGGGTCAAGTCGTGCGCCTTGCCGAGCGTCAGCGGGTCCGGTCCGGCCATGACGTCGAGCAGGAGCGTGAGGTCGCGGGCAGTGCGCGCCATCGGACCGACGACGGCGAGGTCGAGGTCGACCGGCAATGGCGGTGCCGGCGGCGCGGCCATGCCGCGGGTTGCCGCCAGTCCGAGTGTCGGCTTGTGCGCATAGATGCCGCAGAAATGCGCGGGGGTGCGCAGCGAACCGGCGAGGTCGGAGCCGATGGACAGCGCGCCGAATCCGGACGCCAGGGCCGCCGCTGATCCGCCGGAGGATCCGCCCGGCGTGCGATCGTGATCCCACGGATTGTTAGTGGTGCCGTAGATCTCGTTGAAGCTCTGGATATCTTGCAGTCCCAAGGGCACATTGGTCTTACCCAGCACCACCGCGCCCGCGGTCTTGAGCCGCGACACCTGCACCGCGTCCTCGGCCGGCAGGTAGTTCCGGTGCAGCGGCATGCCCCAGGTCGTGGGCAGCCCGGCGATGTTGTAGGACTCTTTGACCGTCACCGGAATGCCGAGCAGCGGCCGGTCCTCACCGCGGGCGCGCGCCTGGTCGGCACCGCGCGCGGCAGCCCGTGCACGGTCGAAGTCCGGCACACAGATCGCGTTGATCGTCTTGTCGTCCCGCTCGATACCGGCGATCGCCTCGTCGGTCAGTTCCGCCGAGGTCACTTCACCGGCGCGCAAGGCAGCCGCGAGTTTTTCGGCCGTCTGAAACTTCCACTCCATGAATCGGACCGTACTGGCCTCTGGAACAGGTCACGAAAAGCCGCTTCGCGCAACGGGATGGATGCCTCAATACTCATCATGTTCCTCTCCGGCCACCGACATGGACGCGCCCCGCTCCGCGGCGTGGGTCAGCCGCGAGTGGCGCATGGAGTGCGGGAAGGCAGTCACGCCAGGAAGCTGAGCCGTACCTGGCGGTCGGGGTTGTCCTTGTTGGTGTCCGCCAACCTCCGTTGCAGCAACCCCCTGAATAGACGCGCACCTGCCGGGCGAGAGAACCACTGACCAACCAGGCGGGCGAGCCACGGGCCACGGCTTCTTCGTTCGAGACGAAGAAGCCGTGCGATCAAATTCCGCCACCCCGACAGTGCAGTACCAGGTCAGGGGCCTGCTTCAGTGAGTGGATCAGGCCCCTGAGTGGTTCCTGGAGATCGTTTGGGGCCGCCTTCGCCTTCCTGATCAGGCTCGGAGGGCTGGGGCATCTGTATCTCCGCCCGGTGGGCCTTCGGGGAGCCGGGTGCGGTCGGCCGGTGCTCATCGCCGGCTCCTCTGCCTTCGGCTCCCCCACGGCCTGGCGACGCGTTCAGTACTGCTCGGTCCCCATGAAACCCGTGCTCCCGTTGTCGTCCGCGTCGAAGGCAGCGGCGGTCGGGTCGAATCCGGGCGGGCTGTCCTTGAGTGCCAGGCCCAGGCCGGCCAGCTTCGCTTTGACCTCGTCGATCGACTTCGCACCGAAGTTACGGATGTCGAGGAGGTCCGCCTCGGAGCGCGCCAGGAGCTCGCCCACCGAGTGGACGCCCTCGCGCTTGAGGCAGTTGTAGGAGCGAACGGTGAGCTCGAGCTCCTCGATCGGCAGCGCCAGATCGGCGGCCAGGGCGGCGTCCGTCGGGGACGGGCCCATGTCGATGCCCTCGGCGTCCACGTTCAGCTCACGGGCGAGACCGAACAGCTCGACCAGGGTCTTACCGGCAGACGCCATGGCGTCACGCGGACGCATCGCCTGCTTGGTCTCGACGTCGACGATCAGCTTGTCGAAGTCGGTGCGCTGCTCGACACGCGTGGCCTCGACCTTGTAGGTGACCTTGAGCACCGGCGAGTAGATGGAGTCGACCGGGATCCGGCCGATCTCCTGGCCGACCTGCTTGTTCTGCACGGCGGAGACGTAACCGCGGCCGCGCTCGACCGTCAGCTCCATCTCCAGCTTGCCCTTGCCGTTCAGCGCGGCCAGGACCAGGTCGGGGTTGTGCACCTCGACACCGGCCGGCGGGGCGATGTCGGCGGCGGTGACGAGACCCGGGCCTTGCTTGCGCAGGTACATCACGACCGGCTCGTCGTGCTCGGAGGAGACGACCAGCTGCTTGATGTTGAGGATCAGATCGGTGACGTCCTCCTTGACGCCCGGCACGGTGGTGAACTCGTGCAGGACACCATCGATGCGGACGCTGGTGACAGCAGCGCCGGGGATCGACGACAGGAGGGTACGGCGGAGGGAGTTGCCGAGGGTGTAGCCGAAGCCCGGCTCCAGCGGCTCGATCACGAACCGGGAGCGGAACTCGTCGACGACCTCTTCGGTCAGGGACGGACGCTGTGCAATCAGCACGAGGTATTGCCTCCAGTGTTTGGCGCCCGCTATGTGACGCCGTAGACACCACGAAGGGTACGGGCGGATCGGTCGTCTATGAGGCCGAACCGCCCGACCCGTCCGTCTGCCGACCGGGCGGCAGGCTCAGCGCATGCTGGAGTGAGTCCAACGTTCAACTACTCCTGACCCTGAGAGCCACCATCGCAGTTCGTAGGCGCATACTGGGGCCACAATGACAGAGCCTGCTGCACCGAAGCGTCGTTTGCCCACCAGCCCTTTCAAGGCCCGGGTCACGCCCGCCACCAAGCACTTCGCCGTGGGCGACCAGGTCACACACGACGTGTACGGCCTCGGCCGGGTGATCGGCATCGAGGATGGAATCGCGGCGCTCGTGGATTTCGGCTCGGCGCAAATGCGGATCTTGAGCCCGTACGCCAAGATGACCAAGCTGTAGAACCGCTGTGCCCGGTCACGGCACCACCAGGTCCCCTCAGGGACCTGTAACGAAAGGGAGACCTCTCATCGATCTGACGTCGCTGTTCTCCGCCCTGGAAGGGCAACCCCGCTGTTCCACTACAGCATCGCCGCCTCCGACGACCAACCCCTTCCAAGCCCCGGACTTCGGGGAAAACGAAACCTTCCTGTTCGAAGAGGTACAGGAGCCCGCGGCTTAGCTCCCACGCTCGACAGCTGGCTGCGGGCCGTCTCCGGTGCTGCGGTGAGGAGCGTAGCCGTCTCGATTCCCGTTGCATTCAGCGACGGTCAACGGCGTTCAGCCGGGACCATGTGCAGGGCCCTTCCCGTGGGCAAGCCGCCCACGAACGCAGGCGAAGGCCCCTGCACACAGCCCGGCACCCACGAGCACACCGGAACCCGCGCACACCAGATCGGTGAACTGCAACTTCACGATGCACACGCCTCACGGCACGGCCTCGCGCTCAGTCAGCCTTTCGCCAGCGGGCGCGCAGGCTGAAGGCGGCGCTCTTCGGGCGGCGCTCACGCGTGAAGACGCCCTTCTTGTTGCCGTCGGCACGGAAGACGCCGGGCGCGGTGGCGAAGTCGGCGAAGTGCCAGACCTGTTCTCCCACCACTGCGTCGACCCGGTCGAATACCCGGTGATACACCTCGAGCAGTTCCGTCTGGTACTCCTCGGTCCACGGGCTCGGCACGGCGCTGTGCAGTCCGGCGTAGGTGTCGGCGCCGTACTCGGTGATGACGATGGGTTTGTCGTGCTGCTCCGCCCACTGCCGCAGTTCGGCCTCCAACTCGATCTCGGCCGCTGCCAGGTCATCGGGGCCGAAGTACCAGCCGTAGTAGCGGTTGAGGAGTACGACATCGAACAGGTCGGTGACCACGCACTGGTCCGGTGATCCCATCAGCGCGTTGACATAGGCGACGGGCCGGGTCGGGTCCAGGCGGCGGGTTTCGGCCGCCAGCGGGGCGAAGTAGTCGCGCGCTTCCGGTTGGACGTTGTCGGGCTCGTTTGCGATGGACCACAGGACGACGCTCGGGTGGTTCTTGTCGCGTGCCACGAGTTCCCGGATCGCCAGCAAGTGGTTGCTCTGGGCACTTTCGCCGATGGTGTCCGGGGAGAAGGTGGTCACCTTGCCGGTTTTGAAGACGCCTCCGCCGATATTGAGGTTGAGGCCGACCGCCGCTGTCTCGTCGATCACCACCACACCGTGGCGGTCGGCATAGTCGAGGACCTCTTCCGCGTAGGGGTAGTGCGAGGTCCGGAACGAGTTCGCGCCGGTCCACTCCAGCAGCGCGAAGTCATGCACCATCAACGCGTCATCGTGGCCTCTGCCGCGCACCGCGGCGTCCTCGTGTTTGCCGAATCCCTTGAAATAGAAGGGGTTTCCGTTGATCAGGAACTGCCTGCCTCGTGCCTCCACGGTGCGCACGCCGACGGACTGGCGGTAGTCGTCGATGACGTCGCCCGAGGTGTCCAACAGCGTGGCCGCGAGTTCGTAGAGGTAGCCGTCGCCGGGTGCCCAGGGGTGCACGTCGGGCACTCGTAGTGCGCCGACCGCACCGGTGGAGGCGGCCACCTCGGTGCCGGAGGCGTCGCGCAACGCCACACGGACCGAGTTCGCCTCCCCGGTGGTGTCCAGCCGGTAGTGGACCACACCGGTCGTGCCCTCGAAGCTCGTGGCCACGGTGATGTCACTGATGTGCGTACGGGGCGTGGTGTACAGCCAGACCGGCCGGTGCAGACCCGCGTAGTTGAAGAAGTCGTGGAAGTACCGCTGCGTCCGGCGGCCGTCGGCGCGTTCCTCGATACGGCCTGGCGGTATCGACTCCCACGTCAATTCGTTGTTGACCACGACGGTGACACGGTTCTCGGCTCCCGGCCGGAGGTGTGCGGTGACGTCGGCCTCGAACGGAGTGTAGCCGCCTTCGTGTGATACGACCTCGGTGTCGTTGACCCAGGCGGTGGCGCGGTGGGTGGCCGCGTCGAACCGCAGGACGATCCGTTCCTTCGCCCAGCGGGCCGGCACCCATATGCTCGTCTGGTACCACGCGTCGCCCACGTGGTCGCGGATTGTCGCATCGGGAAAGATGTCGTTATAGCTGGCCGGTACCGGCATGTCCACGGCCGATGCGAGGGGCGAGCGCCACCAGCCTTCGGTGCGGCCGGCTCCCTCCGGGTCGAGCCGGAGCCTCCACAAACCACCCAATGAGCGGCGTTCGCGTGTGGGACCGTCCTGCGGGCGAAGCATCGTCGTTCTCCTGATTCTTGGCGTGATGGTCACGCGGTGGTCGAGTCGTGGGGGGCGTGCCGGCTATTTGATGCCGGTGTTGGCGATTCCCTGGATGAAGTGTTTCTGGAGGGCCAGGAAGAGCAGGACGATCGGTGTGACGACGGTTACCGCGCCGGCGAGCAGCAGGCCGTAGTTGGTGCCGTTGGCACCCACGGAGAACAACGCGAGCGCGACGGGCAGCGTGTAGTGCTCCTCTGTCTGCGCGATCACGAGTGGCCACAGGAAGTTGTTCCACTGCGCGAGGAACGTCAGGATCGCCAGGGTCGCGAGAGAAGGCCGGCAGAGCGGGATGATCACCCTGAGAAACGTCCGGATCTCACCGGCACCGTCGAGGCGGGCTGCCTCGACAAGGGAGTCCGGGATGTCCTGGATGAACTGCCGCATGAGGAATACGCCGAGCGGTGTCACAAGGAAGGGGAGGATCAACCCGAGGTAGGAGTTGCTCAGGCCCATGTTGCTGACCAGAACGAAGAGCGGCACAAAGGTGGTGACGCCCGGGATGATCAGCATGGTAAGCACGAGGCCGAACAGAACACGTTTCCCGGCGAACTCGATTTTCGCGAACGCGTACCCTGCCATCGAGCAGAACAACAGATTCCCCGCGACGCAGGCCAGGGCGACCAGTACGCTGTTGAGGAAGTACAGTTCGAAGTTCTGCTTCGAAAGCAACTGGTCGAAGTTCACCAGCGTCGGAGCGTCGGGGAGCCAGGCGCTCGGATGGGCGACGATTTCGCCGGTCGGCTTGACCGACCCGAGAAACATCCAGGCGAACGGAGCCAGCGTCGCGACGAGGCCCAGGATCAAGGCGCCGTAGACCAGGATTCGGGAAGTCGGGATGCGTCGGCGTGCGCTGATGTCGCGGCCGGCCGAAACCGTCCATGCGGTCGTGGAGATCATGTCAGGCCTTCGCTCGGAAGATTCGGAATTGAACGAAGCTGAGCAGCGCGATCGCGGCCACCAGCACATAGGAGGCCGCGGAGGCCACACCGTAATTGCCGAAGCCGAATTGCTGGTACGCGTAATAGCTGATCGATGTCGTGCTGTCCAGCGGGCCGCCGCTCGTCATCACGAACGGTTCTTCGAAGAACTGAAGGTAGCTGACGCTCAGAAGTACTGCGACGATCAGGGTGGTCGGCCTGAGAAGCGGCAGGGTGATGCTACGGAAAGCGCGCCAGCGTGTGGCGCCGTCCATGCGCGCCGCCTCGTACAGTTCAGCAGGCACTGCCTGCAGTCCTGCCAGGAAAATCACCATGGGGATGCCGAAGTGGCGCCACACCGCCATCAGGATGAGGGCGGGCATCGACCAGTTCGGGTCGTTCAGCCAGTCGGGGCCGTGGATTCCTATGACGGCGAGGATGGAGTTGAGCATCCCGTCCGGCTTGTAGAGATACCTCCATACCACTGCGATGGCCACGACGCTCGTCACCACGGGGGCGAAGTACGCGACCCGGAAGAATCCCTTCGCGCGCTGAATCCCCGAGTTGAGCGCGACGGCGAGGGCGAGGGCGATCACCATCGTCAGCGGGATCCCCACGGCGACGAAATAGAGGGTGTTGCGGACCGCGCGGACGAAGGTGGGATCCGAGAACAGAGTGCTGTAGTTGTCCAGGCCCACGAAGTTGACGCTGAACGGTGTCCGTATGTCCCGGCTGGTGATGTCGGTAACACTCATCGACAGAGAAGAGAAGATGGGCCAGACGCCGAAGGTGGCGAACAGCGCGATGAACGGCGAGCAGAAACCCCAGGCGATCAGTGTGCGTCGAAGGCGTCCTGATGCGGCGCGGGGCGAAGCCGTTCGCCGGGTGCCGGCGGGGCCGGCGGGGCGCTCCGGCAAGGATTTCATCGAGGCGGTCGGAGTCATCGCTGGTTTCCGGTTCCGATCGTCGAGGCCTTGGCCTGGACTCTCTGCAGCGCTGCTTTCGGCGATGAGACGCCCTTGGCGACCTTTTCGATCTCGGAATCCAGTACCGCGGTGACTTGCTTCCACCTGATGGCAGTCGGACCCGGCTGAGCGGTCTTGAGCTGAGTCCGGAAAACGCCCAGGGCGGGGTCGGTTGCGAGCTTTCCCTCGTTCCAGGCCGACTGTACGGCAGGGAGATCGCCGGACAGCTCGTACCATGCCTTCTGGCTGTCGGGCCGAGCCATCCACCGGATGAACTTCCAGGCCCCTTCACGGTTCTTGGCGTCCTTGAACACCGTCCAGTTCCCGCCGCCGATGTAGCTGGCATTGGAATCGGGCCCTGCCGGGAGCGGCGCGATACCCACCTTGTCCTTGACGAAGGAATCGCCGCCGGCGGACTTCAGCAGACCTTGTTCCCACGGGCCGGAAATGAGCGCGGCAGTGGACCCGGAGACGAACTCCGGCTCGATCTCTCCGAGACTCACCGGGCCATTCCGGCTCACGGTCTTCGAGGTGAAGAACGACTGGTAGAACTCCAGTCCCTTGAGCGCCTCAGGGGTATCGAAGGTGAACTCTGTCTTGTCCTCGTTCATGAGCCGGGCTCCGGCCTGCCACATGAAAGGCAACACGCTCTGCCAGCTCTGCGCCGCGCCGGTGGGCAGCGAGAGGCCCCACTTGGCGCCCTTCTTTTGGAGGGCCTTGAGGAACGGGCGGTACTCGTTCCAGGTCTTCGGCGCGGACACTCCGGCAGCCCGTGCCAGGTCCTTGCGGTAGAAGAGGGCGCGGGTCTCCACGTACCAGGGGACACCGTACGTGGCCCCGTCGAAGGCACTGCTCCGGACGGCACCGCGGTAGAAGGCGGAGTCGTCGACGAGCTTCGGCGGGACTTGCTCCAGCCCGCCCGTGGTCGCGAACGTCGCGATATCGGAGGCACCCACCAAAGTGGCGTCAGGGGTGTCACCGGACGCGATCGCCGTTTCGACCTTCTTGCCGTAGTCCTGCCACGGAACAGCTGTGACCTTCACCTTCGCGTCAGGGTTCGCCTTCTCGAACCGGGCAGCCAGCTTGGGCAGGAGCTCACCCTCCGTGCCCATCGCCCACACGGTGATATCGCCGGTGGCGGGTGAGCTGTCGACCGGGGCACCCGCGGACCCCTGTCCCCGCTTGGCGTCGGTCCGGCCGCAGCCGGTCAGAAGCAGCGCGGCGGTCAATCCGACGACGAGTGTCTTCGCGGCCTGTGATCTGAACATCCTTGTCCATTCCTCTCCACCCGAGGGGCGCGTGAGCGGCTCATCCGCACGTCGTGGGGTAGGTGAGCGCGACGGTACAATGAAAAACGAACGAGTGCCATAGTTTCGGCAGGGGGAACCCGCGACGCTCCGGCCGCTGCCGGCGAGGCGTGGCGCGGCCGCGCGGCGCCATAGGGTTGATGCCATGACCGAAGAGATTCGCCCCGTCGCCCGGCGTGGCCCCTACGCCAAGAGCGCGCGGCGCCGAGCCGAGATCATCAGCTCCGCCACATCCGTCTTCTCAGCGTGCGGCTACCGAGGCGGGTCCCTGCGGGAGATCGCGAAACAACTCGATCTCAGCCTGACCACTGTCGTGCACCACTTCCCCAGCAAGAGCGAGCTCCTCGTGGCGGTCCTTGAGAACGCCGACGGCGCGAACGTCGACTCCTTCCAAGCGGACAGCCGGAGAGAGGGCGTGGCGTACGCCGTGCTGCGTTACGTTCGCCGCAACCTCGAACGGCGGGAGATACTGCGGCTGCTCGCCCTGATGGCCGCGGAATCCTCATCTCCGGACCATCCCGCGCACCAGTGGTTCCGTGACAGATACGAGAAGGTCATCGCCATGCTCGCCCTCTTCATCCAGCGGGACCAGGACAAGGGCCGCATCTCCAACAGCAGGGACCCCCAGGCGATCGCGGGGTCCCTTGTCGCCATGTGGGACGGGCTCCAGCTCCAGTGGCTCATAGACCCGCGACACGACCTCGTCGCCGAGATGACAGCCGCGATGGAGGATCTTCTGGGCACTCAAGTCCTTCGCAGCGCGTAGTCCGTTCCCGGAGCGGCCTGCCGGCTGGCACGGCCGGCAGGCCCGCGGCGTTTCCCGTTGCGATGTACCGGTTGCCGGGCGCGGGGTTGCGCCGGGCCGGTCAGGCGCGGACGTCGACCTCGACGATGAGCCGGCGGTCGGCGAGGCTGCGGCCGGCCTCGGCGGTGTAGATGCCGGGGATCAGCCGCCAGCCGTTCGTCTCCTCGTCCCAGATCTCCGCCGCGCGGCGGGGCAGGGTGATGACCGCCTCGGCGGTCTCACCGGGCGCGGCCTCGACGGAGGCGAAGCCCGCGAGGCGCCGGAGGGGCCGCTCCGCCGTGTCGTCGCCCGGCACGGCGAGATAGACCTGTACCACCTCGCGGCCGTCGCGCGCTCCGGTGTTGCGGACCCGGACGGCGACGGTGCCCAGGCCGTCGTCCCCCGCCTCCGGCGCGGTGTACTCGGCCGTCTCGTACTCCCAGTCTGTGTAGCCCAGACCGTGGCCGAAACAGTACGCGGGCTCGGGTCGGCCTTGCCTGCCCTGCCCCGCGAGGCGCCGCTCCCATGCCCGGTAGCCGATGAACACGCCCTCTTCGTAGGAGAGTTCGCCATCGGCTGGGACCACCCGTGTCACCGGGGCGTCCTCGAGCCGCGCCGGCCAGGTGGTCGGCAGCCGCCCGCCCGGCTCCTCGGCCCCCAACAAAACATCGGCCAGCGCGGTTCCGGCCTCCTGGCCCGGGAACCAGCCCAGCAGCACCGCGGCGACATCCTCGCGCCACGGCATCTCCACCGGGGATCCGGCGTTGACGATCACGACCGTGCGCGGGTTGGCCGCCGCCACCCGGGCGACGAGCTCGTCCTGACGGCCCGGCAGACGGAGATGCTTACGGTCGAAGCCCTCGCTCTCGACCCGCTCGGTGGTGGCGACCACGACCACCGCGGCTTCGGCCGCGGCGGCGGCCGCGGCCGCCTCTTCGATCAGCTCGTCCGGGTCCCTTTCCGGCTCGCCGTGCACCAGTGAGAAGCCGACGGACACGATGGAGGCGTCGAGGAACCCGTCCGGGACGACGTGCGTGAGGCTGACCTCGACCCGTTCACCGGCCTTCAGATCGATGTGGCCGCGCGGTACCGGGGCACCGAAGAACGCTTCGAAGGGGTCGTCATGGTCGGAGGCCTGGATGCCGTCGAAGAGGACCGCCCCGTCCACGACCAGCCTGAAGCCGCCGAGCCCCTTCGTGCCGAAGGAGTGCGAGCCGGACTCCCGGGGGGTGAAGGTGCCGGCCACCTCGACGCTGTGCAACTCCTGAGGGGCGACGCCCTCGGGCAGGTCGCCACCGAGCCACTGGACCTGGCCATTGGGCAGCGAGGTGGAGCCGAGTTCCCGGCCGTCCTCGGCCCGCGCGATCGCGCGCAGCTCGAATCCCTGGTCTGCGATGGCGAGTTCTTCGCTCGGGTCGGCGCCGAGGCAGTACGTCAGCCGGGCGCCCGCCGGAAGAGCGGCCCGCAGGCCGTCCAGCGGTGAGACGACGCGCTCGGGGAACACCTGCGCCGAGCCGCCGCCCAGCACCCGCGCGTCCCGCGCGGCCTTGCCGATGAGGGCCACGGAGCGAAGGGCGGCTGGGTACAGAGGCAGCGCGTCGTTTTCGTTGCGTACGAGCACGAAGGCCCGGCGCGCGATCTCGCGGGCGAGAGCGGCGCCGTCGATCTCGGCGGGGATGTCCTCGGGCGCGACGGCGGCGGGAGCGTCCTTCAGGATCCCGACGCGGGCGGCGAGGCGCAGCACATTGCGCACCGCGTCGTCGACGGCGGACTCCTCCACCTGCCCGGCGCGCACGGCGGCGGCCAGCGCCTGGCCGTAGACGGTCTTGGGGCCTGGCATCGCGATGTCCAGCCCGCCGAGGATGGCGCCGACGGTGTCACGGGCGGCCATCCAGTCGGACACGATGGAGCCGTCGAAGCCCCATTCACCGCGCAGCACCTGGTTCTGCAGATAGCTGTGCTCGGTCATGGTGCGGCCGTTGACCGAGTTGTAGGCGGCCATGATGCCCCAGGGGTGGACGTTCTCCACGATGGCCTCGAAGGGGGCGAGGTAGAGCTCGCGCAGGGCCCGAGCGCCGACCTTGTTGTCGGTGGTGAAGCGTTCGGTCTCGGCGTCGTTGGCCACGAAGTGCTTCACCGTCGTGCCCACCCCGCCGTCTTGGACACCGGCCACGTAGCCGCTACCGATTTCGCCGGTGAGATACGGGTCCTCGCTGTACGCCTCGAAGTGCCGTCCGCCCAGCGGTGAGCGGTGCAGGTTCACGGTGGGCGCCAGCAGCACGTGCACCCCCTTGCGCCGCGCCTCCTGGGCCAGGAGGTTGCCCGCGCGCCGAGCGAGCGTCGGGTCCCAGGTGGCCGCCAGGGCGGTGGGGCTGGGCAGGGCGATCGACGGGTCGTCGGCGGTCCAGCGCACCCCGCGTACCCCGATCGGTCCGTCCGACATCACCAATGACGCAAGCCCGATCTCGGGCAGCGCGGGCAGTGACCACATGTCCTGCCCAGCGAGCAGCCGTGTCTTCGTGTCCAGGTCGAGCGCGGCGAGTGCGTCCTCGACGGCCCGTGTGCGGTCGGTTTCGGCCATGGTGTCTGTGCTCCCTTGTCATGGGTGGCGGAAAGTGTGTGATCCACGGATCCTGAACCCACCTCCCTGGTAAGCGGTAGGTGTTGTAATCATTTCGTAATACCCCCTGAATGGGGGTGTTCCCCCGGGGGCCGCCCACCCAGGCTCGCTGTGAGACAGCTCGGAGGCTGGTTGGCGTTGTCCCGAACGGTGGACATTGATTTCACGTTTCAGGGGCCCGTGACGGTGTCGGTAGACGAGCTCAGGACATGGAGCCCGTCGGCTCCGACAGGAAGCGCCCGCCCCAGGTCCCCGAACTGCCGGGCCATTTGGCCGACGCGGGCGGGGGCGGCTCGGTGGGGCGCGGGAGCAGCGTGTGGGTAGGGCGCAGCCGGGGCCAGGTAACGTGGGATCGATCGCCACCTCGGTTCGCGTCGCTTCGCCTGGGGGTTCTCACTTTTTGTCCGGAACAGTCGTCGAGCGCAACGATGTGACGGAGGTCAGGCCAACGTTCGCGTTCGGTTCCTGAGCCTGACGGGGTTGAGGTGTGCCCCGGTGCGTGCCTCGTAGGGCGCGGCGTCACGCACGGAGACGGATACCTCCAGGCGGCCGAGCCCCGTGATCTCCATGGCCAGAGCGTCCCCGTCGACGACAGGGCCGACGCCGGCCGGTGCCGGCGCCGTGACGTCGCCGGGCTCGAGAGTCATCACCGAACCCCGGACTCATCATCACCGACGGTCTCTCCACCGCGGGAGTGCGCATTCCCGAGGTCTCCGCCGCCACCACCGAGCAGGCACTTCCCGCATCCGTCGTAGGGGCGTTCGATCATGTTCAGGTCCGTACCGCGCAAGACTTCTCCGTTTCGAGCACGCAAGGTACGGAGATTTGGCGGCCACACCCAGGACGATCTTGCTCAGCCCAGGAAGCTCAGTCGAACCTGACGGTTGACATTGTCTTTATTGGTGTCGACGAGGCATACGGACTGCCAGGTGCCGAGCGCCATCCGGCCGCCGATGACTGGAAGCGTGGCGTGCGGGGGCACAAGCGCGGGGAGCACATGGTCGCGGCCGTGGCCGGGGCTGCCGTGGCGGTGGCGCCAGCGGTCGTCGGCGGGCAGCAGCTCGTGCAGCGCGGCGAGCAGGTCGGTGTCGCTTCCCGCGCCCGTCTCCAGGATCGCGATACCGGCGGTGGCGTGGGGGACGAAGACATTGAGCAGCCCGTCCCGGCCCTGGCTCACCTCCCTCAGATACTCCTCGCAGTCGGCCGTGAGATCGGCGACCCGCTCGGTGGAGCCCGTGGTGATCCGAAGGATGTGGGTGCGGAAGGTCTGGGTCATGGCTCCATCCTCGTACGTCCGCCCGTAAAACCGCCGCAACAAAGGTCCGAGTGGCAAGACGCCATTGACCGGATCCGGACGCCCTCGCTACGTTCAAGGGCATGTCTACGTCAGCCTTGCTCACCACGCGCGGTCATATCGACCTGCTGCGGGTGGCCTCCGCCGCGTGTCCCGGCGGCTGCTGATCCTGTCACGACGTCGCGCGTAAGCACGCCTGCGCCGACGCTTCTTACCGCTCACCGCGCTTCTCCTCCCGCGCGTTCCCAGCACGTTCCCCCACCGTTCCCGCGTCGCCCACCCCGTTTGTGGAGCCTTCATGTCCCCGGTTCTCGAACCGGTCGTTCCGCTGTCCGCGCGCCGCCGCACCGTGCCCCGGTGGCTGCGCCGTACGACCGGTCCCCTCGTCCTGCTCATCGCCTGGCAGGTGTGCAGCGCCACCGGTGTGCTGTCCGCCGACACCCTCGCCTCCCCCGGCACCATCGCCCGTACCGCCTCCGACCTGATCGGGGACGGCACCCTGCCGCACGCCATGCTGGTGTCGGTGCAACGGGTGCTGGTCGGGCTGCTGATCGGCGCGGTGGCCGGGGTGTCGCTCGCCCTCGTCTCGGGGCTGTCCCGGCTGGGCGAGGACCTGGTCGACGCGACGGTGCAGATGCTGCGCACCATTCCCTGGGTCGGGATGATCCCCCTGTTCATCATCTGGCTGGGCATCGGCGAGGCGCCGAAGATCGCCCTCATCGCGCTCGGTGTGACCTTCCATCTGTACTTGAACGTCTACGCGGGCATCCGCGGGGTCGACGCCCAGCTGATCGAGGCCGGAACCTCGCTCGGGCTCGGCCGCTGGGGGCTGATCCGCCATGTGGTGCTGCCCGGGGCCCTGCCGGGGGCGATGACCGGGCTGCGGTACTCGCTCGCCACCGCCTGGCTGGCGCTGGTCTTCGGCGAGACGATCAACGCCGACGACGGAATCGGCTTTCTGCTCAACCGGGCCCGGGAGTTCTTCCAGACCGATGTGATCGTGGTCTGCCTGATCGTCTACGCCGCGCTCGGCCTGCTCGCCGATTTCATCGTCCGTACTCTTGAGAGGCTGCTGCTGCAATGGCGACCGAGCTTCACGGGCAAATAGGCCCGGTCGAAAAGGAAACGCCCGCCGAGATCCCCACCGATGGGCCTGCCGATGCCCCCGCCGGACCCGACGCGCCCGCCGCCGTACGGGTCCACGGGCTGACCCGGACCTTCGACGGCCGAACCGTGATCGACCAGCTGGAACTGACCGTACGCCCCGGCGAGTTCGTCGCCCTGCTGGGCCACAGCGGCTGCGGCAAGTCCACCCTGCTACGCATTCTCGCCGGGCTCGACCGGGAGATCGAGGGCGAGGTGCTGGTACCGCGCGCCAAGGCGGTCGCCTTCCAGTCGCCGCGGCTGATGCCGTGGAAGCGGGTCTGGCGCAATGTGCTGCTGGGGCTTCCCGGCCGCCCCGGGCGGGCGGTCGCCGAGCGGGCCCTGGCGGAGGTCGGCCTCGGCCACCGGTCGACCGCCTGGCCCAAGACGCTGTCCGGCGGCGAGGCCCAGCGCGCCTCGCTCGCCCGCGCGCTGGTGCGCGAGCCCGATCTGCTGCTGCTCGACGAGCCGTTCGGCGCGCTGGACGCGCTCACCCGCATCAAGGCGCAGCAGCTGGTCGCCGAGCTGTGGCAGCGGCGCGGCTGCGCGGTGCTGCTGGTGACGCACGACGTCGAGGAGGCGCTGCTGCTCGCCGACCGGGTGCTGGTCATGGACCATGGCGTGATCGCGTACGAGCGGGAGATCGGCCTGGACCGGCCGCGCGACATCTCCGATCCGCGCTTCGCGGAGCTGCGCGCCGAACTCCTCGACCGGCTGGGCGTGGTGGCTCCGACAGCGGCTCCCACCGCCGCTCCCACAACGGCCACCGCGGCATCGACCGCGGCATCGCCCCGTAAGGCCGCATGACGCCCCCCTCGTCTCCGACGCACCACATCGACGCACATCCCCGCGCCATCCGAACCACCCTCACGAACGGATCTGCCGATATGAGACGGCGTATCGCCCCGGCCCTGCTCCTCCCCTTCGCCCTCCTGCTGGCCGCCTGCACCGCCACGTCGTCCGCCGACGACTCGGGCGGTGCGGGCTCGAACACCGATGGCAAGGGCGATCTCACCTTGCGGGTCGGCGACCAGAAGGGCAACGACGAGGCGGTGCTGCGCGCCGCCGGCGAGCTGGACGACCTGCCGTACAAGATCCGGTGGTCGACCTTCACCTCCGGGCCGCCGATCCTGGAGGCGGTGAGCGCCAAGGCGGTGGACATCGGCGGGGTGGGCAACACCCCGCCGGTCTTCGCCGCCGCCGCCAACTCCAACATCAAGGTGGTGGCCGCCAAGCACGGCACCGCCGACGGCGAGACGATCCTGGTGAAGAAGGGCTCGCCGCTGAAGAAGGTCGCCGACCTCAAGGGCAAGTCGGTGGCCGTCGCACAGGGCAGTTCGGCGCACTACCAGCTCGTCGCCTCGCTCGCGAAGGCCGGGCTGTCGATCAAGGACGTCAAGGTCACCTTCCTCCAGCCCGCCGACGCGCTCGCGGCCTTCACCCGCGACAGGGTGGACGCCTGGGCCATCTGGGACCCGTACACCTCCCAGGCGGTTCGGTCGGCGGACGCCCGTATCCTCACCACCGGTCAGGGCGTGGTCAACGGCCTCAACTTCCAGGTCGCCAACCCCTCCTCGCTCGAGGACAAGAAGAAGGCCAAGGCGATCGGCGACTATCTCAAGCGGCTGCGCCGCGCCCAGGACTGGGTCTACAAGCACCCGGAGGCATGGGCCAAGATCTGGGCGAAGGAGACCGGGCTGCCGTACGAGGTGGCGCTGGACTCGGTGAAGCGGACCAACGGCACCCGGGTGTATGTGACCGTCGACAAGGACGCCATTGCCTCGGAACAGAAGATCGCGGACACCTTCGCCAAGCTGAAGCTGACCCCGCGCCGCTTCGACTTCGCCGATTACGTCGACACCCGATTCAACGCCGGTCTGCCGCCCTCCACGACGGCGCCGCGCAGTTACGGGGCGGCCACGGAAAAGACCGAGCCGACAAAATGAGAATTCTGAATTCACCCGCCAAAGAAAGGCCATAGCTTTATCCGGGAAGAATTCTGTTAACGTGCCGTCATGAAGTCGCAGCCCGTGGCGGAGGGGCACGCCGACCCCGCTCGGCGTGCCCGTCGCCGTGTCCGTACCGCCGGCTCCGAGGGGCCCGTATTCGTCGATTCCTCGGGTCGCAGGGCCCGCGTGTTCCGGCGGGTCGGCGTGGTCGCGGGAATCGCCTCCGTCGGATACGCCACGGTGCTCGCGGTGGCCATCATGGGCGGCACTCCCTTCGCCCCCGAAACGCTGATCCCGGGGAGTTCGGCGACTTCCAAGGAAAGCGAGCAGTCCAATAAGGGCCGTTCCCACAAGGGGAATTCGGGATCGGCCACCCCGTCCCCCGGCCCTTCGGCCGCCACGAACGGCGGCGCCGTCACCGGGCCCACCGCCCGGCAGTCGCCCTCCGCCAAGAAGCCCACGTCCACCGCGAGCAGGCGGGGCTCCTCCTCGGCCAAAGCCACCACGACGACATCCCGCCACACCTCCGGGCCGTCCGGCACCTCCTCGGCGTCGGCCTCGCCTTCGGCATCGTCCGGGGAGCCGCCGAAGGCGACCCCCTCCGCATCCGCCTCGCCCAGCCCCGCCACCACGGACACCCCCGAGGACGGCGCGACGAGCGAGCCGGGGGCCGTCGGCTGACGTTCCGGCCCGGGTACGCGCCTGCCGCCACGGCTCAGTCGGTGAACCGGCCTGGGATCACAATCCCGGTCTCGTAGGCGGCGATCACGGCTTGGACGCGGTCGCGGAGTCCGAGCTTGGTGAGGATGTTGCTGACATGCGTTTTCACGGTGTGCTCGCTCACCACCAGCGCCGCCGCGATCTCCGCGTTGGACAGGCCGCAACCGAGCAGCCGCAGTGTCTCTCGCTCGCGGGCAGTGAGCACGTCCAGTCGTTCGGTCCGCGGTGGTGGCACCACCGCGCCGGAGGTGAAGGCGGCGATCAGGGTGCGGGTGACGGAGGGGGCGAGCAGCGAGTCGCCGGCCGCGACCATTCGGACGGCGTGTACGAGGTCGTCCCGCCGCACATCCTTGAGCAGGAAGCCGCTCGCGCCCGCGCGCAGGGCGTCGAAGAGGTAGCCGTCCTGCCCGAAAGTGGTCAGCATGATCACCCGGCAGGCCGTCTCGGCGCAGATGATCCGGGCTGCCTCGATACCGTCCATCCCCGGCATCCGGATGTCGAGCAGGACGACATCGGGGCGGTGCGCGCGGGCGGCGCCGACCGCCTCGAACCCGTCGCCGCTCTCCGCGACCACCTCGATGCCGGGCTGCGCGGCCAGGATCATGGCGAAGCCGGCGCGGACCAACTCCTGATCGTCGGCCACCACGACACGGATCGTCATGACGCCACTCCGATTTCCGGGGCGGCCACGGGCAGCCGCGCTCTCACTTCGAATCCCGGGAGTCGGTCCGCCCGAGGGCCCGCCGTCGCGGTCCCGCCGCAGGCGGCGGCCCGCTCGCGGATGCCGATCAGGCCGTTCCCGCCGGACGGCAGGTTCGTTCCCGCGCCACGGCCGTTGTCGCCGACGAGGATCTCCAGGTCGTTGTCACGCCAGCAAAGCCGTACCTCGGCGCGGTCCGCTCTGGCGTGCTTGACGACGTTGGTCAGGGCCTCCTGCACGATCCGGTAGGCCGCGACACCGCAGTCGGCGGGCAGTGGACGTGGCTCGCCTTCGGTGGTGCAGCGCACCTCCACGCCGGCTCGGGCGACCTTCCGGGTGAGCTCGGGCAGGTCGTGAACCGTCGGCTGCGGAGCTCGTGTGCCCTCCTCGTCCCTGAGCACGGCGAGCATCCGGCGCAACTGGTCCAAGGCCTCGCGACCGGTGCCGGCGATCGCGCCGAACGCGGCCGCGGCGCGGGCGGGGGCCGTCTCCAGCACGACCGGGCCCGCCTCGGCCTGGACGACCATGAGGCTGATCGAGTGAGCCAGCACATCATGCATGTCCCGGGCGATGCGTGCGCGTTCGCGCTCGGCGGCGCGTTCCTCGGCTGCCCGGCGTTCGCTTTCGAGGCGGACAGCGCGTTCCGCGAGAACGGCTGCCTGGGCACGGGACCCGGCCGAGGCCCGGCCGAGCGCATAGGCGGCGACGTACAGCACGACGCCGCGGGTCGCGGTGTCCAGCGAGCCGACTGTGGCGAGGCCGCCCGCACACATTCCCAGGAACACGGGTATCCGGACCCGGGACGGGCAGACGGACGCCACCCCGTACAACGCGATGAGGACTGCGTACCACAGCGGCTGTGGAGCGACCGGGTCGGTCAAGTCGTAGAGGACGGAGAAGGCGGCGCAGACCAGCAGGACCGCTACCGGAGCGCGCCGCCGCGCCGCCAGCGGGAGTGACGCCCCGGCCGCCGCGACATAGCCCCACCAGTGCCAGGGGCGCCCACTGTCGCTGTGCCGGAACAGCAGGGGGGAGAGCTGGGCGGCGGCGACGACGATGGCGAGCCCTGCGTCCGACCATGACGAATCCATCAGACGGCGAAGCGGTGGAAAGACAGGCAGCGCGGACACGAGGGTGGATTCTCCCACGGGAGGCGTTCGGCGGGACCTCAGGCGTGCACCGTTTCGCCGCGGGCGACGCGGCGGGCGAGCGGCACCAGTCCGGCGCACAGCAACACGCCCGCGACCGGCAGCAGATCGGGCCCCGCCGGCAATACCAGCGCTCCAGTCACGACGGACGCCGCCCACCATGCCGGAACGGCCCGGGCCACCGCGAGCTGACAGAACACGACGGCCAGGCCGAGAAAGAACAGCACTGGTCCGACCGTGTAGACGACCATGTCCATCCCGGGGACCTTGATGACGTCGGAGAACATCGCCCGCATGTCGTCGTGGTCGCTGGCCAATGCCCCGATGACGATGTCGACGGCGATCTGGACCACGGTGCAGGCGGTGCCGGCGAGGGCCGCGGCGACCGTCCACGTAGCGAACCTGCCACCGCCTGCCAGCCGTCGCAGGTCCAGGAACACCGGGACGAACAGCAGCAACGCGGCGAGGAAGGCCAGGTGACCGGTCATCCAGGCGAGACCGGGGCCGCGCTCGCCATCCAGACCGTCCAGGATGCGGATGACCGCGTAGACGATGACCAGGAGCGGTGCGGCGATGAAAGCGAGGGGTTTTCTCATGCCGACGATCATCATTGCGACGGGTGTTGCCGCACATCGCCGACGTGACCCATCTCCGTTCTCCCCCGGACGACGGAGCTGGGCGCCGGTCAGCCGAGAACCTTGCGTATGTTGCCCCTCAGCACGTCCAGATCACGGCGCACCATGTCGTACTCGTGCTTGTTCCGCTGGATGTCGGAGCGCTGACGCTTGGCAAGGGCGGCCCACCACACGCCGAGGGTGTTCTGCTCCCGCTTGCACTCGACGTCGGCGACGGCCGTGGCCACCTCCCGCCGGGTGTGGGGGGTGTTGCCGTCCTTGCCTCGCCGCCACCCCTTGTCGCCGTACGCGGCCATCGGATCCGCGAACCGCTTGCCGCCCTTGTCCACGACACATTTCGACCAGGTGGCGAAGGCCCGGCGCACCTGCCGGTCCTTCTTCACCGCCTTCTGCAGATCGGCATCGTGCGTGGCGGGAAGGGTCCACATGCGCCTGGAGTCCGCGACGCCCTTGAGCAGTTGATTGTTCGCCCGCCCCGAGCACCCCCGCTCGGAGGGCTTGCTCCCTTTCGGGGTGGCTCCGGTGCTGGACATGCCGTACAGGGCCGCGAACTCCGCTTGGGTCATCGCCCGTCCGGTCGGCTCCAAGGACTTACGGAGCCTCGGCTCCCAGCCGTAGCCCCACCGCTTGGCCTGATCGAGGTCGAATGCGCCCAGCGATGTCGGCAGGGCGGTGACGACGAGCGTCGTCGCCGGAGTGGAAGGGGCCAGAGGCTTGGGGTCGGCGGGGAAGTCGGTGAACCCGAGGCGGATCATGCACCGCTGGGCCAGAAAGCGCTGCGCCTTGCCGAACCGCCTGCTTTCCTCGGTGTCGAACCGGTAGCGGTCGAGGGGGAGGTCCGGCAGGTCCTTCTCCTCCTTGACCTCCGGCACCCCCTTCGCACCGGGCGACGCGGGCGCCTCCGCGCCGGAGCCGCAGCCCGCCACCGCCACCGCGGTCAGAAGAGCGGCGGCCCACCGCCGTGTATGACTCGACACCCGCGCAACCATCGAACACCCTCCCCGTATGCCCCACCCAAGAGGTCGGACCCTACCGTCCCCGCCACGTCGGCGACGAAAGCGGCTCGTCGGGAAGATCCGGCCGCATGCCGTAGTTAGTGGAAGCGTGAACGACATAGCTGCGGTGCGTACGGTGCGGGAGGTGGACGTCGTGGTGATCGGGGCCGGGCAGGCCGGGCTGTCCAGCGCCTATCACCTGCGTCGGGCCGGGTACGAGCCGGGGACCGGCTTTGTGGCCCTCGACCACTCCCCCGGCCCCGGTGGCGCATGGCAGTTCCGCTGGCCGTCGCTGACGTACGGCAAGGTGCACGGGATGTACGACCTGCCGGGCATGCGGCTGACCGGCGCGGACGACGGCCGGCCGTCGTCCGAGGTCATCACGGAGTACTTCACGCGCTATGAGTCCGCCTTCGATCTGCGGATCGTCCGCCCGGTCGATGTCACGGCGGTGCGCGAGGGGGACGGCGGGCGGCTGCGGGTGGAGAGCTCGGCGGGGGTGTGGTCCACGCGCGCGCTGATCAACGCGACCGGAACCTGGGACCGCCCCTTCTGGCCTCGCTACCCCGGGCAGGCCACGTTCCGAGGGCGGCAGTTGCACACCGCCCAGTACCCGGGGCCTGAGGCTTTCGCGGGGCAGCGGGTGATCGTCGTCGGGGGCGGGGCCTCCGGCGTACAGCATCTGCTGGAGATCGCCGAGGTGGCTGCGGAGACCACCTGGGTGACGCGGCGGCCGCCCGTCTTCCGCTCCGGACCTTTCGGCGAGGAGCAGGGGCGGGCGGCCGTGGCGATGGTGGAGGAGCGGGTGCGGCAGGGGCTGCCGCCGCTCAGTGTGGTGTCCGTGACCGGGCTGCCGATGACCGAGGCGATGCAGCGGGCCCGAGCGAAGGGGGTGCTCGACCGGCAGCCAATGTTCGAGCGGATCACCCCGGACGGGGTGGCCTGGGCGGACGGGCGGTCCGTGGCCGCCGACGTCATCCTGTGGGCCACCGGCTTTCGTGCGGCCATCGACCACCTCGCCCCACTGAAGCTGCGCGAGCCGGGTGGCGGGATCGCCGTCGAGGGGACGCGGTCGCTCCGCGACCCCCGCGTCCATCTGGTCGGCTACGGCCCGTCGGCCAGCACGGTGGGCGCCAACCGGGCCGGGCGGGCCGCCGTACACGAGATCCGGGAACTGCTCGCGGGCCCCGAGCGCGCCATCGCGTCGGCCGTGTCGGTCGCGTCGGCCGCCCCGTTCTAGGCAGACGCTACGCCCCGCGCCCGGGGCGGCCGGCGACCGCGAAGGTCGAGTCGCGGACCACGAGCTCGGGCTGGAGCACGATGCGCCGGTGCCGGTGTGCGTCGGCGTCCTCGCCGGTCTCCTCGATCAGCAGCTCCGCCGCCGTACGCCCCATCCGGAACGCCGGCTGCCGTACGGACGTCAGCGGCACCGCGGCCGCCGCCGCGAACTCGATGTCGTCGTAGCCCACCAGCGCCACCTCCCCCGGCACCGACACCCCGGCCGCGAAGAGCGCCTGCAGCACCCCGAGCGCCAGCAGGTCGTTGGCGCAGAAGACTGCGGTCGGCCGCGGCGACATGCCCAGCAGCCGCGCCCCCGCGTCCCGCCCCGCCCCCACATCCAGCCGCTCGGCCTCGATATGGACCAGGTCGCCGGGCGACATGTTCTCCTCGGCGAGCGCGCTGAGCAGGCCCTTGCGCCGGTCCTGGCACTGCGGCAGATGCATCGGGCCGCTGACGTAGACCAGCGCGCGGTGTCCCTGGGCGAGCAGATGGCGGCCGGCGAGGGCGCCGCCCTCGACGTCGTCCACGGACACCGAGCAGCCCTCGTCCTCCGGCATCTCACGGTCCACGAAGACGTACGGGATGTCGTGGCGCCGGAAGCCCAGCAGATTGCGCCCGGTCGCGTCGGCCGGGGTCACCAGCACACCGCGCACCCGGTGCTCGGCGAACAGCGAGAGGTAGTCGGCCTCCTCATCGGAGCTCTGCGCGCTGTTGCACACCATCACCCCGAGCCCCGCCTCACGCGCCGCCCGCTCCGCGCCACTGGCCACATCCACAAAGAACGGATTCGCCATGTCCAGCACCAGCAACGAAATGATCCGGCTACGACCCGCCCGCAACTGCCGCGCCGACTCGCTGCGCACATACCCCAGCCGCTCGATCGCGGCGTGCACCCGGTCGCGGGTGGCCTCGGCGACCATCTCCGGACGGTTGATCACGTTGGAGACCGTGCCGACGGACACGCCGGCCTGCCGCGCGACGTCCTTGATCCCTACCATGCGTCCCACGACCTTCGACCGCCCGCCTTCCCGCGGCCGGTGGCGGCCGCGGGACCCATGCTAGGCCGTCCGGGGCGGCTTCCTCCCGCACTCTGCTGCGGGTCTCCCGTACGGGCGGTCTCTCCTGCGGGCGACCTCCGCCTATGAGCAGGTCTCCGTGGAGCCGCTTGTGCTGATCCGCAACGCACCGCCCGAGGTGTTGGCGCTGTCGCTCACGCAGTAGCCGTTGACGCTCTGGAACATGACGTCGGCGGGGCTGTCGTCGCCGCGCTCCGCCGTGAAGTGGTTGAACTTCAGGCCACTGGCGGCGTTGGCGATGACCGCCGGGCGGCCGTCGTCGCCGGCGAACCGCACCGAGCTGTCGGTGAAGGTGATGCGGTCCGCGTTGTGCAGGTACCAGCCGAAGGCCGGGCGGGTGCCGATGCTCTTCGGGTTGTAGTCCTTGGCGTCATTGCTGGGCACGCCGGTGGACATGGTGCCGTTGCCACCGGGGACGGTCAGGTTGACGTTGTTGAAGGTGATGTCGCTGATGCGGTTCGAACCCGACTCTCCCCACAGGGTGGGGCTGAAGGAGGGGCTGTTGCCGGTCCCGGTGATGTCGTCGAAGGTGACGTTGCTGATGTGTCCGACACCCGGGTTGTTGCCGCAGCGCTTTCTGGTCCCGATCTTCATCATGATGGGCGAGTGGACCCCGGTCATCGTGATGTCGCGGTAGTGGACGTCCGAGATGTTGGACCCGTCCATGGACACCATGCCGAGACCGGACTTGTCCGCGCCGTTGATGGTGATGCCCTGGAAGTCGTAGTCGGTGAAGTCGCCGCAGGTCTCGGAGCCGAACATCAGGGCGTTGCAGCACTTCGCGGACAACTTGCTGTCCCGCACCTTCACATGGCCGCCTGCGAGCTTGGCGCCGAGGGCGTAGTCGCTCTTGAAGACGAGCGCGTCGTCGTTGGCGGCGATATTGGCGCCTGTGACGGTGACATTGGTGGTGCTGATGATGTTCCAGCCGTCGCGGTCGCTCGCGGTGTCGATGGTGAGGTGGTCGGAGGTCACGTTGTCACAGCCGTTGATGAGGGCCGCGAAGTGGCCGCCGCGCCGCAAGGTGATCCCGCTGAGGGTCAGGTCTTTGCAGCGGGTCAGCGAGATGATCTTGTCGGCCTCGCCGGAGTCGGGGTTGCCGGTGATGAGGTTTCCGGCGCCGTCGATGGTGCCGGAGCCGGTGAAGCCGATGTTGGTGAGCTTGTCGCCGTAGAACATCGCGTTGTGGAAGTGGCTGTGCCCGTAGTCCTGGTAGTCGTCGTTCGGGTTGGACTCGGGCTTGTCGTAGGTGTCCGCGCTGGAGCCCTGGATAGTGGCGCCGGAGTCCAGCTGGAGGGTCACATTGCTCTTGAGATGCACCGTGTTCTTGGACTTGTACTGCCCGGACGGAAACTCCACGGTCCCGCCACCGGCGGCGTTGGCCGCGTTGATGGCCTTCTCGATCGCGCCGGTGTCGTTCGTCGACCCGTCGGCCTTCGCCCCGTAGTCCATGACGTCGAAGGTGGCGGCGGCGCGGCCGGCGGCGGCCGGGGCGGCCAGCGTGGGCGCCTGGGCCACTCCGAAGACGATGGCGAGCGCGGACACCGCTAATGCGGCGATTCTCTTCACCCTTCTCTCTCCTTCGTGTATCGGCCTTGGTAGATCCGATGTATCCGAAGGTTGAGCCCGTGATCTGTGCTACCCAATCGGCTACTGATGGCGGCGCGGCATGGATAGATCGGATCTCTCAGTCGGAATGTAACAGGCAGAGAAGAGCTGTCAATGGGCTCAGCGCAGCCGCGCCAGGCTCGATCCGCGGACCACGAGCTCGGGCTGGAGCACGATCCGCTGATGCCGGTGGGCGCCGGCCGCCTCCCCCGTCTCCTCGATCAGCAGCTCCGCCGCCGTACGCCCCATCCGGAACGCCGGCTGCCGTACGGACGTCAGCGGCACCGCGGCCGCCGCCGCGAACTCGATGTCGTCGTAGCCCACCAGCGCCACATCCCCCGGCACCGACACCCCCGCCCCGTACAGCGCCTGCAACACCCCCAGCGCCAAAAGGTCGTTGGCGCAGAAGACGGCCGTCGGCCGCGGCGACATCCCCAGCAGCCGCGCCCCCGCGTCCCGCCCCGCCGCCACATCCAGCCGCTCGACCTCGACATGGCGCAGCGCGTCATCGTCCAGGCCCGCCTCCCGCAGGGCGCGCACCGCGCCGGTGCGGCGGTCGTGGCACTGGGCCAGCTGCATGGGGCCGCTGACATACGCGATGGAGCGGTGGCCCTGGTCGAGGAGGTGGCGGGCGGCCAGTGTGCCGCCGGTGACATCGTCGACCGAGACCGAGCAGCCCTCCGCGCTGGGCACCACCCGGTCGACGAAGACGAACGGGATGCCGTGGCGCCGGAACGACTCCAGGTTGCGCCCGCTGATATCGGCGGGGGTGACCAGGACGCCGCGTACCCGCTGCTCGGAGAAGAGCGCCAGATACTCGGCCTCCTCGTCGGGGCTCTGCGCGCTGTTGCACACCATCACCCCGAGCCCCGCCTCACGCGCCGCCCGCTCCGCGCCACTGGCCACATCCACAAAGAACGGATTCGCCATGTCCAGCACCAGCAACGAAATAATCCGGCTACGACCCGCCCGCAACTGCCGCGCCGACTCGCTGCGCACATACCCAAGCCGCTCGATGGTGGCGAGCACCCGGGCCCGGGTCTCCTCCGACACCGACTCCGGACGGTTGATGACGTTGGAGACCGTGCCGACGGAGACCCCGGCCTGGCGGGCCACCTCCTTGATGCCCACCGGCCGTGCCATCAAGCCGCGACTTCCACAAGCTCCAGACCGGTGAGGTCGGCGAGGGCGCGCAGCTCGGGCAGCAGTTGGCCGGTGGCCAGCGCCCAGTGGTGGGCGACCCCGCTCGCGCTCCAGGCGTCGGTCCACTCCCCCGGGTCGCAGCCGAAGTCGACACGGGAGGTGGTGTTGCCGATCTTCAGCAGCGGGCCGCCGACCACCTCGCCCTCGGAGGCGACGATCTTGTAGCGGCCGTCCCGGGTCTGGCCGAGCCCGACGAGGGTGACCGGGCCGTGTCGCACATCGAACTCGACCGACACCCCCCAGCCGCGTTTGCCGTGATAGACACCGAGTCCGCGCAGCAGCGGCCTGCGCTCGCTGATGGCGAGGTGGCCGGGCCCGTCGTGGCCCATCTCGACCACCGCGTCCCGGAAGTTGAGCGCCTGCAGCTCCGTGAAGGAGCCGCCCGCGCCGAACCGGTCGCAGATCAGCATGGCCAGCGAGGTGCGCAACTCGTACTCGCCGGCCGCCGGGACGCCGCGCGCGGTGAGCAGCGACGAGCCGAGGATCATGCCCGCGCCCAGCTTCTCGTGGATCTCCCCGTCCAGGCCCCGGTGGTAGTACGCGAGCGAGTCCAGGTCGAAGTCGGCCACCAGCCGGTCCAGGCCCACGGACACACGCGCCGCCCAGGCCAGATCCTCCTCGACGACGGAGTCGGCGAGCTCGAACACCTCACGGGTCTCGGCCAGCTTCGCCGCCACCTCGTCGTCCTTGACCTGCTGGACCCGAACCCGCAGATCGTCGAACTCCAGGACCTCGACATGGCCGCCGAGGTTGCCGGTGACCATCGTGAGGTCGGTGGACACGTCGTACATCCCCGGGTAGAGGTGTCCCATCAGCCCGTGGCGGCCGTGGCGCAGCACGGACCGCACCCCGGCGGCCCGGATCCAGCGGCCGATACGGTCCCAGGCCCGCTGGTCCTCCAGATATCCGGACACCGAGCGGAAGGGGACACCGACCCGCTCGAAGGCGTTCGCCATCTCGGGCAGCGGACATGCGCCGCAGTAGGCGAGCCAGGCGCCGGTGTCGAACGACGCGTGGTCCATGGCCTCGGTGGGCTGGAGGTTGATCAGCAGCACGGGGGCACCGCTGCGCTGGGCGATGGGCACCAGCATGGTGGCGGTCATATAGGTGGTGAGAAAGCCGACGATCAGATCGCAGTCCGCCGCGCGAAGCTTCTCGGCGGCCACCGCGCCCTCCTGGGCGTCGGAGATGAAGCCCACATCGACGACCTCGGCGTCGAACTCCCGCATACGCTCGGTCACCCGGGCCGCGGAGCGGCGCAGCTGCGGCAGCAGATCGGGGAACTGGGGCCAGTACGCCCCGAGTCCGCCCGCGACCAGCCCGATCTTCGGTTTGCGGGCGACGGCGGGGAGACGTTCGGACATGGCGGCTCTCTCATCTCTCTGGCTGGTATCTGGCTGGGGAGGCGGGGCGGGGTGTTTCCCCGCCCCGCCCCACGGCTACGCGAGGTGGAAGACCTCCGTCAGCGGCTTCATCGCCTCATCCGGCTTCGCGCCGTCCAGCGCCTCGAAGAACTCCGCCATCTCCGCCTGCCACCTGGCATTGACGTCCGTCTCCGCCATGGCCGCCTGGGCCGCCGCGAAGTCCTCCGTCTCCAGGTAGCCGACGAGCAGGCCGTCCTCGCGCAGGAAGAGCGAGTAGTTGTGCCAGCCGGTGGCGGAGAGGGCGTCGAGCATGTCGGGCCAGACGGCCGCGTGACGCTCACGGTATTCCTCGAGCCGGTCCTGGCGGACCTTCAGCAGAAAGCAGACGCGCTGCATGCCGGGCCGTCTCAGAAGTCGAAGTCGTCGATGTTGTCCTTGTTGAAGACGGTGGGCGGGCCGAGGATGACCTCGCCGTCCTTGCCGATCGTGTACTCGCCGAGCTTGCCGGCCTTGAACTTCTCCCCCTCCGCACCGGTGATCTGCCCGGACGCCAGCGCCGCCGCCGCGTAGGAGCCGAGGTAGCCGAGCTTCTTCGGGTCCCACAGGGAGAACTGCTCGACCGTGCCGTCCTTGACGTACTTGCGCATCTGGTTGGGCGTGCCGAGGCCGTTGATGACGACCTTGCCCTTGTACGAGGAGGCGCTGATGTAGCGGGCGGCGGCCGCGATGCCGACCGTAGTGGGCGAGATGATGCCCTTCAGGTTCGGGTAGGCCTTGAGCAGGCCCTGGGTCTCCTGGAAGGACTTCTGGTCGTCGTCGTCCCCGTAGGCCGTCTTGACCAGCTTCATGTTCTTGTACTTGGGCTTCTTCAGCTCGTCCTTCATGAACTCGATCCAGGTGTTCTGGTTGGTCGCGTTCTGAGTGGCCGAGAGAATGGCGATCTCGCCCTTGTAGTCGAGCTGTTCGGCGATGTGCTGGACCTGGCTGCGGCCGATCTCCTCCGAGCTGGCCTGGTTGATGAACAGCTGGCGGCATTCCTTGGCCGTGTCGGAGTCGTACGCGACGACCTTGATGTCCTTCTTCATGGCCTGCTTGAGCGGGCCGCACACCGCGTTGGGGTCGTTGGCGGCGATGAGGATGGCGTCCTGCCGCTGCTGGATGAGGGTGTTGATGTACGACACCTGGGAGGAGGCGCTGGCGTCGGAGGGGCCGACCTCCTTGCCCTTGCCGCCGAACTCCCCGGCCGCCTCGATGCCCGCGTCGTCGACGATCTTCTCGTACGGGTTGTTGATCTGCTTGGGCAGGAAGGCGAGCTTGAGCCCCTTCTTCAGCGGGGCGTCGGGGTTGGCCTTCGCATCTGTGGCCTTGACGTCGCCGCCGTTGTCTGAGGAGTCCTTCTTGGTGGTGCCGCCGCAACCCGCGAGGGTGACGGCCAGGGCACAGGCCGCGGCGACGGAGGCCGCGGCGCGGCGCCGGGAGGACGTGCGGAGGAACATGGAGAGACCTTTCGGGGAAGCGGGGAAGCAGGGAAGTGGGACGTGGTGCGGCGACGCGTCAGCTGTCAGCTGGAGGGGGTGGCAGCGGCTCTGCGGTGGCGCCATTCGCTGACGGTGGAGATCAGCCGGGGGGTGAGGACGGAGGCCACCAGCAGCAGCCCGGTGACGATCACCTGGACCTCGTTGGCGACGTCGTTGAGGGTCAGCAGGTTCTTCAGGATGCCGATGAGCAGCACTCCGGCGACCGCGCCGAAGAGGGTGCCCTTTCCGCCGTCGAAGTCGATGCCGCCGAGCAGGACGGAGGCGATGACCAGCATCTCGAAGCCCTGGCCGTTGTCGGCGCGGGCGCTGCCGTAGCGGAGGGTGAACACCACGCCCGCGAAGGCGGACACCAGCCCGGTGACCACGAACAGGAGGAGCTTGATGCGCTTGACGCGGATACCGGCGAAGTACGCGGCGTCCTCCTGGGCGCCGATGGCGAACAGCGACCGGCCCAGGCCCGTGGCGTGGAGCACCACCGCGGCCACGACGGCCAGCACGATGAACAGCGCCACCGGATAGGTGATGAAGGTGCCGGGGATGGTGGTGGTGTCCACCGCCCACTTGGCGTAGGTCTCGGGGAAGTCGGTGATGGCGTTGGAGCCGAGCACCACGGAGGCAAGACCCCGGTAGAGGGCGAGCGTGCCGATGGTGACGGCGAGCGAGGGCAGCCCGACCTTGGTGACCAGCCAGCCGTTGAGCAGACCGCCGGCCACGCCGACCAGCAGCACCACGGGCACGATCGTCTCGAACGCCCAGCCGGAGTCCCACAGCTGCCCGGTGAGGGCGCTGCTCAGCCCCAGCATCGAGGCCACCGACAGATCCACCTGCCCCGCCACCACCAGCAGCGTCATGGGCAGCGCCATCAGCGCCACCTCGGCGATGTCGTTGAAGGCGAAGGCCAGGTTGTCGCGGCTCGCGAAGCCGTCGGTGGTGCCCAGGCCCGTGACGAAGACCGCCACCAGCAGCACGCCGACCGCGGTGTCCCAGCGCAGCGCTCCGCGCAGCGGGCTCATCGGGCGCTCCTCTTCCTCAGCGCACGGGTCATGCGCACATTGACGATCCGGTCCACGCTGATCGCCGCCAGCAACAGGGCGCCGGCGATGGCGTCCTCCCAGAAGGAGTCGACCTTCAGCACGGACAGGGCGCTGCCGATGGTGGTGAGCAGCAGCGCGCCCAGCGCCGCGCCCCACACCGTGCCGACGCCGCCGACGATGGCGACACCGCCGACCACGACCGCGCTGACCACGGTCAGCTCCCAGCCGTGCGCGTTGTCCGCGACGACGGTGCCGAAGCGGGCCAGCCACAGCGAGCCCGCGAAACCGGCGACGGCGCCGGAGAAGACGTACGCGCCCAGCACCCGGCGGCGGATCGGCACCCCGGCCAGCCGGGCGGCCTCCGGGCTGGAGCCGATGGCGTACAGCTCACGGCCGCTGCGGTAGGAGCGCAGGAAGTACGCGGTCACCGCCAGCACGGCGAAGGAGATCAGCGGCAGATACGGGATGCCCAGAACGCTGCCGCTGCCCAGGTCCAGTACGGACTGCGGCACATCGGCGGCGTTGATCTGCTCGCCCTCGGCCCACCAGTAGTCGATGCCCTGGATGATGTAGAGCATCCCGAGCGTCACCACCAGCGCGGGCACCTTGCCGAAGCTGACCAGCGCGCCGCTGACCAGGCCGCAGGCCATGCCGACCGCGATGCCGAGCAGGGCCACCAGCAGCGGGCCGTGGTCCGTACCGGACACGAACTTGCCGCAGGCGAAGGCGGAGAGCCCCACCACGGAGCCCACCGACAGGTCGATGTTCCGGGTGACCACGACCACGGACTGCCCCACCGCGAGCAGCACCAGGATCGCGGCGTTGAGCAACAGGTCCTTGATGCCCTGGTCGTTGAGGAAGCGGGGCTCGGCGATCCAGGTGAAGAGCACCAGGAGCACCAGGGCCCCGGCGATGCTGATCTCGCGGGCCCGGAAGACGGTGTCGACCAGCGAGCGCGCGGAGCGGCCCGCCTCGGCCTGCGCCGTGGGTTTCTCGATGGTGGCCGTCATGCCGCAGCCCTTCCCTTGCCGGTACGGCCGGTCGCGGCCGCCATGACGGACTCCTCGGTGGCCTCGGCGCGCGGGATCTCCGCGACCAGGCGGCCCTCGTGCATCACCAGGACCCGGTCGGCCATGCCCAGCACCTCGGGCAGATCGGAGGAGACCATCAGCACCGCGAGCCCTTCGGCGGCCAGCGACGACAGCAGCCGGTGCACCTCGGCCTTGGTGCCGACGTCGATGCCACGTGTCGGCTCGTCGACGATGAGCACCGCCGGGTCGGTGGCCAGCCACTTGGCGAGTACGACCTTCTGCTGGTTGCCGCCGGACAACACGCCGACGTGGTCGCTCAGCTTGCCGTACTTGAGCTGCAGCCGGGTGGCCCAGTCGGTGGCCCGGCCGCGCTCCAGGGCCCGTTTGACGAGCCCTCCGCTGCGAATCCGGTCCAGTCCGGTGAGGCCGATGTTCCGCTCGATGGACATCTCCATCACCAGGCCGCGCTGGCGCCGGTCCTCGGGTACGAGCGCGAGCCCGGCGGCCATCGCGGCGTTCGGCGAGCCGGGGCGCAGCGGCGTGCCCGCCACCCGTACCTCGCCCGCGTCCGCCCGGTCCACGCCGAACACGGCCTGCGCCACCTCGGTGCGGCCCGCGCCGACCAGCCCGGCCAGCGCGACGATCTCGCCCCGGCGCACCTCGAAGGACACATCCCGGAACACGCCCTCGCGGGTCAGCCGGTGCACCGACAGCGCCGTCTCGCCGACCCGCGTGTCCTGCTTGGGATACAGCTCGTCCAGGTCCCGGCCCACCATCCGGCGCACCAGGTCGTCCTCGGTCAGGCCCGCCAGCGGCTCGGAGGCCACCCAGCGGCCGTCCCGCAACGTGGTCACCCGCTGGCAGAGCCGGAAGATCTCCTCCAGCCGGTGCGAGATGAACAGCACGGCCGCGCCCTCGGCGCGCAGCGCCTCGACGACCGAGAACAGCCGGGCGGTCTCGCTGCCGGTGAGGGCGGCGGTCGGCTCGTCCATGATCAGCACCCGGGCGTCGAAGGACAGCGCCTTGGCGATCTCCACGATCTGCTGGTCGGCGATGGACAGCCCACGAGCGGGCCGGTCGGGGTCCAGGGCCACCCCGAGCCGCCCCATCAGCGCGGCGGTCGCGCTGCGCACCGCCTTGTGGTCGATCCGGCCGAGCCCCCGCCGGGGCTGGCGGCCCATGAAGATGTTCTCCGCGATCGACAGGTCGGGGAAGAGCGTCGGCTCCTGGTAGATGACGGCGATGCCCACGTCACGGGCGTTGGCGGGGCCGTGGAAGACCACCGGTTCGCCGTCGAGCAGCACCTGCCCGGCGTCGGGGCGGTGGACCCCGGCGAGCGTCTTGATGAGCGTCGACTTACCGGCGCCGTTCTCGCCGGCGAGGGCGTGTGCCTCACCCGGGAACAGCTCGAGGGAGACGTCCCGCAGGGCCCGGACGGCGCCGAAGGATTTGTTCACCCCCTTGAGGGCGAGGACCGGAACTCCGGTCGAATCAGCCTGGCTCACGGTGTCGGTGTCTCCTTGCTTCCTTGCAAGAGCGGCCTTCAGGCCGAGGGAAAATGAAATGTTTCAAAGTCGGTGGCGGGAAGCTAACCCGGCGATTTGCCACCGTCAAGGGGGTATGCGCCAGGTAAATCAAGTCGTTGCCGTCCCCCTTGACGCGCCGGTCGCGGTGGACCTACGGTCCAGTAGCTTCGACATTGAATCGTTTTTCCACGTCAGCGACCCCGGGCCTGGGGCCGCACCGCTTCTTGACGCCCGGCCATCCACACGGCTAGCGTCTGTTGAATCGTTTCATAGCCGTAGTTGCCACAGTTGCCCTCGAGGAGACGTATGTCTGACCTTTCGGCCGTGAAGGCGGCCCTCAAGACCCAGGCCGTCGAGACGCCGTCATGGGCGTACGGCAACTCTGGAACCCGCTTCAAGGTCTTCGCCCAGCCCGGTGTCCCGCGCACCCCGCAGGAAAAGCTCGACGACGCCGCCCAAGTGCACGCCTTCACCGGGGTGGCCCCCACCGTCGCCCTGCACATCCCCTGGGACAAGGTCGACGACTACGCGGCGCTCGCCAAGCACGCGGAGGAGCGCGGGCTGAAGCTCGGCGCCATCAACTCCAACGTCTTCCAGGACGACGACTACAAACTCGGCTCGGTCACCAACCCCGACCCCGAAATCCGCGGCAAGGCGCTCGCCCACCTCCTGGAATGCGTCGACATCATGGACGCCATGGGCTCCCGCGACCTCAAACTCTGGTTCTCCGACGGCACCAACTACCCCGGCCAGGACGACATCGCCGCCCGCCAGGACCGGCTCGCCGAGGCCTTGCAGGCCGTCTACGAGCGGCTGGGCGACGACCAACGGCTGCTGCTGGAGTACAAGTTCTTCGAGCCCGCCTTCTACACCACCGACGTCCCCGACTGGGGCACCGCCTACGCCCACTGCCTCAAACTCGGCCCCAAAGCCCACGTCTGCGTCGACACCGGCCACCACGCGCCCGGCACGAACATCGAGTTCATCGTCGCGCTGCTGCTCCGGGAGGGGAAGCTCGGCGCGTTCGACTTCAACTCCCGCTTCTACGCGGACGACGACCTCATGGTCGGCGCGGCCGACCCCTTCCAGCTCTTCCGGATCATGTACGAGGTGATCCGCGGCGGCGGCCTGGGCTCGGGCATCGCGTTCATGCTGGACCAGTGCCACAACATCGAGCCGAAGATCCCGGCGATCATCCGCTCGGTCATGAACGTCCAGGAGGCGACGGCAAAGGCCCTGCTGGTCGACCGCGACGCGCTGTCCGCCGCGCAGACATCGGGCGACGTCCTCGGCTCCAACGCGGTCCTGATGGACGCGTACAACACCGACGTACGGCCGCTGCTGGCCGAAGTCCGCGAGGAACTGGGGATCGACCCCGATCCGATGGCGGCGTACAAGGCCTCCGGGTGGGCGGAGAAGATCGTCGCGGAGCGAGTGGGTGGCACGCAGGCGGGCTGG
The DNA here is from genome assembly GCF_044334165.1 of Streptomyces sp. NPDC020845. Classification (NCBI taxonomy): domain Bacteria; kingdom Bacillati; phylum Actinomycetota; class Actinomycetes; order Kitasatosporales; family Streptomycetaceae; genus Streptomyces; species Streptomyces sp. NPDC020845. Next base: position 328,751 of record NZ_JBIRSJ010000003.1, on the reverse strand, counting down.
GGCGCGTAGCGCCTCCGGCGGGGCTGTCGCAACGCCGCCGCGGCTCCGCCGCGCGGCGCGGCGTGCTTCCGGAGCTCCGCCCCGCGGTCCCCGGGCTCGGGGCTACGCCCCGGGCCTCCGGCTGCTCGGCTACGGCTTGGAGAGCCCATGGCCGGGGCGTGCGACGACGGTGGGGTGGGGGTCGGGCACCCCGCCCGGCGCGCCCGGGGGCTCCGCCCCACGCCCTGTCGGCCCGCTGCGCGGAACTTGGGCGGACGGGGCCGGGCTGGGCACCCGGCACTTGTTGGCCAAAGCAACCAGCTACCACCGGGAGGAGTCAGTGCCGAGCCGAGGCCACGCCACGGCGACGGAGTGGCGGCCCGCCCTCCCGGAGGGCCGGGACAGGGCCGGGCTGCCCACTCCCCGCAACGCGCTGGGACAGCGAGCGCGGCCTCAGCCAACTTGCCGTGGCCGGGCGGGCCTCGCGCCCGGAGTGCCGACGGACACGCCCCGCGCCATCCGGAAACGACCCGCTGTCCCGGCCGGACCGGAGCAAGCTGCCGGCTTGCCCGACCCACCCAGGCCCTCGCCCCGGGCAGGAACTGGGCCCCACCAGGAGCCCCGTACCGGCGGACCGGAAACGGGCCCCGGCGGTGGCCGGCAGCACCGCCTCGGCCGGGCCCACGGCCGGGGCGCGCAAACCAGCCGACGGACACCCCCGGGGCGGGGCGAGCCCGCCGGGTGGGGCAGGGACGGCGAGGCTCCGCCTCGCGGCCGCCGGGAGCGGGCCCGGGCTTGGCCACGCCCCGCAGCGGGGGCCTGGCAGCAGGTGGGCAGCACAACCCCAACCAGGCGCCCGCGACTCGGGCGCACCAGCTCGGTGGGGCGGAGGCAGTGGGGCTCCGCCTGGCATCCGCCGGGAACGGGCTTCGGCCATGGGCGGCAGCACGGCCTCGGCCGGGCCACGGCCGGGGCGCGCCAACCAGCCGGCGGACGCGGAGGCTCCGTTTCGCGGCCGCCGGGAGCGGGCCCGGGCTTGGCCAGGCCGCGCAGCGGGCAGCACGCCCCCGACCGGGCAGCCGCCGCCGAGGCGCACCGACCCGCCGACGGACGCGCACGCGCCACCGCCCCGCAGCCCCGGAGGGCAAGGCGGAACCGTACGGGCCCATCCCCACCCCGGAATGGGCCCGTGCGATGGATTGGCCGACTTCACCAACACACGAAGAAGGAAGAACATGACCGCAGAACCGCACCCCGAAGCGGCCACCCTGCTCGAGCGATCACATCGCCTCGGAGCCGATCCCCGGAACACCAACTACGCGGGCGGGAACACCTCCGCCAAGGGCACCGCGACCGACCCCGTCACAGGGCAGGACGTGGAGCTGATGTGGGTGAAGGGGTCCGGAGGGGACTTGGGCACACTCACCGAGGCCGGTCTCGCCGCGCTGCGGCTGGACCGGTTGCGGGCGCTGACCGCGGTCTACCCAGGGGTTGAGCGCGAGGACGAGATGGTTGCCGCGTTCGACTTCTGCCTGCATGGGAAGGGCGGCGCCGCGCCGTCCATCGACACCGCCATGCACGGCCTGGTCAACGCCGCCCATGTCGACCATCTGCACCCCGACTCCGGCATCGCGCTCGCATGCGCCGCCGACGGTGAGGCGCTGACCAAGGAGTGTTTCGGCAACCAGGTCGTATGGGTTCCCTGGCGCCGGCCCGGGTTCCAGCTCGGTCTTGACATCGCTGCCATCAAGAAGGCCAACCCCGAGGCGATCGGCTGCATTCTGGGCGGCCACGGCATCACCGCCTGGGGTGACACCTCCGACGAGTGCGAGGCCAACTCGCTCCGTATCATCCGCACCGCCGAGCAGTTCCTCGCCGACCGCGGCAAGGCGGACCCCTTCGGCCCCGTCGTCCCCGGTCACGAACCGCTCCCCGAGGCCGAACGCCGGGCCCGCGCCGCCGCGCTGGCCCCCGTCCTCCGTGGCCTCGCTTCCACGGACCGCCCACAGGTCGGCCACTACAACGACTCCGACGCCGTCCTCGACTTCGTCTCCCGCGCCGAACACCCGCGTCTGGCCGCGCTCGGCACCTCCTGCCCGGACCACTTCCTCCGTACGAAGGTCCGCCCGCTGGTCCTCGACCTGCCGCCCACGGCCCCGCTCGACGAGGCGATCGCCCGTCTCAAGGAGCTGCACACCGCATACCGCACCGACTACCAGGCGTACTACGAGCGGCACGCCACCCCCGACTCCCCCGCGATGCGCGGCGCCGACCCGGCGATCGTGCTCATCCCGGGTGTCGGAATGTTCAGCTACGGCAAGGACAAGCAGACGGCCCGGGTGGCGGGCGAGTTCTACGTCAACGCGATCAACGTGATGCGCGGCGCCGAGGCCGTGTCCACGTACTCCCCCATCGAGGAGTCGGAGAAGTTCCGCATCGAGTACTGGGCGCTGGAGGAGGCCAAGCTTCAGCGGATGCCGAAGCCCAAGCCGCTGGCCACCCGTATCGCCCTGGTCACCGGCGCGGGCTCGGGCATCGGCAAGGCCATCGCGAACCGCCTGGTGGCCGAGGGCGCCTGCGTCGTCGTCGCGGACATCAACGCGGAGAACGCCGCAGCCGTAGCAGCCGAGCTGGGCGGCCCCGACAAGGCCGTCCCCGTCACGGTCGACATCACCTCCGAAGACCAGATCAAAACAGCCTTCGATCAAGCGGTCCTGGCCTTCGGCGGCGTCGACCTCCTCGTCAACAACGCGGGGATCTCCATCTCCAAGCCCCTCCTCGAAACCACCGCCAAGGACTGGGACCTCCAGCACGACATCATGGCGCGCGGCAGTTTCCTCTCCTCCCGCGAGGCGGCCCGGGTCATGATCGACCAGAACATGGGGGGCGACATCATCTACATCGCCTCCAAGAACTCGGTCTTCGCGGGCCCGAACAACATCGCCTACTCCGCCACCAAGGCCGACCAGGCCCACCAAGTACGTCTCCTGGCAGCCGAACTGGGCGCACACGGCATCCGGGTCAACGGGGTGAATCCCGACGGAGTAGTCCAAGGCTCAGGAATCTTCGCGGGCGGCTGGGGCGCGCAACGCGCGGCCACGTACGGCATCCCCGAAGACGAGCTGGGCAAGTTCTACGCCCAGCGCACCCTGCTCAAGCGCGAGGTCCTGCCCGAGCACGTGGCGAACGCGGTCTTCGCGCTCACCGGGGGCGACCTGACGCACACCACCGGTCTGCACATCCCGGTCGACGCCGGGGTCGCGGCGGCCTTCCTGCGCTGATACGCAGGTGAGGGGGCGGGGGTGCAGGGGTGGCGCCCTGGACGCTTACGCATATTTGTGGCGCCGAGTTCCGGTCAGGACAACGCTTCCGGGCACCGGCGCCGTAAATATGCGGTCCAGGGTGACAGCCCCGGAGGCCCTGCCCCCGCCCCGTACCGAGCACCGCAACGCACCACGAACGCACCGCACCACAACCACGCCGCACCACAACCACGCCGCACCGCAACCACCACGAGGCCCCCGTGCAACCCGCAGAATCTCGCTTCGCCGCCATCGACCTCGGCGCGTCCAGCGGCCGTGTCATGGTCGGCACGGTCGCCCCCGGCGCGCCCGGCGCCCCCGGCACCCTCGAACTCCACGAGGTGCACCGCTTCCCCAACCGCCCGGTCCGCGTGGGCGGCACCCTGCACTGGGACATCCTCGCCCTCTACCAGGGCGTCCTGGACGGCCTGCGCGCCGCGGCCGAGGCCGCCCGTGCCGCGAACGCCCGGCTGACCAGCGTCGGCATCGACAGCTGGGCCGTGGACTACGGCCTCCTGGGCGCCGACGGGGCGCTGCTCGGCAACCCCGTCCACTACCGCGACACCCGCACCGACGGCGCGGCCGAACAGGTCGCCGCCGTCCTCCCGCCCGAGGAGCTGTACGCGGCCACCGGCCTCCAGCACCTCCCCTTCAACACGATCTACCAGCTGACCGCCGCCCGGGGCAGTTCGACGCTCGCCGCCGCACACCGCCTCCTCCTCATCCCGGACCTCATCTCGTACTGGCTGACGGGCGTGGCCGGCACCGAGCTGACCAACGCGTCCACCACCCAGCTGATCGACCCGCGCACCCGCGACTGGTCCCGCGCCGTCGCCACCGTCGCCGACACCCTCGGTATCGACCTGTCGCTCTTCCCGCCACTCCGCCACCCCGGCGACCCGGCGGGATACGTACGCCCGGAGATCCTGTCCGCGACCGGGATCGAAGGCCCCGTCCCCGTCACCGCCGTGGGCTCGCACGACACCGCCTCGGCCGTCGTGGGCGTCCCCGCCACCTCGCCCGACTTCGCGTACATCGCCACCGGCACCTGGTCCCTGGCCGGGCTGGAGCTCGACGCCCCGGTGCTCACCCAGGCGAGCCGGCGCGCCAATTTCACCAATGAGCTCGGCGTGGACGGCACGGTCCGCTATCTACGCAACATCATGGGCCTGTGGATGCTCCAGGAGTGCCTGCGCACCTGGGAAGCCGAAGGCAGACCCCAGGACCTGGAAACGCTCCTGGACCAGGCGGCCCAGGCCACCCCCCTCCGCTCGGTGGTCGACGCCGGGGCCCCGGAGTTCATCGCCCCGGACCGGATGCCCGACCGGATCGCGGAAGCATGCCGCCGCACCGGCCAGCCGACCCCCCGCACCCCCGCCGAGACCGCCCGCTGTGTCCTGGACTCCCTCGCACTCGCCCACCGCCGGGCGATCCTGGACGCCCAGCGCCTGTCCGGCCGTACGGTCCGCACCGTGCATATCGTCGGGGGCGGCGCGCACAACGCGCTGCTGTGCCGGCTGACCGCCGACGCCTGTGGGCTGCCGGTGGTCGCGGGTCCGGCGGAGGCGGCGGCGCTCGGGAATGTTCTGGTGCAGGCCCGGACCGCGGGGGTGATCGGCAGCGGCCTGGCCTGCTTGCGTGCGCTGCTTCACAGCACCCAGCCGCTGAGGCAGTATGAGCCGTCGGGTGATCAAGCGGCGTGGTCCCGGGCGGCCGCCCTCGTCGAGAACGTCGAGAATGTCGAGGGCGGGCGGGCCGAGGGCCAGGAGGAGGAACCGTGCGCGTAGCGCTCTTCATCACCTGCGTCAACGACACGCTCTATCCCCGCACCGGGCAGGCCGTCGTCACCCTCCTCGAACGGCTGGGTGTCGACGTCGGCTTTCCGCCGGGGCAGAGCTGCTGTGGTCAGGCGCAGTTCAACACCGGCTACCGCCATGAGACGGAGCCTCTGGTGCGCCGTTTCGCCGAGGCGTTCGAGGACTACGACTATGTGGTGACCCCCTCGGGGTCGTGTGCCGCCATGGTGCGCGACAACTATCCGAGGATCGGGGCGAAGGCGGCCGCCGAGGGCCGTGGCCAGGAGCTGACCGAGCTCGCCGCCGCGGCAGTGCCCAAGACGTACGAGCTCACCGAGTTCATCACCGATGTCCTCAAGGTGACGGACGTGGGCGCGTACTATCCGCACACCGTGACCTACCACCCCACCTGCCACGGGCTGCGGATGCTGCGCCTGGGGGACCGGCCGCGCAGGCTGCTCTCGGCGGTCGAGGGGCTTGAGCTGGTCGAGCTGCCGGGCGCGGAGGAGTGCTGCGGCTTCGGTGGCACGTTCGCCGTGAAGAACACGGCGGTCTCGGCCGCGATGGGCGCCGACAAGGCGCGCAACATCACCGCCACCGGGGCCGAGGCGGTGTGCACGGTCGACAACTCGTGCCAGATGCACATCGGCGGGACGCTCGCCCGGCAGGGCTCGACGGTCCGCCCGGTCCATATCGCCGAGATCCTGGCGAGCACCGAAGGAGACATCTGGTGACCGGCACCTATCTGGGCATGCCCGCGTTCCCCGTCGCGGCCGCCACCTCGACCAAGAACACGCAGCTGCGCGCCAATCTGCGGCACGCCACCCACACCATCCGCGCCAAGCGCGCCAAGGCCGTCGCGGAGCTGGCGGACTGGGGCGAGCTGCGCGCCGCGGGCGCGGCGATCAAGGACCGTACACTGCGCCATCTCGACCACTATCTGGAGCAGCTGGAGAGCGCCGTGACGGCGGCGGGCGGCCAGGTGCACTGGGCGGCGGACGCGGACGAGGCGAACCGGATCGTCACCGAGCTGGTCCGGGCCACCGGTGAGCGCGAGGTCGTCAAGGTCAAGTCGATGGCCACGCAGGAGATCGGGCTGAACGACGCGCTCGCCGAGGCGGGCATCCGCGCGTACGAGACCGATCTGGCGGAGCTGATCGTGCAGCTCGGCGACGATCTGCCCTCGCACATCCTGGTGCCCGCGATCCACCGCAACCGCACCGAGATCCGCGACATCTTCACCGACCAGATGGCCAGCTGGGGCCGCCCCGCGCCGGAGGGGCTGACGGACGCCCCGGCCGATCTGGCGGAGGCGGCGCGGCTGCATCTGCGCGAGAAGTTCCTGAACGCCAAGGTCGGCATCTCGGGCGCCAACTTCATGGTGGCCGAGACCGGCACGCTGGTCGTGGTGGAGTCCGAGGGCAACGGCCGGATGTGTCTGACCCTCCCCGAGACGCTGATCTCCGTCGTGGGCATCGAGAAGGTGGTGCCGACGTGGCAGGACCTTGAGGTGTTCCTCCAGCTGCTGCCCCGCTCCTCGACGGCGGAGCGGATGAACCCGTACACCTCCACCTGGACCGGCACCACCGACGGCGACGGCCCGCGCGCCTTCCACCTGGTCCTCCTCGACAACGGCCGTACGGACACCCTCGCCGACACCGTCGGGCGCCAGGCGCTGCGCTGCATCCGCTGCTCGGCGTGTCTGAATGTGTGCCCGGTGTACGAGCGGGCAGGCGGCCATGCGTACGGGTCGGCGTACCCGGGGCCGATCGGGGCGATCCTCACACCGCAGCTGCGTGGTACGCAGAGCGAGCTGGACGCCTCGCTGCCGTACGCCTCGTCGCTGTGCGGGGCGTGCTACGAGGTGTGCCCGGTGGCCATCGACATCCCGGAGATCCTGGTCCATCTGCGCGAGCGGGTGGTCGAGGGCGGCCCGGTGTCGGTGCGCGGGACCCGGACCGTCATCAAACCGGCCAAGGGGCATGCCGCGGAGCGCGCCGCGATGCGGGCGGCGCGCTGGGCCTTCGACCATCCGGGCGTGTTGCGCGCCGGGCAGCGGCTGGCCGCCCGTACCCGCCGCTTCCATCCGAGCCGGCTGCCGGGGCCGGGGCGGGCGTGGACGGACACCCGGGAGCTGCCCGAGGTGCCCGCCGAGTCGTTCCGCGACTGGTGGCGCAGGACGCGCGGCGACGAGGGCACGAACAGTGAGGGAAAGAGGACGACGTGAGCAGCCGAGACCTGGTGCTGGCCCGCGTCCGCCGCGCGCTGGCGGACGTCCCCCGTACGGAGCGCCCCTCCGAGGCCCCCGTGGACCGCGGCTATCTGCGGGCCCACGGGGACCGGACCACGGCCCGGACCGTGGATCTGCTCGCGGAGAACCTGGCCGACTACCGGGCGATCGTCCACCGTACGGACCCCGAGGGGCTTCCGGGCCTGATCGCCCGGCTGCTGGACGGGCGGGGCGCGACGAGCGTGGTGCTGCCGCCGGGGCTGCCCGCCGAGTGGCTTTCGGCCGTGGACGCGCAGCGGGTGGAGCGGATCGCGGACACCGAGGAGCTGACCCCGCACGATCTGGACGCGGTCTCCAGCGTCGTCACGGGCTGCGCGGTGGCCGTGGCCGAGACGGGGACCGTCGTCCTGGACGCGGGCCCTGACCAGGGGCGTCGGCGCATCACGCTGGTGCCCGACCACCATGTCTGTGTCATCCGCGTGCCCGAACAGGTCGTGGACTCCGTGCCGCAGGCCCTGGAACGGCTGGCTCCGGGGCGCCCGTTGACCTGGATCTCCGGGCCGTCCGCGACCAGCGATATCGAACTGGACCGGGTGGAGGGGGTGCACGGCCCGCGCACCCTGGAGGTCGTTCTCGTCGAGAGCTGAGGCCGCCACGGGGCCGCCGCGGGGCCGCCACGGGGCCGCCACGGGGCCACTGGGCGGGCCGCTACGGGGGCCGCGGTCGGCCGTCCAGAGCCGTGCGCCGGATGCGGTCTTGCTCACATACCCGCGGTAACAGGGCACTTGAACGTTTTGCGCCGGTGCCGTTGTCGGTGGCGGCCCGTACTCTAGTGCGCATGCGTCCGACTCCTACTCACCACGAACCCGCTTTAATCACCACGCCCACCGACCAGGCGAACGAGGCGATCCGCGTGTTTCTGCGCGCGCGGGCCGGCCGAGCGCTGCGCCCTCAGGAGCGCGTCGAATACGGTCGGTTGCTCTCTGTCTACACCAGGGCGCTGCGGGGAGAGGTCGAGCAGGCGGCATGAGCCGCGGCGGCGCGCTGGAATGCGTGTCGCGGGTCACGCCGTGCGCTTGTGGCCTGAACTACCCCTTGTGATGGAGTATCACCGTCCATAGGTTGTGAACTCGTTGTGCGCCCTGCCGCTTGACGCGGGGGTGGAGCGGCAGGGCGCCAACCATCATGGGGGGACGGACCAGGGCATGCGTGCAGCGGGAAGAGCCGTGCTCGGTGTGACAGCGGTTGCGGTCGTGGGCGTAGCGGGCCTCGGCGCGTACAACCTGTACACCGGGCTCACCGGGGGCGAGAAGGGTCCGGGCCACGACGGCGCGGTGACCGCGTCCGAAGTGCGGGAGACCGCTGGGAAGTTTCTGGCCGCCTGGGCCGATCAGAACGATATGCGGGCCGCGCAGCTCACCAATGACGCCGAGTCCGCCGTGGCCGCGCTGAGCGGCTACCGCAAGGACGGCCATGTGTCGAAGCTGACGCTCAAGTCGGGCCAACCCCACGGCACCCGGGTGCCGTTCGATGTCACGGCCGATATCTCCTTCGAGGACAGCCACTCCACCTGGACCTATGCCTCGGAGCTGACGGTGGTGCGCGGCCGGACGACGGGCCGGCCGCTGGTCGACTGGAGGCCCGCCGTACTGCACCCCAAGCTGACGGCCGAGCGTCCGGCCCTGCGGACGGGGATCGCCGATTCGGTGTCGATCAAGGTGGTGGACCGGGACGGCAAGGAGCTGACGAAGGACCGCTATCCCTCGCTCGGCCCGGTGCTGACCGAGCTCCGCACGAGGTACGCCTCCGCCACGGGCGGCGCCAGCCGGGTCGAGGTGTGGGCGGCCGGCGCGAGCGGCAAGCCCACGACGACGCTCCATGTGGTGGCCAAGGGCAAACCGGGCACGCTGCACACGACGCTCGACGCACAGGTGCAGAGCCGGGCCGAGAAGGCGGTGGCGAAGCGTACGGGCGCCTCGGTGGTCGCGCTCAAGCCCAGTACGGGCGAGGTGCTGGCGGTCGCCAACTCCGACCGCGCCGAGTTCAATCCGGCCTTACAAGGGGCCACCGCGCCCGGCTCGACGTTCAAGATCGTCACCTCGGCGGCGCTGCTGGAGTCCGGCAAGGTCACGCCCGGCCGCGCGGTGCCCTGCCCCAAGACCACCTCGTACCAGCAGGGCATGACCTTCCACAACGTCGAGGACAGCGAGAATCCGGCCGCCACCTTCGCCCAGGACTTCGCGGCCTCCTGCAACACCGCCTTTGTCTCACTGGCCGGCGATCTCCCCGACAGCGGCGTCGCGGACGTGGCGCAGGACGTGTTCGGAATCGGGCTCGAGTGGCATGTGGGGGTGCAGACCTTCGACGGCTCGGTCCCCACAGGTGGCGGGGACGACAAGGCCGCCGCGCTGATCGGGCAGGGCAGGGTCCAGATGAACCCGCTCACCGTGGCCTCGGTCGCGGCCACCGCCCAGACCGGTACGTTCCACCAGCCCGTCATCGTGCCGCGGTCCCTGATCGGCGAGCAGACGGCGACGGCGGTGCGCTCCCTGAGCCCGGCGGCCGCCGGGCAACTGAGGGCCATGATGCGGCTCACCGCCACCAGCGGCACGGCGGCGCGCGCGATGTCCGGGCTCACCGGGGACATCGGGGCGAAGACCGGCTCCGCCGAGATCGACGGGCAGCCGACCACGAACGCCTGGTTCACGGCCTACCGGAACGACATGGCGGCCGCCGCCGTGGTCGTCAAGGGCGGCCACGGCGGCGACGCGGCGGGTCCGGTCGTCAGGGACGTGCTCACCACCCACGGCTGACCGGCCGACCACCCCGGGGCCTCGGCGAGGGGCGGCCGTGAGGGGGCGGCCTACCTGACGTTGTTGATCGGCCAGTGGGTCACTGATATGGCGTCTCCGCAGTCCGCGGTGTCCGTGGTACCCCGGCACACCTTCAGCTGGCCGGAGGTGGGGCCGTCGACCCGTTCGGTCCACCGGGTGCCGGATGCGGTGGCCGAACCGTGGGTCGCCGACCACTCCGCCGCGGCGGCCGCCGCACTTTGGGGAGCGGCCGCCGCCGAGTTCGCCGAGACCGATAAGGCGGCGGCCACGTCACCCGCTTCGTACAATGGTTGCGCGAAGGGGTTGTCCAGGTGCGGCGCGCGGCCTAGTGTGGCGCGGCGTCATACGGGCCGCACCACCGAGCACGGAGGACCCGGCGTGAAGCGCACGTCCCGCGATATCCGCACCGAGAACCGCTACGACGTGCTGCGCCATATCATCGCCGAATCCCCCGTCTCCCGGCAGCAGTTGGCCGCCGCGACCGGGCTGAGCCTGGCCACCGTCGCCACCCTCGTCGGCGAGCTGCTGGACTTCGGCATGCTGGTGGAGGGTGGGTACGAGGACTCCGACGGCGGCCGACCGCGCGGGCTGGTCGCCGTCAACGCCGCGGGCGGCGCGCTGATCGGCGTGGACGTGGCCGAGACCTATATCCATGTCGAGCTGTTCGACCTGGCCCTGACCGTGCTGGCCCGCGCCGACGAGGAGCTGCGCCCCGGCGAGCGGGACGCGGCGCGGCTCGTCGGGCGTATCGCCGCCGCCGTGGCCGATGTCGTGGAGCGGTCGGCCGTCGCCGCGGACCGGGTGCTGGGCGTCGGGGTCAGCATGCCGGGGCAGGTGGACCGCGAGGGCGGGGTGTCCGTCTACGCCGCCAACTGGAACTGGCACGACGTCCCGCTGCTCGACCTGCTGGCCGAACACCTCCCCTATCCGCTCCACCTCGACAACCCGCTGCGCGCCAGCACCGTCGCCGAGCAGTGGTTCGGCGCGGCGCGCGGGCGCGATGACGCGATCGTGGTCAACCTGGGTACGGGCGTGGGGGCCGGGCTCGCACTGGGCGGCGCGTTGCACCGGGGGGTGACCAACAGCGCCGGCGAGTGGGGGCACACCACGCTCGTCCTGGACGGGCGGCTGTGCCACTGCGGCAACCACGGTTGCGTGGAGACGTACGTGGGCGCCCCCGCCATCATGCGCACCCTCAGCGAACTGAGCCCCGACAGCCCGCTGCTGCACCCGGACGACCAGACCGCCACCATCGAAGCGCTCGGCCGGGCACTGGCCGACGGCGATCCGGTGGCCGCGCAGGTGGTCCGCGAGACCGCCCGCTATCTCGGCGCGGCCCTGGCCGACCTGGTCAATCTGCTCAACCCGGAGGTGATCGTGGTCAGCAGCTGGGTGGCCACCGCGCTGGGCGAGCCGCTGCTGGTCGAGGTGCGCGAGGCGGTGGCGCGGCGCGCCCTGCGCCGCCCCTTCGCGAGCGTCGAGATCGTGCTGTGCCCGATCCCGTCCAACCCCGTGAGCCTCGGGGCCGCGACCTTCGCCCTGGAGGGCTCGCTCGCCACCATGAAATCGAAGCATCACCGCACGCCCGCCGCCAACGGCGGCCGCGGCGGCGCGTCCTGATTCCCGGCCCCCACCCGCCGCCACCCGCCGCCACCCGCCGCCACCCGCACAAGCGCTTGCAACAGACTTCGTCCAACCCCTTGCAAAAGTCTTTCGCCGCTCGTTAACGTCCCGTGCTGACGGCCCGGGCCGAAGTGCTCGGGCCGACGCGCGCTCGGGCCGCTGGGGCGCGTGCCGACCGATCGCCTCCATCGCAGTTCCCTCCAGCGCAGATACCTCCATCGCAGACCGAGGAGACCGATGAGCACCACCCCCGACGCCCAGCTCCCCTACTACGAGGACATGTCACCGGGCAGCGGAGGGCTGCCGCCCCGCGCCTGGACCGCCGGGTCCGACGCCGCCCGGCTGGGCCTGAGCGGCGACTGGGCCTTCCGGCTCTCGCCGACCGCCACCGCCGAGGACGAGTCCTTCGCCCGCCCCGACTACGACGCCTCCGGCTGGGGCACGGTCGCCGTGCCGGGCCACTGGGTGCTTCAGGGCCACGGCGCGCCCATCTACACCAATGTGCTCTATCCGTTCCCGGTCGACCCGCCCCGAGTTCCCGACGAGAACCCGACCGGCGACCACCGCCGGGTCTTCGACCTGCCCGAGGACTGGCCGGCCGACGGCGGCGCCGTGCTGCGGTTCGAGGGCGTGGAGTCCTGCGCCCGGGTCTGGCTCAACGGGCAGGAGCTGGGCGTCTTCAAGGGCAGCCGACTGCCGCACGAGTTCGCGGTGGGCGAGCTGCTGCGACCGCGCGGCAATGTGCTGGCCGTACGCGTCCACCAGTGGTCCTCGGGCACCTACCTGGAGGACCAGGACCAGTGGTGGCTGCCCGGGATCTTCCGCGAGGTGACCCTGCTGCACCGCCCGGCCGACGCGGTCACCGACTTCTTCGTGCACGCCTCCTACGACCACGCCTCCGGCGAGGGCACGCTGCGGGTCGACGCCGCGCCCGGCGGCCGGGTCACCGTGCCGGAGCTGGGTCTCGACCTGGCCACCGGCGAGAGTGCGACCGTGGCCGTCGAGCCGTGGACGGCCGAGACCCCACGGCTGTACGAGGCCACGCTCGCCACCGGCGGCGAGCGGGTGGCGCTGCGGGTGGGCTTCCGTACGGTCGTCGTCGAGGACGGCGTGATCAAGGTCAATGGCAAGCGGGTGCTGTTCCGCGGGGTCAACCGGCATGAGTTCCACCCCGAGGCCGGGCGCGCCGTGGACCTGGAGACCATGCGCCAGGACCTGGTGCTGATGAAGCGGCACAACATCAACGCCGTACGCACCAGCCACTACCCGCCGCACCCCGCCTTCCTCGACCTGTGCGACGAGCTGGGCCTGTGGGTGATCGACGAATGCGATCTGGAGACCCACGGCTTCGTCGACCTCGGCTGGCGCGGCAACCCGGTCGACGACGACCGCTGGACCCCGGCCCTGGTGGACCGGGCCCGCCGGATGGTCGAGCGGGACAAGAACCACGCGTCGGTGGTGATGTGGTCGCTGGGCAATGAATGCGGCACCGGCCGCGGGCTGACCGCCATGGCCGACTGGATCCGCGAGCGCGACCCCTCGCGGGTGATCCACTACGAGGGCGACATGTCCTGCGCCGACACGGACGTCTACTCGCGGATGTACGCCCCGCACGAGGAGGTCGACCAGATCGGGCAGCGCACCGAGGCCGCCTGGGCGGACGCCGAGCTGGACGCCAAGCGCCGCGCGCTCCCCTTCATCCTGTGCGAGTACGCCCACGCCATGGGCAACGGGCCGGGCGGACTCAGCGACTACCAGCGGCTGTTCGAGGCGCATGAGCGCTGCCAGGGCGGGTTCGTCTGGGAGTGGATCGACCACGGCATCGCCAAGCGCACCGCCGAAGGCGAGCTCTTCTACGGGTACGGCGGGGACTTCGGCGAGGAGCTGCACGACGGCAACTTCGTCTGCGACGGGCTGCTCTTCCCCGACCGCACCCCCTCCCCGGGGCTGATCGAGTACAAGAAGGTCATCGAGCCGGTCCGGATCGAGGGCGACGGCGCGGCGGGCACGGTCCGCGTCACCAACACCCATGACTTCGCCGACCTGTCCCATCTGACGTTCTCCTGGGCGTACGAGGCCGAGGGCGTCAAGGTCGGCGGCGGCGAGCTGGCGGTCCCGCCGCTGGCCCCGGGCGAGTCCGCCGACCTCAAGCTCCCCGACCGGCCCGCGACGGACGCCGGCGGCGAGGCGCTGTGGACCGTACGGGCGCGGCTCGCGGCCGACACCGCGTGGGCGGAGGCGGGCCACGAGGTGGCGTGGGGGCAGATCCCGGCCACCGCCCCGACCGCCTCGCCCACAGCCTCCTCCACTGGGGCTGCCGCGCTCGCGCCACGCCGCGAGGACGGCGCGCTCGTGCTGGGCCCGGGGGCCTTCGACCCGACCACCGGCGCGCTGCTCTCCCTCGGCGGCCTCGCCGTCACCGGCCCCCGGCTCGACGTGTGGCGCGCGCCCACCGACAACGACAACGGCGCGGAGTGGCAGCCCGATGAGCGCTACGGCCTGATCTGGCGCAAGCTCGGTCTGCACCGGATCCACCACCGCGTCGACGCGGTGGAGGTGGCGGACGACGCCCTGACCGTCCGTACCCGTGTCGCCCCCGCGGCCACCGACGTCGGCCTGGAGGCCGTCTACCGCTGGACCGCCGACGCGGACAAGCTGCGTCTGGACGTCTCCGTCACCCCGCTGGGCGAGTGGAACTGCCCGCTGCCGCGCCTGGGCGTACGGCTCGGCGTCCCCGCCGCGCTGGGCCGGGCCGAGTGGTTCGGCGGCGGCCCCGGCGAGGCGTACCCGGACACCCACGCCGCCTCCCGGATCGGGCGGTGGGCGCTGTCGGTCGACGAGATGCAGACGCCGTACGTCAGGCCGCAGGAGAACGGGGCCCGGGCGGACGTCCGATGGGCGCGGCTGACCGATGACGGCGGGGCCGGGATCGCGGTGGAGGGCGCGCCGCCGTTCTGGTTCACGGCGCGGCGGTGGACCACGGAGCAGCTGGACGCGGCCGAGCACACCCCGGATCTGTCCCCGTCGGCGGACACGGTGTGGGTGAACCTCGACCACGGGCAGCAGGGCATCGGCAGCCAGTCGTGCGGGCCCGGGGTGCTTCCCCCGTACCGCCTCGGCGCCGCGCCCGCCGAGTTCTCGTTCACCTTCTCGCGCATCTAAGAGGGGAGTTCGTGGTGGGTTCGAGACGACGGCACGCCGTCTCGAACCCATCACGAACCCACCACGAACGCACGCGTGTTCAGGACCCGTGCCGCACCAGCAGCCCGCCCAGCGCGGTGCGCCGGTGCAGCACCGCGCGCCCGGCGCGGACCGTGGTGATCAGTCCGGCGCCGCGCAGCGCGGCGGTGTGGGCGGAGGCCGTGGCGTTGCTGACGCCCAGTCGCCGGGCGAGCCCGCTGGTGGTGTGTTCCTCGGCGAGCAGCAGCAGAATGTCGAGGCGGGTCCGGCCGAGCACCGCGGCCAGCGCGTCGTCGCCGCCCGTGCCGCCCGCCCCGGCCGGCGGCAGCGGCAGGCCCGGGCCGGCCGGGTAGGTGACGTACAGGGGGTGGCCGGGCAGATCGGCGAGGAGGGGCCGGCCGCTCCAGTGGAAGGTGGGCTGGAGGACCAGCCCGCGGCCGCACAGCTCGATCTCCCGCTCCCCCGGCCCGTCGAGTTCCCAGACCTCCTCCTTGAGCCGGGCGCCGGGCACCAGCGCGGTGAGCGCGGCGGCGATGCCGTGCTCGGCCACGGCGAGGGCGTGACGGGTGAACTCCCCTTGGTGCAGATCCTGTACGAGGGGCCAGACGGGGGCCAGGACCGATTCGAAGGCCGTGCGCTGGGCGCGGCGCAGCAGCCGCCAGGCGTCGGCTCCGCCGTGGTGCAGATCGCGGATCCACAGCGGGGTGGGTCCCGGGTGACCTGCGTAGACGCGCTCGATCTCGGCGCGGACCAGGGCGGGGCGGGCGGCCCGTACGGTGTCCAGGCCCTCCTTGAGGTCATCGCTGAACACATCGATGAACGCGGGGGCCAGGCCCGCCGGGGCCAGATCGCGCAGCGGCCCGGCCGCGTCGGGCAGCGAGCGCAGCAGCCGCCGTCGCCAGCGGCCGTAGAGCGGTGCGTCGCCGGGCAGGCACATCCGCATCAGGGCCACGTTCAGCTCCTGCAGCGGGGCCGGCCGGGGCGCGAAGCGAACCCGGGCGAAGTCGGCGGCCGTGAAGCGGATGCGGATCATTGCTCCCCCAAGCGGTGTCAGGCGGATCCTTCCCGTTCCCGCCCCTTCCCGATGCTCCAGACGGAAAGTTCTGGGGTGGTCGGAAGATTCGGCGAAACATTAGCTCCGCCCATGCACCACGCGCCCCGTTCCGGGGCGGCCGCTGGGGTCGTGAGGCAGAGCGCGGGGAGACCGCACCGCTATGAGTAACCGGCTCGTGCGCGAGTCGCCGAAAAGGGTTGCAGCCCGTGTGATCTCCCTACCGTGTCCGGACCGGTCCCGCCGGCGAGGACGACACCGAGCCCGCCTGACCCAATCGGCAGAGGTGCACGGTACCGGCCCCGGCTCGGGGTATCGGCCGCAGAGTTCCCGGTTCAAGTCCGGGGTGGGCACACAACGACGAGCACCAGGACCACGGCGACCAGGGGGTGACCATGGCTCGCTGTACCGAGTGCGAGGACACCGCCACACACCGCGGACGCTGCGAGGCACACCACGCCGAGAACGAGAACCGTCCGGCCGTACGGGCAAGGCGCAAGCGTCGCGATCGTCGCCCGAGGGATCTCGGCTGCCGCACGGCTCCTCCGGATCATTCGGAAGTCGGGGCGGTGGAAATGCGCTAGCTGCGTTCACCACCTGCTTGCGTCGGGAATCGACGGAGACCACGTGCAGCCGCTCGCCCTCGGTGGCGAGGACATAGACGAGAACGTGCAGCCGCTGTGTAAGAGCTGCCACAATCTCAAGACTCGTGAGGACTTCGAAAGGTGAACGCGAATGACAATGAAGGCCCCTGCTCTTCCGCAGGAGCCTTCATCGCCTAATCCTCGCTGCGTCCAACCTGGTCGTCGGGCAGCGGGTCTACATTGTCATCCTGCCGACCTTTTCCTTCACCCTTCAGCTCTTCCCAAAGAGCACGCAGGGCCGGAATGGCCCTTCTCGCTTCACGGGAGAACAGGAGAATCTGGGCAAGGACGATTTGCAGGATCAGGAAGACGTCGAGGATCACGTCTTTGATCTGGTCCACTGACTGGCTTCCTTCTCGCGAAATGGTGCCCCGACGAGCCCCAAAAGGCATCAGTCCGGGAGTGCCATAAGATTTTCCGGGAAGATCCACGCACACAAAGGGCGCACGCCATGCGAATGTGAGAGTGGAATCAGTCAGTGGCTGTTCAGTTAAAGCAGGTTACTCCGGATGAGTCTAGACGGCCGAGTTGAAGCGTCGACGACGCGAACGTTCCTGAATATTTCAGGTGTGGCGCAAAATGGCGGGCTTCGCATTCTTCTTACCCTCCCGGGTATCACGAAGTTGGTAAATGCGCGGTTTCAAGACTCAACCTCTAGACGGTCGCATTTTCCTCACTGGGGTTCTCAGGGGAGCCTCTGATGATCGTCTCGGACCATCTCTCGGGAACTCCAACTGACGCTACGAGACCTACGCGTTGGAGGCAAGGGGCGACGCGGCAGCCCTTGGAGACACCAGCTCCTTCCTCGGGCGATACCGCGCGGGGAGCGCGCTGCCCACCCTGCAAGAACTGTCGGCCCGTACGGACGAGTTGGCTGCGGACATCCGGCGCCACCTGGACCAGGCGAAGGGTGGGGAGTGACCACCAGGCAGGCACAGCACCATTCAGCCACGGCGGAGGAGAAACCAGTAGAGCGGGAGCCCAACAGCTACTGCGGGTACTGCGCTGGATGGGGTGAGGTCTGGTGCCGCCATTGTGGCGGCTTCCCTGACCACCCCGCTTTCCCGGTCGTGGAATCAATCACGTCGGACATGTGCCAGACGTGCAACCCCAACGGCAAGGTCCCATGTCCCGCATGCGCGGGAGGCACCTTCGAGCGCTGGACGACGTCATCGACAAGCCCCCGCCATCTGCCCGCTCGTGCCCGATGGCGGGGGCATCCGCCTGCTCTGACCAACCGCTGAGCCCGGAACTCTTACTTACGAGCATCGAGACTTCCCGACACTGGGGCGGAGCCGCCGCGAGGCAAAATCCGCCCGCGAGGGCCCGCGCGGCGCCGCGCAAGCCTTTCGGGCAGAGCCTGAACCATCGCCCGCGCTGCCTGCCGCGCGCCAGCATCCAGGTCATGGCCTCTTCATCGGCGTCTTCATTTTCATCGGCGTCTTCATTGGCGTCCTCTTCATTCAAACAGGGTGCCGCCGGGGTGACCCGGCGGACCGTCACCACATCCGCCCTGCTGGCCGCCGCGCTGCTCGCGGGCGGTGGCGGCCTCGCGCGGGCGCGGGCCGCGGGCACGGCCAGCGTACGGCTGCCTGCGCCGACCGGCCCGCATCCAGTCGGGGTGACCACGCTGTATCTGGTCGATCGCGCCCGGCGCGACCCGTGGGAGCCGGGGATCCCGGTGCGGGAGGTGATGGCCACGGTCCGCTACCCGGCCCGCGCCGTCCGGGGGTATCCGCTCGCGCCGCAACTGTCCCAGGGCACAGCCGAGTTGTTCGCGGCCATCGCCCCCGCCACGCACCCCGGCCTGCCGCAGTCCGGGGTGGACTGGGCGGCCACCATGACGCACGCGCACACGGGCGCGCCCGCGCGGTCCACCCCGCATCCGGTCCTGCTGTACAGCCCGGGCGGCGGCGATCCGCGCAGCCTGGGCACGCTGGTCGCCGAGGAGCTGGCGAGCCACGGCTGTGTGGTGGTGGCGGTCGACCACCCCGGGGACGCCTGCGCGGTCGAGTTCCCGTGTGCAATGACGGGACGGGACATGGTCCGCCCGACCGTCTTCCGCGGGGATCCCCGGACCGACCCGGTGACCTTCCGCACCATGATCGCCACCCGGATCGCGGACCTCCGTTTCGTCCTGGACCAGTTGGAAGTGGTGGCGGGCGGAGGGAACCCGGACGCGGCGCAGCGCCCGCTGCCGGAAGGCCTCGGCCACGCGCTGGAACTGAGCCGGGTGGGGGTGTACGGCCACTCGGCGGGCGGCACGACCGCGGCCGAGGCACTGTACGAGGACCGCCGCATCGCCGCCGCGGTCAATCTGGAGGGCTACCTGAACCACCCGGCGGAAGGGCCGGGCCGGGAAGGGGAGTTGTTCCCGGTCGCCCGGTACGGGGTGGACCGGCCGTTGCTCCTGCTGGACACCGATGGCTTCGGCGCCCGGGACGAGGACGTACAGCGTTCCTGGTCGGTCGCGCTCGCCCACCCCGGCGGCCACATCGCGCGCGGGCGGCTGCGCGACGCCGGGCACTGGGTGTTCACCGACTACGCCACCGTCGCCCCCCAGTTGCAGACCGCCGGGCTGATGACCGCCGAGGCCCGCGCCGCGCTGGTGGGCGCGGTGGATCCGGCGTGCTCGGTGCCCGCCGTACGTGGCCTCGTACGGGGCTTCTTCGCCCGGCGGCTGCCCGCACGCTGATCCGTTCTACGCCGCCCTGCTGCGCAGCGCCTCGAGCGCCTTGTCCGCGTGCACACTCATCCGGAACTCGCTCTTGACCACCTCCAGCACCCGATGGTCGGTGTCGATCACGAAGGTGACCCGCTTGGTGGGGACGGCCGCGATGCCGCGCTTGACCCCGAACCGCTCCCGTACCACCCCCTCCGGGTCGGACAGCAGCGGATAGCCGAAAGAGTGCGTCCGGGCGAACTCCGCCTGCTTGTCCACCGAGTCGGCACTGACGCCGACCGGCTGGGCCCCAAGTGCCTTGAACTCCCCCGCGACGTCCCGAAAGTGACAGGCCTCCTTCGTGCAGCCGGGCGTGAAGGCCGCGGGATAGAAGAACAGCACCACAGGGCCGTTCTCGAGCAGCCCGCTCAGCGTGCGGGCGGCGCCGCTCTCATCCGCCAGTTCGAAGTCCTCGACGACATCACCAATATCCATCAGACCTTCTTTCGCGGGGACCACCGGCTTTAGCCAGTGTGGGAATCGAATCCTTGAAACGGAGGAACAGCAGACGATTACGCTGCGTTGTTAGTAGTAGCCGATAGAGTGATGACACCGGCCTTGTCCAGGGGGAGACGCTGACGAAGGGGGTGGGCCGCGTTTCTGCATGCGTACAAGTTCCTGCTGCGGCCCACCGTCCGGCAGGCGCAGGCCCTGACGGAGATGTTGCGGGACCACTGTTCGCTCTACAACGGGGCCTTGCAGGAGCGCCGCGATGCCTGGCGGCACACGTCGAAGACCAGCATCAGGTACGGCGATCAGTCCGCGCAGCTGAGGGAGATCCGGGCGTTCGACCCGGAGCGTCAGGGCCGCTGGTCCTTCTCCAGCCAGCAGGCGACGCTCAGGCGGCTGGACAAGGCGTTCCAGGCGTTCTTCCGCCGGGTCAAAAGCGGCGGGAAGCCCGGATACCCCAGGTTCAAGGGCGTCGGCCATTTCGACACCGTCGTCTTCCCGAGGGATGGGGACGGCTGCCGCTGGGACTCCACCCCGCACGACATCCACACCCGGATACGTCTCCAGGGCGTGGGGCGCGTGCGGGTGCATCAGCACCGGTCCGTGGAGGGCCGGGTCAAGACGGTTTCGGTGAAGCGCGAGGGCAACCGCTGGTACGTGGTGCTCGCCTGTGACAACGTGCCTGCTGAGCCCCTGCCCCCGACCGGCAGCGTCGTCGGCATCGACATGGGCACGGTGCACTTCTCCACCGACTCGGGCGGCGAGCATGTCGCCAACCCCAGGTTCCTTGACGCGATGGCCGAGGAGCTGACCGAAGCCCAGCGGCACCTGTCCACCTTCCACCACAAGCGGGCACTGGCGCTGGTGCGGGAGCACGACGTGATCGCCCACGAGAAGCTGAACACGGCAGGCATGACCAAAGCGCCCGCACCCAAGCCCGACCCGCATCGCGATGGAGCGTTCCTTGCGAACGGGGCCGCCGCGAAGGCCGGGCTGAACCGCAGCATCCACGATGCGGGTTGGGGGCAGTTCCTCCGAATCCTGGCGAACAAGGCTGAGAGTGCCGGTCGCCTCGTGATCCCGGTGGACGCCCGCAACACCTCGATCACGTGCACCGCATGCGGGCACGTCGACAAGAGGAACCGTGTCACTCAAGCGAAGTTCGAATGCGTCTCCTGCGGGTTCACCGCGAACGCGGACCACATCGGCGCAATCAACGTCCTCAACAGGGCCGGGCTGGCCCTCTGCGACGCTGCTTGGCCAGCGACGCAGGAAGCCCGCGCGTTTACGCGTAGGTGGAGTCACGGAGGGAGGCTACTCGGCGGCCGGAACGCTACTCGCCCAGGGCGGCCCGCAGGGCGGCCGTACGCCGCTGGTCGGTGCGGATCCGGTGGAGGGCGAACCCGCGCAGGGGCGGGCGGCGTTCGGCGGTCAGCGATTCGCGCAGCCGGTCGGCGGCGGCCGCGGGGAGGCTGCCGCCGCCGAGGTCGCGCAGCAGGTCGAGCGCCTCCCCGGGGTGAGCGACGGAGTCGACGGTCATGAGCAGCGCCTCGGTCAGCTCCTCGCGGTCGACCACCCCCTCGGGCCCCACGGCCCCGGGGATCGCCAGCAGGGCGCGCGCGGCGGGCAGGAAGGTGGCCAGGGACTCCAGCAGCGGTGCGATCCGCTCGGCCAGGGGCGCGGCGGCCACGCCCAGCCGGCCGGCCAGGCGGGCGGCCGAGGCCCGGGTCTGGGCGTCCCGGCTCTCCAGGCCCTGGGAGATGACCGGGATCAGCTCGTCCGCCGCCGATTCGCCGACGATCGCCAGGATGGCGGACGCGGCCGACAGACAGTCGCGCGGGTCCCAGCCGACGCGCTCGCCCTCCTCGCGCACCAGCAGCTCGCGCAGCCGGGGCAGCAGCGGCTCGCCGGCCGGCCCGAGCCGCCCGGCCCGGCCCACCGCGGCGCGCCGGCTGTAGAGGATGTCGTCGAGGCCGGGGCGGATCGCCTCGACCAGCTGCGCCGTGTCGCCGATGAGCTGGTGCAGGGCCTCGACGGTGGGCATGCGGTCGTAGACGGAGGCGCCCTCGGCGGCGGCGCGCAGCCGCTCCTCGGCCTCGGCAGCCGCCTCGGTGCCGACCGCCACGGCGGCCACCGCGCCCGGGGCGTGCTGGCGCTCCTTGGTCAGCAGGGAGTACAGCTCCGGGAGGGCGGGGGCCGCCTGCGGGCCCCAGGAGGCCAGCAGGGTGCACAGATACCGGGGCGCGCCGTAGTTCCGGCGGTCCGGGTTGCGGATCAGGTCGCGGGCGGCGTCGAGGAGCTGGGGGTCGAACGGTACTGACGGCTTGTCGTGGCGGCTCCAGGGCGAGGTGCCGACGGCGGTCTCCAGGGCCTCCTTGCGGTGCGGCAGATCGCGGGCGAGCAGCGGCAGGGCCCTGGGGTCGCCGAGGTCGACGAGCGCTCCGAGGGCGTTGTCGGCCACTTCATCGGCGTCCTCGGCGTCGAACTTGTCCTCCGCCTCGGCGACCCGCTCGCCCGAGGCATGGGTCAGCAGCGCGTCGGCGGCGGGCCGGCCCTCCTCCCCCAGGCGCCGCAGCTGGCCGATGGCCGTCCCGGCCACGACCAGGTCCTGATACGTCACCAGGGACGCCAGGCGCGGGGCCAGCAGCGCCGGGGCGGTGCGGAACTCCGCGCACAGCGGCTCGATGGCGGCCAGCGCCCGGCGGCCGCGCGTACCGGCGCCGGGGCCCTCGGCGGCCAGGACCGCGTCCAGCAGGCGGAGGGCCACGGGGAGCTCGCCGCGGTCGGCGAGCAGCTGGAGCAGAAGCTCGAAGGACTCGTCGTCGGGGTCAGTGTCCTTCCAGTCGCCGGAGCCGATGTCGAACCACTGCTCGACCTGCTCGATCTCGCTGCCCCGCAGGGCCCAAGCGGTGGCGGCGGCCTCCAGCTCGTCCGTCCAGGAGGCCCCGTCGCGCACCAGGTTGAGGGCGGCCACGAGCCGGATCTCAGGATCCCGGTCGGGGCCGAGCTCGCCCGCGGCGATCTCCGCCGCGACGTCCGGGTCGGCGATGCGGCAGGCCGACAGCAGGGCGGAGCGCAGCGCGGGGTCGGACTCCTCCGCCCAGCGGGCCCGTATCGCCTCGGCGGTCTCCCGGGACCGGCCGGACAGCAGGACGATACGGATCAGCCAGCGCCTGATGTCCTCGTCGTCGTGTGCGAGGAGGGGCAGCAGCAGCGGCACCTGCGCGGCGACGGCGGCCGTGAGCTCGCCCTGGTCGTCACGGGGCTGGTCCTCGCCACTGGCGACGCTGTGCAGGAGCTCGAGCAGCGGCTCCTGGTAGATCCCGGCCGCGCAGGCCCGGGCCAGATACGGGATGACCTGCACGGTCGCGCGGTAGGCGGGGACGCGGGCGCGCATCGCGCCCCAGAAGGAACCGAGCGCCTCCTCGCGGACATGTTCGTTGTCCGCCGAGACCAGGGCGCGCAGCGTCCCGGCCGGGTCGGCGGCGGTTCCGCGGGAGAAGCCGATGGTGGGCCAGTCCTCGTCGGCCAGGCCGGCGAGGATCGTTTCCGGGTCGTGCTGTGCCGTCATGCCTGCGATCTTGACATGTCCCGGAGGCCCGTCCCGACCGGGCCTCCGGGACATCGGCATCAGCCGCCGGCGACGATGGGGTCCTGGAGTTCGGTCACCCACTGGGTGCGGTCCTCGGGGCAGTGCAGGGAGACTTCGCGCGGGTACCCCGTCGAGCGGTAGCCGTTGGCGTCGATCCAGCGGGCCAGCGCCTGCGAGGTGGCCAGCATCTCGCCCTCCATGGGGCCGCGGTGCACCACGGTGGCGGCGCGCTCGACGCCCGGCAGCTGGACGATCTGGAAGTCCCCGCCGCCGACCTGTGCGCCGACCGGCAGCCCGGCGTGGACGGTGATCGCCCCACCGCCCTCGGGGGCGTCCTCGTAGTAGGCGAGCCCGGGGCCGGTCGGGGTCACGCCCGCGGCGTCCAGCAGACCGCACAGCCGCTCGAACAGGGGGCCGATGACGGGCCCGATGTGCTGCGGTTCGAAGCTCGCCGCGGTGGCGCTCAGCTCGGCCAGCCGGAGCGGCGGCAGGCTCTTGATCACAATGTCTTCGGTGGGCATGCGTCCCTCGTTCTCAATGGTCCGGAGCCTCGCCTCGACCTGGGCCAGCCGGGCCACCGCCTCCGCGACGGCCGACTCCAGCTCCGCCCGGCGCAGCCGCAGCATCCCGCGCAGCTCCTCGGTGCCGATGTCGTCGTCGAGGAGCGCCTTGACCTGGTGGAGGCTGAAGCCCAGGTCCTTGAGCGCGATGACGCGGTTGAGCCGTGCGAGCTGACCGGCTTCGTAGTAGCGGTAGCTGCTGGTCGGGTCGGTGTGGACGGGGCGCAGCAGCCCGATGGCGTCGTAGTGGCGCAGCATGCGGACCGACACCCGTCCGTGCTTGGCGAACTCTCCGATGGTGAACATGACGCCTTCCAGTGCAGGCCCTCACACAGTGAGAGGGTCAAGCGTACGGAGGCGAAAGTTCCGTCGGCGCTCCCCGGGGACGGCGTCGGCGCCCCGCCGTGGCCGGGCGCCGACGTCACCGCGTCACCGTGTCACCGATTCATCTGGTCGTCAGTTGCCGCCGGTGACCTTGACGTAGTCGACCACCAGCTGCTGCGGGAAGGTGGTCGAGCCATCCGGGTCGCCGGGCCAGTAGCCGCCGACCGCGAGGTTGAGAATGATGTAGAAGCCGTGGTCGAACACCCAACGGTTGCCGTTCAGATCGGCCGGGGTGCGGGTCTGGTAGACGTTGCCGTCCACGGACCAGGTGATCTTGTTGGGCGACCAGTCGACCGCGAAGGTGTGGAAGCCGTCGGCGAACTTCTGCCCGTTCGGCAGGGTGTAGCCGGCGCCTATGCCGCCCGAGCCGGAGTAGCCGGGGCCGTGGATGGTGCCGTGCACGGTGCTGGGCTCGAAGCCGACGTTCTCCATGACGTCGATCTCGCCGCAGTTGGGCCATCCGGCGCTGCCGATGTCGTTGCCGAGCATCCAGAAGGCGGGCCACATGCCCTGCCCCCGGGGCACCTTGATCCGGGCCTCCACATGTCCGTACGCGGTGGTGAAGGTGCGTGCGGTGGAGAGCCGGGCCGAGGTGTACTCGCACCGGCCGTACCAGCAGTTGTAGTTGGCCGGGTTCTCCTTGCGGGCGGTGATGACCAGGTTGCCCTGGCCGTCGAGCGCCGCGTTCTTGGTGCCGTCCGTGTAGTACTGGCGCTCGTGGTTGTTGACGTTGTCGCCGGTCTCATAGCCCCATTTGGAGCCGTCGACGGCGCTGCCCGCCGCGCCGTCGAAGTTGTCGGTGAAGGTGGCGGCGACGGCCGGCGGGGCGGCGTCGGCGGCCGGGGCGGGCCAGGGGGCGGCGGCGAGGGCGGCCGCCGCGAGCAGGCCGGTCATGGCGATGCGCAGAGTTTTCCTCATGAAGCGATGGCCTTCCTGTGTGGGGGAACGGGCGCGTGGGGCGGCCCGTGGGGAAGGGTGCGCGATGGGGACATCATGCCGAGCCTTGTTCAAGGCATGTCAATAGTCCGGACCATTCGCTTCAAAGAAGTTGAGGCATTTAGCCATCGGCAGAGTCGACGGCGGACAGAAGTCGAACGGGCGACAGGCCGCCAGTACGCCGTCAGCTCACTCCGCCGCACCGAACAGCGCGAGCAGATCCCGCCGCCGGAACATACGCGCCGCCTCGACCGCCGAGGGCGAGCCCGCCCGCGGATCGGCGCCGCCGGCCAGCAGCACCCGCACCACTTCCTCCTCGCCCTTGAGGGCGGCGCCGGCGATGGGCGTCTGGCCGCGTTCATTGGGGCGGTCGGGGTCGGCCCCGCGGTGCAGCAGGGAGGAGACGGTCGCCGGGTGCCCGTAACAGGCCGCGAGCATGAGGAGCGAATCCCCCTTGTCGTTGGTGAGATTGGCCGGGACCCCCGCGTCCACATAGGCGGCGAGCGTATCGGTGTCCCCGTGCCGGGCCAGATCGAAGACCGTGGCCGCGAGCTGAAGCACCTCCGGGTCGTGGGCCGGCTCGGCCTCGCGGTTCTGGTCGCTCATGGGCGTCTCGCCTCCGACTTCGCGTCCACACCAGTGAATACACCGATAATCCACCCATTTGCACCTTTTGCCGAGTGGGTACCTGGAGTGACCCTGGAAGAACTCATGGTGACCGTCCCCCACCAGCCAGGAGCCCGTGATGATCCTGTCCATTTCCGGCGTCGTACTGCTCGGTGTCATCGTCTTCGTGTTCTTCCGCAAGGACGGCCTCAAGGCGTCGCACGCCATCATCTGCGCCCTTTTCGGCTTCTATCTCGCGAGCACCGCGATCGCCCCGAGCATCAGAGCCGGTGGCACCAGCCTGGCCAACCTGCTGGGCGGGATCAAGTTCTGACGTGCGCCGACGACCACTCCCCCGTGTCCTCAGCGGCGGCGGCCCGCTGGCCCGCGCCCGCGGGTTCGCCCGCGGCGGACTGATCCGCGGCGGCGGGCTGATCCACGGCGGCACATCCGCCCGCCTCGGCAAGCCGGCCCGCGGCGCCAGGTCGGCCCGCGTCCGCGGGTTCGCCCGGGCCGTCGGCGACGGCACCGCCGACGTACTGCATCCGCTGATCGCGCTCGGCCGCGGGCTGCGCGCCATGGCCGCCGGAGGGCGGCGCAAATGGGCGCAGACCCCGAAGGAGCGCCGCGGCCCGGCGCTGTTCCTGATGGCCACCTGCGTGGTGGGCATCGCCCTGCTGCCGTACGGCCCGACGCTGTCGGCCGTCAGCCTGATGGGGGCCGCGTTCTGGGCCGGGCGCAAGGGCCCGGTGAAGGATCCGGGGCCCGACGAGGCCGGCCGGGAGCGCCTGCGGATCCTGTACGAGGCGCTGGTGCCGTACTTCTCCGCCGCCGAGGACCCGAGCCCGCTGTATACGCACGGCGGGGAGTGGTCGAGCGCGTTCGGCTCCTTCGAGTTCGACGACGGCGGGCGGCTGACCCTGCTGAAGCTGCGCTACCCCGCGTACTTCACCGACGGCGACGAGGAGTCCCGCACCCGCGTCGAGCGGCTGCTGTACGCCAAGTCGGGGCGCGGCCGGGAGTACTTCTTCGAATGGGACGAAGAGGCCAACCGCCTGACGATGACGGTGCTGCCCGCCCTGTCCACCGCGATCGGCGCCCAGCGCTTTGTGACCACGCCCGGCGAGACCGTGCTCGGCTTCACCGACGCCTCCTCGGTGCAGCGCACGCTGCCCGTCACGGAGGCCGCCGACGACCCGGCGGAGGAGGTGCGGCGGGACGCCCCGCCGGTGGTGTGGCGCACCGGGCCGCGGTCGACGGAGCCGCATCTGCTCGCGCTCGGCCCGCCCGGGAGCGGCACCACGACCCTGCTGCGGTCCATCGCCCTCCAGGCGCTGTGCCACGGCCAGGTGCTGGTGGTGGACGGCAGCGGCACCGGCGAGTACGCGTTCCTCGGCGGCCGGGCCGGGGTGCTGGGCGTCGAATGCGGGCTCGCCGGGACGCTGGCGACGCTGGAGTGGGCGGCACACGAGACGGAGCGGCGGCTGATCGCGGCGAACCGGGCCCGCCAGACGGGCCACCCGCCGCCACAGGACATCCTTCGCCCGCTGTGGCTCGTCCTCGACCGGCCGACGGTGCTCGGCCAGCTCGCCGCGGCCGAGGGCCGCCGCGACCCGCAGGAGCTGCTGCAGGTGCCGCTGCGCCACGGGCGGGCGGCCCACGTGCGGGTGGTGGTGGCCGACCACCTCGACGCCGCGGACGCGCTCGGCGAGGTCGTACGGTCCCACACCCGGGCCCGGGTGGTGCTGGGGCCCGCCTCCGACGACCAGATCCGGGCCGTACTCGGCGCCCCGCCGCACACCACGCCGACGCCCGAGGTGCCCCCGGGCCGGGGCTACGTACGGCTCGGCGCCGGCCCGGTGCACCGGCTGCAGGTGCCGGCCACCCCCGATCCGTACGACGAGGCGACGAGCGAGGCGCAGCGGCAGGCCGTGCTCGGGCTGCTGCCGGAGCCGGAGCGGCCACGGGAGGCCGCGGCCCCGGACCCGGACCCCGTCGAGGCCGCGGGGCGGATCGACATGGCGGTCGACATGGTGAAGGCCGGGCCCGCGGGGAGCCCGGCGGAGGGGTAGGCGGTGTCAGGGCGGCCGGGCCGTGCCCAGGCGGCCAGGTCGCGGTGGCGCGGCCCAGCCGTGCCCGGACGGCTGACTCGCGGGGCGCGGCCGTCAAGGCCGCGCCCCGCCACCGGCTCAGGCCACGTAGCTGCGCGGGACCTGGGCCTCCACCACGGCGCCGCTCGCGACCAGGTCCGCCGTGGCGGCCAGGCGGGTGGCGGCCTTCTCGGCGACCGCGCCGGCGACCGTGAACGGAAGCCGCACGTACCCCTCGAAGGCGCCGTCGACCCCGAAGCGGGGGCCCGAGGGGACCCGTACGCCAAGCCGCTCGCCCGTCTCCGCGATCCGTGACCCGGACAGGCCGCCGGTGCGGGTCCAGAGGGTGAGCCCGCCGTGCGGTACGGCGAACTCCCAGTCGGGGAGGTGGCGGCGGACGGCGGCGACGAGCTCGTCGCGGTTCTCCCGCGCCTGCGCGCGGCGCAGCTCGACCGCCTCGTCCCAGCCGCCGGTGGCCAGCAGCCAGCCCACGGCGAGCTGTTCGACGACCGGGGTGCCCATGTCCGCGTAGGCGCGGGCCGCGACCAGGCTGCGGATGATGTCGGGGGCGGCGCGCACCCAGCCGATGCGCAGCCCGGCCCAGAAGGACTTGCTCGCCGAGCCGACGGTGACGACGGCGCTGCCCCCGGGGTCGAGCGCGGCGACCGGCCGGGGCGGCTCCACCTCGTCGTCCAGGCGCAGTTCGGCCATGGTCTCGTCGACGACGAGCACGGTCCCGGCCGAGCGCGCCGCGTCGACGAGCTGTCTGCGCTGCTCGTCGGTGGCGAGCGAGCCGGTGGGGTTGTGGAAGTCGGCGACGACATAGGCCATCCGCGGCGCGGCCTCGCGCAGCGTCTGCCGCCAGGCCGGCAGGTCCCAGCCCGCGAGCCCGGGTCCCATGGCCACGGGCACCAGCCGGGTGCCGGCCTCCCGCAGGAGCTGGAGGACGTTCGCGTACGAGGGCGACTCGACGGCGACCCGCTCGCCGTGGCGGACGAACAGCCGGCAGATGGCGGCCACCGCGCCCATGGCCCCGGTGGTCACCATGATCTGTTCGGGCATGGTCGGGATGCCGCGGGCGGTGTAGCGGTCGGCGAGGGCCTGGCGCAGTGCGGGCAGCCCGGCGGGGTAGTCGCCGTGGGTGTGGGCGTACGGCGGGAGCTCTTCAAGGGCGCCGCGCATGGCGCGGGTCAGCCAGGGCTCGGGCGCGGGCAGGGCCGCACAGCCCAGGTCGATCACGGAGCGCGCGGCCTCGGGCGGCAGCGGGTCGAGCCCACGGGTGGGCAGCGGGCTCCCGTCGGGCATCGCGGTCCAGCTGCCGGACCCGCGCCGCGACTCCAGGAAGCCCTCCTGGCGCAGCGCCTCGTACGCGGCGGCCACCGTGGTCCGGCTGACCCCCAGGGCCGCCGCGAGCTCGCGCTCGGCGGGCAGCCGCGCCGCGACCGGGACCCGGCCTTCGAGGACGAGCAGCCGTACGCGATCGGCGAGCGAACGGTACGCGGGTACGCGTCGGCCGCCCGTCACCGAGACGATCGCCGCGGCCTCGGCCTCGCGTGTGTGCTCCGGCCCGAGCAGGCGAGCCAACTGGGGTGCTCCCACCGCGGATGTCCACGGACTCATCGTCTGCGGTCCACCTTTCCGGAATTGGCCATAGAACTGGACTGATCTCGGGGTACAGAGTGACACGCCACAGTCCACTGCCTCCACCGGCAAGGCCACTTCAGCCTCTGGGAGCCTTCTTTGTCCGCGCCACCCGTACCGCCCACGTCGTCCGAGCCATCACCCGAACCGTCACCTGAGCCGTCGCCCGCGTCGCCGTCCGCGTCGCCGTCCGCGTCGTCCGAACCCTCGGCGCCAATGCCGCCCCCGTCCCCCGGCCCCCGGCTCGCGCGCCGTCTGGTCCACCTCTACGCGGGGCTGGTGCTGTACGGCGTGAGCATGGCGCTCCAGCTGCGCGCCGGACTCGGGCTCGACCCCTGGGACGTCTTCCACCAGGGCATCGCCGGGCACACCTCGCTGTCCTTCGGCACGGTGACCATCGTGGTCGGCGCCGCCGTACTGCTGCTGTGGATCCCGCTGCGGCAGCGCCCGGGGTTGGGCACCGTGTCCAATGTGGCGGTGATCGGCGTGGTGGTGGATATCACACTCTGGCTGATGCCGGACCTTCACGCGCTGGCCCTGCGGATCCCACTGCTGGTGTTCTCGGTGATCCTCAACGGCGCGGCCACCGGCCTCTACATCTCGGCCCACTTCGGACCGGGCCCGCGGGACGGGCTGATGACCGGGCTGCACCGGCGCACCGGCCGCTCGGTGCGGCTGATGCGGACCACGATCGAGGTGACGGTGCTGGCGATCGGGTTCGCGCTAGGCGGGTCCGTGGGGGTCGGCACGGTGCTGTACGCGCTGTCCATCGGGCCGCTCGCCCAGTATTTCCTGCGCTTCTTCGCACTTCCCTCACCCGCGGGCGAGCGCTCGCCGGTCGTCGCACAGGGCGAACCAGGGACAACACGGACAGCGATACATGACCGGATTTAGCCCTCGCGGGTGCGGAGCGGTAGTGTACGCCCTCGGCCTACAAGGCGGACCGTTACTGCGCGCTAAAGTACCAGAAACGCTGGGTGACATCTGCTGCCAGATGTGACAAACCGGGCGCCTGTGGGTAGAACAACGGGGCGGCACGACGGGCGACGCATGTCCCAGTACGGGAATCTTCACCGCCGACCGGACGTTGACCGGATGACGACGACAGCGACACCTGTCCTGTGGGCGACAAGCCCGGGAGGCACGATTCATGAGTGAGCGAGCTCTCCGCGGCACGCGACTCGTGGTGACCAGCTACGAGACCGACCGCGGCATCGATCTGGCCCCGCGCCAGGCGGTGGAGTACGCATGCCAGAACGGACATCGATTCGAGATGCCGTTCTCGGTAGAGGCGGAGATCCCGCCGGAGTGGGAGTGCAAGGCATGTGGTGCCGTAGCACTCCTGGTGGACGGCGACGGTCCTGAGGAGAAGAAGGCCAAGCCGGCGCGCACGCACTGGGACATGCTCATGGAGCGGCGCACCCGTGAAGAGCTCGAGGAGGTGCTGGCCGAGCGGCTGGCCGTACTGCGCTCCGGCGCTATGAACATCGCTGTGCATCCGCGCGACACCCGTAAGTCTGCCTGATCACACGACGGCAACCGACAGCGACAACAGCGACATATCAAGGGCCGGGGCCACTGCCGAGCAGTGGCCCCGGCCCTTGTCGACCCCGCGTAACGGGTCAGTCCCTGCGCACCGAGTGCGGGTCCTCGTCGTCCCGTATGACCTCGCCCTGGATGACCTTGCCGTCGGGGTGGCGCATCCGGTCCTGGCCGGAGTCGGGCCCCGGCCCGAAGCCGCCGCCCATCGGCCCGGGCACATACCCGACCCGGCGCCTGAGCAGCGCCTCCACCCGGCCGCGCAGCAGCGCGCGCGTCGGCGGGAACAGACACACCAGCGCGGCCACATCCGAGATCAGGCCGGGAATCATCAGCAGCAGCCCGCCGAGCATCGTGAAGCTGCTGCCCGTCCCCGCCGCCGGGTCCTGCGGCGCGGCGCCCGGCTGCATGGACCGCGAGAGGTTCTGCCAGGCCCGGCGGCCGGCACGCTTGATCACGGCCGAGCCGACCACCACTCCGGCGAGCAAGAGCGCCAAGACCGTGAACCCGCCGGCGGCCTCCGCCACCACGGTCAGCAGCCAGATCTCCAGCACCAGCCAGGCCGCGATCCCCAGCGGCAGGAAGGTGCGGAGGCGGGAGCGCTTGGGGCGGGTCGGGTCGGTCTGCTGCTGCGACGGGCCGGTCATCATGCTCCAAGTGTGCCCGGCCCGGCGGCATAGCCGGGCCCCGGGGGCCAAAGATCTCCGCGGGGAGATCCGATGCCGCGGCTGAGCGGCCCCGGGGTCGCTCAGGAGGGGTCGCGCCCCAGCAGCTTGTTCGCCCGGGAGCTCACGCCCCAGGTGGCGACCCGCCAGAACGCCTCGGTGACGATGTCCCGGCTCATCTTGCTGTCGCCCCGCTCACGCTCGACGAACGTCACCGGGACCTCGATCACATGGAAGCCCGCCTTGACCGCGCGCCAGGCCATGTCGATCTGGAAGCAGTAGCCCTGGGAGGCGACCGCGTCCATGCCAAGGCCCTCGAGAGTCTCCTTGCGGAAGGCCCGGAAGCCGGCCGTCACATCACGGATCGGCACATCCAGCAGGATCCGGGAGTAGGTGCTGGCGCCGCGCGAAAGGTACTCCCGCCGCTTGGGCCAGTTGACGATGCGGCCGCCGGGCACCCAGCGCGAGCCGATCACCAGATCGGCGCCCTTGAGCGCGGTCAGCAGCCGGGGCAGCTCCTCGGGCTGATGTGAGCCGTCGGCGTCCATCTCGACCAGTACGCCGTAGCCGTGCTCGATGCCCCAGCGGAACCCGGCGAGGTAGGCGGCGCCCAGGCCCTCCTTGCCCTTGCGGTGCAGCACGCGCACGTGGTCGTCCTCGGCCGCGAGCTCGTCCGCGACCTTGCCGGTGCCGTCCGGGCTGTTGTCGTCGGCGACGAGCACATGCGCCTCGGGCACGGATTCCCGCACCCGGGCGACGATCGGCTTGATGTTCTCCGCCTCGTTGTAGGTCGGGATGATCACCAGAACCTTGCCCAGCGGACCGTACTTCCGCCGCCCGCCGTCCCCTTCGGTCACGGCGTCGCCCTTCTCGCTGCTCCCGCCGCGAGGCGAATCCGCGGCGTCCGAAGTCTGGCGCGGCTCGTCGGCCTCGCGTGCGTCGCTCACGGCACCATTTTGTTCGCTTCTCCGCCCGCGAGGCGAATCCGCGGCGTCCGAAGTCTGGCGCGGCTCGTCGGCCTCGCGTGCGTCGCTCACGGCACCACTTTGTTCGCTTCTCCGCCCGCGAGGCGAATCCGCGGCGTCCGAAGTCTGGCGCGGCTCGTCGGCCTCGCGTGCGTCGCTCACGGTCTTACTGCCCTTTCTCGTCCGTACGTCCCCGACGGCCAATCATGATCGCGGCCGCACAGGAGAGAACGCCCACCATAGCGAGCACCCACTCGGGGGTCGCACCGACGCGGTCGGCGACAGTCTTGCCATCGCGCAGCGGGACGCGCGCGGTGAGCACATCTTGCGTGAATTCTTTCGTCCGCTGCTCGATCGTGCCATCGGGCGCGACGACCGCGCTGATGCCGCTGGTGGCCGCGGTGACCACCGTGCGGCCGTGCTCGATGGCCCGCAGCCGGCCCATGGCCAGCTGCTGTTCGGGCTGGCCGGTGCGGCCGTACGTGGCGTTGTTGGTCTGGACGACGATCATGCGGGCGCCCGCGTTGACCGTGTCCCGGACGATCCCGTCGTACGCGACCTCGAAGCAGATCACATCGCCGAGCCGGGCCGGGCCGACCTTCAGCACCCCGGTGTGGTCACCGGGGTAGAAGTCGCGCGGGACCCGCTTGAACCGGGTGATGACCTTGGAAAGCTGCTCGCGGAAGGGGACGTACTCGCCGAAGGGCACCGGGTGCTGCTTGGTGTAGGAGGCGCCGGGGCCGGTCTTGGGGTCCCAGACGATGCCCTGGTTCAGCACATAGCCCTGCTTGGTGGGGTGGTCGACCAGGGCGCCGACGAGGACCGGCACATCGATCGCCTTCACGGCCTCGTCGATCCGCGCATACGCCTCCCGATACTGGAAGGGGTCGAGGTCGGAGGCGTTTTCCGGCCAGATCACCAGGTCGGGCTTTTTGATCCGGCCGGCCTTCACGTCCTTGGCCAGCTCGATCGTGGCGTTGACGTGGTTGTTGAGGATCTTCATGGGGCGGCCCAGGAAGTCCATACCGGGCTTCTGGACATTGCCCTGGACGATCGCGATGTCCACCGCGTCGTCGGCGGCCGTGGGGATCGGCACGGCGAACCCGGCCACGGTCACGGCCGCGGCCACGGCGACCGATCCGCCGGCCGCCAGCGCGGCGCGCGGCCGCGGGGTGCCGCCACGCATGCCGTACAGGGCCAGAGCCGCGGCGGCCAGCAGCGTGCCCGTCAGGGCGACGGCGAAGCTGACCAGCGGGGCACCGCCGATCGCGGCGAGCGGCGTAAAGGGCGACCCGGTGTTGGCGAAGGCCAGCCGGCCCCAGGTGAAGCCGCCGAACGGCACCCGCCCGCGGGCCCACTCCTCGGCGATCCACAGGCAGGCCGCCCACAGGGGCCGCAGCCAGGCCACCGGAAGCCGGGAGGTCAGGGCGAGGGCCGCGCCCAGCGGGAGGAAGTAGAGCGCCTGGAGGGTCGCGAGGCCCACCGTGGCGTCCCAGCCGACGACGTGCAGCCACTTCAGCAGGACTATGAAGAACGGCAACGCCATCGCGAAGCCGGTCCAGGCGCCCTGCCGGGCCGTACGACCGTGGGTGAGCAGGCTCAGGGCCGCCACGGAGGCCAGGGACAGCGGCCACAGCCCGTACGGCGGGAAGGCGAGGCCCAGCGCGAGACCGAATACGGCCGCGATGGCGCTGCGGCGCGCCTCGCGGCGGGCGAGCCGGGCCAGCCGGCGCATCCGGCCAGGGCGGGCCGACTCGGAACGTGCCTCGGCCGGGGCCGCGGCGTCGCGCGCCGGAGCCTCGGCGTCAGGCGCCAGAGCCTCGGCGTCGGCCGTGGCAGGCGCGGCGGCGGGCTCCGGCTGCTGCTCCCCCGGTCGGTCTTCGGCCGCGCCCCGGGGGCCGGCCTCGGCGTTGGTTTCGGTACCCGATTGCACGTGCTGCCTTCCTGCAAGTCGTGCTGTGGTGAGGTGACCGTATAACGCGGGGCTCGAATATGTGTCCCGAGGTGCGGAACGCTCAGGCGGACAGGCTGGTTCCCAAGGCTGTCACGAGGGCGCCATGAGAGCGACATGAGGGCGATATGAACGCGCCACGAGGGCGTCGTGAGTGCGCTATGAGCACACCATGGGTGCGGAATCGGGGCCCGGCGCCCTTCGGGCCGGCCTGGGACCCGCTGGCTGCGGATCGACCGAGAGCCGTTGTCTACTGAGCGTCCGGGCCCCTCCCGGGTCGCACCTGCCGACCCGGCGATCCCTCCCTCGCCCCCGTGCGCTGGACCTGGCTCCCAGCGGTGGCGCACCGGTCGGCGCGCCACCCCATGGCCCAGCGGCGTTCGACGACTGCGTGGAGATTCCCCGGTCGGACGTCCTGTGGTGGACTCGGCCGAACCTACCGGCCGCCGACCGCACCCTGTCAACACCGGCACGACCTGCGCTGTTTCCTCAAATGAGCAGGTCAGTACGGACTGTGTTCAGCTACCGCGACAAGCCGGGGGAGCATCGTTCGGCGGTACGACACGGCCGTGCGTCACTCGTCCGGCCGGAGGTGGACGGTCCGCCCGCCGACCACCGTGCGCACGCAGACCGGGAGTTGACCGCCGGGTGTGAGGTCGGGCAGCCCCGGGGTCCCCGAGCGCGGATCGGTCGACCAGTCGGCGACCCGCGTGTCGGGCACTTGTACGACGAGCTCACCGGTGCGCCAGACCGCGTAGTCGGCGGGCGCGCCGGGCACCAGGACGCCCGCGTCGTCACGCCCGATGGCCCGCCAGCCGCCGCGGGTGTGCGCGGTGAAGGCGGCGCGGGCGGAGACGCGGTGCTCGGGGGTGCGGTGGAAGGCGGCGGCGCGGACGGTGCCCCAGGGGTCGAGCGGGGTGACCGGGCTGTCGGAGCCGAGCGCCAGGGGCACGCCGGCGCGCAGCAGCGCGGCGAAGGGGTTGAGGGTACGGGCGCGCTCCGGGCCGAGCCGCTGTGCGTACATGCCCGTCTCGCCGCCCCAGACGGCGTCGAAGGCGGGCTGGACGGAGGCGGTGAGGCCGAGTTCGGCGAAGGCCGCGATGGCCTCGGGGGTGAGCATTTCGGCGTGCTCGACGCGGTGGCGGGCGGCGCGGACCCGGGCGAGGCCGACCTTGTCGGCGGCCGCCCGTACGCCCTCCACCACGGTGGTCGCGGCGGCGTCGCCGATGGCGTGGAAGCCGGCCTGCAGCCCGGCCTCGGTGCAGGCGATGACATGGGCGGCGACGGCCGCCGCGTCCAGGTGGGCGGTGCCGGTGTGCGGGGCGTCGGCGTACGGCTCGTGCAGATGCGCGGTGTGCGAGCCGAGCGAGCCGTCGACGAAGAGGTCGCCCGCCGCGCCGAGGGCGCCGAGGTCGCGCACCTTGTCCAGGTCGGCGGCGCTCGCGGCGGCCTCGGCCCAGTAGCCGAAGACGCGCGGGCCCGGCTCCTCGGCGGCCAGCCGCAGCAGCCCGGTGAGGTCGTCCTCGGCGGAGATGTCGGGGCCCGCGCACTCGTGGACCGAGCCGATGCCGAGCGAGGCGGCGCGGGCGAGGGCGGCGCGCTGGGCGTCGGTGCGCTGCCGGACGGTCACGGCGGCGCGGGCCGCGGCGCGTACGGCGTGGTGGGCGGCGCCGGTCAGCGGCGCGGCAGCGTCGTCGACGGCGTGGTATCCGGTCATCCCGGCGACGCCGGGGACCAGGTCGAGCAGGGCGGTGGTGACGACGGCGGAGTGCACATCGATGCGGGTGAGATAGAGCGGGCGGCCGCCGGCGGCCTCGTCGAGCTCGGCGCGGGTGGGGGGCCGCCCCTCGGGCCAGCCGCTGGCGTCCCAGCCGTGGCCGAGCAGGATCCGGTCTTCGGGGTGGGCCCCGGCGTACGCGCGCACGCGGCCGAGCGCGTCCGCGAGCGTACGGGCGCCCGCGAGGTCGAGGCCGGTGAGGGCGAGTCCGGTGGCGGTGGTGTGCACATGCGCGTCGGTGAACGCGGGGGTGACCAGCGCTCCGTCGAGGTGGACCACCTCGTCCACACCGTCGGCGAAGCTGTCCGCGGCGCCCTCCGAGCCGACCCAGGCGACGGTGCCGCGCTCGACCACCATGGCGGTGGCGAACGGGTCGGCGGGGCTGTGCACCTCGCCGCCGCGCAGCAGAACGGTGCGGCCTTCGGCCTGGTCGGATGTGGGGTCGTTCACGGCGGGCTGCCTCGCGGGGTCGGATCGGGCGTGCATGCGGTACGCGTGCGTGCGGTACGCCCCTCAGTCTCGCCCCTCGGCGGAGCCGGCCCGCATCAGGGTGGGCCTTCGCGGGGCGGGATTCACACGCGGGGCGGGCGTGCCTCGTAGGGCGTGGACAGCACGACGGTGGTCCGGGTGGAGACCCCGGCCAGCGAGCGGATCCGGCTGAGCAGGTTCTCCAGCTCCAGCGGCGCGGCGACGCGCACCTTGAGGATGTAGTTCTCGTCCCCCGCCACGCTGTGACACGCCTCGATCTCGGGCACGTCGGCCAGCCGCTCGGCGATGTCGTCGGGCGCGCTGGGGTCGAAGGGTTTGACGGAGATGAACGCGGTGAGTGGCAGGCCGACGGCCTCCGGGTCCACGACGGCCGCGTAGCCGCGGATGACCCCCCGCTGTTCGAGCCGGCGCACGCGCTGATGCACCGCCGACGTGGACAGGCCAGTGGCCTTGCCCAGGTCGGTGTAGCTCATCCGCCCGTCCTTGACGAGCAGTTCCACGATCTGTCTGTCCAACTCCTCCACAGCCCGTCACCCTATGCGGTCGGAGGCGGTCCGGCCCAGTCGGCGTTTCCCCTGTGGACACCCGTGGGACATACGCCCATGTTCGCAGCATCTGCAGCAGGCATGTGACGAACGCCACATACATTCGCGCTAGTCCCCGGGGGTGCCGCGATTACCCGCGTAGCGCGGCGGGAAATGCTTGCTGTGGTCGAGGCCGACGCGCCTGACCAGGCCGAGGCCGACGCGCCCGGCCCGCCCACCCGAGGGGGAAACTCATGCCCTATTTGGAGCGCCTCGAAGAAGGCGACAACGATACGGACGAGACCTACGAGATCTTCCGGGTCGTCTGCCCGGACTGCGCTCGTCCGATCGCCCTGCTCGCGGACGAGGACGTGCTGCCCGAGCACGCGCTGTGCCCGTCCCCGTGGAACCCGTTCGGACTCACGGTGTGCCCCGGCACGGGGCGGGGGGTGGCGGACACCTCCGCCGCCGACGCGTCGCTGGACGCGTCGGAGCAGGACGCGGCGATGCTGCTGACGCTGCCGGAGACGCTGGACTGGCGGATGCAGCCGTTCTCGCATATCGGCGGCCCCGGGTCGCAGCCGATCCGGATGCCGGGTCTGCGCCGCCGCCCGCGGACGTCCCGGGTCTGACACACCGACCGCTGCTCAGCGAGGGGGCCCGGCGCGCCGCGCCCCCATCAGCGTGAGCTTCAGTACGTCACTTCCGCCGTCACCGGCGGCACCACCTCAGCGACTCTCCGGACCCGCGAGATGGCGGGCGATCACGACCCGCTGGATCTGGTTGGTGCCTTCCACGATCTGCAGCACCTTGGCCTCCCGCATATAGCGCTCGACGGGGAAGTCCGCGGTGTAGCCGTACCCGCCCAGCAGCTGGACGGCGTCCGTGGTGACCTTCATGGCGGTGTCGGTGCAGAACAGCTTGGCCATCGCCGCCTGCTTGGAGAACGGCCTGCCCGCGTCGCGCAGCCGCGCGGCCGCGAGGTAGAGGGCGCGTCCGGCCTCGATCTGGGTGGCCATGTCGGCGAGCATGAAGCGCAGCCCCTGGAAGTCGGCCACGGGGTGGCCGAACTGCCGCCGCTCCGTGGTGTAGGCGAGCGCCTCGTCCAGGGCCGCCTGGGCGAGACCGATCGAGCACGCGGCGATGCCGAGGCGGCCCGCGTCGAGTGCCGAGAGGGCTATGGCGAAGCCCTGGCCCTCCTCGCCGATGCGGCGGGCGTCGGGCACATGGACGTCTTCGAGGTGGATCTGTGCGGTGGGTGAGCCCTTCATGCCCATCTTGCGCTCGGGCGCGGCGGCGGTGAGCCCGGGGGCGTCGCCGGGGACCAGGAACGCGGTGATGCCCCGGGTGCGGTCGGGCCCGGTGCGCGTCATGACGGTGTAGAAGTCGGCGATGCCGCCGTGGGTGATCCACGCCTTGGAGCCGGTCAGGGTCCAGCCGTCGCCCTCGCGGGCGGCGCGGGTGGTGAGTCCGGCCGCGTCGGAGCCGGAGGAGGGCTCGGACAGGCAGTACGCGCCCAGCAGCCCGCCGCCCAGCATCGCGGGCAGATGCTCGGCGATCTGCTCCTTGCTGCCGTAGTGGGCGAGCGCGTGGCAGGCGAGGGTGTGCACGCTGACGCCGAGGCCGACGGTGAGCCGGGCCGCGGCCAGCTCCTCCAGGACCTGGAGATAGACCTCGTACGGCTGGTCGCCGCCGCCGAACTCCTCGGGGTACACAAGCCCCAGCAGCCCGGACCGCGACAACAGGGCGAACAGCTCGCGCGGGAAGCGCCCGGCGGCCTCCTCTTCGGCTGCGTTCGGCCTGATCTCCCGCTCGATCAGCTCGCGGACGAGTGAGATCAGGTCGTGGGCTTCCTCGGTGGGCAGCTCACGCTCCACCGGCTGCGGTCGGTGGTCGGTCATGGCGGCGCTCTCCTCTCCCTCTTCGTCCCTGGTTCCCTCTTCCCCTGTCGGGGAGGGGTGCGGCGGCGGCGCGACGCCGGGGGTGCGGGCGGCGGGCCGTCGGGGTGCTACCGGGCGGCCGGAGACGCTTCCCTCGGGTTGCGAAGGGGGCGTGACCTGCGCCGTGGCGGTTGGAGTATGCCCGATCCGGGGCCCCGCGTCACCGGTCGGTAGATCTTCAACCAAGTTCTGCGAACGGCGAGCACATTGGTCCAAACCATTGACCTCACTGGTCTAGTCCTTCTACGGTGCTCCCACCGTGCCCTACGCGTTCATGTCAAGTCATGGGCAGGTCGTCAGTGAGCACCACTTCCCCTCACCCCCACGGAGGAGAATC
This sequence comes from Streptomyces sp. NPDC020845, assembly GCF_044334165.1. NCBI lineage: Bacteria > Bacillati > Actinomycetota > Actinomycetes > Kitasatosporales > Streptomycetaceae > Streptomyces > Streptomyces sp. NPDC020845. The sequence goes on along the minus strand of NZ_JBIRSJ010000003.1, from coordinate 288,944 downwards.
CATGCGCAGACCTCGCGGACTTCGCGGACTGCTCGCCGCCCTCGCGGCGCTGTGTACGGCGGTCCTGGCCGCCACGACGCTCGCCGGCCCGGCTGCCGCCGGTGAAGCACCCCACACAAAGGCCGCGCAGGCCGCCAAGACCACCTCCAAGGCCGCCGCCAAGGCCGCCGCGGGCAGCAAGGTGGTCGGCTACTTCACCGAATGGGGCATCTACCAGCGCAACTACCACGTCAAGAACATCGAGACCTCCGGGTCGGCCGCCAAGCTCACCCACATCAACTACGCCTTCGGCAATGTCACCGGCGGCAAGTGCGCCATCGGCGACGCGTACGCCGACTACGACAAGGCGTACGACGCGGCGAGCAGCGTCGACGGCGTCGCCGACACCTGGGACAACGGCGCGCTGCGCGGCAACTTCAACCAGCTGCGCAAGCTCAAGAAGCTGCACCCGAACCTGAAGGTGATCTGGTCCTTCGGCGGCTGGACCTGGTCCTCCGGGTTCGGCGAGGCCGCCAAGAACCCCGCCGCGTTCGCCCAGTCCTGCTACGACCTGGTCAAGGACTCGCGCTGGGCCGATGTCTTCGACGGAATCGACATCGACTGGGAGTATCCCAACGCCTGCGGCAACACCTGTGACACCAGCGGCAAGGACGCCTTCAAGAACGTGATGGCCGCCCTGCGCGCCAAGTTCGGCAGCTCCAACCTGGTGACGGCCGCCATCACCGCGGACGCCTCCTCCGGCGGCAAGATAGACGCCGCCGACTACGCCGGCGCCGCGCAGTACGTGGACTGGTACAACCCCATGACCTACGACTTCTTCGGGGCCTGGGCGGCCCAGGGCCCGACCGCCCCGCACTCCCCCCTCAACTCCTACAACGGCATCCCGCAGCAGGGCTTCAACACCGACGCCACCATCACCAAGCTCAAGGGCCTCGGCATCCCGGCCTCGAAGCTGCTGCTGGGCATCGGCTTCTACGGGCGCGGCTGGACCGGCGTCAGCCAGGACGCCCCCGGCGGGACGGCCAGCGGCGCGGCCCCCGGCACGTACGAGGCGGGCATCGAGGACTACAAGGTGCTCAAGAACTCCTGCCCGGCGACCGGCACGGTCGCGGGGACGGCGTACGCACACTGCGGCAGCCAGTGGTGGAGCTACGACACGCCCTCCACGATCGCCGGGAAGATGAGCTACAAGCAGCAGCAGGGCCTCGGCGGCACCTTCTTCTGGGAGCTCAGCGGCGACACGTCGAACGGCGAGCTGATCAAGTCCATCAGCTGACCCCCATCAGCTGACCGCTCCCTGCCGGGGGCGTGGGGTGGGGAGCCGGATCACCGGCCCCCCACCCCTCCCTTTTTCGGGTCCCTTTTTCGGGTCCCTGTCCCGCTGGCTGGGGCGCGGGGCAGCGTGCGAGTCTTGAGACCGTCCCGATCTGGAGGCGGAGGTTCCGGTGCCCTGGAGGGAGCGCATTCGCGCATACGCCAATCGCGTCTTCGCCGTGCTCCTCGTCTATCTGGCGCTGATCGTCCTCATCGACTCGATCACCCCCCGCTCGTTCCGCCTGGACGTCTTCGCCGCGCTGGCCCCGCTCCTCGCCGCCGCCTTCTGCACCTACCGCCAGACGCTGGTGCTCGGCCTGCTCGACCTCGTCGTCATGGCCATCACCCACGGCGTGATCCCCGACAGCCTGGTCCCCCTCAACCGCGTCGCCTCGGTCCTCGGCAACACCCTCATGGTCGGTGCCAGCATCGCCGTCGCGCGGCTGCTGCGGGACCGCGAAGAGCTGCTGACCCAGGTCCGCGCCACCGGCGAGGCGGCACAGCGCGCCCTGCTGCGCGAGCTCCCGCTGCGCGGCAGCGACGTGGTCGTGGACGGCTTCTATGTCTCCTCACAGCAGGGCGCGCTGGTGGGTGGCGACATCTACGAGGTCGTCGACACTCCGTACGGGGCCCGGGTGCTGATCGGCGATGTGCAGGGCAAGGGGCTGCGCACCCTGGGGGCGGGGGCGGCGGTGCTGACCGCGTTCCGGGAGGCCGCGTACCACCTGCGGAGCCTGAGCGACGGGGTGGACGCCATGGAGGTGGGGCTGCGCCGCTACAACTCCTCGCATGCGCGGGAGCGGAACGGAAGCGAGGAGGAGCGGTTTGTGACGGCCCTGGTGATCGGGGTGGAGCGGGACGATCCCGCCCCCGTGCCCGGATCCCCGGCGGACACCCGGCCCGACGCCGCTCCCGATGCCGCTCCCGATGGACCGGATCCCGGGGACACCGCGCTCATGGTGTTGATCGACTGCGGGCACGTCCAGCCGTATCTGCTCCACGCCGACGGTACGGTCAACGAGCTGGACGCGGCGGAGCCCGGTCTGCCGCTCGGCCTCGGCGATCTGACGGGCGCCCCGCGCCCCGTCCAGCGGATCCCGATCGAGCCGGACACCCGGGTGCTCGCCTGTACGGACGGGGTGACCGAGGCGCGCTGCCCCACCGGGGAGTTCTACCCCCTGGCCGACCGCCTGAGCGGCTGGGCCTCGCTGCCGACCCCCGAGCTGCTGGGGCGGCTGAGGAAGGACCTGGACGCCCATACGAAGGGGCGGCTCCAGGACGATGCGGCGGTGCTCGTCCTGGAGCACGTCCCTTGCCTGCCCGGCTAGCGCGAGCCGGCCGGCTCGGGCGCCCCGAGGCGGGCGGGCCTGCCGGACCGGCAGGCCCGGGCCTCGTGGGCCTCCCGGGCCTCGCGGGCCTCGCGGGCCGAGCAGGTCGCGCAGGCCAACCGAGCCGGCTCGGCCACACCACGCGGCCCAGCCACGCCACCCGGCAGCTCAGTCACGCCACCTGGCAGCTCAGCCGCGCCGGAAGCGACCCGCTCCGCCGTCGCCAGCTGCTCGATCAGCGCCTCGCGCGCGCGGGCGACCCGGGAGCGGACCGTGCCCACCGGACAGCCGGCGACGAGCGCGGCCTCGGCGTACGGCAGCCCGAGCAGCTGGGTGAGGACGAATACCTCGCGCCGGTCGTACGGCAACAACGCGAGCAGCTGGGTCAGGGCCACCCCCTCGTCGAAGCCGGTGTCCGGCGCCGCCCGGCGCTGGGCCCGCTCGGCCGCCGCCTGCCAGTCGTCGGTGTCGGCGGCGCGCGGCCTGGCCGCGTTGCGGCGCAGCCGGTCCACGACCGCCCGGCGGGCGATCGACAGCAGCCAGGTGCGCGCCGAGGATCTGCCCTCGAAGCGGGGCAGTCCGCGCAGCGCGCGCAGATAGGTCTCCTGGACGAGGTCGTCGGCCGCGTGCGGGTCGTCGCTGAGCCGGTGGACGTACCGCCATACATCGCGTCGGGTGGCGCGTACGAAGCGGTCCACGGCCTCGGGGTCGCCGCCGCGCGCGGCGAGCGCCCAGGAGGTCAGGGTCTCGTCGTCGCGGTCAGTGCGGCCAGTGCGGCCAGTGCGGCCAGTGCGGTCAGTGCGGCCAGTGCGGCCAGTGCGGTCAGTGCGGTCAGGCATCGCGGCCCTCCGCGGCATCGGGGACCATGTGGGGGTGTGCTGTGCTCAGTTCCGGGTCGCCGTGTCGGCCCGTGTCGACGGCGAGGCGCCGCCGCCGGAGGTCCCGGACGCGGTGCTCGACGCCCATCTGCTGGAGTGCCCGGAGTGCCGCCGCTGGGGCGAGCGGGCGCGGCGGCTGCGGGAGCTCGCGGCCGGTCTCGACGGGCCGTGACCGTGCGAGCGGGGGTACCGGCCAGGGGGCCGGGATACGGGCAGGGGTCATCGCCTGCGGTCCTTCCTGGAGTCCGGACGGCCCTGCGGGCGGTCCGGTGATGTGGTGGGCCTGGTCGGCCGCCGTCCGTCACAGGACGGCGGCCCCAGGCGGTGGACCACGGGTGGCGATGACATGAGCGAGCAGCAGCAGCCGCAGCCGCTGAGGGCCGCCGTGCCGCACGGGGCGTACGCGGGGCCGCGCGGGCACGCGCGGGGCGCCGTACAGCAGGGTCAGCAGGGGTACGAAGAGACCGACGGCCAGGGTCCGCACCAGCCGGAACGCGGCCTGTTCGCCGCCGGAGAGCCACATTCCGCACAGCAGGGCGGCCAGCAGGTGCGCGGACCACATGCCGAGCGCGCCGTACCCCTGGCCCCCGGGCAGCGGCGCCGAGGCCATGGCGTCATGGGCGTGGGCCATGTGGTGGGCATGCCCGGACGGCATGGCCACCGACATGGACGGCATGGGCATGCGCATTGGCGCACCGGCACCGGCACCGGCACCGGCACCGGCCATGGAGTCCTGCGCGAGCATGAACGCGACGTGGAGCGCGGTCTGCGCCCCCACGGTCGCGGCGACGACCACCAACGGCCCTCGCTCGCGCCCTGTCAGGCACCAGGCCGCGCCGCAGGTGACCGGCAAGGCGGCGCCGATCACCCACCACGGGACGGCGGCTCCCGACATCAGAGCATGGCCGAGGGCCGCGAGCAGCACGCAGACCGCTGCGAACACCGCGGTTCGCAGCGCCCGCAGTACGAGGCCCGCTTCCATGACGTCCACATCGTCGCACCCGGCCCGTCCCTGGCGCCGCCAGGGGCGCGGAAGTTGAGCATGTTCGGCGCGGCCCCGGCAGGGGGCACCGCCCAGCGGTAGCTGGGGGCGAACCGAGCCTCAAAAAAGGGGCCGCCGTCCGGGCTCTTGCGGGCAGGCCCGCGCTCAGGAGAGTGTGAGGAATCGGGGCGGCCGGTGCCGCTCGGCTCTCCCGCGCCGCCCGAGGCTGATCTGACCGACCGTGACCTCGAGTGAGGACCTGTGGGCAATCCCTGGCTGGCGATGGCGTCGGGCGCGGATCCGGCGGAGCGCGTCCGCGCGGTGCGCCGCGCCCATGAGGCGTTTGTGACCGAGGGGGCGGTCTCGTCGGCCGTCCGCCCGGTGGTGGCGGACTCCTGGCGGCGTTCGGCCAGAGCGCGGGTGGACCAGGAGGGGCTGGCGCCGATCGACCTGGCGGACGCCGAGTTGGAGGCGTACCGCGCGGACCATCCGCTGGCCCGGGTGATGCCGCTGTTCCGCGAGCTGCTGGGCACCATCGCCCACGACGGCGCGCATCTGCTCGCGGTCTGTGACGAGCAGGGCCGCATGCTGTGGGTGGAGGGGCACACCGGCGTACGGCACGAGGCCGAGCGGATGAACTTCGTGGCGGGGGCGCGCTGGGACGAGCGGCACGCGGGCACCAACGCGCCGGGCACGGCGCTCACCGTGGACCACGCGGTGCAGATCTTCGCCGCCGAGCACTACCACCACGCGGTGCAGCCCTGGACCTGCGCGGCCGCCCCGGTGCACGATCCGCACACCGGGCGGCTGTTGGGCGCCGTCGACATCACTGGCGGCGACCATCTGGCGGCCCCGCACAGCCTGGCTCTGGTCCAGGCGACCGCGCGGGCCGCCGAGGCGCAGCTGGCGGCCGAGGCGCCGCGCGCGGCGGGCCCGCGGGTGCTGCTCACGGCGCTGGGGCGGGACGAGGCGCTGCTGCTGACCGAGGGGCGGCGGCTGCGGCTCGGGCCGCGGCACAGCGAGATCATGGTGCTGCTGGCCGCCCACCCGGAAGGCCTGAGCGGCGACCGGCTGGCCCTGGAGCTGTACGGGGAGCAGGCGGACCGGCGCTCCCCGGTCACCCTGCGCGCGGAGCTGTCGCGGCTGCGCCGCCTGGTGGGGCCGCTGCTGGGCTCGCGCCCCTACCGGCTGTGCGCGCCCGTGCGGGCCGATGTGGCGGCCGTGGCGGAGGAGCTGGCGGCGGGGAACGCGCATACGGCGGTGCGCGCGTACGCGGGGCCGCTGCTGCCGCTGTCGGAGGCGCCGGGGGTGTGCCGGATGCGCCGGATCCTGGAGGAGGACATCCGCCGCACCGTGTTGGCCTGCGGCGATCTGGAGTTGCTGCGGTGGTGGGCCCGTACGCCGTGGGGCGAGGAGGACCTGGAGGCCGGTGAGGCCCTGCTGGCGGCCCTTCCGGCGCACGCCCCGGGCCGTGCGTCGCTGCTGCCGCGGGTGCGGCGGCTGCGCGCGGCGTACGGGCTGACGGCCGACGGCGGCCCGTACGCCGACGCCCCCCGGGGGTCGGTGCGGCGCGCAACGTCCGTGCAACGTACCGGCCTCTAACCTCGCCGCCGACGTACCACCGACCAACACGGTCGGCTACGACGAACACTGGGAGGGCCGCCCATGCCTCGTTACGCAAGCCCGGGATCCGAGGGCTCGGTCGTCAGCTACCAGCCGCGCTACGACCACTGGATCGGCGGCGAGTACGTGCCGCCCAAGCAGGGCGGGTACTTCGAGAACCCGACCCCGGTCAACGGGCAGCCGTTCACCGAGATCGCCCGGGGCACCGCCGAGGACGTCGAGCGGGCCCTGGACGCCGCGCACGCGGCGGCCCCCGCCTGGGGCCGCACCTCGCCCGCCGAGCGCGCCTCGGTGCTGCTGAAGATCGCCGACCGTATGGAGGAGAATCTCGAAGCGCTCGCGGTCGCCGAGAGCTGGGAGAACGGCAAGCCGGTGCGCGAGACGCTGGCCGCCGACATCCCGCTGGCCATCGACCACTTCCGCTACTTCGCGGGGGCGATCCGGGCGCAGGAGGGCAGCCTCTCCGAGCTCGACGACGACACGGTCGCGTACCACTTCCATGAGCCGCTGGGCGTGGTGGCCCAGATCATCCCGTGGAACTTCCCGATCCTGATGGCCACCTGGAAGCTCGCCCCGGCGCTGGCCGCGGGCAACGCGGTGGTCCTGAAGCCCGCCGAGCAGACCCCGGCCTCCATCCACCTGTGGCTGAGCCTGGTCGCCGATCTGCTGCCGCCCGGCGTGCTCAACATCGTCAACGGCTTCGGCGTGGAGGCCGGAAAGCCGCTGGCCTCCAGCGCGCGCGTGGCCAAGGTCGCCTTCACCGGTGAGACCACCACCGGGCGGCTGATCATGCAGTACGCGAGCGAGCATCTGAAGCCGGTGACGCTGGAGCTCGGCGGCAAGAGCCCGAACATCTTCTTCGACGACGTCTCGGCCGAGAACGACGACTTCCTGGACAAGGCCCTGGAGGGGTTCACCATGTTCGCCCTCAACCAGGGCGAGGTGTGCACCTGTCCCTCGCGCGCCCTGGTGCAGCAGGGCCACTACCGGGACTTCATGGCCGCGGCCGTGGCCCGTACGGAGAAGATCACCCAGGGCCATCCGCTGGACACCGACACCATGCTGGGCGCCCAGGCCTCCAACGACCAGTTGGAGAAGATCCTGTCCTACCTGGACATCGGCCGTCAGGAGGGCGCCCGGGTGCTGACCGGGGGCGCCCGCGCGGACCTGGGCGGCGAGCTGGCGGGCGGCTACTACGTGGAGCCCACGGTCTTCGAGGGCGCCAACCATATGCGGGTCTTCCAGGAGGAGATCTTCGGGCCGGTGGTGGCCGTGGCCCCGTTCGCCGACTTCGACGACGCGATCAAGATCGCCAACGACACGCTGTACGGGCTGGGCGCGGGCGTATGGACCCGTAACGGCACGACCGCGTACCGCGCCGGGCGCGCCATCCAGGCGGGCCGGGTGTGGACCAACTGCTACCACGCCTACCCGGCGCATGCGGCGTTCGGCGGCTACAAGCAGTCCGGCATCGGCCGCGAGACCCACAAGATGATGCTGGACCACTATCAGCAGACGAAGAACCTGCTGGTCAGCTACTCCCCCAAGAAGCTCGGCTTCTTCTGATGGCCGACTCTGAGTGTGTCCGGGGTTCCCGGGTCGCGCTGACCCCTGCCGCGGCGGAGCTGATCCGGCGGCTGAGCGAGGCGCACGGCCCGCTGATGTTCCATCAGTCGGGCGGCTGCTGTGACGGCAGCGCGCCGATGTGCTATCCGCTGGGCGAGTTCCGTACCGGGGCGGCGGATGTGCTGCTCGGATCGCTGACGGTGGAGGGCGTCGCCGAGCCGGTCGGGTTCTGGATGTCGGCCGACCAGTTCGAGCGGTGGCGGCATACGCATCTGACGGTGGATGTGGTGCCGGGCCGGGGCAGCGGCTTCTCCCTGGAGGCCCCGGAGGGCGTCCGGTTTCTGATCCGCTCCCGGCTGCTCGACCCGCCGGGCTGACGAGGCCGCCGCCCGCGGCGGGGGCGGAACAAGCCCCCGCCGCCGGGCTCTCACCCGTCGTAGCAGATGTACACGCGAGGCGCCCCGCCCTCGTCCGGGATGGCCAGGTCGTCGGCGCCGCGCACGCCCTCGGCCACCGTTTCGCCGGTGCGGGGGTCGATCACCCGGTAGGAGCGCGGCACCGCCCCGGCGGTTGCGGGGACGAGCCGCAGCGGGCCGCCGTGCTCGCCGTAGCTGATGTAGAGGGTGCCGGCGCCGTCCGTCAGGCCCCTGGGCGCGAGGGCCAGTTCCCAGTCGGGGCGCAGGTCGGTGGTCGGCAGCCCGTCCAGGATGCGACCGACGAGGCCGACATAGCGCGAGCCCTCGAAGTCCAGCGCCTCCCGCCAGCCGCAGCCGGGGGCGAGGAAGTACGGATCGTGGTCCGGCTCCTCGGCGTGCAGCCGCCACTGCCAGAGGCTGCCCGCGCCGTAGACGACGCCCATGGTGCCGCCGGCGCACAGGTTGGACCACGCCTCGTGGCCCTGCCACCAGCCCGCGCCCTTGCCCGTGGCACCCGAATTCTCGTAGGTGGGCTCGCCGTTGGCGACACCCTTGACCGGCTCGTTGCGCCACATGTCGGCGACCCGCTCGGGGGCGTGTTCGCCGCGGTGTCCGGTCTGGCACCACTGGAAGTCGAGCCAGGCGGCGTCCTGGTGGGCGCCGTTGCGGGCGTGTGGCCGGTAGTGGATGCCGCAGGGCTGGCCGTAGGCGTCCCACTCCTCGATCTCCCGCCCGCCGGCCGCGATCTGCGGTTCCTCGCCCGAACCGTCCGCGCCCACCAGGTAGATCACCGGCCGCGCCCCGTAACGGGCCACCAGATAGCGGCAGTAGCGCGCGTACCCCTCCGGCGGGACCACCGTGCCCGCCACGGACCTGCCCTTCCAGCCGAACCCCTGGAAGACCGGCTGGAGCACGGGGACGATGCCTCGCTCGCCGAGGATCGCCACCAGCTTGTCCAGATACTGGAAGTAGGCCGGGTTCAGATGGTCCAGGTGTCCGTCCTTCAGGTCCTCGAAGCCGATGTCGAAGCCCTCGTCCGCGGTCCGGTCGCGGGGGCCGCGGGCGTGCATATCGGGCTGCACGCTCATCATCAGGACGGCGTTGAAGCCCTTCTCGGCGCGGTCGGCGGCATAGACGCGGACGTCGTCCTCCGTGGCCCGCCAGGGCAGTCCCCAGGCGGTGTCGGCGACCAGCAGCGCGGGCGCGCCGTCGGCGTGCACCAGGGAGCGCCCGCCCGGTGACATGCGCCAGAAGCCGTGGCTCAGGAAGCGGTCCGCCGACTCGGCGGGTACGAGGGTGAGTTCACCGGTGCGGCCGGTAAGTCCGGGGTCGTCGCCGCTGCTGTCGGTGCGCCAGCTCCAGCGCCCTTCGGAGAGCGGCGAGGCGAACCGTATCCGCCAGGTAGAGCCGCCGTCCCAGAAGGCGGGCCGGCGCAGGACGGTTCCGGTGGGCTCGTGGGTGAAGTCGGCCCACACCTGCACGTCGGTGTAGGGGTTGGCGTAGGTGTGTTCGGCGGTGAACGACAGCTCGGACTGCCGCCAGGCTTCGATGTTCATGGATGTGTCCTCATGTGTCCCGAGGGATCGGGGCGTTCAGGGCTCGTCGAGCAGTCGGCGGGCCGTGGTGATGTCAGTGACGAGCGCGGTGATCCAGCGGCCGCGCACCGCGCCGCGTACTGCGGTGTACTTGCGCTCCCCGCCGGCGACGGCGATGCGGCGCGGGACGATGCGCAGCTGGTCGGTGGAGACGCCGATCGTCCGCTCGCCCAGGCCGGCATCGACATGGACGCCGTTCTCGTCGAAGAAGCGCTGGCAGATGTCGCCCACGGCGCCGAGGCCGCGCAGCCGCGCGATCTCCGCCTCGGCGACCGCGTTGCCGCTGAGTCGCAGCAGGGGCGACGGCTGCAGGCTGCCGATGCCGACAAGGACGGCGGTCAGCTGCTGCCAGGCCTGGCTGACCTCCAGGACCGCCGGGTCGTGCAGCAGCGACAGGCGGGCCTCGGCGGAGCCGACGAGCCCGGGGGCCCGGACGAACAGCGGGGTGGCGCCGGTGAGTTCGGCCAGCCGCGCGGCGAGCCGGGTGGCCTGGACCTGGCCCTGGGGGTCGCCCATCCCGCCCATCAGCTGGACGACCTTGTCGGCACCCTGCATCTTGGCGGGCTGCATGGACTCGACGGCCGCGAGCAGGGTCTCGCTCCAGGTGGAGACGCCGATCAGATCGCCGGGGCGGAAGGCGGTCTCCAGGTAGCCGGCTGCGGCCGAGCCGAGGGCGCGCATCAGGGAGCGCGGGTGGTCCAGCAGGTCGTCGCCGTCGAGGATGACCACGTCGGTGAGGTGGTAGCGGTCGGCGAGCGCGTCCTCCAACTCGCTGTGGATGCCGGGCGGCGACACCACGATCGTGCGTACCACCCCCAGGTCCGCCGCTTGGCGCAGCAGCCGGGAGACACCGGCCTGGGACAGGCCGAGGGCCTTGGCGATCTCGGCCTGCCGCAACCCGCGTTCGTGGTACATGCGGGCCACGCGGACGATCAGCCTCAGCTTGTCGACGTCGGCATCGGCGGCCATGTTGATGCGGTGGCTGCTGGTGAGATCTGGACGCTGGGACACGTGACGCACCCTACTGATCTCCGAGGCGGACAGCGGGACTGATCTCCGAGGCGGACAGCGGGGCACTCATGGCGTACTCCAGGGTTCCCGGTCCGCCGTGCCCGGCCGCCGGGCCCGCGCCACCGCGTCGTGCCAGGCGAGGGCGCGGCGGGCGCGCTCCTCCGCGGACCGGCCCGGGCGGTGGACGTCCTCGCTGCGGGCGAGGCCCGCCAGCCGGCCCTTGGTGAACACCCCCAGCGCGCACCCGGCGAGGTGCGCGGCGCCCAGCGCGGACAGATCGCGGACGCGCGGACGCCGCACGATACGGCCCGAGGTGTCCGCCTGGAGCCGCATGAGCGTCGCGTTGTCGCTGGGACCGCCGTCGGCGAGCAGCGTGGTGACCCGCCCGGCGGCGGTGTCCAGGCCCGCCACCACGTCCTCCACCTGGAAGGCGATCGACTCCAGGGCGGCCCGGGCCAGTTCGGGCGGGCCCGCGCCGAAGGTGAGTCCGGAGATGAGGCCGGTGGCCTCGTTGTCCCACCAGGGGGCGGCGAGGCCGCCGAAGGCGGGGACCAGGTGGACGCCCGCGGAGTCGGGCGCGGCCAGCGCGGCGAGTTCGGCCTCGCCGGTGCGGAGCAGTTGTGCGAGCCAGCGCAGGGTGGCTCCGGAGGAGCGGATGTTGCCCTCCAGCGCATACGCGGGGGTGCCGTCGTCCCAGGCGAGGGTCAGGCACAGCGGGGAGCCCTCGGCGCGGTCGGGTCCCGCGATCAGCCCCATGACCGACGAACCGGTGCCGTAGGTGACCTTCACGCTGCCGGGCACAAAGACTCCGTGGCCGAACAGCGCGGCGTGCGAGTCGCCGAGGACGGACGCGACCGGGGTGCCGTCGGCCAGCGGCGAAAGGCCTCGTACTGCGGGGAAGGGGCCCGTCGACGCGGCGATCCTGGGCAGTGCTTCGCGCGGCACGCCGAAGGCGTCCAGCAGCCGCTGGTCCCAGTCGCGGGTACGGATGTCGAGGAGCTGGGTGCGCGCCGCGTTGCCGACCTCGACGACGTGCTCCGCTCCCTGGCCGAGGCGCCACAGCAGCCAGGAGTCGACGGTGCCCAGGCAGAGTTCGCCGCGCCGGGCACGGCCGCGGTCCGGGTCGTAACTGTCGAGCAGCCATTGGGCCTTGAGCGCGCTGAACATCGGGTCCAGGGGCAGTCCGGTCGCCTCACGGACGGGCTCGCCGAGGCCGTCGGCGAGCAGCGTGGCGCACCGGTCCGCCGTGCGGCGGTCCTGCCAGCCGAGCATCGGGCCGAGCGGGCGCCCGGTGGCGCGTTCCCAGAGCAGGCAGGACTCGCGCTGAGTGGCCAGGCCGACCCCGGCCACCCGCGCCGGGTCGTGTCCGGTCAGGCACTTCGCGACGGCCTCCGTGACGCTGTGCCAGATCTCCTCGGCGGACTGTTCCACCCAGCCGGGGCGCGGATGGGCGGTGGTGAGCGGGGCGGACGCCGAGGCGACGACGTCGCCCTCGCCGTCCACGAGCAGCGCCTTGGTCGCGGAGGTGCCCTGGTCGACGGCGAGGAGCAGCGGTCGGGGCGTCATGAGGCGGAGGCGGATCGGCGAAGGACCTCGCGGGCGGCGCGGTGGATGCCGTCGGCGGTGAGTCCGAAGTGTTCCAGGAGTTGGGCGGGGCTGCCGGTCGGTGCGAAGCCGGTGACGCCGAGCAGCCGCAGCGGTACAGGGCTGTGCTGGCCGGTGAGCGAGGCCACGGCGGCGCCCAGGCCCCCGCTGAGCGTGGCCTCCTCCGCCACGACCAGGCCCTTGGTCTCGGCGGCGGCCCGCCGGATCTCGGGCTCGTCGAGCGGGTCGACGAACGGGGTGTTGAGGACGCGGGCGGAGATGCCCTCGGCGGCCAGCCGCTCGGCGGCGATCAGGGCGCGGGAGACCAGGGTGCCGATGGCGACGAGCGTGATGTCGCCGCCCTCGCGGAGGACCTGGGCCCGTCCATAGGGGAATGAGGCGTCCTCGGGGGTCACATCGGGCACCTTGAACCGCGGGATGCGGATATAGCTGGGGCCGTCGTGGGCGTACGCCCAGCGCAGCGCGGCCCGGGTCTGGGCGCGGTCGGCGGGGACGACGACGGTCAGGTCGGCGATGGCGCGCAGCCAGGACAGGTCCTCGACGGAGTGGTGGGTGGGGCCGAGTTCGCCGTATGCCATGCCTGGGCTCTGGCCGCAGAGGATCACCTTGAGGCCGCTGTAGGCGCAGTCCGCCTTGATCTGCTCCAGGGCGCGTCCGGTGAGGAAGGGACCGGCGCCGGAGACGAAGGGGACGCGCCCGGCGTTGGCGAGGCCGGCTCCGACGCCGACCATGTTCTGCTCGGCGATCCCGACGTTGACCAGCCGGTCGGGGAACTCCTCGCGGAAGCCGACGAGGTTGCTGGAGCCGACGGAGTCGTTGCAGACGGCGACCACCCGGTCGTCCTCGCGGGCGAGGGCGGCCAGTTCCTCGGCGAAGGTCGTGCGGCAGTCGTACGTCGGCGCGTCGGCGAGCGCGGCGGCGAGGGGGGCGGTGGTCTCGGTCAACGGGTCAACTCCTCGATCGCGGCGCGCACCTGGGCCGGATCGGGCACCTTGTGGTGCCACTCCACTCGGTCCTCGATGAACGAGACGCCCTTGCCCTTGACGGTGTCGGCGATGACGGCGACGGGTTGTCCGGTGGTGGAGGGGGCGAAAGCGGCCAGCAGGGCGGCGTGGTCGTGGCCGTCCGTCTCACGCACCTCCCAGCCGAAGGCGGCGAACTTCTCCGCCAGCGGGTCGAGGCGGACCGTGTCCTCGGTTCGGGCCCCCTGCTGGAGCCGGTTGCGGTCGACGACGGCGTACAGCCGTGCCAGGCGCTGGTGTCCGCCGGTCATCGCGGCCTCCCAGTTGCTGCCCTCTTGCAGTTCGCCGTCGCCGAGGACGACGACCGTACGGGCGTGGTCGCCGCGCAGCCGGGCACCAAGGGCGCAGCCGATGGCGACCGGGAAGCCGTGGCCCAGGGGCCCGGTGTTGGTCTCGACGCCGGGGACCTCGCGGCGGTTGGGGTGGCCGTTGAGCGGGGAGTGCGGGGCCATGAAGGTGGCGAGCGCCGCCTCCGGGAAGTAGCCGCAGCGGGCGAGGGTGGCGTACAAGGCTGCGGCGCAGTGGCCCTTGCTGAGGATGAACCGGTCGCGGCCGGGGGCGTCCGGGTGTTCGGGGTCGACGTCGAGCACGGCGCCGAAGAGCGTCACGAGGATGTCGGTGACGGAGAGATCGCCGCCGATGTGCCCCATCCGGGCCCGGTCGATCATGCCGACGACCTTGAGGCGGACGTCGGCGGACATGGCCCGCAGCCGGCGCAGGGCCTCGGGGGGCTCCGCAATGCGGACGGCCTGCCTCAGTGCGCGGTGGTCGGCCGCGGCGGAGGGATCTGCGGTCAGCATATGAATATCCATTCAGGATCTGCTTTCTATGTGCACTGGATGATGAAGCGCCCTCCCGGACCACGTCAAGGGTGCACCGCAATTCGACTCACCATCCACTTCGTCCACTTTCATGTAGGTGATTTACGCAGCCGCAACACCCTTGACATGCGATCCGAGCCAGCTCTACGGTCCCGGTCACCAAGAACAACGGCACTTGAATAAATATTCAGAAGGAGTGGTCGTGACCCCCTTCCCGGCTCCGACTCCCCGCACCTTCACCGGCGGCATGTGGACCTTCGGCCGCATCATCGACCGCTACGCGACCGACGGATACGGCCCCACCGTGTCCACCCTGCGCACCATCGAGCTGGCCTCCGCCTCGGGGGAGTTGACCGGCCTCGACCTCAACTACCCCTTCGATGCGGGCGTGGCGGTCGACGACGTCAAGAAGTCCCTGGAGGAGCACAGGCTCTCCGCCGTCAACATCACCCCGGTCATCTACGACCGCGGTTTCCGCAGCGGCTCCTTCACCGCTGCCGACCCCGCCACCCGCGCCCGCGCCCTGGACCTCGCGCATGAGTCCGTCGAGGTCGCCCGCCAACTGAGCGCCCGCTACGTCAAGTTCTGGCCCGGGCAGGACGGCTACGACTACCCCTTCCAGGTCGACTACGCCACCCTGCGCCGCCATGCGGTCGAAGGCATCCGGGACGTCGCCCGCAACTTCCCCGAGGTCACCTTCGCCATCGAGTACAAGCTCAAGGAGCCCCGCAACCGGCTGTTCTGGTCCACGGCCGCCGCCAGCCTGCTCGCCATCGAGCAGATGGGCGTGGACAACGTCGGGCTGGTGGTCGACTTCGGCCACTCGCTGTTCGCCAAGGAGAACCCGGCCGAGGCCCTCACCCTGGCCCACTCCATGGGCCGCCTCGTCGACATCGAGCTCGACGACAACTACCGCGAGTGGGACGACGACCTCACCGCCGGCGCCCTGCACCTCGTGGAGACGCTTGAATTCATGCATGTGATCCGCGAGATCGGCTGGGAGAAGCCGCTCAAACTGGACCTCTTCCCCTACCGGGAGGACCCGGGCGACGCCGTCCGCGAATCGGTAGCCACCCTGCGCGCGCTCGAGGCCAAGGCCGCCGCGCTCCCCCTCGACGAGCTGCGCGCCGCCCAGGCCGCGCACGACGCGATGACCGTCCAACGGATCGTCCGCGCGGCACTGCTCGGCTGACGTACCTGTGCGCCGGACCGCTTCTCCGGCCGCCCTCCCTCACCCCGTACCCCGCGCCCCGCGTCTCCTCCCTGTTCGGAGATCACCATGCCCATACCCCGCTCCTTCTCCCGTCGGGGCTTCCTCGGCGGCACCGGCTCCGTCGCGCTCGCCGCGACCGGCCTCGGTTCGCTGACCGCCTGCGCCGGCACCGGCGGCGGTGCCGCCTCCGCCTCCAGCGACAAGCTGTCGATGTTCACCTACTTCGACGACGACAACGCCAAGCTGCTGAACTCGGCGCTGTCCGACTTCAAGAAGAAGGAGGGCATCACCGTCAAGCAGACCACGCTGCCGGGCAGCGGCGCCGCCCTCTTCACGGACAAGCTCCGCACCCAACTCCTGGGCTCCACTCCGCCGGACGCCTTCATGCTCTGGGGCGGCCAGATCGCCGCGCCTTTCGTCGAGTCCGGGCAGCTCGTGCCGCTCGACGACTACTACACGAAGTACAAGTGGGCCGACGAGCTGAACCCCTCCGCCCTGGGGGACATGACCTTCGACGGCAAGAAGTACGGCGTGCCGGCGCAGGTCGCCAATGTGGGCGCCTGGTACCGCACCGACCTGTTCGAGAAGGCCGGTGCCGAGGTGCCCAAGACCTACGCCGACCTGGAAAAGGCCTGCGCCAAGCTCAGGGCGAGCGGGGTCGTGCCGCTGGCCACCGCAGGCGTCTACGGCTGGGACGTGATGCGGCTGTTCGAGTACCTGCTGGAGACCACCGCGGGCCCGGATCTGCACGACAAGCTGCTGCTCGGCGAGGCCAGCTGGAAGAACTCCGCGGTCTACGACGCCTTCGGCCTGTTCAAGAAGTGGGTCGACAAGAAGTGGGTGCCCGACGGCTTCCTCGGCATCAAGCCCGACGACGCCGACAACTACCTCCTCAAGGGCACCGGCGCCTTCCTCATCACCGGTCAGTGGGAGGAGGTCGCCATCAACGCCTCCGGCAAGGACAAGTCGCTCTTCGACGTCTTCGTCCTGCCCACCGACCAGTCCAAGCTCCGCATGTCGGGCTGGACCGAAGGCTTCTTCATCGCCGAGGCCTCGCCCAACAAGGACAACACCGCCAAGCTCTACGACTTCCTCCTCACCCCGGGCGCGCAGCGGACGTTCGCCAGCTTCCGCACTCCGGTGAACGGCATCACCCCGGACGCGAAGACGTTCCCGCTCAACACCAAGTGGCTCGAATACGGCAAGAAGTACGAGCACTACACCATCCAGGACCAGGCGTTCCCCAAGGACGTCGCCGACAGCTACTTCGAGATCCAGAGCGATATCGCGCAGGGCAAGGCCTCCGCCCGCGAGGCCGGTGCGCGGATGCAGGACGCGGTGTCCACGTGGAAGAAGGGCGGCAGCTGATGGCCGCGGCCACCGCGGCCGGGGCGGCCGGGAAAACCCGGCCGCCCCGGCGCCGCCACCGCACCCGCGGGATCAGCGCGTGGGCGTACGCCGCGCCCGCCCTGCTGGTCTACCTCGCGTTCCTGGTCTATCCGACGTTCAACTCAATCGGCCTGAGCTTCACCGACTGGAACGGCATCCGGCCCTCGTACAACTGGGTCGGTCTCGACAACTACAAGAAGCTCGCCAACGATCCGGTGATCGGCACCGCCGTCCGCAACAATCTGCTGTGGACCGTCGTCACCATCGTCGTCCCGATGCTGCTCGGTCTGGTCCTCGCCCTCGCCCTCAACTCCCGGATGCTGCGCGGTCGCGCCTTCCTGCGCACCGTCTTCTACGCGCCCGCCGTCATCCCCCTCGTCTCCGTCGCCACCATCTGGGGCTGGCTCTACAACCCGAGCGAGGGCGCGGTCAACGCGGGCCTGGACACGATCGGGCTGCACTCCCTCACCCACGCCTGGCTCGGCGACGACTCCACCGCGCTGTGGGCCACGATGATCCCGGCGATCTGGGTGCGGGCAGGCTTCCCGATGCTGCTGTATCTGGCCGCACTCCAGGGCATCCCCAAGGAGCTGTACGAGTCGGCGAAGGTCGACGGCGCCGGCACCTGGCAGCGGTTCCGGTTCATCACCCTGCCCGGTCTGCGGCCGACGAACTACATCGTCCTCGCCCTGTCGCTGATCGAATCCTTCAAGGTGTTCGACATCATCTACGCCCTCACCTACGGCGGCCCCGGGCGTTCCACTCAAGTGCTGGGCACCTGGATGTACTTCAACGTCTTCCAGTACTACCAGGCGGGTTACGGCGCCGCGATCGCCGTCGTCATCACCCTGGTCGCCGTGTTCGTCGGCATTCCGTATGTGCTCTCCCAGACCAAGGACTAGCGATGGCCAGCCTCACCGCGCCCACCTCCGCCCGGCCGGCCGAGAAGCACCGGGCAGCCCCCGCCCCGGATTCCCCCGCGCGCCGGAAGCGCCGCGGCGGACTCGTCATGACGGCCGTCGTGGCCGTCGCGGCCTTCCTCTGGTTCTCACCGCTCATCGTGCTGCTGCTGACCGCCGTCCGCACCGCCTCCGACTTCGCGAGCCACGGCACGCTGGCCATGCCCCACGACTGGACCTTGTCCAACTTCGGCGACGCGTGGCGGATCGGCAAGTTCTCCACGACGTACCGCAACAGCCTGCTGATCACGGTCGTCAAGGTCCCGCTCGGCGTGCTGCTGTCCGCGCTGCTCGCCTACGCGCTGGCCAAACTGGAGCTGCGGTTCCGCCGGGCCGTGATGTTCTTCGTCTTCCTCGGCCTGACCGTCCCCATCTACATCGCGATCGTGCCGCTGTTCACCATGTTGCGCGACGCGGGGCTCACGGACAGCCTGTGGGGGCTGCTGCCGCCGTATCTGGCGTTCGGTCTGCCCTTCACCACGCTGGTGCTCCAGCAGTTCTTCCGGCGCATCCCGGACGAGCTGATCGAGGCGGCGCGGATGGACGGGGCCGGCAACTTCCGGATCTTCTGGCAGTTCGTCCTCCCGCTCTCGCTGCCCGCCCTGGTGACCGTCACCGTGCTGGACGCCGTCGCCACCTGGAACGAGCTGCTGATGTCGCTGATCATCCTCAGCTCCCCGGAAAAGTCGACGATCCCCCTGGGCATGCTGGGCTTCAGCGGGACGTTCACCACCAACTACACGGGGTTGAGCGCCGGCATCCTCATCGCCGTCGTGCCGATCCTCGTCCTCTACGCCTTGCTCCAGCGCTGGATCGTCGGCGGCCTCACGGCGGGGTCCGTCAAGGGCTGACCGCGAGCTGACGCGGGGCCGGCGCCCGCGTCAGCTCGCGTCGGCCAGGGCGAGGGTGTGCAGACGCTCGGGCGGACCGGGGCGGGCGTAGTACCAGCCCTGGGCGGTGTCGCAGCCCAGGCCCCGCAGACACTCGGCCTGGACCGCGGTCTCCACGCCCTCCACCGTCACCGCCAGATCGAGTGTGTGGGCGAGCGAGACGATGCCCTCCACGATCTTGACGTCGACCGGGTCGATCGGGGCCCGCTGCATGCCCCGGGTGAAGGAGCGGTCGAGTTTGAGCGTGGAGACCGGCAGCCGGCGCAGATACGAGAGGTTGGAGTAGCCGGTGCCGAAGTCGTCCAGGGCGATGTCCACGCCCAGGTCGGCGAGTTGGCGCAGCGGGCGCAGCGCGTCCTCGTCCACGTCGATCAGGTCGTTCTCCGTCACCTCCAGGCACAGCGCGCTCGGGCAAAGACCCGCGTCCTCCAGGACGGCCACGGTGTCGGAGACCAGGCTGGGGTGGCTCAGCTGGCAGGGCGAGAGGTTGACGTTGACCCGCAGCTGATCGCCGACACCGGCGCCGGCATCGGCGTCCCGCCAGTCGCGGGCCTGCCGGGCGGCCTGCTCCAGTACCCAGCGGCCGAGCGGCACGATCAGCCCGGTGTCCTCGGCGAGCGGGATGAACTGGTCGGGGCCGAGGACGCCGTGCTTGGGGTGGAGCCAGCGGACAAGCGCCTCGGCGCCGCGTACGGTGCCGTCGGCCAGCCGCACCAGGGGCTGGTACTCGATGAAGAACTCGCCCCGCTCCAGGGCGGCGGGCAGACCGTTGGTCAGGCTGTGGCGCGCGATGACCTGGGCGTTGGAGTCGGCGTCGGCGAGTTCGAAGCGGTTGCCGCCGGCCGCCTTGGCCCGGTACATCGTGATGTCCGCGCTGCGCAGCACCTCGGCCCGGCTGAGCTCGCCGGCCAGCCCGTCCACGACGCCGATGCTGGCGCGTACCAGCAGCTCACGGCCGTCGACGCGGACCGGCTCCGCCAGGGCGTCGAGCATCCGGCGGGCGAGCGCGGTGGCGTCCTGCTGGGCCGTGGGGCCGGTGACCAGGGCCAGGAACTCGTCGCCGCCCACGCGTGCCAGCAGCTCGCCGGGGGCGGCCGCGCAGTCCCGCAGCCGCTCGGCGACGGCCTTGAGCAGCCGGTCGCCCGCGATGTGCCCGAGGCTGTCGTTGACCGATTTGAAGCCGTCCAGGTCCAGGTAGCACACGCCGAAGCGCTCGGCGTCGGCCTCGCCGGCCAGCACCTTGTCCAGGCGCTCCAGGAACAGGGTGCGGTTGGGCAGCCCGGTCAGCTCGTCGTGGGTGGCCTCGTAGCGCAGCCGCTCGCGCAGCAGCCGGTGCTCGGTGATGTCCTCGGCGAGGGTGAGCTGGTACTGCGGGGCGCCGGTCGAGTCGCGGAGCAGGGTGACGGTGAGATTGGTCCACAGCACGCTGCCGTCGTCGCGGTAGTGGGGCTTCTCGATGCGGAAGTGCTCGCGCCGGCCGGTCACCAACTCGCGGTAGATCTCGTGGACTCCGGGCGCGTCGTCGGGGTGGACGAACTCGTTGACGTTGCGGCCGGGGCGGAAGAAGTCCATACCGCCGAACATCCGGGCCATGGCGTCGTTGACGACCAGGATCTCGCCGTCGAGGCCGCAGATCCCGACGCCGATGACCGCGCCTTCGAACACCGCCTGGAACTTGGCCTCGCTGGCGTGCAGCGCCTTCTCGGCCTCGGTGCGGGCGGCCTCGGCGGCGCGTGAGATGGCCTCGTGCTGATCGCGTTCGCGTTTTCTCAGCTCGCGGACGAAACCGGCGGCGAGGGCGTGCTGCAGCCGGGTGCAGCGGGCTCGCGCCTCGTCCTCCGCCGTGGTTCCGGCCATCGGCTCGGCCATCCGGTCGCCGGGCGGGCAGTGCGACACCAGATGGCCGTCGATCGCGCCCAGGATCGCCGGCAGCGCCTCGGGTTCGGTGCACTGCGCGCCCACCAGCGCGGCCCCGACCTCGTACGCCGGGGCGGTGTCGAAGGGCTGGGAGCCGAGGGCGTCGCTCAGCCGCCGGGCCAACGGCACCAGACGCACCTCGAATTCGGCACGGGTCAGCGTCGTCGCCGCCACCGGGTGGACGGCGCGGCTCCAGACCTCGGCGAACCGCCTGATCCGGGCGTCATCCGCCGCCGTGCTCTCCCCCGTGTCTCTCGGTCTCCGCCCGCCGCCCGGCCCGGAAGTCATATCGCGGGCCCCGCCGCGGTGCGGCCGCCATGAGCCGCCGCGTCCTCGCCTGCTCCGTCGTCTCCGTCGTCGCCCTTTGGCCGCCAGTACACGTCCTGCACTTCCTCGCCCTCTTCCGGCTTCCGGGGCCGCCCTCAGGGTCGTCCGCGTCCTCGGGGAAGTGGAGCATGACGAATAGCGGCAGGGCAACCCGCTGCTGAGCCGAGATTACTGATCAACCGTCCGTTGTGGAGCGTGAAGTGGAAATCACTAGTCCGCTTCTTGGTCATTTTCGGCGTCAGGAACGGAAAAGCCGGGAGGAGCCGGGCAATTGTCCGGCGTCGCTAAGGGATGACGGAGGCCAGCGACGATGGCAACCGCGCCTTCAGATCATTCCACTCGCCTTCGCTGACATGATGCTCGAGGGCTTGCAGAACGGTGCGCACCAATTGCTCGGTGTCACCTTCGATCGCGTACGGGAAGTCCGCGCGGACCCGTCTGAAGAATTCTTCACTGTTCATCTTCACCGGTGTGTGCGCGGGCCGCCACCCGTCGTAGTAGACCCCCCGCAACAGGGTCGGGAGCTGCGCGCCGAACTGCACGGCCTCGTCGACCGGGAGCCGGTCCCGCAGATGGTGCAGCACCGCGCGCAGGGCCGCGTACGACTGCTTGCGGCGCTCCTTGGGCCAGCCGTACGCCTCTTCGATCTCTTTCAGAAGCCGGTTGGCCTTGTCGACCATGGTGTCGAACGAGGAAAAGCCTGTCGCAACCATCTCGTAGTCCTTCTGCCGTCCTTACTGACGTCCTGCTGCGTTCGTCCGCGGCGTTCCACGTTCGCCCGCCGAGCGCGGCGGAACACACCCGAAGGGGCGGGTCCCACCGCGGGACGAAGCCTCCTTCGGCGGACTCAGCGGCCCCCGCTCTCGCCGGCCTCGGTGATTTCGATGTGGCGGAGCTTGGTGGTCTCCGCCTTGGGGACGTCGATCGACAACACCCCGTCGGACATGCTCGCCTTGACGCGTTCGGTGTTCACTTCGCTCGGCAGCCGCATCCGGTACTCGAAGCGGCCGGTACGGCGCGTGCTGCGGCGCAGGACGCCCTTGCTCTCCCGTTCCTTGATCTCCCCCGAAACGGCCAGTTCCGGCCCGCTCACCTCGACATCGACGTCCTGTCGGCTGACGCCTGGGAGCTCGATCTGCACGTGGTAGGACTCGTCGGTCTCGGACACGTCGGCGGACGGCGTCCAGGCCGCCAGGGCGGCGCCCGGCATCGTGCCGCCGACCGTGGATTCGAGCAGACCGCCCATCTGGTTGAGCAGATCGTCGAATTCGGCCAGCGGGCTGCGGGCCCAGCCGCGCTGACGCTCCAGCGCGCCCTCGTTTCGCGTACGTCGGACGGGCATGCTCATCGCCCATCACCTCCGTCCTCTCGGTGATCCGTGGATGTGTTGTGTCCACCGTCCGGCTCGAGGGGCGGGCCGGGCGGAGCATAGGTGGCGAGGTGGCTGAGGTGTTCATGGGCGTGGTGGATCGCCATCGCCCCTCCGCCGACGGCCGAGGCCACCCGCCGATCACCTCGCGCGCGTCGGTGTTGCACAGCACCTTCACCCGGGGGTGGCGCTCGATCCCCGGCACGTCCAGGCGGCGGTACCGGACTCCCGTGGCCGGCACGATGCTGGCGCTGATCACCTCGCCGCCGTGGCCGCCGGTGGCGATCGCGTCCATCACGACGGTGGACAGCCCCTCGGAGGCCCCGTACACGGCGGCCGCGAGCCCGGCCGGGCCGGAGCCGATGACGAGCGCATCGCAGCGGCCCTCGTCGGGGCGGGAGCCGATGATGCGGAAGCCCGCGCCCGCGCCGACCAGCAGGGCACGGCGGCCCAGGTAGGCGCGCAGGATGAGATCGCCGAGGATGGGGTCGCGGGCGACCAGCACGCGCACCCGGTCGACCGGCGCGGACAGGATCTCCCCGGCCTCGCGGGCCTGGGAGGTGGTGAAGGCGGCCTGGCCGCTGAGCAGCCCCACCTCGCGGAGGAAGCGGCCGGGGCCGTATACCCGCAGGACTCGCTCCCCGGGGCCGCCGAAGCCCTCCACGACGGCCACCGGGCCGCGCAGGACCACCATGAACTCGGTGACCCGCTCACCCTCATGGATCAGCACCTGTCCGGGCTCGGCAGGAATGCGGCGGCCGTGCTCGGCCAGGAACCCGATCTGCTCCTCGGTCAGCCGCGGGAACGCGCCGTACAGGTCCGGGGTTTCGAACGGGATCGCCTCGCCGGTCATCAGGCGGGCGGCCCGGGCTGGGTGGCCATGGATATTCACCCTTCCTCGCGCTGCGGGCGACAACCTCCCCCTGTCCAGGATGGGCAGCCGGAGGGCCGCCCGCACCTCGGATCATGGCCGAGGCGGGGCGTAGAAGGGCGGAGAGCGGCGCCCGGGGCCGCAGGGCCGGGGCCGGGCGCCGCCGGTGGGCTCAGCGGATGCCCAGCTCCTGCAGGGCCCGGCGCTGGCTCGCGGTCGGCTTGGCCGGGAAGTACAGGTAGCACACGCCCCCGGTGCCGGAGGCCACCTTGCCCTGAGCGTTGTAGCGCTTGGTGCGCAGCCAGATCGTTTCGAACTCGCGCCGCTTGTAGACGTGGCGGACCGCCGCGTTGTCGGCGGACGCCGGGTCGTTGGCGATGACATCGCCGTCGGCGGTGAAGCCGATCACGGTCATCAGATGGCCCGCGGTGCCGTAACCGGCCCCGGTCAGCTCCTCCTTGAGGAAGGACTGGGAGGTGATCACCGGAATACCGGCGGCGATCAGCTTCTCGGCGTCGTTCAGCGAGCCGAGCCGGGTGACCACGCCCTGCAGATCGCGGTACGTGGCGGCGTACGCGGCGTTGAACGGCCAGTTGCCGCAGCCCTCGTACTGGTAGTCGAAGGTGTACCGGGCGGCGTGGCAGACCTGCGGATCGGCGTAGTCGGGGTTGACCCAGGCCAGGTCCTCGGCAGTGGGCTTACGGCCCCAGTACTCGACGATCATCTGGGACGAGGTGGGGCTGCACCACGCCTCGCCGCCGTTGTCGTACTCCGGGTACTGGCCCTTGTGGATCTCCTGCGAGTAGCGCGGCACAGGCAGCTCCCGGCCGCCGGCCAGACCCGGGGTGGAGGCGGGCACCTCGAAGCGGTCGGGGACGTCCGAGCCCATCGCGCCCACGCGCCAGACCTTGGGCGTCAGGCCGCTGCCGGGCTTGCGGTAGAGGGTGAGCCGCAACTGGTACGAGGCGAGCCGCAGCCCGCTCGCCGGGTCGTCGACGGAGAAGGTGTCGGTCCACACCGCGCTCTTGCCGTCGCTCTGGTCGTCGACCGAGGTCCGCCGGATGGAGTCGGCGCCGTCGCCGGATGTCCAGCGGCCCATCACATACCAGGGGGTGTCGGTGCCGTCGGAGTAGGTGCCCTTCAGCTCGGCCTGGATCCAGGTGGAGGCCGGGGTGCTGGCGTTCCAGGAGACGATCACCTCGGTGGCCGGATGGGCCAGGGTGTGCTTAGGGGAGGTCCAGGTCGCGTACTCCCAGGAGGCGGTGGTGCCGGTGTGCGGATCGGTGTAGTCGGCGGTGCCCGCGGGGCGGGAGATGACCACGCCGGGGCGGGCTCCGGCCTCGGCGCGGATGCCGTCGCCCGTTCCGGCCCGCCAGTCGGCCAGGCTGGTCCAGCCGTGGTAGCCGATGGCGGGGGCGGCGGCTCTCCGGGCGGGCCGGGCCGCCGGGCGCACCGCCTCGGCGGCCGCGGCGCCCGTGGCGGACAGCGCGGTCGCCGAGGTGACGGCGATGGCGGCGGCGAGCACGGTGCGGCGAGGTGTGAATCCGTCTCCGGATCTGGTCATACGGGGTTCCCCCAGTCGTCGTCCGGGTGGGCCGCGGGTGCGCGACAGTCGCACAACTATGGCCGCTGCGAATGGTGTCAGGCCAGTGATTCCCGGTGCGGCACCTCATCAATATTGGTGTGGACCATTGGAGTGAGGCGGAGGGAACGACGAGGTGCGCACGGAGCCGGAAAACGGCGGCGCGACCGGGCCGGGGAGGCGCCGCGAGACCGTCCGGCAGTGGGGAGCGCGGGAGAAGGAGGGGGTACCACCCAGGCCCGAAGGGCCTAGGGTCTGTCGTCAAAGGGGGCGTCCGGCCGCGAGCGGCGTCTGGTGCGGTGCCTCGCAAGGCGGAGCGTCGCCCTCGTACTGGGCGTACTTGGGCGATGCGACAACGCGGCGAGGTGCCGCCCGCCGCGGTAGCGGCTGATGTCACTGCGGCGTCGGGAGCAGGGCGCCCCCTTTGACGACAGGCCATAGGGGGAGGGTCGAGGGCCGAGTCTGGGTGTGCCGCGTGAGGAGAGCGGGGGGTACCTCCCGTGCGGAGCTACGGGGGAGAGAGCCATCGGCACGCGACGCCGCGGGCCCTACTGTCGGACGGTCTAGGGTGGTCGGCGATGGACCTCTCCGACATAGCCACCACCCCGCCCGGCCCCCTCGCCGCCGCGGACACGCCCGACACGCCGGGCGAGCCCGATGGGCTCGATGCGCTGGCCGGGCGGCTGCGCGCGCTGCCGCCCTCGTGCGGGCCGGTCCGGCTGGTCGCGGTGGACGGGCACGCGGGGTCCGGTAAGACCACGTTCGCCGGGCGGCTGGCGGAGGCGCTCGGCGGCGCCCCCGTGCTGCACACCGACGACCTCGCCACCCACGAGGAGCTGTTCGCCTGGACCGGGCGGCTGCGCGAGCAGGTGCTCGTCCCCTTCGCCCGCGGCGCCGCCGCCCGGTACGCCGCGTACGACTGGGTGGAGCGCCGCTTCGCGGCCGACCGGCGGCGGCTCGCCCCGGCTCCCGTGGTGCTGATCGAGGGCGTGGGCACCGGCCGCCGCTCCCTGCGCCCGTATCTCGCGCGCCTGCTGTGGATGGAGGTGCCCGACGCGGAGTCCTGGCGGCGGGGACAGTTGCGGGACGGACCGGAGCTGTCCACATTCTGGGACGGCTGGCTTCCCGCCGAGCGCACGCATTTCGCCGTGGACCCTTCGCGCCCGTATGCCGAAACTCTGGTAGTGCAGCGAAAAGAGGGGTATGAGTTGCTGGCGGGGCCTGCCGTGGCGGCCCGAACCTCCCCTCGGCCTCACACTGCGTAACCGCGAGCGTCCGGGCCGCACCCGATCGGCGCTCCAGACCCGCGACGCGCGCCCCAACTCTGCTTGACCCGGGGCCCATACAGGTCTTACGTTCTCAATGTGCGACTCGTACGAGTCGCCCCACAACGCGAAGCCCCCGGTTGTTCCCCCGTGATCGGGGGCTTCGTCCTGTCCGGGGACCCTTCCGGGGGTTCTCCGGAAGTCCCTTTCCGCCGCTTTTGCTCCGCACCCCCCTCACCCTCGGTGACCAGCGTCTTCCGGCCTTTCGCGCCCCATGTGCGCCCCCGCGCACGCCGCCCGGCCAGGCAAGTTGGACACGAACAGCCGTGCGGCACCCTCGGCCCATGCGGCCTGCGCAGGTACGATGCGAAAACGGGGCAGCCGCCCCTGCGGCAACCACGGGGGCAGGGTTTGTGGGGGACGTGATGGATTTCGGCACGCAGAGTTCGCACGCCCCAGCCGATCTCGCCTGGCTGCGCGCCGTCGACGCCTACACCATGGGCGCATACGCGCAGGCCGAGGACGAGTTCCGGGCCGCGGTGCGGCACGACCCCGGAATGGCCGACGCCTGGCTCGGCCTGCACGCGCTGCGGGCCGACACCACGACCGCGCTGCTGCGGATGTACCGGCACCGCGACCGCTTCGGCGAGCAGCGCGCCCGCCACCACCGCACCCTGAACTCCTGGTACTGGCTGGGCTGGTGGGTTCAGCCGGTGCTGGAGACCAGCCGGGACCTGCTGCTCGCGCACGCCTCCCACTGGCTCGACGGCCGCCACGTACCCGAACTCGACCGGGCCCTGGCCGGCTGCCCGCCCGTCGAGGCCGATCCGCAGGCGCGCTTTCTGCACGCCTGCCGGGCGTATCTGGTCAAGGACTGGGAGCAGCTGGTGCGGCACACCGAACCGCTGCTGGACGATCCGTTACTGGGCATCGAGGCGGGGCTGTTCGGCGGGATGGCCCGGGTGCGCCTGGAGATGTTCGGTCAGGCCGAACCGCTGCTCGCCGCCGCCTTGATGCGCTGCCGCAGCGAGCAGCCGCAGCGCAAGGAGCTGCGCTACTGGCTGGCCCGCGCCCATGAGGGCACCGGCCGCAGCGCCGCGGCGCTGCCCCTCTACCGCGCGGTGCACCGCATCGACCCGACGTTCATGGACACCTCGGCCCGGCTGGCGGCCATAGCCGAGGGCGACGGCCTGGACGAGACCGCGGATCTGGCCGCCGTATCGCTGGCCGGGCTCGGCAGCCAGGACGCCGCCGAGGGCCGCGACGCCCCCGCCACCGACCCCGACCCGCTGGTGGCGGCCGATCCGCCGGACGGCCGCGAGCTGCGCACCACCGGCCCGGATCCGGAGGGCTCGCCGCTGGTGAGCTCCCCCGTGGTGACCCCCGACGGCCCGCGCGAGCGGATCGGCGTGCCCCCGCAGCCCGGCCCCTCCGACCCTGTCCTGCTGGAGAACGCGCTGCAGGAGCTGGAGCGCATGGTCGGCCTGGAGCCCGTCAAGCGGCAGGTGCGGGCGCTGTCGGCACAGCTCCATATGGCCCGGCTGCGCGCCGGGCAGGGCCTCCCGGTCCAGCCGCCCAAGCGGCACTTCGTCTTCTCCGGCCCCTCCGGCACCGGCAAGACCACGGTCGCCCGGATTCTCGGCCGCGTCTTCTACGCGCTCGGACTGCTGGGCGGCGACCATCTGGTGGAGGCCGGGCGCGCCGATCTGGTCGGCGAGTATCTGGGCCAGACCGCCGTGAAGGCCAATGAGCTGATCGACTCGGCGCTCGGCGGGGTGCTGTTCGTGGACGAGGCGTACTCCCTGTCCAACTCCGGCTACAGCAAGGGCGACGCGTACGGCGACGAGGCGCTGCAGGTGCTGCTCAAGCGCGCCGAGGACAACCGCGACCGCCTCGTGGTGATCCTGGCCGGCTACCCCGAGGGCATGGACCGGCTGCTGGCCGCGAACCCCGGCCTCGGCTCGCGCTTCACGACGCGCGTCGACTTCCCCAGCTACCGCCCGCTGGAGCTCACCCGGATCGGCGAGGTCCTGGCCGCCGAGAACGGCGACATGTGGGACGAGGAGGCGGTGGAGGAGCTGCGCTCCATCAGCGGGCACGTCGTGGACCAGGGCTGGATCGACGAGCTGGGCAACGGGCGGTTTCTGCGGACGCTGTACGAGAAGAGCTGCGCCTACCGGGATCTGCGGCTGTCCGGCTGGACCGGCGCGCCGACCCGCGAGGACCTGGCCACGCTGCGGCTGCCGGATCTGATGCAGGCCTACGGCGAGGTCCTTTCGGGCCGCGGCCCCATGTACCGCGACCCGCAGGACCCGCCGCTGGAGTAGACCCGAGGCGAACCGAGCCTGAGACAAGGGAGGGCCTACGGCTGAGCGGGGGTCCCCGCTCAGCCGACCATCGCCCGCTCCTCCTCCGCCGAGGCCGCGGAAGACGCGGGTTCGGAAGACGCGGGTTCGGAAGACGCGGGCGCCGCCTCGCCGCGGGGCTCGGCCACCCGGTCGCGGGTCCCGCCCCGGTGGGCGGGGTCGCGCACCTCGCCCACCAGCATCTCCAGGACGTCCTCCAGGGCGACGAGCCCCAGCACCTTACCCGAAGCGTCGGCGACGGCCGCCAGATGCGCGGCCGCCCGCCGCATCACGGTGAGCGCGTCGTCCAGCGGCAGTTCCGCCCGCAGCGTCCCGATCGGGCGCCACAGACGCTGGGGTACGGCCCGCTCCCGGGCCTCCAGGTCCAGGACGTCCTTCACATGCAGATAGCCCATGAAGGCCCCGCCGGCCCCGCGCACCGGGAAGCGGGAGTAGCCGGTCCGTACGGTCAGTTCCTCGATCTGCCGGGGCGTGACCGAGGGGTCGACGGTGACCAGGCCCGCCGGGTCGAGCAGGACGTCCGTGACCGGGCGGCTGCCCAGCTCCAGGGCGTCGGCAAGCCGCTCGTGCTCGCCCGGGTCGAGCAGCCCGGCCTGCCGGGAGTCCTCTACGAGGTGGGTCAGCTGCTCGCTGGTGAACACCGCCTCGACCTCGTCCTTGGGCTCCACCCGGAACAGCCGCAGCACCAGCCGGGCGCAGGCGCCGAGCAGCGCGGTGACCGGCCGGCACAGCCGGGCGAAGGTGACGAGGCCGGGCCCGAGCCACAGCGCGGTCTTCTCGGGGGCCGCCATGGCCAGGTTCTTCGGCACCATCTCGCCGATGACCAGGTGCAGACAGACCACCACCGCGAGCGCGATGGCGTAGCCGAGGGGGTGGACAAGACCGCTGGGCAGATGGACGGCGTGGAAGACCGGCTCCAGCAGATGCGCGACGGTCGGCTCGGCGACCGCGCCGAGCGTCAGCGAGCAGATGGTGATGCCGAACTGCGCGGCCGCCATCATCTGCGGCAGGTTCTCCAGGCCGGTGAGCACCGTACGGGCGCGGGCCGAGCCCTCGGCCGCGCGCGGCTCGATCTGGCTGCGGCGGACGGAGACGAGGGCGAACTCGGCGCCGACGAAGAAGCCGTTGGCGAGGACCAGGAGAGCGGCGAAGAGAAGTTGGACCAGGCTCATCGTTCCGCCCCCCGCGCGGCGGCGCCGCTTGCCGTGAGTGTGCCGGTGGCGGCGGCCGCCTCGGCTCCGGTGCCGGTGCGTATGATCCGCACCCGCTCGGCCCGGTGGTGTCCGACCTGCCGGACCGAGAGCTTCCAGCCGGGCAGCTCGGCGGTGTCGCCGACGGCCGGGATCCGCGCGAGGAGGTCGGCGACCAGCCCGGCCACCGTCTCGTACGGCCCGTCCGGCGCCTCCAGGCCGATCCGACGCAGGGTGTCGACGCGGCAGCCGCCGTCGGCCTCCCAGGCGGGGCGGCCGTCCTCGGCCGGGGCCGGCATGAGGTCGGGGGTGTCCGCGGCCTCGTCGTCGTGCTCGTCGCGCACCTCGCCGACCAGCTCCTCGACGATGTCCTCCAGGGTGACCACGCCCGCCGTACCTCCGTACTCGTCGACGACGACGGCTATCGGCTGCTCGCTGCGCAGCCGCTCCAGGAGCGGCTGGACGGGCAGCGTCTCGGGGACGAGCACCGGGGGCTGGGCGATCCGCGCGACCGAGGTGCGCAGCCGCTCCTCCGAGCGCACCGCGAGGGCGTCCTTGAGGTGCACCATGCCGACCACCTCGTCGAGGCGGTCGCGGTAGACGGGGAAGCGGGACAGCCCGGTGGCGCGGGTGAGGTTGAGCACATCCTCCGCGGTCGCGGACGTCTGGAGGGCGCTCACCCGCACGCGCGGGGTCATCACATGCTGCGCGGTCAGGTCGCCGAGGGAGAGGGTGCGTACGAACAGGTCGGCGGTGTCCTGCTCGATCGCGCCGGCCCGCGCGGAGTGGCGGGCCAGGGAGACCAGCTCACCGGGGGTGCGGGCGGAAGCCAGCTCCTCGGTGGGCTCGACGCCGAGCGCCCGCACCAGCCGGTTGGCGACCGTGTTGAGCAGGGAGATGACCGGGCGGAAGAAGCGCGCGAAGGCGTACTGCGGCCCGGCGACGAACCGCGCTACCTGAAGCGGCCGGGAGACGGCCCAGTTCTTGGGCACGAGCTCGCCGACGATCATCTGGACGGCGGAGGCGACCAGCATGCCCACGACGACCGCGACACCGGAGACCGCGCCGTGCGGCAGCCCGGTGGCGGTCAGCGGCGGGGTCAGCAGCTCACCGAGCGCCGGCTCCGCGAGCATGCCGACCACCAGGGAGGTGATGGTGATGCCGAGCTGGGTGCCGGAGAGCTGGAAGGACAGCTCGCGCAGGGACTCGACGACGGTCCCGGCCCGGCGGTCGCCCTCGGCGGCGGCTCGCTCGGCGTCCGGCCGCTCGACGGTGACCAGACCGAATTCGGCCGCCACGAAGAAGCCGTTGGCGAGGATCAATACGAGTGCTGCGGCGAGCAGCAGGAGGGACAGGGTGGTGCTCATGCCGCCGCCATCGGTTGATGAGGGGCGGCGCAGGTACTACAGGACGATCCGTCCATCTCTGGAGGGAGTCACTCCTCGGGTCGCAGGGGCCTGCCAGGGCGCGCACAACGGCGCGCGGACAGGTGGTACGGGCCGGGGCACTGGCAGCGCCCCGGCAACAGAGTAATCAAGGATCCGGCTTTCCGGGCAGGCCCCGGTACCCGGACAGGGCCGATCGGGCGGCCTCAGGGCGTGCCCCCCTTTTTTTTGGCGGTTCGCCTTCGGGGCGCTACAGCCCCTGTCGACGGTCGACAGGGTCGCGCCCCTTCGGCTCACTCGCCCGTGCCGTGGTGCTCGGCCAGGGCCCGCAGAGTGCGTGCGTCGTCGATGGCGCGGGCCTTGGCGATACCGGGCTGGATGCCCATCGCGGCCAGGCTGGTGCCGTCGGAGAGATCCAGGTAGACCCAGGGGTCACCGGGCCGCAGATTGACCCGGAGGACCTCCGCCCACGCCAGCCGGCGCTTGGTCGTCAGGTTGACGACGGTCACCCCGTCGGCGTCGGCGACCACCTTGGGCCGGCTGAGCAGCGCCAGCACCCCGAAGAACAGCAGACCGGTGAAGACGAAGCTCAGCTTCTCCCCCGGGCTCAGCCGCTCCAGGAGCAGCCCGATCGCGCTGAGGACGACGACCAGGGCGACCCCCGTGGTCAGCAGGACGGCCCGGGTGCGGGTCGGCCGGAAGGTGACGGGGAGGGCGGGGAGCCCGGCAGGGGGCTGCGCGGGCGCCGGCTCAGAGGCGGACACGTGGCGTGGGGTCTCTCCGTGAGAGGAACGGTGGGTCTGGTGCGGGGATGTCCGGGGCTCAGAGGCGGCAGGCGTGGATGCCGGTGGTCAGGATGGCCCGCGCCCCCAGGTCGTACAGCTCGTCCATGATCCGCTGGGCGTCCTTGGTGGGGACCATCGAGCGGACCGCGACCCAGCCCTCGTGGTGCAGCGGGGAGACGGTGGGCGACTCCAGGCCGGGGGTGAGGGCCACGGCCCGCTCCACCTGCTCGACGCGGATGTCGTAGTCCATCATCACGTAGCGCCGGGCCACCAGGACGCCCTGCATCCGGCGGAGGAACTGCTGGACCTTGGGGTCGTCGGCGGGGGCGCCGGTGCGGCGGATGACGACGGCCTCGGACTCCAGGATCGGCTCGCCGATGATCTCCAGACCGGCGTTGCGCAGGGTGGTGCCGGTCTCGACGACATCCGCGATGACCTCGGCCACACCGAGCTGGATGGCGGTCTCGACGGCGCCGTCGAGGTGTACGACGGCGGCGTCCACGCCGTTGTCCGCGAGGTGCTTGGTGACCAGGCCGGAGAAGGAGGTGGCGACCGTCATACCGCCGAACTCGCTGACGTCCTTCGCCGTGCCGGGCCGGGTGGCGTAGCGGAAGGTGGAACCGGCGAAGCCGAGCTGCATGATCTCCTCGGCCTGGGAGCCGGAGTCGAGCAGCAGATCACGGCCGGTGATGCCGATGTCCAGGCGGCCGGAGCCGACGTACACGGCGATGTCGCGGGGGCGCAGGAAGAAGAACTCGACGTCGTTCTCGGAGTCGACGAGCACCAGTTCCCTGCGGTCCTTGCGCTGCCGGTAGCCCGCCTCATGGAGCATCGCCGACGCAGGCTCGGACAGTGAACCCTTGTTGGGGACGGCGATGCGCAGCATGAGACCTTTTTCCTTACGTGGGCGAGGGTTGGGGCGGAAGCGTGCTCAGAGGTGAGCGTAGACATCGTCGAGGGTCAGGCCCCGGGCGATCATCATCACCTGGAGGTGGTAGAGGAGCTGGGAGATCTCCTCGGCGGCCGCGGCGTCGCTCTCGTACTCCGCGGCCATCCACACCTCGGCGGCCTCCTCCACGACCTTCTTGCCGATGGCGTGCACACCCGACTGAAGCAGGTCGGCGGTGCGGGAGGTGGCGGGATCGGCCGTGAGGGCCTTCTGCTGAAGCTCGGCGAAGAGCTCCTCGAACGTCTTCTTGGGCATGATGCCCGTCATCCTACTGGGGTCACACGATCCGACTCGGCGCCAGGGTCAGGCGACCGACCGCAGGGTGACGACGGTGGCGACGGCCGCGGTGACGGCCTCGTGGCCCTTGTCCTCGTTCGACCCTTCGAGCCCGGCCCGGTCCAGGGCCTGCTCCTCGGTGTCGCAGGTCAGCACGCCGAAGCCGATGGGCACCCCGGTGTCCACGCTGACCTGGGTGAGGCCCTGGGTGACGCCCTGGCACACATAGTCGAAGTGGGGGGTGCCGCCGCGGATGACGACGCCCAGGGCCACGACCGCGTCGAAGCCGCGGTCGGCGAGGGCCTTGGCGGCCACCGGCAGCTCCCAGCTGCCCGGTACGCGCAGCACGGTCGGCTCATCGATGCCCAGCTCGTGCAGGGCGCGCCGCGCCCCGTCGACGAGCCCGTCCATCACCTGGGCGTGCCATTGGGCGGCCACGACGGCCACGCGCAGGTCTCCGCCGTTCTCCACGGACAGCTGGGGGGCTCCCTTACCGCTCACGTCTACTTCTCTCCTTGGTGCGGGTGTTGCTCTGGTGCGGGTGGTGCTGGGGCTACGGGTACGGGGCTGCGGCTACTGGTTGCCGCAGGCGGACATCGGCTGGGGGCGGCCGCTCTCCAGCCACGGCAGGTCGTGGCCCATACGGTCGCGCTTGGTGCGCAGATAGCGCAGGTTGTGCTCACCGGCCTGGACCGGCATCGGCTCCCGGCCGGTGACCCGCAGCCCGTGCCGGACCAGCGCCGCGGTCTTCTCCGGGTTGTTGGTCATCAGGCGCAGCGAGCGCACACCGAGGTCGGCGAGGATACGGGCGCCGGCGGCGTAGTCACGGGCGTCGGCGGGCAGGCCGAGTTCGAGGTTGGCGTCGAGGGTGTCGCGGCCCAGCTCCTGAAGCTCGTATGCGCGCAGCTTGGACAGCAGCCCGATGCCGCGGCCCTCGTGCCCGCGGAGATAGACCACCACGCCGCGGCCCTCGGCAGTGATCCGCTCCAGGGAGGCGTGCAGCTGGGGGCCGCAGTCGCAGCGCTGCGAGCCGAAGACATCGCCGGTCAGGCACTCGGAGTGGATACGGACCAGGAC
The DNA here is from genome assembly GCF_044334165.1 of Streptomyces sp. NPDC020845. Classification (NCBI taxonomy): domain Bacteria; kingdom Bacillati; phylum Actinomycetota; class Actinomycetes; order Kitasatosporales; family Streptomycetaceae; genus Streptomyces; species Streptomyces sp. NPDC020845. Next base: position 254,973 of record NZ_JBIRSJ010000003.1, on the reverse strand, counting down.
GTCCTCGCCGTCACCGATGTCGCCCTGGACGAGGGCGATGTGCTCGACGCCGTCCGTGGTGGAGCGGTAGCCGTACGCCTGGAAGTCGCCGAAGGCGGTGGGCAGCCGGGTCTCGGCCTCGCGCCGCACGGTGGGCTCGACAGCCCTGCGGTAGGCGATCAGGGCCTCGATGGAGATGATCGCCAGCCCGTTCCGGCGGGCGAAGGCGACCAGTTCGGGCAGGCGCAGCATGGTGCCGTCGGGGCCCGCGATCTCGCAGATGGCGGCGGCCGGGCGCAGCCCCGCCAGCCGGGCGAGGTCGACGCCGGCCTCGGTGTGGCCGTCGCGGGTGAGCACACCGCCGTCGCGGGGGCGCAGCGGGAAGATATGGCCGGGGCGCGCGAAGTCCTCGGGGGTGGAGTGCGGATCGGCCAGCAGGCGCAGGGTGGTGGACCGGTCGGCGGCGGAGATGCCGGTGCCGACGCCGTGTTCGGCGGTGGCGTCGACCGAGACGGTGAAGGCGGTGCGCATGGACTCGGAGTTGTCCTCGACCATCTGCGGCAGCCGCAGCCGGTCGAGGTCGGCGGCGTCCAGGGTGGCGCAGATCAGGCCGCGGCACTCGCGCATCATGAAGGCGACGATCTCGGGGGTGGCCTTCTCGGCGGCGACGATGAGGTCGCCCTCGTTCTCCCGGTCCTCGTCGTCCACGACCACGACGGGGCGCCCGGCGGCGATCTCGGCAATCGCCCGCTCGACGGAGTCGAGGGACAGTTCGTCGGGCCATTCGGGGGCGCTCTGCGGGCTCGGCACGGCCGGCATGCCCTGCACGCTCTGCACGCTCTGTACGGGGGTCATGTGTCGCTGCTTCCTGGTGGTCCTGCCGTCCCTGCTGTTCGTGGGCTCCTGGACGTCGCCGACGGGGGCGGTCATGCGACGGCCTCCTCGTCCGTGCCGGCCGGGGCGCCCGCGCCCTTGCCGAGCAGCCGCTCGACGTACTTGGCGAGCACGTCCACTTCGAGGTTGACGGGGTCGCCGGCCTGCTTGACGCCGAGGGTGGTCAGGGCGAGGGTCGTCGGGATGAGGCTGACGGTGAAGTAGTCGGGGCCCGCGTCGACGACGGTCAGGCTGATGCCGTCGACCGTGATGGAGCCCTTCTCGACGACATAGCGGCTCAGATCGGCGGGGAGCGAGATCTTGACGATCTCCCAGTGCTCGGAGAGCTTGCGCTCGATGACGGTGCCGGTGCCGTCGACGTGACCCTGCACCAGGTGGCCGCCCAGGCGCCCGCCGAGCGCCATCGGGCGCTCCAGGTTGACGCGGGAGCCGACGGCGAGGGCGCCGAGGCTGGAGCGGTTCAGGGTCTCGGCCATGACGTCGGCGGAGAACCGGCCGTCCTCGAGGTCGACGACGGTGAGGCAGACGCCGTTGACGGCGATGGAGTCGCCGTGCTTGGCGCCTTCGGTGACGACGGAGCCGCTGACCAGGAAGCGGGACGCGTCGCCCAGGTTCTCGACGGCGACGATCTCGCCCAGTTCTTCGACGATTCCGGTGAACATTCAGCTCTCCTCGGGTGCGACAGGGGCGGTGGGCGTCGGCACGGCGGTGATGCGCAGGTCGGGACCGAGCCTGGTGACGTCGGTCAGCTCCAGGCGTAGCGCGTGGGTGATGGTGGTGATTCCGGCGTCGGCGAGGGCGGGGGCGCCGGCGCCGAGCAGTGCGGGGGCGAGATAGCCGACGACCTTGTCGACGGCGCGGGCGGCCAGGAACGCCCCCGCGAGCGTGGGGCCGCCCTCCAGCAGGACCGAGCGGACCCCGCGCGCGTGGAGCTCGCCGAGCAGCGCGGGGATGTCCAGGCCCGGCCCGGACGCGGCGCGCGGCAGCCGTACGGTCTCGGCGCCCGTCAGCCGTACGGCGGGGGCGTCTTCGGCGACGGCGATCAGGGTGGGCGCGGTGCCGTCCAGGACCCGGGCGTCCGGGGCGATGGTGGCCTTGCTGTCGAGGACGACGCGCAGCGGCTGCCGGGCGCCGCCTTGGCCACGTACGGCGAGGTGCGGATCGTCGGCGCGCAGGGTGCCGGAGCCGACCAGCACGGCGTCCGACCCGGCGCGCAGCCGGTGCACATCGGCGCGGGACTCGGCGGAGGTGATCCACCGGCTGGTGCCGTCGGCGGCGGCGCTGCGCCCGTCCAGGGTCGCGGCGTACTTCCACAGCACGAAGGGGCGGCCGAACCGCATGGAGGTCAGCCATGCCTCGTTGACCGCGGCGGCCTCCGCGGCGAGCAGTCCGCTCTCGACGGCGGTCCCAGCGGCGGCCAGGGTGGCGGCCCCGCCGGCGGCCTTGGCGTTGGGGTCGGCGACCGCGTACACGACGCGGACGATCCCGGCGTCCAGCAGCGCCTGGGCGCAGGGGCCGGTGCGGCCGGTGTGGTTACAGGGTTCGAGGGTGACGACGGCGGTGCCGCCGCGGGCCCGCTCGCCGGCCGCGCGCAGGGCGTGGACCTCGGCGTGCGGTCCGCCGGCCTGCTGATGCCAGCCCTCGCCTGCGGTATGGCCGTCGGCGTCGAGGATGACGCAACCGACCACGGGGTTGGGGCTGGTGTGGCCGAGGCCCCGGGCGGCGAGCGCTATGGCACGGCGCATCGCTTCGGCTTCGGCGGTGGTGGCCACCGGGTCCTCCTGCCTCTTCGGGCACGGACTCCGGGGCTGTCGAGATGACAGAAGCGGAAAGACGGCATCGGGGAACGCCTGGGCCGGGATACGGTCCGCCACAAAAAGCGGGCCGCCGAGCGCGGCGCACCGGTGCACTACTCCCGCCGCGCACTGCCTCCCATCCGGACTTTCACCGTCGGTCCAGGAATTTCACCTGGTCAACCGGCCGCTGGCAGCGGACGGGTCGCGGACTGTAACCGCCGGTTCGGATTTTCACCGACCCCGGAGTGCGCTGACGTCACTGGTACGGCCCCAGTGTGCCATGGGACATCGGCACAGCTGGGGCCGCGGGAGTGTGGCTTGCCTCACCCGTCCGTCAACCAGTGGTGGCGATGCTGTCAAGCTGCTCGACGGCCGGCCGCAGCGCCCACAGGTCGCCGCCGGGCGGTGCCTGGAGCGCGGGGAGTGCCGCCTTGGCCTTGCGGTCGCCCGCGTCGGCCGCCGCGTGCACGATGTCGCTGGCCGCGTAGGCGCGGAAGTCCAGCTCCGGGTACGGCCAGGGCTTGGCCCCGGTGGCCGCGGGGAGCAGTACGTCGACGGCCTTGAAGAGGTTCGCTCCGTCCGGCCCCGTGTAGTGCCACAGGTCCACGCCGACGTGCTCGCCGACGGCCGCGAGGCGGGTGAAGGCGACGAGGTTGAAGGTCGAGTAGTGGAAGCTGCGGGTGCGGGAGAGCTCGCCGGGCTGGGTGCCGTCCGCCGCGATCTGGGCGTCCACGCGCTTGGTGCGGGCCTCGCGGACGACCTGGCGGGCGAGGTCCCGGTCGCCCACGGCGGCGGCGATGGCGGCGATCTGCATATCGGCGAACGTGCCGTGGTTGTTCTCGGCGGCGCTCTCCTCCTTGCCGAAGTCGCTGTTCACCAGCCAGTCCAGGAACTGCTTGTTCCAGGTGCGGAAGCCGGCGTGGTCGCCGCGGGACCAGCCGGGGGCGCCGGTGTCGAGGATGGCGGCGGCGTCCAGCAGGCTGGTGAAGCCCTGGGAGAAGTCGATGATGCCGATCGAGCGGCCGTCGTACTTGCAGGGGATGAACTGGGCGTGGTTGAGGCTGGGGTTCATCCGGGTCGCGGGGTCGACGAACCAGGTGCGCAGGATCTCGGCGGCGTGCTCGGCGTAGCCGCGCTTACCGGTGTAGTACCAGGCCAGGGAGAGCTCATAGGCGGACTCGAATACCTTGCCCACCTCGGGACGGTCCGTCATCTTGTCCACGTCGGGGTTCCGTTGGCCATCCTTCTGAACGTAGGGGCAGCCGTACGGATTGTCTTCGGTCTTCGGCTGGGTGGGCCACCAGTACGGGGCCTGGCTGAAGTAGTCGTGCTTGTCGCCGCTGGGCGGCACCTGGTCCTTGTCGGTGACCGTCCAGGGGCCCTGGTTCATCCACTGGTCGGCCCGGGCGGTCAGATCGCGTACGGTCCGCTTCAGCCGCGCGTCTCCCAACTGCAGCTTCACCTTGGTCACCGCCAGCCGTGGGCCGTCGAGCACCACGGTCTCGGGCACCGGGGCCGGATGGCGGGCGGGTTCGGCGCCCTGGGCGGAGGGGGCGGCGGGGAGGGCGAACACTGCGAATAGCGCGGCAAGGGCGACGGCGGCGCGAGCGATCGGCCCACGTGCCGGAGAGGATGCACCCATCGAGGGACTCCAATCAGCTATCTGAACAGAATTCAGGAGCGCGATCGTGGGTCAGGCTATGCGGAGGCCATGCTCACGACAAGAGATCGCGCATAACTCCGCGGCGGCGAGAAGGGGCGGGAGGAGAGGTACGAGGGCGGCGTGGCACCGGGCCGCGGACCGGCAAAGGGGCACGGACCGGCTAAGGGGCACGGACCGGCTAAGGGGCACGGACCGGCTAAGGGGCGCCGAACAGCTGGTTCTGGGCGGCGTCCGTGGCGGTCAGGACCGCGCCGCGCAGCACTCCGCCGCCGCCCACCACGCCGGCCCGCACCTGGGTGCGCAGCGGCGACATGCCCCGCAGCCGGTCCCCCACGCGGCGCGCCAGGGCGGCGCCCCCGGCCCGGCCCACCTCTCCGCCGAGCACCACACAGCCCGGGTCGAGCACCGCGCACACCGCGGCCGCGCCCACCGCGATCCGGCCCGCGAGCGCGTCCAGGAACGGCTCGCCCCGCTCCCCCTCGTCCACCGCGGCCCGTACGACCGCCTCCGCCGCGCGCGCGTCGTCCGCCGGGTCGGCCGACAACCCCAGGTCGCGAGCGAGTTCACAGACCGCGGGGCTGCTCGCGAGCGAGTGGAAGCCGCCGTCGCAGGCGGTCGCGGACGGCAGCCCGGGCGTCCACGGCACCGGCATGAAGCCGATCTCCCCCGTCCCTCCGGAGGCCCCGCGTCTGAGCACCCGGTCGAGCACGACGGCCGCGCCGACGCCATGGCCCAGCCACAGCAGCACGAAGGTGTCCCGGTCGCGGACCACGCCGAGCCGCTGCTCGGCGACGGCGGCCAGATTGACCTCGTTCTCCAGCAGCACCGGCGCCCCGAGGCCGGCGTGCAGGGCCGCGCTCAGCTCGCGGTGCCAGCGGGGCAGTGCATCGGTGGCGGCGAGTTCGCCGGTCGCCGGGTCGACGAGCCCCGGGGCGCCGATGCCGATGTGGTGCAGCCGCTCGGCCCCGGCCTCCCGGGCGGTGCGCCGCACCAGGTCCACCGTGGCCTCGGCGGCCCGCGCGGGCTCGACGTCGGCGGCGACCGGCAGCGACGCCTCGGCGAGGGTGTTGCCCAGCAGATCGGCCACGCACACCGCCACGCTCCGCGCGCGGACGTCCACGCCCGCCACATGCGCGCTGTCGGCGACGATGCCGTACACCCGGGCGTTGGGCCCCCGGCGCTCGGCGCCCGTCTCCCCCACCACCGCGATCAGCCCGGCGTCCCGCAGCCGCTCCACGAGGTCCGCGATGGTGGGCCGGGACAGCCCGGTCAGGTTCTTGAGCTGGCCGGCGGTCAGCGGCCCCTCATCCTTGAGGAGGTGCAGGGCGAGGCGGTCGTTGATCGCCCGCGCCGTACTCGGAGAGGCGATACGGCCCGCCAGGGGCACGCGCGTCGACGTCATGGCGGGATCCTTTCAGAGGGCCGCTCATATGGACCCTATCTATCAGGGAGCCTTCCTGATAGTTTCCATGGTCGAAATCGCGTCTCCAGAAGGTCTCCAAAAGTCTCCGGAAGGGTGGGCAGCGGGGTATGGACAGCGATATGGACGCGAAAGCGCTACGCCGGGCGCGGGTGGCCGTGGCGACCGTATTCGCCGTCCACGGCGCGGTCACCGGCAACTTCGCCACCCGCGTCCCCTGGATCCAGGAGCACCTGGACCTCAGCGCGGGCCTGCTCGGCCTCGCCCTGGTCTTCCCCGCGATCGGGGCCTCCGTCGCGATGCCCCTGGCCGGGCGGATCAGCCACCGCTTCGGTGCCCGCGCCGCCCTGCGCGGGCTGATCGCGCTGTGGTGTCTGTCGCTGGTGCTGCCCCCGCTCGCGCCCGGCCTGGTCTGGCTGTGCGCCGCGCTGTTCGTCTACGGCGCCTCGGCCGGGATGGCCGATGTCGCCATGAACGCCCTCGGCGTGGAGATCGAGACGCGGCTGGGCCGCTCCATCATGTCCGGGCTGCACGGCATGTGGAGCGTCGGAGCGCTCCTCGGCTCGGCGGCCGGCACGCTCGCCGCCCACGCCGACGCGGACGCCCGGCTGCATCTCGGCCTCGCCGCCGCCGTGCTCACCGTGATCGGCGCGGTCGTCTGCCACTGGGTGCTCGATCTGCGCAGCGCCCCCGAGGAGCACCCGCCGCCCCGCTTCGCCCTGCCGCCCCGCTCGGCGCTGATCATCGGCGCGGTCGGCTTCTGCGCGGTGTTCGCCGAGGGCGCGAGCCTGGACTGGTCGGCGGTCTATCTCCGGGACGTCCTGGACTCCTCCCCCGCCCTCGCCGCCGCCTGCACCACGGCCTTCTCCTGCACCATGGCCGCGGCCCGGCTCGTCGGCGACGCGGTGGTGGGGCGCTTCGGCGCGGTGCGGACCGTACGCGTGGGCGGCGTCCTGTCCACGGCCGGCGGTGTGCTGATCGTGACCGCCAACGGCCCCGCCCTCGCCATCGCCGGATTCGGCCTGCTCGGCCTCGGCGTCGCGGTGGTCGTCCCGCTCGCCTTCGCGGCGGCCGGGCGCAGCGGGCCGAATCCCAGCCAGGCCATCGCGGGCGTCGCCACGATCACGTACACCTCGGGGCTGATCGCCCCGGCCGCGATGGGCTCGATCGCCGACGCGACCTCGCTGACGGCCTCGTTCGGTGTGGTGGCGGTGCTGACGCTGGGGCTGGTGGTGGGAGCGGGCGTGCTGCGAAGCGCGTCGTCCGAGCACGCGGGCGCGGCGGCGCGCGACGGCCACGCGGACGCCGCGGCGCCGAGCACTACGCCGCACTGACAGCGCACGCCGCCCCTGTCCCCGCTACGCCGCTCCGTCGCGTGAGGGCGTGGCCCGCCGGAGCCGGGCGTGAGTTCGGCCAGGGCCGAAGTGTCGGGGGCGCATGATGGGCGTATGTCGCAGCCCCATTCCCACGGCCCGCAGCTCGCCCGCTTCGCCGCGCTGCTCGCGGACGAGACCCGCGCGTCGTTCTGTCTGGCGCTGCTCGACGGGCGGGCCTGGACCGCCGGGGAGCTGGCACGGCTCGCCGGGGTGGCCCCGTCGACCACGAGCGAACATCTGAGCCGACTGGTCGAGGGCGGCCTGCTGGCGGAGGAGCGGCAGGGCAGGCACCGCTACGTACGGCTGGCGGGGCCGCAGATCGCCCAGCTGATCGAGGACCTGTCCGGTCACGCCGCACCGCCGCCCGCGCCCCGGACGCTGGGCGCCGCCAGCGCCGGTGCGGCCATGGCACGGGCCCGGACCTGCTACGACCATCTCGCCGGGCGGCTCGGCACGGCCATCACCGACGCCATGCTGGAACGTGGGCTGCTGCAGGGCGCGACGGGCTTCTCGCTGACCGACGCCGGGCTGGTCTGGTTCCGGGACCTGGGCGTCGATCTGTCGGGCGCGCCGCGCGGCCGTCGGCCGATGGCCCGCAGCTGTCTGGACTGGACCGAGCGCAGACCGCATCTGGCGGGCGTGGCCGGGGCCGCGCTGTGCCGGCACGCGCTGGACGCGGGGTGGTGTGTGCGGATCGGCAGCCAGCGGGCGCTGCGGGTCAGCGAGGACGGGCAGCGGGCGCTGCGCGATCTGCTGGGCGTGCGGATCGCTGAGCTGCAGGATCTTTGATCGCCGGCCTCCAGGATCTTTAGGGGGATGAAACACACTTTCGACCCACTAACATTGCTGCGATCCCCCTGAGCAATGAAGTGGAGCACAACCATGGGCCTCGGCGTGCGCTGGACCCTGCACGGCGACGGGCGTACGCCCGCCCCCGGAGCCGTCGTCAAGCCGGATGAGCGGCTGTCCTGGCCCAGGACGGCGGGTCTTGGCGCACAGCACGTCGTGGCGATGTTCGGGGCGAGCTTCGTGGCCCCGGTGCTCATGGGGCTCGACCCCAATCTCGCGATCATGATGTCCGGGGTCGCGACCATCCTGTTCCTGCTGGCGACCCGCGGCCGGGTGCCCAGCTACCTGGGCTGCAGCCTCTCCTTCGTCGGCGTCGCCGCCGTGATCAGGGCGCAGGGCGGTGGCAGCGCCGCCGTCACCGGAGCGATTCTCGTGGTCGGCGGGGTGCTGTTCCTCAGCGGTCTGGCGGTCCGCAAGTTCGGCGCGCGCATCATCCACGCGGCGATGCCGCCGGTGGTCACGGGCGCGGTGGTGATGCTGATCGGCTTCAACCTCGCACCGGTGACGGCGAACACATACTGGCCCGCCGACCAGTGGACCGCGCTGCTGACCATGCTCTTCACCGGTCTCGCCGTGGTCTGTCTGCGCGGCTTCTGGTCACGTATCGCGATCTTCCTGGGCCTGGTCTTCGGCTATGCGATCTCCTGGCTCTTCGACCGCGTCTTCGGCAAGATCCACTCGCTGGACGGCAGCGGACGGGCCACCGACCACTGGCGGCTCGACCTGTCCGGGGTGTCCAAGGCGGACTGGATCGGACTGCCCTCCGTCCACGCGCCCAGCTTCCAGTGGTCGGCCATCCTGGTCGCCCTGCCGGTCGTCATCGCGCTGATCGCCGAGAACGCCGGGCATGTGAAGGCGGTCAGCGAGATGACCGGCGACCCGCTCGACGACACCCTCGGCACCGCCATCGCGGCGGACGGTGCGGCCACCATGCTCTCCACGGCGGTCGGCGGCCCGGCCAACACCACGTACTCCGAGAACATCGGCGTCATGGCGGCCTCCCGTGTCTACTCCACCGCCGCCTACTGGGCCGCGGCCGGCTTCGCCCTGCTCTTCGGGCTGTGCCCCAAGTTCGGGGCGGTCGTCGCGGCGATACCCGGCGGCGTACTGGGCGGGATCACCGTCATCCTGTACGGCATGATCGGGCTGCTCGGCGCCCAGATCTGGGTGCACAACAAGGTGGATCTGCGCAATCCGCTCAATCTCGTGCCGGTCGCGGCCGGTGTGGTCATCGGCGTCGGCGGGGTCAGCCTCAAGGTCAGCGACAACTTCGAGCTCAGCGGGATCGCGCTGGGCACGGTCGTCGTGCTCAGCGGCTACCACCTGCTGCGCGCTCTGGCCCCGGCCCATATGAAGCGGGAGGAACCGCTGCTGGACTCGGGCACCAGCGCGTACGACGACGAGCCGGCGGCGGCCGAGACCGCCACCAAAGCCTGAGGGCTTGAAGGGCCTGAAGGGCCTGAGGCCCTGTGGGCCTGAGGAGGGCGCGCGGCGCTATCCGCGCGCCGCGAGGTCCTGGAGGCCCACCACCCGCAGCAGCTCAAGACGCTCGTACGACTCGGTGCCCGGGCGGGCCGAGTGAACGATGAGCCGCTGAGCGTGTTCGGAGCTCAGCAGCACCTCACACTCCAGCTCGAGCAGCCCCACCACCGGGTGCAGAAAGCGTTTGACCGCCGAACGCCGCACCGCGACCTCGTGCGCCTCCCACAGCGCGGCGAACTCCTGGCTGGCCGCCCGCAGCTCGGCGACGAGCGCCGCCGGGGCGGGGTCGTCGGGGCGGGCGGCCAGCACGGCTCGCAGATTCGCGACATGGTTCCGCGCGTGCTCTTCCTGGTCCTCGGGCGGGCAGAGTCGACGCGTGTCCGAATCGGTGAAGTAGCGGCGGATCATATTGCGCTGCCCCGGCGGCCGGGCGCTGAAGTCGCCGGACAGGGCGGCGGCCATCGCGTTCTGCGCCAGCACGTCGCCCCAGTCGTTGATCACCATCGCCGGGGTGTCGTACAGCCGGTCCAGGACCAGCAGCAGACCGGGCCGCACATGCCCGGAGGACGACCGGTCGCGCGGCGGCTCCTCCCCCACCAGATGGAAGAGGTGGTCCCGCTCGTCGTCGGTGAGCCGCAGTGCGCGGGCCAGCGCGGTCAGCATCTGCCGGGACGGGCGCGGGCCGCGGGCCTGCTCCAGGCGGGTGTAGTAGTCGGTGGACATACCGGTCAGCTGGGCCACCTCCTCGCGGCGCAGCCCCGGGGTGCGGCGGCGCGCGCCCGGGCCGAGCCCGACGTCGGCGGGTGAGAGCCGGGTGCGGCAGCGGCGCAGGAAGTCGGCGAGTTGAATGCGGTCCACGCCTCAAGGATCGCCGGTCCCCGGCTCCCCATCCAGGGTCTGCCAATCCCTGGATCGGCGGTGCTCTCCCGGTCGGCCGCGGACTCCCGCAGGGTCGGAGCCGACGAACACCGATAAAGGGAGTCAGGACATGTTGACGTTGGTGACCGGGGTGACCGGCCGGGTGGGACAGCGGTTCACGCCACGGCTGCTGCAGTGGCGCGCGCCCGGCGACGAGGTACGGGTACTGGTGCGCGACGAGGCGAAGGGTGCGCCCTTCGCCGCGCTGGGCGCGCAGGTGGCGGTCGGCGATGTGCGCGAGGAGCAGGACGTGCGCAAGGCGCTGACCGGGGTGGACGCGGTGGTCAATGTGGCGGCGGCGTTCCGGGGGGCGCCGGACGAGGAGGCGTGGGCGGTCAACCGCGACGCGGCCCTCGGCCTCGCCCGCGCCGCCCTGGAGGCGGGCGCCTCGCGCTTCGTCCAGGTCAGCACCAATCTGGTCTACGGCCTTGGGCGCGGCCGGCCGCTGGTGGAGGACGACGAGTCGGTGCCGGGCGGGGAGATGTGGGGCGCGTACCCCGCGTCCAAGGCCGAGGCCGAGCAGGGGCTGCTGGAGCTGCACCGCGAGCGCGGACTCGACGTCCGGATCGGCAGCCTGCCCTTCGTATACGGCGAGGGCGACCCACATCTGGCGGAGTCGCTGCGGTGGGCGGGGCAGTGGGCGGGCCATCAGCGGCTGCAGATGGCGCATCACGCGGATGTGGCGCGGGGGCTGGTGCGGCTGCTGACCGCGCCGGGCGTGGCCGGGCGGAAGTACAACATCGTCGATGACGCGCCCGTCACGGCGGTGGATCTGCACCGGGTCAACGGCGTTCCGCTGCCGGAGGGCATGGCGGACCGCACCGACCCCGACCCCTGGTTCGGGGTGTGCTCCAACGCCCGGCTCCGCGCCGAGCTGGGCTGGCGGCCCCTGTACCCGACGCTGTGGACGGCCCTCGACGCGGGGGCGCTGTGACGAGGCCCTGTGAAGGGGACGCCGTGACGGGCTCTCGTTAGTCCGTTTCGGGGAAGCGGCGGCGTACGGCCGGACGGGCCGCGGCTCGGCTGCGACGCTTGCGTCCATGACGACGTCGGCCGAGCGGCACGCGCCGCGGACCGTGGAGGGTGTCGTGGCGCGGATGCGCGCGCTCGGCGCCGCGCTGCCGCCCCGGGACGGGGTGGCGGTCTTCAACCGGGTGTATCTGGCGGTCACCGAGGAGGTCGGCCGTCGGCTCACGGACGGTTACTTCCAGGACCCCGCCGCCACCCAGGACCTGGATGTGCGCTTCGCCGCCCGCTATCTGGCCGCGGTCGACGCAGTGGCGGCCGGGCGGCGGCCGTCCGCCTGCTGGCGGCCGCTGTTCCAGCTGCGCCGCCATCCCGGGGTCCGTCCGCTGCAGTTCGCGCTGGCCGGGATGAACGCGCATATCGGCCATGACCTGGCCCTCGCGCTGGTGGAGACCTGCCGGGAGCGGAAGGCCGAACCGGAGGAGCTGGAGGGCGACTTCGACCGGGTCGGCACCCTGCTCACCGGTCTCGAGGAGCGGATCCGCGAGGACCTGATGCCCGGCCCCGACCTGCTGGACGTGGCCGATCCGCTCACCCACCTCGTGGGCGCGTGGAGCCTGGACAAGGCGCGGGGCGCCGCGTGGGCGGCGTTCCGCGCCCTGTGGGGGCTGCGTGGACTGCCGGAGCTGACCGAGGAGTTCGTCGAGCGCGTCGACGAGAGCGTCGGGCTGGTGGGGCGGTTTCTGCTCACCCCACTGCCCGGCGACTGAGTTGACTCAGTCCTCCGGAAGTTCGACGGGCACGATCTCGTCGTAGACATCGCCCGGGCCCGGGTTCTTCGGGTCCGTCCGCCCGCCGAAGTGGGTCATCACGCCCCACACCGCGTTGAGCGCGGTCTGTACGGCGCCCTCGGCCCACCCCGCGGTCCAGGAGATGTCGTCGCCCGCGAGGAAGACGCCGCGCCGGTCGGCCGGGAGCCGGTCCTGCATGAAGTGGGTGAACAGACGGCGCTGGTAGCGGTAGTGGCCGGGGAGGTTGGCCTTGAACGCGCCCATGAAGTAGGGCTCGTTCTCCCAGGAGACGGTGACCGGGCTGCCGATGATGTGCTTGCGGATGTCGACCTTCGGATAGATCTCCGACAGCGACTTGAGCATGACCTCCATACGCTCGTTCGCCGACAGCGGCAGCCACTTGAGGCTGTCGTCGCACCAGGTGTACGAGAGGCAGATGACGGCGGGCCGGTCCGGGCCGTCGTCCAGCAGATAGGTGCCCCGGGTCATCCGGTCGGTGAGCGTCATGCTCATCACATCGCGCCCGGTGGCCTCGTCCTTGTCCAGCCAGAAGGGGCGGTCCACCGGGACGAACAGCTTGCTGGACTCCATGTAGTGGGTGCGCTCCATCGCCGTCCAGTGGTCGATGGGGAAGAGCGAGTCATCGCAGTCGATCTTCGAGAGCAGCATCCAGGACTGCGCCGTGAACACCACCGCCGGGTACGAGCGGATATCGCCGGCCGCGTCGGTGACGACGATACGGTCGCCCGCCGCGCGGTGCAGCCGGGTGACGGCCGGGCGCGGCCGGCCGCCGTGCAGGGAGGCCAGCGAGGTGCCCGGCGTCCAGTGCACGAGCTTGCGCGGCTCGCGCTCCCACAGCCGCAGCGGGAGCTGCTGGCTGCCGCCCACGATGCCGCGGTGGTCGTCGTCCGCGCCGGTGTAGACGACGCGCAGGATCTCCAGGATGGAGTTGGGGAAGTCGGTGTCCCAGCCGCCGGTGCCGAAGCCGACCTGGCCGAAGATCTCGCGGTGCCGGAAGGAGGCGAAGGCCGGGGAGTCGCAGAGGTAGCCGTAGAAGGTCTGGTTGTCCAGCCGCGCGACCAGGCGGGACCAGATCTCCCGGATCCGCGGGACGTCGCGCTCGCGGATGGCGCGCTGCATGGCGGAGAAGTCGGCGCCGTCTTCCAGACAGGCGTTCCATGCCTCCATCACCTGGTGGTAGACCTCGGGCAGGTCCTCCAGGGTGCGCGCGTAGTGCGACTCGCCCTTCAGGTCGACGACGGTCGAAGGGGTGTCGGGCGCGAGGGGGTTGGGGAAGGGCCGGGTCTCCAGGCCCACCAGGTCGATGTAGTGCTGGAGGGCGGTGGAGCTGGGCGGGAAGCGCATCGCGCCCATCTCGGCGGTCAGCGACGGATCGCTGCCCTCGAAGCCGACGGTGCGCAGCCGCCCCCCGATCCGGTCGGCCTCGTAGACGACCGGCTTCAGGCCCATCTTCATCAGCTCGTACGCGGCGACGATGCCGGACAGCCCGCCGCCGATGACCGCGACCTCGGTGCCGTGTTCGGTCGCCGGGATCTGGCCGAGGCCCGCGGGGTGGGCGAGGTAGTCGTCGTAGGCGTAGGGGAAATCCGGGCCGAACATGGTCAGCGGCGGGGCGGGCTGCCGCTCGTTCTGCTGGTCGTCGTGCTGGTCGGGGACGGCGGTGGGCACCATGGACGTCATCGGGTACGGACTCCTTGCGGGGGTTGAACGAGGGGGCGCGCGGGGCCGAGGGGGTACGGGGTCAGGTCAGGGGCGTGTACAACTCGGGCCTGCGGTCGGCCAGATAAGGGTTCGCGGTGCGCGAGGCGGCGAGCAGCCCCGGGTCGACCTCGCCGAAGGCCAGCTCCTCGCCGCGCCCGGCGCGGGCCTTGACCGTGCCGTCGGGACCGGCCAGACAGCTCAGCCCGACGAAGTCGAAGTCGCCCTCGGGCCCGGTGCGGTTGACGTACGCGATGTACAGCTGGCTCTCGAACGCCCGGACCGGGACGAGGGCTTCGGCCACGAACTGGAAGGGGTGCATCTGCGCGGTGGGCACCAGCAGCAGATCGGTCCCGGCCAGGGCGTGGGCCCGCACGTTCTCCGGGAACTCCACGTCGTAGCAGATCATGATGGACAGCCGTACGCCGCCGAGCGTGGCCTGGACGACGGGGGTGTCGCCCGGGGTGAACCACGCGCGCTCGAAGTCGCCGAAGAGGTGGGTCTTGCGGTAGTTCGCGAGCTCGGCGCCGTCGGGGCCGACCAGCCGGGCGGAGTTGAAGATCGCGCCACCGTCGCCACCCCTACCGCCCGCGTCCCCCGTACCCCCCGTGTCCCCCGTGTCCCCCGCGCGCTCCGGGTAGCCGTAGAGGACGGCCAGCCCGTGGGTGGCGGCGATACGGGCCACCGCCCGGCCGCTCGGCCCGTCGGCCGGCTCGGCCAGCCGCCGTACGCCGTCGCCGATCGCGTATCCGGTGAGGAACAGCTCCGGGGCGATCAGCAGCCCGGCACCGCCCGCCGCGGCGCGCCCGGCCGCCTCGTCGAGGGCCTTGAGGTTCCGGGCGGTCTCGCCGGGGTGGCCGGAGCTCTGGAGCAGGGCGATGCGCAGCGGGGGCATGGGCATTCCTCGGGTGGGCGGGAGGGAGAGACGCAGCTGGGCGGGAGGGAGAGACGCAGCTGGGCGGGAGGGAGAGACACAGCTGGGCGGGAGGGAGAGACGCAGCCGGAAGGGGATGGGAGGGGAGACGTAATGGCACAAAGACGGTACGTCGGCCCGAGATCGGCGGACAAGGCGCGTCCGTTGCGCATCCGGCGTCGATTCATTACGTCTTCCGGGCCCTCGACGGCGATTCGTTGCGCCGCTCGTCCCGGGGCCTACGCCGGGGCCCCCGAGCCGTAGCGGCGCAGCAGGGGCGAGAGGACCAGGACGGACTTGGTGCGCTCCACGAAGGGCTCGCCCGCGATCCGCTCCAGTACGCGTTCGAAGTGCCGCATATCGGAGGCGAAGACCTGGACGATGGCGTCCGCGTCGCCGGTGACGGTCGATGCGGAGACCACCTCGGGGTAGCGGTTCAGGCCACGGTGGATGTCCTCGGGCGAGGTGTTGCGGCGGCAGTAGAGCTCGATGAAGCCCTCGGTCTCCCAGCCGAGGGCGGCCGGGTCGACCCGTACGGTGAAGCCGGTGATGGCCCCCTCGGCCCGCAGCCGGTCCACCCGCCGCTTGACGGCGGGGGCGGAGAGGCCGACCTCCTCCCCGATGTCGGCGTAGCTGCGGCGGGCGTCCTCGGCGAGGGCGTGGACGATGCGTTCGTCCAGATCGTTCAGTCGCACTGCTGGGATGTCACTTTTCTGCCGTGGCCAGTCGGGAGCGGCGCATGCCGTATGCGAAGTACAGCACAAGGCCGACGGCCATCCAGACGCCGAAGACCATCCAGGTCACCCGGTCCAGGCTGCCCATCATCCACAGGCACAGCCCGAGGCCGACGAGCGGGAACAGCGGCGCCAGCGGCACCCGGAAGGTGCGCTCCATCGTGGGCCGGGTCCGGCGCAGCACGATCACGGCGATGTTGACCAGCGCGAAGGCGAAGAGGGTGCCGATGCTGGTGGCGTCGGCGAGCTGGCCGAGCGGGATCGCGGCGGCCAGCACACCGCAGAAGAGGGAGACGATCACGGTGTTGGCGCGCGGCACCCCGCTGCCCGGGTGGACCCGGGAGAAGACCTTGGGCACCAGCCCGTCCCGGGACATCGCGAAGAGGATGCGGGTCTGCCCGTACAGCACGGTCAGCACCACGGAGGCGATGGCCACGACCGCGCCGGCCGCCAGCAGCACGGCCCAGAAGCTCTGCCCGGTCACATCCTTCATGATCCCGGCGAGCGCGGCCTCGGAGCCCGCGAACCGCTTCCAGGGCAGCGCACCCACCGCCACGGCCGCGACCAGGCAGTACAGGGCGGTGACGATCACCAGCGAGAGCATGATCGCGCGCGGCAGATCGCGCTGCGGGTTCTTGGCCTCCTCACCGGCCGTGGAGGCGGCGTCGAAGCCGATGTACGAGAAGAAGAGGGTGGCCCCGGCGGCGCTGACACCCGCCATGCCCAGCGGCATGAACGGCGTGTAGTTCCCGGCGCGGATACCGGTGAAGGCGACGGCGCAGAACAGCACCAGGGCGGCGATCTTCACCCCGACCATGATCGTGTTGGCCCGGGCGCTCTCCTTGGCCCCGCCCAGCAGAAACGCCATGGCCAGCAGGACGACCAGCAGCGCGGGCAGGTTGAACAGACCGCCGTCGCCGGGCGGGGCGGCCAGCGCGTCGGGGATGGTGACGCCGAGAGTGCCGTCGAGGAGTTCGTTCAGGTACTGGCCCCAGCCGACCGCGACGGCGGCCACCGACACCCCGTACTCCAGGATCAGACACCAGCCGCAGACCCAGGCGACCAGCTCACCGAGGGTGGCGTAGGCGTACGAGTACGAGGACCCGGAGACCGGGATGGTGCCCGCCAGCTCGGCGTACGACAGGGCGGAGAACAGCGCGGTCAGCCCCGCGATCACAAAAGAGACGATCACCGCGGGCCCGGCGTCCGGCACGGCCTCGCCGAGCACCACGAAGATGCCGGTGCCCAGCGTCGCACCGATGCTGATCATGGTCAGCTGCCACATGCCGAGCGAGCGGCGCAGATTGCCGCCCTCGCCCTGACCGCCCTCGGCGACCAGCAGTTCGACAGGCTTGCGCCGCAGCAGCCGGGAGGAGAGCCCTCGTGGGCCGAGCCTCTGGGAGCCGGGTGCCTGGGCACGTGGCCCGGCCTCGGAATGCTCGGCGGTGGGCGGGGCTGCGCCGTGGTCCAACAATTGAGTGGCTCCTTATCGCTGCCGGTCGGGCGGTCAGATGGCGGTGACCGGCGGCGTACATACGGGTGCTCGGGGCAAAACCCGCAGGTGCGAACCGCCGAGCAGGCGGTCCCCGCCACTCCACGTCAGCGCAAGACACTACGAGCCTGCACGGCCCGGCCGTAATGCACCGTTGTTGCGCATACGTATGCGAACGTTGCGCACGGGGTGGCTGTACGGTGAATCGTTGCGGGAGGCCGGGCCGCACTGAAGCGCGTTTCACCCGAATGCCACGATACGGCACCAATTTGGCCCTCGTTGGTGGGAACGTGACCCCAGACAGCCTGCAGAGCACCGATCATGACCCCCACGGCCCGGACGGCGGGTGCCGCCCCGGAGGCCACGGGGGCGAGGACGAGCGGCTTCCGCTCGAGTACTGCGCCCGGGTGTGGGAGGACTTCCTGCGGACCCTGAACCGCATCGAGACCGACTTCGTCCACCGCTGCGGCACCACGGAACCGGGTGTCCAGGCATGACCTACACCGAGCCGAGGCCGGGCGGCTACGGCGCCCCGCCCCCCGCCGGCCACCGGTCCGCTCCCGGCGAGCGGTTCGACATGGCCCCCGACGACCCGCGGGGCTTCCCGCTGCCGGATCCCGAGACGATCGAGAGCCGGTGGGACCTGGAGGGGGACCTGGCCCGGCTGCTCCAGACCTCCGCCCCCGCCTCCTCCGCCGCTTCCTCCCCTTTCGATTCGCCCGTCGGCTCCCCCCTCGACGAGCCGCCCGAACGGACCACCGGCAGCTTCCCCGCCGCCCGCTCCCCCGCGCACGTCCGCGGTCGCGGGCGGCGGCGCCGGGTCCGCTTCCGGCTGCCGACCATGCCCTGGCTCCAGCTGATCAGCCTGATCTTCGCGGCGCTCACCACGGTGATCGTGGCCATGCTCAGTGTGCTGGGCGGGATGATCTCCTACGGCCCACTGCGCTATCTGGCCTCCCCCAGCACCTCGGAGTCCATGGCCGCATGGTGGCCGCTGCTGGTCTACGGGCCGTGGCTGGTCGCCTCGCTGTCGGTGCTGCGCGCCGCCCTGCACCGCCGGGGCGCGGCACACTCCTGGGCAGTGGTGGTGCTCTTCTCCACCATCGCGGTCTTCCTCTGTGTCGCACACGCGCCCAAGGACCCGCCCAGCATGGCCGTCGCCGGGCTGCCGCCCGTCGCCGCGCTGGTCTCGTTCCACCAGCTGGTACGCCAGATCACCCTGACCAGCCCACCGCGCCACGCCCTGCCCCGCACCCGGGGGGCCGAGCCGCGCGACAAGCCGCGTGCGTAACAGGCCCCCGCTCGGCCGAGCGGGGGCCACACCATGTCATCTGCCCGGTCGTCAGTCCCAGCTGGCGTGGAGCGGCTTGCCCTCCGCGTAACCGGCGGCGCTCTGCACCCCGACCACGGCCCGCTCGTGGAACTCCTCCAGCGAGCCCGCGCCCGCGTAGGTGCAGGAGCTGCGCACGCCCGCGACGATCGAGTCGATCAGGTCCTCGACGCCCGGCCGGGCCGGGTCCAGGAACATCCGGGAGGTGGAGATGCCCTCCTCGAACAGCCCCTTACGGGCCCGGTCGTACGCCGACTCCTCGCTGGTGCGATTGCGCACGGCACGGGCGGAGGCCATCCCGAAGCTCTCCTTGTACGGCCGCCCGTCGGCGGTGTGCTGAAGGTCGCCCGGCGACTCGTACGTCCCGGCGAACCACGAGCCGATCATCACATTGGACGCGCCCGCGGCCAGCGCCATCGCAACATCCCGCGGATGCCGGACGCCGCCGTCCGCCCATACGTGCTTGCCGAACTTCCGCGCCTCGGCGGCGCATTCGAGCACCGCGGAGAACTGCGGCCGCCCCACACCCGTCATCATGCGGGTGGTGCACATCGCGCCGGGGCCGACCCCCACCTTCACGATGTCGGCGCCCGCCTCGATCAGATCGCGCACACCCACGGCGGAGACGACATTGCCCGCGGCCACCGGCACGCCCGGGTCGAGCGCCCGGACCGCCTTCAGCGCGCTGATCATCGACTCCTGGTGGCCATGCGCGGTGTCCACCACCAGCGTGTCCACCCCCGCCGCGAGCAGCCCCTTGGCGCGCCCCGCCACATCGCCGTTGACCCCGACGGCCGCGGCGATCCGCAGCCGGCCGTCCGCGTCCACCGCGGGCCGGTAGAGCGCAGCGCGCAGCGCGCCCTTACGGGTCAGAATGCCCGCCAGCCGCCCGTCCGCGTCCACGGCGGGGGCGAGCTTGCGGTGTGCGGCGTCGAGCCGGTTGAAGGCCTCGCGCGGGTCGATGTCCGCGTCGAGCAGCAGCAGCTCCCGCGACATCACCTCGCTCAGCTGGGTGAAGCGGTCCACGCCGGTCAGATCCGACTCCACGACCACGCCCACCGGGCGGCCGTTCTCCACGACCACACCCGCGCCATGCGCCCGCTTGGGCAGCAGCGCCAGCGCGTCGGCGACGGTCCCGGTCGGGCCGAGCACGATCGGCGTGTCCAGCACGAGGTGGCGCTTCTTGACCCAGCCGACCACATCGGCGACCACGTCCAGCGGAATGTCCTGCGGTATGACGACCATCCCGCCACGGCGGGCGACGGTCTCGGCCATCCGGCGCCCGGCGATCGCGGTCATATTGGCCACCACGATCGGGATGCTGGTGCCGCTGCCGTCGGGCGTGGACAGGTCCACATCCTGGCGCGAGCCGACCGCGGAGCGGCTGGGCACCATGAAGACGTCGTCGTACGTCAGGTCGTAGGGCGGCTGCTGATCATTGAGGAAACGCACGCTCGGAACTTCCCAGTCGTTCGGAATTGGCCCTCGACGAAGGAAGCCGAGGAAAACGCACGTACTTCATTCTCCCACGTCGGCCCCGATACCCGGGCCGGGACGATCATCCAGAACGGCCGGGAACCGCCTGGTCTGATCGTCCAACGCCGCCCGCGTACTACAACCCTGTTACACCCCGTCGGGGTCCGCCCGGTCCAGCGCCGGGCGCGGGCCGGGGCCCGTCTCCAGCAGCAGGTGATCGGCGGCGGCGGTGTCCGTGACCAGGCTGGTGACCAGGCCGGAGCGGAGCACCGCGCCGATCGCGGGGGCCTTGCGGCGGCCGCCCGCGATGGCGACGACCTCCGGGATCCGCCGCAGCCGGTCGGCCTCGACCGTGATGCAGCGCTCGCCCAGGTCCCGGCCGATGCGCCGGCCCTCGGCGTCGAAGAGGTGGGCCGACATCTCGGCGGCGGCGCCGAGGCCCGCGTAATGGGCCCGTTCCTGCTCGGTCAGCATGTCGTAGACCGTCGAGATACCGGCCTCCCACGAGCCGATGGAGACGGCGGCGACGGTGACCTTGTCGAAGTACTCGAAGGCGCGGGCGATACCGGTCTGGCCGCGCAGCACATCGGCGGTGGCCGTATCGGGCAGCAGCATGGGCGCGTAGATGGGGTGCGCCTCGCCGCCGGAGACGGCGGCGGCGCGCCGGACCGCCTCGACCGAGCCGCGCTCGGCGGTGCCCGCGTCGTACACCCCGG
Source organism: Streptomyces sp. NPDC020845 (assembly GCF_044334165.1). NCBI lineage: Bacteria > Bacillati > Actinomycetota > Actinomycetes > Kitasatosporales > Streptomycetaceae > Streptomyces > Streptomyces sp. NPDC020845. The sequence continues at coordinate 234,459 of NZ_JBIRSJ010000003.1, read as the reverse complement.
TGAGCTGGACGACGGTGCACGGGGGCAGCTGGTGCAGGGCCGCGGCCATGTGGATCGTGGACCGCCCCCAGGCCAGGCCCAGCACATCGCCCTCGGTCACCAGCTCGCCCAGCAGATCCGCGGCGACCTCGCCGAGGTTCTCCGGGTCCGGGGTGTCGGCCTCGGCGTCGGCCGGGGACTCGACCACGACCGCGTGGCGCAGCCCGTACCGGGCGCGCAGCGCGTCGGAGCGCTCCGCGTCGAGCTCGGCGGGCACCCGGATCTCGATGCGCACCAGATCGCGCTCCAGCGCGGTCTCCAGCACCCGCGCCACCTTGAAGCGGCTGACGCCGAACTCCTCGGCAATCTGGATCTTGGACTTGCCTTCGAGGTAGAAGCGGCGCGCCATGGCGGCCGCCTGCACCAGTTCGGCGGGTCCCATCCGCGTGCCTGAACGGCCCGTCGACACCGCGGTCTCCTCACTACTTCCTATGTTCTGGACTCACCGTTCATCCTGTCAGAAACGGCGGACTTGATCTGCCCTTTACCGATGAGTTCATCGGGCGGTCGCGGGCCCGTCTTCCGCACGCCGCGCAATGGGGGTGGCCTGCCGGGCCAGACCACGCAGTTCCTCCACCGCCTTGGCCGGGTCCTGTGCCCCGTACACCGCGGACCCGGCGACGAACACATCGGCGCCCGCCTCGGCACACCGCTCGATCGTCGAGGCGGAAACCCCGCCGTCCACCTGAAGCCACATCTCCAGGCCGTGCTTGGAGATCAGCTCGCGGGTGCGCCGGATCTTCGGCAGCATGATGTCGAGGAACGCCTGCCCGCCGAAGCCGGGCTCAACCGTCATCACCAGCACCATGTCCAGCTCGGGCAGCAGGTCCTCGTACTGGTCGATGGGGGTGGCGGGCTTGAGCGCCATCGACGCCCGGGCGCCCTTGGCCCGGATCTCACGGGCCAGCCGTACGGGGGCGGCGGCGGCCTCCGCGTGGAAGGTCACCGAGCCGGCGCCCGCCTCGACGTACTGTGGGCCCCAGCGATCCGGGTCCTCGATCATCAGATGGCAGTCCAGCGGCGTGTCCGTCGCCTTGCCCAGCGCTTCGACCACCGGCACGCCGAGAGTCAGGTTGGGAACGAAGTGGTTGTCCATCACATCGACATGGAGCCAGTCGGCGCCTTCGACGACCTTGGCTTCCTCCGCGAGGCGGGAGAAGTCGGCGGACAGGATGCTGGGGTTGATCTGCACGGCCATGGCACCAGCCTGCCACGGCCGCCGCCGGTCCATGGACCCGGGTGATCACGCACACATGACGCGACACCGAATCTCCACGACACCGGACCGCTCCCGGCTGGTCCAGGGCGTCCTGTCCGTGGCCCTGGCGGCGGGACTGCTGGTGACACCAACCGCCGGGAGCGGGACCGCCACGGCCGCCGGTGCCTGGCGGCCGGTGTGCACCTCCGCCCGGCCGGGGCTGGCCACCAGGCTCTCCACGGACATCGCGACGGCGCTGCGCGGCCGGCCCGAGGCGGTCGCGATCGCCCTGCGCGACCCCGCCACCCACACGGTCTGCACCCTGCGCGGGAACCGGGCCTTCGACTCCGCGAGCGTGGTCAAGGTGACCGTCCTGGCCACCTTGCTATGGGACGCGGACAAGCGGCACCGGCAGCTCACCGAGCGGGAGGCCGAGCTGGCCACCGCCATGATCACCAAGTCGGACAACGCCGCCACCAGCACGCTGTGGCGGCAGCTGGGCGCCGACAAGGTGGCGGCGTTCCTCCGGGCCGCCGGGATGTCCCGGACCGTGCCCGGCGCCGACAACCACTGGGGCCTGACCCAGATCACCGCGCGCGACGAGATGAGGCTCCTGGACCTGGTGACCAACCCGAACCCGGTGCTGAGCGACGGCGCCCGCGCGTACGTCCTCGATCTGATGGGCAAGGTGGTGCCCTCCCAGCGCTGGGGCACCCCGGCAGGCGCCCCGAACACCGTGCAGAGCCATGTGAAGAACGGCTGGCTGTCCCGCGCCACGCATGGCTGGCGAGTGCACAGCATCGGTGTCTTCACGGGCAACGGCCCCAGCTACACCATCACCGTGCTGACCCGGGACAACCGCACCATGGCCACCGGAGTCGCCACCGTCGAGGCCGTCGCCCGCGCGGTGCACCGGGACCTCCGCACCTAGGCGAACTCCGCGCCCAGGTGCGGTCCCGATGTCCCGGGGTCCCGTCAGTCCGTACGCCGCAGCAGCGCCAGATACATCGCGTCCGTGCCGTGCCGATGCGGCCACAGCTGCACATCCGGGCCGTCCCCGAGCTCGGGCACCCCGGGCATCAGCGGCCGGGCGTCGATCCACTCGGCGGCGGGCGCGGGGCCGCCGCGGCCCTTGAGGACGTCGTCGACCACGGCCCGCGTCTCGGCGAGGTGCGGCGAGCAGGTCGCGTAGCCGACCACGCCGCCCACGCGCACCGCGCTCAGCGCCTGCCGCAGCAGCTCCCGCTGCAGCGGCGCGAAACCGGCCAGGTCCTCGGGACTGCGCCGCCAGCGCGCCTCGGGGCGGCGGCGCAGGGCGCCGAGCCCGGTGCAGGGCACGTCCACCAGGACCCGGTCGAAGGTGCCGGGGCGCCACGGCGGCCGGGTGCCGTCCGCCGCGATCACCTGGTACGGGCCGGGGTTGCCCGCCAGCGCCCGCTCGACCAGGCCCGCCCGGTGCGGCTGCTTCTCCGAGGCGAGCAGCGCCGCGCCCCGCTCCGCGGCCAGCGCGCCGAGCAGCGCGGCCTTGCCGCCGGGGCCCGCGCAGCCGTCCAGCCAGCGCTCGTCCGCCCCGGTGAGCGGCGCGTTCGCCAACGCGAGGGCGACCAGCTGGCTGCCCTCGTCCTGCACCCCCGCGCGCGCCTCGCGGACCGCGTCCAGCGCCCCCGGCTCGCCGCCCTCGGCGAGCCGCACGGCGTACGGGGACCAGCGGCCCGGCAGCGCGGAGCCCTCGCCGACCGCCGCCATCAGCTCCTCGGTCGTGCTCCGGCCCGGCCGGGCGACGAGGGTGACCTCGGGCCGTTCGTTGTCGGCCTCCAGCAGGTCCTCGACCCCGGCGCTGCCGCCGCCCAGGGCGTCCCACAGGGCGGAGACGATCCACCGCGGATGGGAGTGGACGACGGCCAGATGCTCCTCGGGGTCCTCGTCGTACGGCGGGGCGACCTTCTCCAGCCAGCCGTCGAGGTCATTGGCCGCGACCTTGCGCAGCACGGCGTTGACGAACTTCGCCCGCCCGTCGCCGAGCACCACCCGCGCCAGCTCGACGCTCGCCGAGACGGCGGCGTGGGTGGGGATACGGGTGCCGAGCAGCTGATGCGCGCCGAGGCTGAGCACGTCCAGTACGGGCGGGTCCACCTCGCGCAGCGGCCGGTCCACGCATTCGGCGATGATCGCGTCGTAGGTGCCCTGGCGGCGCAGCGTGCCGTAGACCAACTCGGTGGCCAGCGCGGCGTCCCGCGCGTCGAAGGGCTTGGCCTCGGTGCTGTCCTGGCGGGCCTTGCGCAGCAGCGGCGGCAGGACGAGATTCGCGTACGCGTCGCGTTCGTCGACGGCCCGCAGCGCCTCGAAGGCGAGGATCCGTACGGGGTCCTTCTTCGGGCGCCGGTAGGGCTTAGCGGGGGCGCTGCGGCGGGGACGGCCGGGCTGGGGACTCACGGGAAATGTGCTCCGGGGAGGGATGGGGCTCTGAGAGTCCCAGCCTACGGCGCCCCCTTTTAAAGGCTCGGTTCGCCTCCGGGGCGCTTCAGCCCCTGCCGACGGTCGACCGTGCTCGGCCCTTCGTACCTCAGGGCCTCCGCGCGCTCTCCCTTTCGACAGCGACCGCGCCCCTTCGGCTCACTCGCCAGCGGCCGACCGCAGTTCAGGCGCCCTTGGCCGCTTGGGCCGGGCCCTCGACGAGCGCCGCCTCAGTCAGGGCCGACTCGCTCAGCGCCGCCTCGCTCAGCGCCGACGGCTGCTCGAACTGGGTGCGGTACAGCTCCTCGTAGCGCCCGCCGGCCGCGAGCAGCGCGGTGTGCGTGCCGCGCTCCACGATCCGCCCGTCCTCGACGACCAGGATGAGGTCCGCGGCCCGTACGGTGGACAGCCGGTGGGCGATGACCACGGCGGTGCGCCCGTCCAGCGCCTCGGCAAGCGCCTCCTGGACGGCCGCCTCGGAGGTGGAGTCCAGATGGGCGGTGGCCTCGTCGAGGATCACCACGCGGGGGCGGGCCAGCAGCAGCCGGGCGATGGTCAGCCGCTGGCGCTCGCCGCCGGAGAGCCGGTAGCCGCGCTCGCCGACCACGGTGTCCAGGCCGTCGGGCAGGGCCGCGATCAGCCCGTCGAGGCGGGCCCGGCGCAGCACCTCCCACAGCTCGTCCTCCGTCGCCTCGGGCCGGGCCAGCAACAGGTTGGCGCGGATCGAGTCGTGGAAGAGGTGGCCGTCCTGGGTGACCATGCCGAGCGTCCGGCGGATCGACTCGGCCGTCAGATCGCGTACGTCCACGTCCGACAGCCGTACGGCGCCGCCGTCGGCGTCGTAGAGCCGGGGCAGCAGCTGCGCGATGGTCGACTTCCCGGCGCCCGAGGAGCCCACCAGCGCCACCATCTGGCCCGGTTCGGCGCGGAAGGACACCGAGTGCAGCACCTGCTCCCCGCCACGGGTGTCCAGGGTCGCGACCTCTTCCAGGGAGGCGAGGGAGACCTTGTCCGCCGAGGGGTAGCCGAAGTCCACCCGGTCGAACTCCACCGCCACCGGCCCCTCGGGCACCGGCCGGGCGTCCGGCTTCTCGGCGATCAGCGGCTCGAGGTCCAGCACCTCGAAGACCCGCTCAAAGCTGACCAGGGCGCTCATCACCTCCACCCGGGCGCCGGCCAGGGCGGTCAGCGGCGCGTAGAGGCGGGTGAGCAGCAGCGCGAGGGCGACGACCGCGCCGGGGTCCAGCTGGTCGCGCAGCGCGTAGTAGCCGCCGAGGCCGTAGACGAGGGCGAGGGCCAGGGCTGAGACGAGGGTCAGGGCGGTGACGAAGGAGGTCTGCACCATCGCGGTGCGCACCCCGATGTCGCGCACCCGCCGGGCCCGCGCCGCGAACTCGGCGGACTCCTCGTCCGGCCGGCCGAAGAGCTTGACGAGGGTGGCGCCGGGCGCGGAGAAGCGCTCGGTCATCTGGGTGCCCATGGTGGCGTTGTGGTCCGCCGCCTCGCGCCGCAGCCGCGCCAGCTTGCCGCCGACGCGCCGGGCGGGCAGCAGGAACATCGGCAGGAGCACCAGTGCGAGCAGGGTGATCTGCCAGGAGATGCCGAACATCACCGCGAGCGTGAGCAGCAGCGTCACCAGATTGCCGACCACCCCGGAGAGGGTGTCGCTGAACGCCCGCTGCGCGCCGATCACATCGTTGTTGAGCCGGCTGACCAGGGCGCCGGTGCGGGTGCGGGTGAAGAACGCGATGGGCAGGCGCTGTACGTGGTCGTACACGGCGGTGCGCAGGTCGAGGATGAGCCCTTCGCCGATGTTCGCCGACAGCCAGCGGGTGAGCAGCCCCAGCGCGGCCTCGGCGACCGCGATGACGGCGATGAGCGCCGCGAGACCGAGGACGGTGCCCTGGCCCGAGCGGTGCACGATCGCGTCGACGACCCGGCCGGCGAGCAGCGGGGTGGCGACCGCGAGCACGGCCGTGACGACGCTGCTGACCAGGAAGAAGGCGAGGCGGCGGCGGTGGGGGCGGGCGAAGCCGCCGATACGCCGCAGGGTTTCGCGGGAGAACGGACGTTTGTCGTCGTTGGCCATCGCGGTCCGGTAGAGCGAATGCATGGCGGTGGCTTCCATGTCCATCGCGCACCTCCGTCGGTCTCGGGGTGCCGTCCCTGGATCGCGGCTCTTCCGGACCGGCGGCACACCTCAGGACCGTAAGACTTGAACCTTTGTTGAGGTCAAACTCGACTGGCTCCGTCCCGCGCCCGGAGGCGCGGGACGGACGGGAGAAAGGTCGCTACCCGCCCAGCCGCTCACCCTGGGCGATCCGCACCCCGCGCGCCCAGTCGGCCCCGGGCATCGGTCGCTTGCCCTGCGGCCGCACCCACGTCAGCTCCACCGCGTGGCTGCCCGTGCCCACGTATACGGCCTTCTTGGTGACGGCGAGCTCGCCGGGCGCCAGGTCCGTACGGTCCGTCACCAGCGCCGCCGCGTTCACCTTCAGCCGCTCACCGCGGAAGGCGGTCCACGCCCCCGGCGCGGGGGCGCAGCCCCGCACCAGCCGGTCGACGCGCAGCGCGGGCGCGGTCCAGTCGATCTCGGCGTCCTCGACGTTGATCTTCGGGGCGAGCGAGACGCCCTCGGCGGGCTGCGGCTCGGCGCGCAAGGAGCCGTCCTCGATGCCGTCCATGGTGGCGGCCAGCAGCCCGGCCCCGGCCAGGGACAGCCGTGTCAGCAGATCGCCGCTGGTGTCCGTGGGCCGTACGTCCTCCGTCACCACCCCGTACACCGGGCCGGAGTCCAGGCCCTCCTCGATCAGGAAGGTCGACGCGCCGGTCACCTCGTCGCCCGCCAGCACCGCGTGCTGCACGGGCGCCGCGCCGCGCCAGGCGGGCAGCAGCGAGAAGTGCAGATTGACCCATCCGTGCGCGGGAATCTCCAGCGCCGCCTTGGGCAGCAGCGCGCCGTACGCGACCACCGGGCAGCAGTCCGGCGCGATCTCGCGGAGCCGGTCCAGGAACTCCGGATCGCGCGGCTTGGCCGGCTTCAGCACCTCGATCCCCGCCTCCGCCGCCCGCTCGGCGACCGGGCTTGCCACCAGCCGCCGACCGCGCCCGGCCGGTGCGTCCGGCCGGGTGACGACGGCCACCACCTCATGCCGGTCGGACGCGATCAGCGCGTCCAGGGCGGGCAGGGCGACCTCGGGAGTACCGGCGAAGACGAGCCTCATGGGTGGCGAACTACCTCTCACGCGCAGCGGGAACAGCGCACCAGTCTAGGCGCCGCGCTCCGGGGGGCGTACGAAAGCGGTGGCGCACGCCCCCGGACCGTGACCCGACGGGCGGGTGTCGCGTTGGTCAAGGCAGTCAAGGCAGATTGACCGCGTCGGGCCGCTGCGGCGGCCCGACGCGTTTCCGACTTCCCGTCTGCTGTCTTCGAGTACCAACTGTCTTCGAGTACCAACGCCGGATTCGAGAGGCTTGTTCATGGCCGACCACGCAACCCACGACGCCCAGGCACGGGCCAGCCTGCACCTCCTGGTCCGGGACATCGAGCGGGTCCGCCGGCAGGTGGACGCGCTGCGCACGCTCACCGCCCAGCTCGGCAATGTCTACCGTCCACGGCGCACGGGCCCGTCCGCGGGCTTCGTCGTCTACGGGCGCGCCCCGGCCCCCACCGTGCGCCTGGCCCAGGAACTGCGGGACAGCGTCGAGACGCTGGTCACGGCCGCCGTGGACTTCGACCGCTCGCTCGGCTTCTCCTGGGACGCGGTGGGCTCGGCACTCGGCGTCACCAAGCAGGCGGTGCACCGCCGTTACGGGGCGCGCCGGGCCGCCGCGCAGAACGCCGCCGCCGAGGGGGCCGAGGCGCCGCCGGTGCGTACGGCGGAGCCAGGAGCCGTGCCGTCGGTGCCCGCGGCGCGCTCGATGCCGCCGCAGCCCGCCCCGGCGCTGCGCGAGGAGCCCCGCCCGGGTGCGCTCCCCAACCCGCGCAACGGCTGAACGGGCGCAACTGGCTGAGCAAGCACGGCAGTTGAGCTGGCGCACCGGCCGGAGCCCGGCGCGTCCAAGGCCCGACGCATCCGAAGCCCGACTCAGCACTCAGCCGATGTCGAACGGATCGATCCGCACCGCCGGATCCTTCTCGCCCCGGGCCAGCCGCTCCGCCTTCGCCGCCTTGACCGCGTCCGCGAGCGCGCTGCCCTGTCCGGGGCGTACCCGCAGCAGCGCCCGCTGCCACTCCTCCCCCGGCGGCGGCTGACCGGGGCGGCGGGGGCGGCCCGGCTCCGTCAGGGGCAGCGGGACCGGGCCCAGGGTCTCGGTGCCCTCCGGCAGCCGGGCCGCGGCGATCAGTTCGGCCACCGCCTCGGCGGGGCCGGCGACCGAGGCCATCCGGGAGACCGGCGGAAAGCCCAGCTGGGCCCGCTCGGCCAGCTCCCGCGCCGCGTAACCTGCCGGGTCCCAGCGCACCAGGGCCTGCACCGGCCGCTGCGTCGGCTCGGCCGTCACCACGACAAGTCCGCCGTCCCCCTGGCCGCGTACCAGCGCCGCCGCGTCCAGCCAGCGGCGCAGCGCCTCCTCGCCCGCCCGCAGGTCGGGGCGGCCGAGCAGGGCCCAGCCGTCGAGCAGCAGCGCCGCCGCGTATCCGCCGTCGGCGACCGGTTCGGCGCCCGGGGTGCTGACGACGAGCGCGGGACGGTCCGGCACCCGGTCCAGCACATGGTCGCGCCCGGACGTCCGTACCGGCACGGCCGGGAAGGCCCGGCCCAGCTCTTCGGCGGTGCGCCGGGCGCCGACGATCCGCGCCCGCAGCCGCACGCCCCCGCACTCGGCGCAGTGCCAGGAGGTCTCGGCCCGGCCGCACCAGCCGCACGCCAGCCGGTCCGCGTCCCGGGCCTCCAGCGGCCCGGCGCAGTGCGCGCAGCGGGCGGGCGCTCGGCAGCGCTCGCAGGCCAGCCGGGGTACGTAGCCGCGGCGCGGCACCTGCACCAGCACCGGGCCCCGGGTCAGCGCGTCCCGTACGGTCTGCCAGGCGAGCGTGGGCAGCCGGGCGGCGCGCGCCTCGGCGTCCCGGGCCACCTCGCCCTCGTCGACCGTACGGATCAGCGGGGCCGCGGCCCGGACCTGCTCGCGGTCGGCCTCCAGGGGCCTGGCCCAGCCGTTCTCGACGAGCTGGGCGGCCTCCACGGTGCGGCCGAGGTCGCCCAGCAGAAAGCCCGTCCGCTCGTGGACGGCGCGCAGCAGCAGGACGTCGCGGGCGTGCGGATGCGGCGCGTGGTCGTCGCTGTGGCTGTGGTCGCCGTCGTCCCAGATCCCGACCAGGCCCAGGCCCCTCACGGGTGCGAACATGGCCGCCCTGGTGCCCACCACGGCCCGCACCGAGCCCCGGCTGACGGCCAGCCACCGCCGGTAGCGCTCCTCGGGCCCGAGGTCAGCGGTGAGCAGCACATGCCGCCCCGCCCCGCCGAGCACTTCGGTGAGCGCCGCGTCGACCCGCGCGGCCGTCCGCCCGTCGGGGACGACGACGAGCGCACCGCGCCCCGAGGCGAGGGTGGCGGCCACCGCGACGGCCCATTCGCGCGGCCAGTGCGGTCCGGGCAGCGCGGTCCACACCGCCCGCGGCGTCCCGCCGCCCGCGAGCGCGTCCAGAAACCCGGGCCCGGCCGGATAGCGCTCCCAGCTCCCGGCCGCGGGGGGCCCCGGCGGCGGCAGCGGCGGCGGGGACGGCTCGCCCTCGGCCCGTACGTTCCGCTTGGGCACGGCCAGCTGGAGTACGTCCGCGAGCGATCCCGCGTACCGGTCGGCGACCGCCCGGCACAGCGCGAGCAGCCCGGGCCCCAGCACCGGCTCGGGCGAGACCACCTGCGCGACGGCCGCCAGCGGCCCCCGGTAGTCGGATTCGGCGACCCGCTCGACGATGTACCCGTCGAGCAGCCCCCCGCCCTCCCGGCGCCCCTCGCGCACCTTCCCCGTACCGGCCCCGAACCGGACCCGCACCCGCACACCCGGTTTGGCCTCGGCGTCCATCTCGGCGGGCACCGCGTAGTCCCACAGCTTGTCCAGGTGCACCGGGCCCTTGTCCACCAGCACCTTGGCGACCGGCAGCTCCCGCGCCAGCGCGGCCCCCCGCCACGTCCGCGGCTTGGCCTTCGGCGCCTTGGCCTTGCGCACGCTCTCCCGAATGAGCGCAAGCTGCTCCCCGCCCGGCTCCCCCGCCGCGGGCTCCGGCCGCCCGTTGTCGCTGCTCACAGCTTCAGTCTTAGCAGACGACACGGACACCGGCCCGAGCGTCCCCACAGGGCGCCCGGGCCGGTGTCCGATTCAGTACAGGGGGCCTTACAGACCCACGGCCGTGCGGAGCGCGTCCACGCGGTCGGTGCGCTCCCAGGTGAAGTCCTCCAGCTCCCGGCCGAAGTGGCCGTACGCGGCCGTCTCGGCGTAGATCGGGCGCAGCAGGTCCAGATCGCGGATGATCGCGGCCGGACGGAGGTCGAAGACCTCGGAGATGGCCTGCTCGATCTTCTCGGGGTCGACCGTGGCCGTGCCGAAGGTCTCGACGAACAGGCCGACCGGCTCGGCCTTGCCGATCGCGTAGGCGACCTGGACCTCGCAGCGCGCGGCCAGGCCGGCCGCGACGACGTTCTTGGCGACCCAGCGCATCGCGTACGCCGCGGAGCGGTCGACCTTGGACGGGTCCTTGCCGGAGAAGGCGCCGCCGCCGTGGCGGGCCATGCCGCCGTAGGTGTCGATGATGATCTTCCGGCCGGTGAGGCCGGCGTCGCCCATGGGGCCGCCGATCTCGAACCGTCCGGTGGGGTTGACCAGCAGGCGGTAGCCCTCGGTGTCCAGCTTGATGCCGTCCTCGACGAGCCCGTTCAGGACGTGCTCGACCACGAACTCCCGGATGTCCGGTGCCAGCAGCGAGTCGAGGTCGATGTCGGAGGCGTGCTGCGAGGAGACGACCACGGTGTCCAGGCGGACCGGCTTGTTGCCGTCGTACTCGATGGTGACCTGCGTCTTGCCGTCCGGACGCAGGTAGGGGATGGTCCCGTTCTTGCGCACCTCGGACAGCCGGCGGGAGAGCCGGTGGGCCAGGTTGATCGGGAGCGGCATCAGCTCGGGGGTCTCGTCGCAGGCGAAGCCGAACATCAGGCCCTGGTCGCCCGCGCCCTGCTTGTCCAGCTCGTCGTCATCGCCCTCGACCCGGGCCTCGTACGCCGCGTCGACACCCTGCGCGATGTCCGGGGACTGGGAGCCGATGGACACCGAGACGCCGCACGAGGCTCCGTCGAAGCCCTTCTTCGACGAGTCGTAGCCGATCTCGAGGATCTTGTTGCGCACGAGCGTGGCGATCGGTGCGTACGCCTTGGTCGTCACCTCACCGGCCACATGCACCAGGCCCGTGGTGATCAGTGTCTCGACGGCGACCCGGGAGGTCGGGTCCTCCTTCAACAGCGCGTCGAGGATGGTGTCGCTGATCTGGTCAGCGATCTTGTCGGGATGACCCTCGGTGACAGATTCCGAGGTGAACAGGCGGCGGGACACATCGCTCCCTGGGGTTGCAGCGGCTGCTGGCTGATCATGGTTGGGACCGCCCGAGAGCTGCGCTCGGTGCGGTTCCTCGGCCAGTTTATCCGGCGCGGTCACCGGTCGAGCATCCCCGTCCCAAGGGACGGGCAGGCCGTGACGTGGAACATACCTCTCTCTGACCGGAAAATCAGCCTTGTCAGGGAGGCAGGAAAGTGTCATTCCCTCCGTTGGCCCGATGGTGACCGAAAGCGGGGCCCGACGTCTGCCGGGCAGCGCCCCGATCAGGCGAGGCGGCGGGCGACCAGGTCCCAGACCGTGTCGGCAAGGACCTCCTTGGGCCCGTACGGCACCGGCGTCTCGGTGCCGTCGGCCGCGAGGACGACGGCCTCGTTGGCCTCCGAGCCGAAGGTCTTGTGCTCCCCCACCTCGTTGACGACCAGCAGGTCACAGCCCTTGCGGGCGAGCTTGGCGCGTCCGTTGGCGAGCACGTCGTCGGTTTCGGCGGCGAAGCCCACGATGACCTGGCCGGGGCGGGCGCGGTCGGCGGAGATCTCGGCGAGCACGTCCGGGTTGCGGACCAGGACGATCGGGTCGGGCTCGTGTCCGTCCCGCTTCTTGATCTTTCCCTCGGCGTAGGTCGCGGGCCGGAAGTCGGCGACGGCCGCGGCCATCACCACGGCGTCGGCGTCCGCGGCGGCCTTGACCACCGCCTCGCGCAGCTGCACCGCGGTGCCCACCCGCACCACATCGGTGCCGGCCGGGTCGGGTAGCTCGCTGTTGGCCGAGACCAAGGTCACCCGGGCGCCGCGGGCGACGGCGGCCCGGGCGAGGGCGTACCCCTGCTTGCCGGTGGAGCGGTTGCCGAGGAAGCGCACCGGGTCCAGGGGCTCACGGGTGCCGCCGGCGCTCACCACGACATGGCGTCCGGCCAGGTCGAGGCGGCGCTCCTCGGTGCCGCGGGCGATCACCCGGCGGCAGACCTCGAAGATCTCGCCCGGCTCGGGCAGCCGCCCCTTGCCGGTGTCCACGCCGGTCAGCCGCCCGACGGCGGGCTCGATGACGACGGCCCCGCGGCGGCGCAGCGTGGCGACGTTCTCCTGGGTGGCCGGGTGCTCCCACATCTCGGTGTGCATGGCGGGCGCGAAGACGACCGGACATCGGGCGGTGAGCAGGGTGTTGGTGAGCAGGTCGTCGGCGAGGCCGTGGGCGGCCTTGGCGAGCAGGTCGGCGGTGGCGGGGGCGACCACGACGAGGTCGGCGGACTGGCCGATGCGTACGTGCGGGACCTCGTGGACCGACTCCCAGACCTCGGTGGTGACGGGGTTGCCGGACAGGGCCGACCAGGTCGCCGCCCCGACGAAGTGCAGCGCGGAGTCGGTCGGTACGACCCGTACCTCATGGCCGGATTCGGTGAGGCGGCGCAGCAGCTCGCACGCCTTGTAGGCGGCGATCCCGCCGCTCACCCCCAGGACGACCTTCGGCTTGTCCATCGCTCGCCTCTCCGCGCGCCGCGTCGCGCGCTGCCCCGTCATGTACGTACCCATGACACACCACGGGCCCGGCGGCCATGCCGCCGGGCCCGTGGTCGGAGTTCCGACTACTGCGTCGGGCTACTGAGCCGGGGCCTCGATGGCCTCGGAGGTCAGCAGGCCTGCGTTGATCTCGCGGAGCGCGATCGACAGCGGCTTCTCGTGGACGTGGGTGTCCACCAGCGGGCCGACGTACTCGAGCAGGCCCTCGCCGAGCTGCGAGTAGTACGCGTTGATCTGGCGGGCACGCTTGGCCGCGTAGATCACCAGGCTGTACTTGGAGTCGGTGGCCTCGAGCAGCTCATCAATCGGCGGGTTGATGATGCCCTCGGGCGCGGTGATGGGAGAGGACACTCTCTGCCTTCCGAACGGGTGATGAAGAGACAAGAAATTCGATCAGTACGTCGATCAGTATTCGATCGGCATTCGTTCACCGCTTGTTCCATGGCGACCGGCGCTTCGACCGAGACCGGCGCGATGGAAACCAGTGAAGATCAAACGACTCGCATCAAGGTTAGCAGCTCTTGCGCCACGCCCTCGACGGAGGTATTGACCAGGGTCGTATCGAACTCGGGCTCGGCGGCCAGCTCGGTCTTGGCGGCCTCCAGCCTCCGCTCGATCACCTCGGGCGGCTCGGTCCCCCGGCCGGTGAGCCGGCGCACCAGCTCCTCCCAGCTCGGCGGAGCGAGGAAGACCAGCTGCGCCTCCGGCATGGAGTCGCGGACCTGACGGGCGCCCTGCAGATCGATCTCCAGCAGCACCGGCTCACCCGCGGCGAGGCGGTCCTGGACCGCCTCGCGCGGGGTGCCGTAGCGGTTGCCCGCGAACTCGGCCCACTCCAGCAGCTCACCGTTGGCGATGAGCTTGTCGAATTCCCCGTCGTCCACGAAGAAGTACTGAACACCGTGGCGCTCGCCGGGGCGCGGCTTGCGGGTGGTGGCCGAGACCGAGAGCCACACCTCAGGGTGTGCCTTGCGCATATGAGCGACGACCGTGCTCTTGCCGACCCCGGAAGGGCCGGAGAGCACGGTCAGCCGCGGACGTGCGTCCGGGGGTACGGGGGTCGCCCCGCGGGAGTGTGCTGCCATGCAGCGATTATCCAGGTTCCCCGGAGTGCCTGGAAACGTCAGCCGGCGGCGCCGCCGAACTCACGCTCAAGCGATGCGATCTGGTTGGAGCCCAGACCGCGGACACGACGGCTCTCGGAAATGCCGAGCCGCTCCATGATCTGCTTGGCGCGGACCTTGCCGACGCCAGGCAGGGACTCCAGGAGAGCGGACACCTTCATCTTGCCGATGACATCGTTCTCCTGGCCCTGCTTGATGACCTCGTGCAGGGAAGCGCCGGAGTGCTTGAGCCGATTCTTGACCTCGGCGCGCTCCCGGCGAGCCGCGGCGGCCTTTTCGAGCGCGGCTGCGCGCTGTTCAGGGGTAAGGGGCGGAAGAGCCACGCCTACGTCACCTCGGATGTCGAACTTGTCGGATACGGACCGGTGAGGAACCTAGTCGCCCCTCACCTGGGGAGCAACGCGCAACGCAGCTGCACGTTGGCTCTGGTCGGAGACTAGCGGCCCATCCCGCTCCAGTCAGCGAGAACAGACGAAAAGTCCTGGTCAGACTCGCTCGACTTGGACATTTAGGGGCAAAATAACCCGCTTATTCGGCCACCGCGCGCACTTGATCAGCCAATCGGAGCGCCGCCGACGCCAGCGAAGCCGGGTCCGGACCGTGCCGGAGCACCCCCCGGCTGACGCTCGGGACCACATTCCGCACCGCCGCGCCGAAGACCCCCGGAAGGTCCGCGGGCGTCGCGCCCTGGGCGCCGATGCCCGGAGCCAGCAGCGGGCCGCCGATGGCCAGATCCGCCCCGGCCTCCCCCGCCGCGCCCCCCAGCGTCGCCCCGACGACCGCGCCGTACGAGCCGAGGAGGCCCGCGCGGGCCTCCTCCGCGTTCTCCGCCTTGAGGTGATCCAGCACCGTGGCGGCGACCGTCGCCCCGTCGGCCCGTACGGCGTGCTGCACCTCGGCGCCCTCCGGGTTGGAGGTCAGCGCCAGCACGAACACCCCCGACCCGCTCGCCCGCGCCGCGTCCAGCGCCGGGCGCAGCGAGCCGAACCCCAGATACGGGCTGACGGTGACCGCGTCCGAGAACAGCGGGCTGCCGGGGTCCAGGTACGCCGAGGCGTACGCGGCCATCGTGGAGCCGATGTCGCCGCGCTTGGCGTCCATCAGCACCAGCGCGCCCGCGGCCCGGGCGTCCGCGACGGCCCGCTCCAGCACCGCGATACCGCGCGAGCCGAAGCGCTCGAAGAACGCGGATTGCGGCTTGAGGACCGCGACCTTGTCGGCGAGGGCGTCGACAACCGTACGGGTGAACCGCTCCAGGCCCGCGATGTCGTCCCCGAGCCCCCAGTCGGCGAGCAGCGAGGCGTGCGGGTCGATGCCGACGCAGAGCGGGCCGCGGGCGTCCATGGCGCCGCGCAGGCGCGCACCGAAGGGTTCGGCGGTGTCGGTCACGGGGGTCTCCTTGGGGGTTCTGGGCTGCTGACCGGTGGGTGGTGTCCCCTCCCCGCCCCTTCCCGATCCTGGGGGCACGCCCCCAGGCCCCCGGGCGACCCGGGGCCGAAGGGCCGGGGCCGCCCCCGGCGGGGTCTGGGGCGGAGCCCCAAGGGCGGGATGGGCGGGGAAGCCGCTACGCCGTCGGCTCCGGCGCGTCCGCGCCGATCGCGTCGGCGAGCGTGGCGTACGGGCTTGCCGCGAGGCGGGCCGCGAGGCCGCGGTGGATGTGGCGGCTCCAGAACGGGCCCGCGTAGATGAAGCCGCTGTAGCCCTGGACCAGCGTGGCCCCGGCCAGGATCCGCTCCCAGGCGTCGTCGGCGGTCTCGATCCCGCCCACTCCCACCAGGGTGATCCGGTCGCCGACCCGGGCGTACAGGCGGCGCAGCACCTCCAGGGAGCGGGCTCTCAGAGGCGCCCCCGACAGACCGCCGGTCTCGGCGGTGAGCTCCGGTCCCGAGGCGAGGCCGTCGCGGGCGATGGTGGTGTTGGTGGCGATGATGCCGTCCAGGCCCAGTTCGACCGCGAGGTCGGCGACGGCGTCCACGTCCTCGTCGGCGAGATCGGGCGCGATCTTGACCAGAAGCGGCACCCGGCGGCCGGGGACGGTGCGGTCCGCGGCCTCGCGTACGGCGCTCAGCAGGGGCCGCAGCTGGTCCACGGCCTGGAGGTTGCGCAGCCCGGGGGTGTTGGGCGAGGAGACGTTGACGACGAGGTAGTCGGCGTGGCCCGCCAGCCGCTCGGTGGACGTCACATAGTCGGCGACGGCTTCCGCCTCAGGGACGACCTTGGTCTTGCCGATGTTGACGCCGACCGTGGTCCGGAACGCGGGGCGGCCGGCGCGGCGGGCCGCGAGGCGGGCGGCCACCACCGCCGAGCCCTCGTTGTTGAAGCCCATCCGGTTGATCAGCGCCCGGTCCGCGACCAGGCGGAAGAGCCGCTTCTTGGGGTTGCCGGGCTGCGGCTGGGCGGTGACGGTGCCGATCTCGACATGGTCGAAGCCGAGCATGGCCATGCCGTCGATACCGACGGCGTTCTTGTCGAATCCGGCCGCGAGCCCAAAGGGCCCGTGCATGCGCAGGCCGAACGCCTCGGTGCGCAGCGCCCGGTGGCGCGGCGCGAGGAGGGCCGCGACGAAGGTCCGCAGGACCGGGACGCGGGCGGCCAGCCGGATCCAGCCGAAGGCCAGGTGGTGTGCCCGCTCCGGGTCCATATGGCGGAAGACGAGACGGAAGAAGAGCTGGTACATGGCGGGCTTTCTGCGACGGTGAGGGCCAAGGCGGTGCGGGCCAGGGGCGGACACGGAGCAGCGGGCGCCGGGGCGTGTGCCCCGGCGCCCCCTCCGCTACTGCGCGCGGGCCGCGGTCAAATGCTCCGCGTGCTCTTGCAGGGACCGGACGCCGACCTCGCCCCGGCCCAGCGCCTCGATGCCCTGGACGGCGGCCGCGAGGGCCTGGACCGTGGTCAGGCAGGGGACGGAGCGGGCCACGGCCGCCGTACGGATGTCGTAGCCGTCCAGCCGGCCGCCGGTGCCGTACGGCGTGTTGACGATCAGGTCGACCTCGCCGTCGTGGATGAGCTGGACGATGGTCTTCTCGCCGTTCGGCCCCTCGCCCTCGCTCTGCTTGCGCACCACGGTCGCGTTGATGCCGTTGCGCTTGAGGACCTCGGCGGTGCCGGAGGTGGCCAGCAGCTCGAAGCCGAGGGCGACCAGCTCACGGGCCGGGAAGATCATCGAGCGCTTGTCCCGGTTGGCGACGGACACGAACGCCCGGCCCTTGGTGGGCAGCGCCCCGTACGCCCCGGCCTGCGACTTGGCGTACGCCGCGCCGAAGACCGAGTCGATGCCCATGACCTCGCCGGTGGAGCGCATCTCCGGGCCGAGGACGGTGTCCACGCCGCGCCCCGAGGCGTCGCGGAACCGGCTCCACGGCATCACGGCCTCCTTGACGGAGATCGGCGCGTCCAGCGGGAGCGTGCCGCCGTCGCCGCTGCTCGGCAGCAGGCCCTCGGCGCGCAGCTCGGCGATGGTCGCGCCCAGCGAGATACGGGCGGCGGCCTTGGCGAGCGGCACGGCGGTGGCCTTGGAGGTGAAGGGGACCGTACGGGAGGCGCGCGGGTTCGCCTCCAGGACGTACAGGATGTCCCCGGCCATGGCGAACTGGATGTTGATCAGCCCGCGCACCCCGACGCCGCGCGCGATGGCCTCGGTGGAGGACCGCAGCCGCTTGATGTCGAAGCCGCCGAGGGTGATCGGGGGCAGCGCACAGGCCGAGTCGCCGGAGTGGATACCGGCCTCCTCGATGTGCTCCATGACACCGCCGAGGTAGAGCTCGTGGCCGTCGTAGAGCGCGTCCACGTCGATCTCGATGGCGTCGTCGAGGAAGCGGTCGATGAGGACCGGGTGCTCGGAGATCAGCCCGGCGTGCCGCTCCAGGTAGGCGGCCAGGGACGGCTCGTCGTAGACGATCTCCATGCCGCGGCCGCCCAGCACGTACGAGGGGCGGACCATGACCGGGTAGCCGATCTCGGCGGCGATGCCCTTGGCCTCCGCGAAGGAGAAGGCGGTGCCGTACTTGGGCGCGGGCAGCCCGGCCTCGGTCAGCACCCGGCCGAAGGCGCCGCGCTCCTCGGCGAGGTTGATCGCCTCGGGCGAGGTGCCGACGACAGGCACGCCGTTGTCCTTGAGCGCCTGGGCCAGGCCCAGCGGGGTCTGGCCGCCGAGCTGGACGATGACGCCCGCGACCGGGCCCGCCTGCTGCTCGGCGTGGACGATCTCCAGCACGTCCTCCAGGGTCAGCGGCTCGAAGTAGAGCCGGTCGGAGGTGTCGTAGTCGGTGGAGACGGTCTCCGGGTTGCAGTTGACCATGACGGTCTCGTAGCCCGCGTCGTGCAGCGCGAAGGAGGCGTGCACACAGGAGTAGTCGAACTCGATGCCCTGGCCGATCCGGTTGGGGCCCGAGCCCAGGATGATCACGGCCGGCTTCTCGCGCGGCGCGACCTCGGACTCCTCGTCGTAGGAGGAGTAGAAGTACGGGGTCCTGGCGGCGAACTCGGCGGCGCAGGTGTCCACGGTCTTGTAGACGGGGCGCACCCCCAGCGCATGCCGTACCTCGCGGACCACGTCCTCGCGCAGCGAGCGGATGGCCGCGATCTGGGCGTCGGAGAAGCCGTGCCGCTTGGCCTCGGCCAGCAGCTCCGGCTCCAGCTTCTCGGCGGCCGCGAGCTCGTCGGCGATCTCCTTGATCAGGAAGAGCTGGTCGACGAACCACGGGTCGATCTTCGTGGCCTCGAAGACCTCGTCCGGCGTGGCCCCGGCCCGGATGGCCCGCATGACCGTGTTGATCCGGCCGTCGGTCGGGCGCCGGGCCTCTTCCAGCAGGGCGGCCTTGTCGCCGGGCTCGCCGACGAACGAGAACTGGCTGCCCTTCTTCTCCAGCGAGCGCAGCGCCTTCTGCAGCGCCTCGGTGAAGTTACGGCCGATCGCCATGGCCTCGCCGACCGACTTCATGGTGGTGGTGAGGGTGGAGTCGGCGCTCGGGAACTTCTCGAAGGCGAACCGCGGGGCCTTGACGACCACATAGTCGAGCGTCGGCTCGAACGAGGCCGGGGTCTCCTGCGTGATGTCGTTCGGGATCTCGTCGAGGGTGTAGCCGACGGCGAGCTTGGCCGCGATCTTGGCGATCGGGAAGCCGGTCGCCTTGGACGCCAGGGCCGAGGAGCGCGAGACGCGCGGGTTCATCTCGATGACGATGACCCGGCCGTCGTCGGGGTTGACCGCGAACTGGATGTTGCAGCCGCCGGTGTCGACGCCGACCTCGCGGATGACGGCGATGCCGATGTCGCGCAGCACCTGGTACTCGCGGTCGGTGAGCGTCATCGCGGGCGCGACGGTGATCGAGTCGCCGGTGTGCACGCCCATCGGGTCGAAGTTCTCGATGGAGCAGACGACCACGACGTTGTCGTGCTTGTCGCGCATCAGCTCCAGCTCGTACTCCTTCCAGCCGAGGATGGACTCCTCCAGGAGCACCTCGGTGGTCGGGGAGAGCGTGAGGCCCTGGCCGGCGATGCGGCGCAGCTCGTCCTCGTCGTGGGCGAAGCCGGAGCCGGCGCCGCCCATGGTGAAGGAGGGGCGTACGACGACGGGGTAACCGCCGAGCTGGTCGACACCGGCGAGGACGTCGTCCATGGAGTGGCAGATGACCGAGCGGGCGGACTCGCCGTGGCCGATCTTGGTGCGGACGGCCTCGACGACGTCCTTGAAGAGGTCGCGGTCCTCACCCTTGTGGATGGCCTCGACGTTGGCGCCGATCAGCTCGACGCCGTACTTCTCGAGCGTGCCCGCCTCGTGCAGGGAGATCGCGGTGTTGAGCGCGGTCTGCCCGCCGAGGGTGGGCAGCAGGGCGTCGGGGCGCTCCTTGGCGATGATCTTCTCGACGAACTCCGGGGTGATCGGCTCGACGTACGTCGCGTCGGCGATCTCCGGGTCGGTCATGATCGTGGCCGGGTTGGAGTTGACCAGGACGACCCGCAGCCCCTCCGCCTTGAGGACGCGGCAGGCTTGGGTGCCGGAGTAGTCGAACTCGGCGGCCTGGCCGATGACGATCGGGCCGGAGCCGATGACCAGAACGGACTGGATGTCGGTGCGCTTAGGCACGCTGGCCCTCCATCAGGGAGACAAAGCGGTCGAACAGGTAGGCCGCGTCGTGCGGGCCCGCGGCGGCCTCGGGGTGGTACTGGACGCTGAACGCGGGGCGGTCGAGCAGCTGAAGGCCCTCGACCACGTTGTCGTTGAGGCACACATGCGAGACCACGACCCGCCCGTAGGGGGTGTCGGAGGGCCCGTCCAGCGGGGCGTCGACGGCGAAGCCGTGGTTGTGCGCGGTCACCTCGACCTTGCCGGTGGTGCGGTCCTGCACCGGCTGGTTGATGCCGCGGTGGCCGTACTTCAGCTTGTACGTGCCGAAGCCGAGTGCGCGGCCGAGGATCTGGTTGCCGAAGCAGATGCCGAACAGCGGGGTGCCGCGCTCCAGGACCGCGCGCATCACGGAGACCGGGTGGTCTGCGGTGGCCGGGTCGCCCGGGCCGTTGGAGAAGAACACCCCGTCCGGGCCCGCGGCGTAGACGTCTTCAACCGTGGCGGTCGCGGGCAGCACGTGCACCTCGATGCCGCGCTCGGCCATCCGGTGCGGGGTCATGCCCTTGATGCCGAGGTCGACCGCGGCGACGGTGAACCGCTTGGTACCGATCGCGGGGACGACATAACGCTCCGTGGTGGCGACCTCGCCGCTCAGGTCCGCGCCCTTCATCTGCGGCACGGCCCGCACCTTGGCCAGCAGCCCGGCCTCGTCCGCCACCGCCTCTCCGGAGAAGATGCCGACGCGCATGGCGCCGCGCTCGCGCAGATGGCGGGTGAGGGCGCGGGTGTCGATACCGCTGATGCCGACCACGCCCTGGGCCGCCAGCTCCTCGTCCAGGGAGCGGCGGGAGCGCCAGTTGGAGGGCACCCGGGCGGGGTCGCGGACCACATAGCCCGAGACCCAGATCCGCTTCGACTCGGGGTCCTCGTCGTTGACGCCGGTGTTGCCGACGTGCGGGGCGGTCATGACGACGACCTGGCGGTGGTACGAGGGGTCGGTCAGGGTCTCCTGGTAGCCGGTCATACCGGTGGAGAACACCGCCTCGCCGAAGGTCTCCCCCACGGCGCCGTAGGCCCGGCCGCGGAAGGTGCGGCCGTCCTCCAGGACGAGGACTGCGGGGCTCTTGGCCCCCCTGTTGGAGGTGGTCATCGTGCGCCTTCCGTGTCGTGCGAGGGGGCGGCCGCGTCGCTGGGGCCGCCGGAGAGTCCGGAGAGTTCGGTGAGGGCGTCCACCCACGCGGTGTGCTCGGCCGCGTGATCGGAGCGGAAGCCGGAGTCGATCAGGCGGTCGCCCAGCTGCCAGGTGATCACCAGCAGGCCGCCCTCGGTGAGGACCTTGCCGGCGATGCCCTTGTCGAGCCGGGCGCCGCGCAGGCCCGCGGCCGGGATGAAGAAGTCGCTTGCCCCGGGCCGTACGACGGCGAGGCCCTGCTCGGTCAGGGTGAGCTCGGCACGGCTGCGGGTGCCGAGTCCCCGGGCGACGATCCGGTCGAGCCACTGCCCGGCGGTGGTCGAGCCGTGGTAGCGGCCGGAGAGGTGCAGCCGGACGTGCCCGAGCTCGGCCGGGTCCGGGGCCTGGGGCAGCTCGGGCAGATCGCCCTGGAGCGTGCCCCGCCACTTCCAGCCCTCGCGCATCAGCCAGTAGACGAGCGCGATGACGAGCAGCAGGCCCACGACCCAGCCGACGCGCGCGGCCCAGTCCGTCACGTCCTGCGACTTCTGCTCGGCCGCCAGGCCCACCAGGTGGCCCGCCGCCGGATGTGCCAGGTTGCTCAGACTGCTCAGAGGTGTCACGCCAGTTTCCCGTCCACGACCGTCGCCCGGCCCCGCAGGAAGGTGTACGTCACTCGGCCCGGCAGTTCACGGCCCTCGTAGGGGGTGTTGCGGCTGCGGGAGGCGAAGCCCGCGGGGTTCACCACACCACGGTATGCGGAGTCGAGCAGGGTGAGGTTGGCGGGCTCCCCGGGGGCGATGGGGCGCCCGTGGCCGGCAAGGCGGCCGATGGCCGAGGGGCGGTGCGACATCCGGTCGGCGACGCCCGCCCAGTCCAGCAGGCCGGTGTCGACCATGGTGTGCTGGACGACGGAGAGCGCGGTCTCCAGGCCGACCATGCCCATGGCCGCCGCGCCCCACTCGCAGTCCTTGTCCTCGTGCGGATGCGGGGCGTGGTCGGTGGCGACGCAGTCGATGGTGCCGTCGGCCAGCGCCTCGCGCAGCGCCATGACGTCGGCCTCGGTGCGCAGCGGCGGGTTCACCTTGTAGACGGGGTTGTAGGAGCGTACGAGCTCGTCGGTGAGCAGCAGGTGGTGCGGGGTGACCTCGGCGGTGACGTTCCACCCCTTGGACTTGGCCCAGCGGACGATCTCGACCGAGCCCGCGGTGGACAGATGGCAGATGTGCACCCGGGAGCCGACGTGCGCGGCGAGCAGCACATCGCGGGCGATGATCGACTCCTCGGCGACGGCCGGCCAGCCGCCGAGCCCGAGCTCGGCGGAGACCACGCCCTCGTTCATCTGGGCGCCCTCGGTCAGCCGCGGCTCCTGGGCGTGCTGGGCGATGACGCCGTCGAACGCCTTCACATACTCCAGGGCGCGGCGCATGATCACGGCGTCGTCCACACACTTGCCGTCGTCGGAGAAGACCCGCACGCCCGCGGCGGAGTCGTTCATGGCGCCCAGCTCGGCGAGCTTCTTGCCCTCCAGGCCGACGGTGACGGCGCCGACGGGCTGCACATCGCAGTAGCCGGACTCCTTGCCCAGCCGCCACACCTGCTCGACGACGCCCGCGGTGTCGGCGACCGGGAAGGTGTTGGCCATGGCGTGGACGGCGGTGTAGCCGCCCGCGGCGGCCGCGCGGGTGCCGGTGTGGACGGTCTCGGAGTCCTCGCGGCCGGGCTCGCGCAGATGGGTGTGGAGGTCGACGAGGCCGGGCAGCAGGATCTGTCCCGTGGCGTCGATCACGGTCGCGTCGCCCGCGTCGATGCCGGTGCCGACGGAGGCGATCCGCTCGCCCTCGATCAGCACGTCCCGCGGCTCGCCACCGAGGACCTTCGCACCGCGCAGGAGGGTCTTGTGGGTGTCGCTCATGGTTACTTGCTCTCCTCGGTGGCGGTGCGGGACGTGGTGACGGCGGGCTCGTTCCCGCCGAGCAGCAGATACAGGACGGCCATGCGGATCGAGACACCGTTGGCGACCTGCTCGACTGCGGTGCAGCGGTCGGAGTCCGCGACCTCGGCGGTGATCTCCATGCCACGGTTCATCGGGCCGGGGTGCATGACGATGGCGTGCTCGGGCATACGGGCCATCCGGTCGCCGTCAAGACCGTAGCGGCGCGCGTACTCGCGCTCGGTGGGGAAGAAGGCGGCGTGCATACGCTCGCGCTGGACCCGCAGCATCATCACGGCGTCGGACTTGCCGACGACCGCATCGAGGTCGTACGAGACCTCGCACGGCCAGCTCTCGACCGCGAAGGGCACCAGGGTCGGCGGGGCGACCAGGGTCACCTCGGCGCCCAGCGTGGACAGCAGATGGACGTTGGAGCGGGCGACCCGGCTGTGGAGGACGTCACCGACGATCGTGATCCGGCGGCCCGCCAGGTCCTGCCCGGTGCCCGAGGTCAGATGGCGACGCATGGTGAAGGCGTCCAGCAGCGCCTGGGTGGGGTGCTCATGGGTGCCGTCCCCGGCGTTGACGACCGAGCCGCCGATCCAGCCGGAGGTGGCCAGCCGGTGCGGGGCGCCGGAGTCGTGGTGGCGGATGACGACGGCGTCGGCGCCCATCGCCTCCAGGGTGAGCGCGGTGTCCTTCAGGGACTCGCCCTTGGAGACCGAGGAGCCCTTGGCGGAGAAGTTGATGACGTCCGCGGACAGCCGCTTGGCGGCCGCCTCGAACGAGATACGGGTGCGGGTGGAGTCCTCGAAGAAGAGGTTGACGACGGTGCGGCCGCGCAGGGTCGGCAGTTTCTTGATCGGCCGGTCGGCGATACGGGCCAGCTCCTCGGCGGTGTCGAGGATCAGGACGGCGTCGTCGCGCGTGAGATCGGCGGCCGAGATGAGGTGGCGCTTCATCCGGTTGCTCCGTGGGTGAGGGAGATGTTCAGGCGTGCGGCGGGCAGGCGGGGCGCGGGGGCGTCGTCGTGGCCGGTGCACCGGGCCCGCGGCGGTCACCGGGGCTCCGGTCCAGTCCGTGGGCGGCCGTGGTTCCGCGGTTCCGTGGGCCGTGGTTCCGTGGGCCGTGGTTCCGTGCCGTGACGGCTCCGTCCGGGCTACTGCCCGTCCGCGGGGGCGGTCCCGCGCACCCCGAGGAGCACGCTGTCGCGGCCGTCCTCCTCGGTGAGCTGGACCTTGACCGTCTCCCGCAGCGACGTGGGGAGGTTCTTGCCGACGTAGTCGGCGCGGATCGGCAGCTCGCGGTGGCCGCGATCCACCAGGACCGCGAGCTGCACGGCGCGCGGCCGGCCGATATCGCCCAGGGCGTCGAGCGCGGCGCGGATGGTGCGGCCCGAGAAGAGCACGTCGTCGACCAGCACCACCAGACGGCCGTCGATGCCGTCGCCGGGGATGTCGGTGCGGGCGAGCGCGCGAGCCGGGCGCAGCCGCAGGTCGTCGCGGTACATGGTGATGTCGAGCGAACCGACCGGCACCTGGCCGGGCGCCCTGCCGGTGATCTCCTCGAGCCGTGTGGCCAGCCGCCGGGCGAGGTGCACACCGCGGGTCGGGATGCCGAGGAGCACCACGTCGTCGGCGCCCTTGGCGCGCTCGACGATCTCGTGGGCGATGCGGGTCAGAACGCGGGCGATGTCCGGTGCCTCGAGCACAGAGCGCGCCGCGTCCGTAGTACGTGCGTCCATACGAAACGGACCTCCTTCTCCGCCTCACGGGACGGACCTTAAAGGACGTCGGAATTGCGCCATTCACAGTAGCAGGGACGGCGGGCCGGTCCGGCATCGCCCCTGGCCGAGGCCCCCTGCGCTCCGTTCGGCTTGACGAATGGAGATTACGCTGCGTAACCTCACAGTGAGTTACCAGTCTTCGTCCGGGGAGCTTTATGTCCAGCGAATACGCCAAACAGCTCGGAGCCAAGCTCCGTGCCATCCGCACCCAGCAGGGCCTCTCCCTTCATGGTGTCGAGGAGAAGTCCCAGGGCCGCTGGAAGGCCGTCGTGGTCGGCTCGTACGAGCGCGGGGACCGTGCCGTGACCGTGCAGCGCCTCGCCGAGTTGGCCGACTTCTACGGCGTCCCGGTCCAGGAGCTGCTTCCGGGCACCAGCCCGGCCGGGGCCGCCGAGCCGCCGCCGAAGCTGGTGCTGGACCTTGAGCGGCTGGCCCATGTGCCGGTCGAGAAGGCGGGGCCGCTGCAGCGGTATGCCGCCACGATCCAGAGCCAGCGCGGGGATTACAACGGCAAGGTGCTGTCGATCCGCCAGGACGACTTGCGCACCCTCGCCGTGATCTACGACCAGTCGCCTTCGGTGCTGACCGAGCAGCTGATCAGCTGGGGTGTGCTGGGCGCGGATGCGCGCCGGGCCGTCCAGCACGAGGACGTCTGACGCCGCGCGCGGCCTCTTTGGGAGTCACCAGAAAAAGCGATAGTGACCAGCAGAAACGTGCCGCAGGGGGCGGTGGGACCGAAAGGTTCCACCGCCCCCTGCGGCTTTGTGCGCGTAAAGCTCGGAGCGCTCAGGCTTCCCTAGTGGACTGCTGTGCCCCTCTTATGGCTCGGTTCGCCTCCGGGGCGCCTTAGCCCTGTCGACGGTCGACCGTGCTCGGCCCTTCGTTCCTCAGGGCCTCCGCGCGCTCTCCCTTTCGACAGGGTCGCGCCCCTTCGGCTCACTCGCTGACCCGTCGCAGGCTCGGCTTCAGCTCCTTGAAACGGCCGAGAAGCCCATTGACAAAGGCCGGCGAGTCATCGGTGGAGAACTCCTTGGCGAGCTGCACCGCCTCGTCGATCACGACGGCGTCCGGAGTCTCGTCCTCCCACACCAGCTCGTAGGCGCCGAGCCGCAGGATGTTCCGGTCGACGACCGGCATCCGGTCCAGCGTCCAGCCCACCGCGTAGGTGGAGATCAGCTCGTCGATCCGGGCCGTGTACTGGGCGTACCCCTCGACGAGCTGCATCGTGTATTCGCTGACCGGCGGCTGCCGGTCGTCGGTCCGGGCGTGCCGGATCCAGTCCGCGAGGACCGTCTGCACGGAGGTGCCACGCTGATCGGCCTCGAAAAGGATCTGGAAGGCACGCTTACGGGCCTTGTTGCGGGCGGCCACGGTTAGCTGTTCACCCGGCCGAGGTACTCACCGGAGCGGGTGTCGACCTTGATCTTCTCACCGGTGGTGATGAAGAGCGGGACGCCGATCTCGTAGCCGGTCTCCAGCTTGGCGGGCTTGGTGCCGCCGGTGGAGCGGTCGCCCTGGACGCCGGGCTCGGTGTACTCGATCACCAGCTCGACGGCGGCCGGCAGCTCGATGTACAGCGGGTTGCCCTCGTACATCGCCACGACGGCCTCGAAACCCTCGAGCAGGTATCGGGCGTTGTCGCCGACGACCTCGGGGCTGATGTAGATCTGGTCGAAGGTGTCCATGTCCATGAACACGAAGCTCTCGCCGTCCTTGTACGAGAACTGCATGCCGCGCTTGTCGACATTGGCCGTCTCGACCTTCACGCCGGCGTTGAAGGTCTTGTCGACCACCTTGCCGGACAGCACGTTCTTGAGCTTGGTGCGGACGAAAGCAGGGCCCTTGCCGGGCTTGACGTGCTGGAACTCGACGACGGACCAGAGCTGGCCCCCGTCGAGCTTGAGCACCAGGCCATTCTTGAGGTCGTTCGTGGATGCCACGGTTGCGGGATCTCCTGGACTACAGCTGGTGGGACCGCAAAGATGCGACGCGCAGAGTCAGAGCGCCAGCAGCTCCTTGGTCGTGATGGTGAGTAGCTCGGGTCCGCCGTCCGCCTCGGGGCGGACGACGAGCGTGTCGTCGATCCGGACACCGCCCCGGCCCGGGAGGTGGACCCCCGGTTCGACAGTGACCGGCACACAAGCGTCCAGTTTACCCATGGCCGAGGGTGCGAGCCGAGGGTCCTCGTCGATTTCCAGGCCCACACCGTGTCCCATCCGCGGTCCAAGCCCCTCGCCGAACCCCGCGGAGTCCAGCACCTGACGGGTCGCGCGGTCCACATCCCGGCAGGCCGCACCGGGTACCAGCGCCTCCCGCCCGGCCCGCTGCGCGGCGAAGACCGCGTCGTACAGCTCCACCTGCCAGGCGGCGGGAGACGGTCCGATCACAAACGTGCGCCCCACCTCACAGCGGTAGCCGCGGTAGTCGGCGCCCAGGCCGATGGTGAGGAAGTCACCCTCCTCGACCCGCCGGTCAGTGGGTGTGTGCCCGGCCCGGCCCGAGTTCGGCCCGGTGGCCACGACCGTGGGGAAGGCCGGGCCGTCCGCGCCGTGATCCACCAGCCGGCGCTCCAGCTCCAGCGCCAGATGCCGCTCGGTCCGGCCGACCAGGATCGACTCGAGCAGCTCGCTGAGCGCCTGATCGGCTAGCTCGGCGGCGATCCGCAGACAGGAGATCTCCTCGTCGTCCTTGACCAGCCGCAGCTGCTCCACGGCCCGGCCCAGATCCACCAGCCGCAGCCGGGGGGCCGCCGCGGCGAGCGCCCGGTGGCGGGCGACGGTCAGATGGTGCTCCTCGACGGCCAGCGACTCGGCGCCGTCCGCGGCGGCCAGGTCGGCGGCGGCCCCTGCCGGGTCCCCGCCCTCACCGGGCAGCACGAGAATCCGCAGGTCCTCGGGGTGATACGAACCACCGGGCAGCGGCTCCCAGAACGGCGTCAGGGGCGCCACCAGCACATCCTGGACCGGCCCCAGCAGCAGCACGGCACCGGGCGGCACCCCGCCACCGCACAGATAGCGCACATTGGCCGACCTGGAGACCAGCGCGGCCTCACCACCCGCCGCCGCGCACTGATCGCGCAGCCGGGCACGTCGGGCCGCGTACGCCTGGGACATGGTCCTGAGCCTACGCAGTGCGGCCCGCCGCGGCCGGTCGGGCGACCCGAATGGGGGCCCAGCCGCCCACCTACCAGCTGAGGCCCGCCTACCAGCTACCGCCCGCTTACCAGCTGGGCGGGGAGGCGATGCTGCGGGCGACGACCTCGTCGAGCATGCGGGCCGTGGTCTCCACGTCGTACGTGGAGTTGTCGATGATCGGCAGGCCCGAGCCGTACCAGCCGGCCATCCGGCCGTGGATGCGGGCCACTTCCTCGTCGCTCAGCCGGCGATTGCCGCTACGGGCCGCGTTCCGCTCCAGGACGATCTCGAGGCCCGGCAGCACGACGACCGGCAGCAGCCCGGGGCCGACATGGCGCTTCCAGCCGCCGAGGCCCACGACCGGGCGGTCCGGGAAGACGGCGTCGTCCAGGATGCAGGAGATCCCGTTGGCCAGAAAGTTACGGGCGGCGAAGCCGCAGGTGCGGCGGGCGAGACGGTACTGCGCCTCGGAGTTCTCGTTCCACCCCGACTGCGGGTTGGCGAAACCGGACCTGACCCACTCGCGCACGTCGTCCAGGCTGATATGCGCGGTCGGCACCCGCCGGCGGTCGGCCCAATGGCGGGCGACGGTCGTCTTGCCCGCCCCGGCCGGGCCGATCAGCAGCACCGCCACCGCCGCCTGCGAGGCGTCTGTCACCGCCGCGCCGCCCGCCGGCGGATGCGGCAGCGGCACCGGACCGCCGGGCGGAAGCTGGATATGGCCGGTGACGCCCGACGGGTCCATGGGCGGCGGGGCCGGCGTCGGATGGAGCGGGGCGGGAGGGACGGGGGGCGGCGGTGCAGGGTGGGCCGGGTGGGAGCCAGGGGGGCTGGCCGGGTGGGAGCCAGGGGGGCTGGCCGGGTGGGGGCCGGGCGGACTGGCCGGGTGGGGTCCCGGGTGGTGGGCCTGGTGGGGTCCCGGGTGGTGGCCGGTGCCCTGGGCCCAGCCCGCGCCGCCCGCGTCGGGGGCCGGTCCGGGCTGATGGGGCGGTGGCAGCGGAGCTCCCACTGAGTGCTGCATCCGGTGGCACTCCGTCTCGTGCAGGCGGTCTGGTACTGGCAACTGTCGCGTGATGACGCGGCGGTGAGGCCGGTTCTACCGAACGGTACCTGCCCCGGCCGCCACTGTGTGAACGGCCGGGGAATACGGTGTGTGCCCAGCGACAGCCGTCATCCGGCCAATTCGTCAGCCAAAGCACGCAATGCGAGGCGATACGACCCGATTCCGAACCCGGCGACGGTGCCGCTGGCAACCGCCGCGATGACAGAGTTGTGACGGAACTCCTCCCGCGCATGCGGGTTGGAGATATGCACCTCGACCAGCGGCGCGGTGCGCTGTGCCGCCGCGTCCCGCATACCGTACGAGTAGTGCGTGAAGGCACCGGGGTTGATGACGACCGGAATCGAGCCGTCCGCCGCCTCGTGCAGCCAGCGGATCATCTCGCCCTCGTCGTTGGTCTCCCGCACATCGACCTCGAAGCCCAGCTCAGCGCCGAGTTTCCCGCACTCCTCCACGAGCCCGGCGTAGGAGGTCGCGCCGTAGACGTCCGGCTCACGGCTGCCGAGCCGCCCCAGGTTGGGGCCGTTGAGGACGAGCACCTTACGGGTCACGCGGACACCTCTCCGTACGCCGCGAGCAGCACGGCCGGGTCCGGGCCCTCCAGCACCGCGGGCTTGGCCAGACCGTCGAGGACGATGAAGCGCAGCAGGTCGCCGCGGGACTTCTTGTCGACCTTCATGGTCTCCAGCAGCCGGGGCCACTGGTCACCGCGGTAGGTCAGCGGCAGGCCGACGGAGGCCAAGACCGCGCGGTGCCGGTCGGCCGTGGCGTCGTCCAGACGTCCGGCGAGTCGGCCCAGCTCGGCGGCGAAGACCATGCCGACGGAGACCGCCGCGCCGTGCCGCCACTTGTAGCGCTCGTTCTTCTCGATGGCGTGGGCGAGGGTGTGGCCGTAGTTCAGGATCTCCCGCAGCCCCGCCTCCTTGAGGTCGGAGGAGACGACCTCGGCCTTCACCCGGATGGAGCGCTCGATGAGCTCGGCGGTGTGCGGTCCCGCGGGGGTGCGGGCCGCCTCCGGATCCGCCTCGATCAGCTCCAGGATCGCCGGGTCGGCGATGAAGCCCGCCTTGATGATCTCGGCGAGGCCGCTGACGTAGTCATGGACCGGCAGCGAGTCGAGCGCGGCCAGGTCGCACAGCACCCCGGCCGGCGGGTGGAAGGCACCGACCAGGTTCTTGCCCTCGGCGGTGTTGATACCGGTCTTCCCGCCGACCGCCGCGTCCACCATGCCGAGCACGGTCGTCGGGACGGCGATCCAGCGCACCCCGCGCAGCCAGGTCGCCGCGACAAAGCCCGCGAGGTCGGTGGAGGCGCCGCCGCCGACGCCGATGATCACATCGCTGCGGGTGAAGCCGGTCTGGCCGAGCGCCTTCCAGCAGTACGCCGCGACCTCGGCGGTCTTGGCCTCCTCCGCGTTGGGCAGCTGGATCGCGATGGCCTCGTAGCCCTGCCCGAGCAGGTCCTGGCGGATGGCGTCGCCGGTCTCGGCCAGCGCCTCCGGGTGCAGCACAGCGACGCGCTTGGCCGCCGTTCCGATGAGGCCGGGCAGCTCGCCGAGCAGCCGATGGCCGACCAGGACCTCGTACGGCTCGCTGCCCGCGGTGCCGCCGACCTGGATACGGGTGGGTGTGTCGGTGCTCATGCGTCCTTCAACTCCAGTGCGTCGAGGACCGCGTCGGCGACGTCCTCGGGGGTGCGGCCCTCGGTCGACACGACCGCGCGGGCCACCTCGGTGTACAGCGGACGGCGCTGCTCCATGAGCTCGCGCCAGCGCTGCCGCGGGTTGACGGCGAGCAGCGGGCGCGGCGCGTCGAGGCCGGTGCGCTTGACCGCTTCGGCGACGCCCATCTCCAGGAAGGCGACCGGCAGGTCGGCCAGCAGGGCGCGGGTCGAGTCGTCCAGGATCGCGCCGCCGCCGAGGGCCAGCACCCCGCGGTGCTCGGCGACCGCGGCGCGCACGGCCTGCCGCTCCAGCTCGCGGAAGTGCGGTTCGCCCTCGTCGATGAAGATCTCGGAGATCGGCTTGCCTGCCGACTCGACGATGTCGGTGTCGGTGTCCCGGAAGCCGGTCCCCAGCCGCTCGGCGAGCACCCGTCCGACGGTGCTCTTCCCCACGCCCATGGGCCCGACCAGCACAATCACCGGCCCGCTCGCTCCCGGGCCGGTCGCCTGGCCGCTCACTTGATGGCCAGGTTGTCGAGGAAGCCCTTGACGTTGCGCCGGGTCTCGGTGACCGAGTCGCCGCCGAACTTCTCCGCGACGGCGTCCGCGAGGACCAGCGCCACCATCGCCTCCGCGACGATGCCCGCGGCCGGGACCGCGCAGACGTCCGAGCGCTGGTGGTGGGCCTGGGTCGGCTCGCCCGTCGTGACATCCACCGTGGCCAGGGCCCGCGGCACGGTCGCGATCGGCTTCATCGCGGCGCGCACCCGCAGCAGCTCGCCCGTGGTCAGCCCGCCCTCGGTGCCGCCGGAGCGGCCCGAGGCGCGCCTGATGCCGTCCTCGCCCGGCACGATCTCGTCGTGCGCCTTGGATCCTGGCACCCGGGCCAGGCCGAAGCCGTCGCCGACCTCGACGCCCTTGATGGCCTGGATGCCCATCAGGGCCGCGGCCAGCCGGGCGTCGAGCCGCCGGTCCCAGTGGACATGCGAGCCCAGGCCCACCGGCACGCCGTACGCCAGCACCTCGACGACGCCGCCGAGCGTGTCGCCGTCCTTATGGGCCTGGTCGATCTCGGCGACCATCGCCTTGCTCGTATCGGCGTCCAGGCAGCGCACCGGGTCCTCGTCCAGCCGCGCCACATCCGCGGGGGTCGGGTAGACGCCGTACGGGGCCTTGGCCGCGGCCAGCTCCACGACGTGGGAGACGATCTCGATGCCGGTCGTCTCCTTCAGGTACGAGCGGGCGACCGTGCCGAGCGCGACGCGCGCGGCGGTCTCGCGGGCGCTGGCCCGCTCCAGGATCGGCCGGGCCTCGTCGAAGCCGTACTTCTGCATGCCCGCCAGGTCCGCGTGGCCCGGGCGGGGCCGGGTCAGCGGGGCGTTACGGGCCAGCCCGGCGAGCACTTCCGGGTCCACCGGGTCGGCCGCCATGACCTGCTCCCACTTGGGCCACTCGGTGTTGCCGACCATGATGGCCACCGGGGAGCCGAGGGTGAGGCCGTGCCGTACGCCGCCGAGGAAGGTGACCTCGTCGCGCTCGAACTTCATCCGGGCACCGCGTCCATAGCCGAGCCGCCGGCGGGCGAGGGCGTCCGCCACCATGTCGGTGGTGATCGGCACACCGGCGGGCAGTCCCTCCAGCGTCGCCACGAGTGCGGGGCCGTGCGACTCCCCCGCGGTCAGCCAGCGCAACCTGCTCAACGGTGCTCCTCATGCTCGCGCCTCGACGTACGGCGGCATGGCCCGGGCAGCGCGCGGCCCTGGCCCGCCACCTCCGATCCTCCCACGTCCGGTGACGCCGCCGAGCGCCGGTCCAGCTGGCGGACCACTCCTTTTCAGGGCTCGGTTCTCCTCCGGGGCGCTACAGCCCCTGTCGACGGTCGACCACGCGGCGGTAGCCGCATATTGATCGCAGCCTCGCCCCCTCGTGCCTCGGGGCCTCCGCGCGCTCTCCCTTTCGACAGCACAGATCAGCGCCTCCGGCGCGGGCGGCCGCGCCCCTTCGGCTCGCCCCCAGCCACCGCTGGGAGGTGCCCCCGGCCGAAGGATCAGCGGGCGCGGTCGGCGAGGGCCGCCTCGCCCGCTTCCCGCATCGTGGCCAGGGGGGCGGGGGTCCGGCCGGTCATCAGCTCGACCTGGAGGACCGCCTGGTGCACCAGCAGGTCCAGGCCGCTGACGACCGCGCCGCCGCGCTCCGCCCAGGCGGCCGCGAGCCGGGTCGGCCATGGGTCGTACAGCACGTCGAAGAGCGCACCGGGGCGGTCGGGGACGGACGCGGCCAGCGCGTCCGTGGTGCCCGCGGGGGTGGTGGCGATCACCAGGGGCGCGCGGAGCGCCTCGGCGGCGTCGTCCCAGTCCGCCGTACGGACCGCCACCCCCAGTCGCTCGCCCCACTGCCGCATCTCGGCGGCCCGCGCCTCGCTGCGCACATACGCGGTGACCTCGCCCTCGCAGACACGGGACAGCGCCGCCAGGGCCGAGGAGGCCGTGGCCCCGGCGCCCAGCACGGCGGCGCCCGCCACCCGCTCGACACCGCGCTCACGCAGCGCCGCGACCATACCGGGGATGTCGGTGTTGTCGCCGACCCGGCGGCCGTCGTCGGTGAAGACAACCGTGTTGACCGCTTCCACCGACGCCGCCGTATCGCTGATCTCGTCAAGCAGCGGGATGACCGCGCGCTTGAGCGGCATGGTCAGGGACAGCCCCGCCCACGGGCGGTCACCGGCCGTCGCGTCCAGCCGCTCGAAGAAGCCGGGCAGCGCGGCCTCGTCCACCTCGTGGCGGTCGTAGGCCCACCCGGCCAGGCCCAGCTTCTCGTAGGCGGCGCGGTGCAGCACCGGGGACAGGGAGTGGGCGATCGGCGAGCCGAGCACCGCGGCCCTGCGGTTTTCCGACATCTTTCCTCAGCTGTTCTTGCGCTGCCGGTTGAACTGGTCGACGAGCTTTTGGTGCTCGGCGTACGTCTTGGTGAACTTGGTCGTCTTGCCGTCGAGCGAGATGAAGTAGTACCAGCCGTCGTCGGTGGGGTTCATGGCCGCCTTCAGCGCGTCCTCCCCCGGGTTTCCGATCGGTCCTGGCGTCAGACCCCGGTAGAAGTACGTGTTGTAGGGGTTGTCGTAATTCTTGATCTCTTGCAGCGAGATGTCGATCTTGCTCTGGTTCTTGATGTAGTTGTACGTCGAGTCGAATTCCAGCTTGCCGTTGGTCTGGGTGTTTCCAGGCTCGAGGCGGTTGTAGACCACCTCGGCCATCTTGCGGAAGTCGTCGTGGGTGACGCCCTCCGCCTGGACCAGGCTGGCGACGGTGACGAGTTGGAGCGGCGACTTCAGGCCCAGCTCCTTGGACTTGCCTTCGAGGTCGTACTTGGCGTAGCTCTTCTTCGCCTGGGCGACCATCTTCCGCAGGACGTCCTCGGGTTTGGTGTCCTTGCCGGCGCTGTAGCGGGAGGGGTAGAGGAACCCTTCCAGCGGATCCTTGATCTTGGAGTTGTCGTCGGCCCAGTCCGGCAGCCCGAGGTTCTTGGCCTCCTTAAGGGCGACGTTTTTGGTCGTGCCCGCCTTGAGGCCGATCTTCTTGTCGATCGCGGCGTAGATCTGCGCGTTGCGCATGCCCTCCGTGACGATCAGGCCGTTGCTGCTCGCCGGGTCGACCATGAGCTTCACGGCCTCAGCCGCGGACATGTGCTTGCGCAGCGTGTACGAACCGGGCTGGATGCTGCCGCCCTTCGGGTTCGAATCGGCGGCTTCGATGAACGCGTCCGTGCTCTTCACGACGCCCTTGTCCTTGAGGATGTTCCCCATGGCGGTCACGCTCGCCTCTTCGGGGATCTCCACCGCGACCTCACCGCTGCCCGCGCCCGAGTAGTCCGGCGCCGGGCCGAAGCGGCTCTGCCAGAACTGGTAGGCGAAGTAGCCGCCTCCGCCGACGACGCCGACCAGCACCACGGTCACGAACAGGCAGGCGACTCCGCTGCGGCGCTTGGCGGGCTTGTTCCGGCGCCCGCGCCCCTCGTCGTCGTCGGCGTCTTCGTCGTCGTACTCATCGTCGGCACGGTCGTCGCGGTCGCCGCGGAGTATGTCGCCTCCGCTGTCGCCGTCCCGGAAGAAGGGGTGGTCGTCGGCCGGTTCGTCGTGCTCGGCCTGCTCGGCGACGGGCTCCTGGGGCTGGGGGGCCTGGGGCTGAGGGGCCTGGGAGCCGTCCCAGTCGCCATTGCCGTACGGCTGTTGAGGCTGCTGCGGGTGCTGCGGGTAGCCGCCGGTGTCGTGTCCGTCCCAGTGGGGCTGCTGCTGGTGCTGCTGCGGCTGCTGGGGCTCCTGCGGGTAGCCCTGGGGGTACTGCTGGTGGGCGTACGGGTCCTGCGCGTACGGGTCATGGCCGTAGCCCTCGTGCCCGTAGCCGTCGTTCCCATAGCCCTGCTGGGGGTACTGCTCCTGCTGCTGACCGCCCTGGCCGTAGGGGTCCTGTCCGTAGGCGTCCCGGCCGTAGGGGTCCTGGCTGTAGCCGCCGTGGCCCTGGGAGCCGGGCTGGGCGTAGGGGTCCTGTGCGTAGGCCTCCTGGGCGTACGGATCGTGACCGGTCGCCGTCTGGTGACCGCCCCATCCCTGATCCCCGTACAGCGGGTCCTGAGGATCCCACGGTTGGGAGCCGGTACCCCGGCCGTAGTCAGTCATCGAACCCCTAGCGACGCATGGCGGCAGCCGAGGTGTCACCCATGTCACACATCACGCGCCAGGCGACGGCTGCCCTGGCCGCGCGGAACGTTACCGTATCGCGATCAGATGACCACTTCGACGGCCTCGCCCGGTGCCCGCCCGGAGACACGCTCGGTCTCCAGTGCGCTTTGCAGAATGACGACGGCAGCCGCCTGGTCAACGACCGAACGACCTTTCTTCGAGGTCACGCCCGAGGCCCGCAGGCCCTGAGCGGCTGTGACCGTCGTCATACGCTCGTCGACCAGCCGCACCGGAACCGGCGCGACGCGGCGCGCAAACTCCCGTGCGAAGGTGCGCACCTTGGCCGCGGCCGGCCCCTCCCGCCCGCTGAGCGAGCGGGGAAGGCCGACCACCACCTCGATCGGCTCGTACTCCTCGACGACGGCCGCCAGCCGCTTGTGGGCGGCCGGGATGTCCCGCCCCGGCACGGTCTCCACCGGGGTGGCGAGGATCCCGTCGGGGTCGCACGAGGCGACCCCGATCCGGGCGTCCCCGACGTCGATCGCGATGCGCCTGCCGCGTCGCACGGCGGTCAGGCGGCTTCCGTGACAAGCCGCTCGACGGCGGCCGCGGCCTCGTCGACGGCGGCCGGGTTCGTGCCGCCGCCCTGGGCGACGTCCGGCTTGCCGCCACCTCCGCCGCCGAGGGCCTTGGCGGCGGCGCGGACCAGGTCACCGGCCTTGAGGCCACGCTCGCGGGCGGCCTCGTTGGTGGCGATGACGGTCACCGGGCGGCCGTTGGCGACGGAGAACAGGGCGACGACGGCCGGGCGGTCGCCAGGGATCCGTCCGCGCACATCCAGCACCAGCTTGCGCAGGTCGTCGGCGGCCGTGCCGTCCGGCACCTGGCCGGTGACCAGGGCCACGCCCCGTACCTCCTTGGCGCCCGCGGCCAGCCCGGCGGCAGCCTGGAGCACCTTCTCGGCGCGGAACCGCTCGATCTCCTTCTCGGCCTCCTTGAGCTTGGCCAGCATCCCGGAGATCTTCTCCGGCAGTTCCTCCGGCCGGCCCTTGACCAGGTCGGTGAGTTGGGAGACGACGGTGTGCTCACGGGCGAGGAAGTTGTACGCGTCCACGCCGACCAGGGCCTCGACCCGGCGCACGCCGGAGCCGATCGAGGACTCGCCGAGCAGCTTCACCAGGCCCAGCTGGGCGGTGTTGTGCACATGCGTGCCGCCGCACAGCTCCTTGGAGAAGTCGCCGATGGTCACCACGCGCACCCGGTCGCCGTACTTCTCGCCGAACTCGGCGATGGCGCCCTGCTTCTTGGCCTCCTCCATGCTCATCACCTCGGCGGTGACGTCGAGCTCACGGGAGAGGACCTCGTTGATCTTCTGCTCGACGTCGGTGAGGACCGCGCCGGGCACGGCGGCCGGCGAGCCGAAGTCGAAGCGGAAGCGGCCGGGCGAGTTCTCCGAACCGGCCTGGGCGGCGGTCGGGCCCAGGGCGTCGCGCAGCGCCTGGTGGGTGAGGTGGGTGGCGCTGTGGGCGCGGGCGATGGCGCGCCGGCGCTTGACGTCGATCTGGGCGTACGCCCCGGCGCCCACGGTCACCTCGCCCACCTGGACGGTGCCCTTGTGCACGCTGACCCCGGGCACCGGCTGCTGGACGTCGCGCACCTCGACGACGGCGCCGGAGTCCAGCCGGATCCGGCCGGAGTCGGCGAGCTGGCCGCCGCCCTCGGCGTAGAAGGGGGTGCGGTCGAGGACGACCTCGACCTCGTCGCCCTCGGTCGCGGCGGGCGAGGGCAGGCCGTCGACCAGCAGGCCGACGACGGTGGACTCGCCCTCGGTGTCGGTGTAGCCGGTGAAGACGGTCGAGCCGGAGGTGTCGGCGACCTCGCGGTAGGCGGACAGGTCGGCGTGGCCGGTCTTCTTGGCCTTGGCGTCGGCCTTGGCCCGCTCCCGCTGCTCCTTCATCAGGCGGCGGAAGCCGTCCTCGTCCACCGAAAGGCCCTGTTCGGCGGCCATCTCGAGGGTGAGGTCGATCGGGAAGCCCCAGGTGTCGTGGAGCAGGAACGCCTTGTCACCGGCGAGCACCGTGCCACCCGCGGCCTTGGTGTCGGTGACGGCGGTGTCGAGGATGTTGGTGCCGGCCTTCAGCGTCTTCAGGAAGGCGGCCTCCTCGGCGAGGGCGACGGTCTCGATGCGCTTGCGGTCGGTCAGCAGCTCCGGGTACTGCTGGCCCATCGTCTTCAGGACGACGTCGACGAGCTCGCCCACGACCGGCTCGGTGGCGCCCAGGATGCGCATATTGCGGATGGCGCGGCGCATGATGCGGCGCAGCACATAGCCGCGACCCTCGTTGCCGGGGGTGACGCCGTCGCCGATGAGCATCACGGAGGTGCGCATATGGTCGGCTACCACGCGCAGCGAGACGTCGCTGTCGTGGTGGGCGCCGTAGGCGACGCCGGTGAGCTCCGTGGCCTTGTCGATCACGGCGCGCAGGTTGTCGGTCTCGTACATGTTGTGCACGCCTTGCAGGATCATCGCGAGGCGTTCGAGGCCAAGACCGGTGTCGATGTTCTTGGAGGGCAGGTCGCCGAGGATCGGGAAGTCCTCCTTGCCCTCGCCCGGGCCACGCTCGTACTGCATGAAGACCAGGTTCCAGATCTCCACGTACCGCTCGTCGTTGACGGCCGGGCCGCCCTCGACGCCGAACTCGGGGCCGCGGTCGTAGTTGATCTCGGAGCAGGGGCCGCAGGGGCCGGGGACGCCCATGGACCAGAAGTTGGGGCCCATGCCCAGGCGCTGGATGCGCTCGGCGGGGACGCCGATGACATCACGCCAGATGCGCTCGGCCTCGTCGTCCTCCTTGTAGACGGTGATCCACAGCTTCTCGGGCTCCAGGCCGTAGCCACCCCCCTCGACGGAGGTGGTCAGCAGCTCCCAGGCGAGCTTTATGGCGCCTTCTTTGAAGTAGTCGCCGAAGGAGAAGTTGCCGCACATCTGGAAGAACGTGCCGTGGCGGGTGGTCTTGCCGACCTCTTCGATATCCGGCGTACGCACGCACTTCTGCACGCTCACGGCACGGTCGAAGGGCGGCTTCACCTCGCCGAGGAAATACGGCTTGAAGGGGACCATTCCCGCGTTGATCAGCAGCAGGGTCGGGTCGTCCGCGATGAGCGACGCCGAGGGCACAACGGTGTGCCCGCGCTCTTCGAAGAAGCGCAGCCAGCGGCGGCGGATTTCAGCCGACTCCATCAGTGGTCCTCATTTCCGGCTTTTGGGTGGTTGTACAAGTAATTCTGCGTGAGCTGGGCGCGGCCGCGCTGGGCGGGCAGCTGCTTGCGGTCGGGCGCGGGCGCCGCGCTCAGGCCCAGGGCGTCCTTGAGCGCCGCCTCCCGGTCGGCCATGCCGTCGCGTACGTCGAGCGCGAACACCTTGATCCGCCGCCCCGCGAGCACCGCCCGGTCGGCGGCCTGCGCCGCCAGGCTCTCCGGGGTCAGCTGATTGAGCTTGCGGTTGACCTTGGTGGTGGCCCACACACCGGCTGCGACCCCGGTGGTGAACCAGAACGTACGGCGGAACATTCCGGTCTCTCAGCCCTTCGATGCACGGTTGCGACGGCCGCCCCGGCGGGCGGACGGCAGGGTCTTGCCGACGACGACGGTGCGCGTGGTCTCGCCGTCCGGGTGCTGCTGCCCCTTGCGGCCGATCGCGCGCCGCACGCCGTAGCCGAAGGCGGCGACCTTCACCAGCGGCCCGCCGAAGGCCGAGGAGACGGTCGAGGAGAGCGCGGAGGCGTTGGAGGTGACCTCCTGCACGTCCGCCGCGATCGAGTCCACGCGGGCGAGCTGGGTGTTGGCGGAGCGCACGGTCGCGGACGCCTCGCTGAGCAGCGGTACGGCCTGCTCGGTGACCTCGGCCACCAGCTTGGTCGCGGCCTTGAGCGTCTGGGCGAGCCTCACCAGCGCGAGGGCGAGGAAGGACACGAGAATCGCCCAGAAGACGGCCACGAGGATCCCGGCCACCTCTCCACCGGACACGTTGCACGCTCCCTGCTGCTCGTCTGCTGCTCGTCGTGTGGTAGGTCGTCCGTCGGCCGCCGTCACGGGCGGGTGGGTCGTCATCCGGGACGGGCGGCAGGTATCGACCTTATCGCGCCGGACACCCCTGCCCGAACCGCATTACGGTCGCCCGGAAACGCCTCGCGGGTCCCCGCCGACCATGTCGAAGGGGACCCGCGGGGTGCGCATGCGCGCCGGTGCTCGTACAGCCGGCGCCGCCCGGCCGGATCAGCGGGCGTAGTACTCGACGACCAGCTGCTCGTCGCAGATCACCGGGATCTCCTTGCGGTTCGGGTCCCGGTCCAGGCGGAAGGCCAGGGCCTGAAGGTTGACCTGCAGATAGCGCGGGGTCTCGCCGTCCAGGGCGTAGCCGCCCTCGCGCGCCACCTGGAAGGGGTGCTTGTCGCGGCTGCGCTCGCGGACCATCACCACGTCGTCCGGGCGGACCCGGAAGGACGGCTTGTCGACCTTGCGGCCGTTGACCTCGATGTGGCCGTGGACCACCATCTGGCGGGCCTGGTAGATGGTGCGGGCCAGACCGGACCGCAGGACGAGCGCGTCCAGACGGCGCTCAAGCTCGATGACCAGAGCCTCGCCCGTCTTGCCTTCGGCCTTGCGGGCGCGGTCGTAGGCGCGGACCATCTGGCGCTCGCTGATGTCGTACTGAGCGCGCAGACGCTGCTTCTCCAGCAGCCGGACCTTGTAGTCACTGTTCTGCTTGCGGCCACGACCGTGCTCGCCCGGCGGGTAGGGGCGGGCCTCGAAGTACTTGACGGCCTTCGGGGTCAGCGCGATGCCGAGCGCTCGCGACTTCTTGACCTTGGGACGCGACTGGTTGGGCACGGGGAACGAACCTCCGATATAAGTTAGGTGAGCCTTACCTTAGCCGAGGAGGACGCATGTTTCGACCTGGGATCCCCCTGCCCAGCGCTGGTCAGAGCACCGAGGAGGGTCAGCCGCGTCCCGGGGAAGAAGCTCCGCGGCCATCGGCGGCGGAGCGGGTACGTACTCTCGTGGAGTCCAAGGCTACGGCCTCGCTCACCATTCCCGGCGCCAGGACCGTCGAGACCATGGACGACCTGGGGGCCCACGCCCCCGCCGCCCGCGCCGTCTCCCCCGACGGCGATGTGCTCCTGCTGGTCCCCGGGGGCTCGGCCGCCGCCCGCGCCGCGGCATACGCCCAGGACGACGAGGTGACCTGCGTGATGGAGATCACGGACGTCGCCCCGGTCGCGGTCGCCCACCGGATCCGCGGACGCGCCTGGGTCGGAGGGTGGCTCACCCCCGTACGCGACCGGGACCGCGCGGCGGCCGCGGCCCTGCTGGCCCGCCGGCATCCGCTCGGCGAACTGCTCGGCGTCGGCGAGGCGCTGGCCGGGGGCGGCGGCGGATGGGCGCTGCTGCGGCTGGAGGTCGGCGAGGCGTGCGTGGACGACCTGTGGGGCGCGGACGCGGTCGAGCCGGAGGACTTCGCTACGGCCGCCCCGGACCCGCTCGCCCCGCACGAGGCCGAGCTGCTGCAGCATCTGCACGCGGCGCACGACGACCAGATGCGCGGCCTGTGCTCCCTCCTCGGCGACCGCCCGGACCGCGCCTGCGGCACGCGCGACCGCGCGATCCCCGTGGCCCTGGACCGCTTCGGCCTCCGCGTCCGCTTCCCCGACGCCCCCGGCAACCCCTTCGACGCGCGCTTCGACTTCCCGGAGCCGGTGCGGAACATCTCCGAACTGCGCCGCGCGATGCACGCGCTTTTCGACGCGGCGGCGGACTAGGGTCTGTCGTCAAAGGGAGGCGTCCGGCCGCGAGCGGCGTCTGGTGCGCCGCATCGCAAGGCGGAGCGTCGCCCTCGTACTGGGCGCTGCGGTCGATATGCCGCTGACGCGGCGTGGCGGGCGATGCGACAACGCGGCGAGGTGCCGCCCGCCGCGGTAGCGGCTGATGTCACTGCGGCGTCGGGAGCAGGGCGCCCCCTTTGACGACAGGCCCTAGGGGCCCGGCAGCGGACTCCGCCGGACGCCTCGCCAGCCCCGCCCGCCCCGGGCTGCGCGCCCGGCGCGGGGTGGCTCCACTGAGCCAGGCTGGGGGCGCCCTCCCGCCGTGGCGGCGGGCGCGAGGCGCCGGGGTACGGCGGTGCCAGGCCGGCGTCAGGGAGCGGCGGGACGGCCCGAGCACCCGGACAGCCGAGGAACGGTCCCGGCGTCACGCCGCCAAGGCGACTCCGCCGCCGAACCGCCGGACGCCTCGCCATCCGCCCCGGTGGACGGAGCCACCTGGTCACCCGACGCGGAGAACTCGCCCGGCCCGGGCTGCGCCGCGCGCGACGGCGGCTCCGCCGGGCCGGGCTGGGCGACGGCGGGCCATGAGACGGCGGAGCTCGGCGGTGCCGGGCCGGCCGCGGACGGCGACGCTAGGACATCCCGGCCGTGGCCGGGCCGCCAGATGCCGGGCCGTCCGAACCGTCGGTGTCGGCCGGACCGCCGGGGCCGCCCGGGACCGGCTGGTCGACCGGGGCGGAACCCTCGACGGCGCCGCCGGGCTGGGCGGCGGGCGATGGCGCGGCTGCGGGCTGCGCCGCGCGCGGCGCGGGGGGCTCCGCCGGGGCGGGCTGGGGCGGGCGTGGGGGTGGGGCTTCGCCGCGGAGGCGGGCGCGTACGCGCTCGACCACGTCTGCGTAGCGCGCCTCCGCCCCGTACCGTGTCGGCTCGTAGTACCGCTTGCCGTGGATCTTGTCCGGCGCGTACTGCTGCGCCGCGATCCCCCCGGGCAGATCGTGCGGGTAGAGATAGCCCTGCGCATGGCCGAGCTTTTCGGCGCCCTTGTAGTGGCCGTCACGCAGATGCGGCGGGACCGGACCGGCCAGCCCCGCGCGGACGTCGGCGAGGGCGTCGCCTATCGCGCGCGTGACCGCGTTGGACTTCGGGGCCAGCGCCAGCGCCACCGTGGCGTGGCCGAGGGTCAGCGCCGCCTCGGGGAAGCCGATCAGCGCGACCGCCTGGGCGGCGGCCACCGCCGTCTGCAGGGCGGTCGGGTCGGCGAGCCCGATGTCCTCGCTGGCGGAGATCATCAGCCGCCGGGCGATGAAGCGCGGATCCTCGCCCGCCTCGATCATCCGGGCCAGATAGTGCAGCGCCGCGTCGACGTCCGAGCCGCGGATGGACTTGATCAGGGCGCTGGCCACGTCGTAGTGCTGGTCGCCCGCGCGGTCGTACTTGACCGCGGCGCGGTCGACCGCCTCCTCCAGCGTCGTAAGGGTGATCGCGGGCTCGCCCTTGGCCAGCGCCGCGCCGGCGCCCGCCTCCAGGGCGGTCAGCGCGCGCCGCGCGTCGCCGCCCGCGATCCGCAGCAGATGGCCCTCGGCGTCCTCGGGGAGCGTGACCGCGCCGCCGAGGCCGCGTTCGTCGGTCAGCGCGCGGCGCAGCAGCCCGCGCAGGTCGTCGTCGGTCAGCGGCTCGAGGGTGAGCAGCAGCGAGCGGGACAGCAGGGGAGAGATGACGGAGAAGTACGGGTTCTCCGTCGTGGCGGCGATGAGCGTGACCCAGCGGTTCTCGACGGCGGGCAGCAGCGAGTCCTGCTGGGCCTTGCTGAAGCGGTGGATCTCGTCGAGGAAGAGCACAGTCTCCCGCCCGTACGCCCCGGAGGAGCGGCGCGCGCTGTCGATGACGGCCCGCACCTCCTTCACGCCCGCGGTGATCGCCGAGAGCTCGACAAAGCGCTTCTGGGTGGCCTGGCTGACGACGTACGCCAGGGTCGTCTTGCCGATGCCGGGCGGCCCCCACAGGAAAACCGAAGACGGACCGGCCGGCCCGGCCGGGCCGCCGCTGCCCTCGCCGACGAGCCGCCGCAGCGGGGAGCCGGGCCGCAGCAGATGCTGCTGGCCGACAACCTCGTCAAGCGTGCGCGGGCGCATGCGCACGGCCAGGGGACTGCTGGACGGGTCCTTCTCCTGGCGTTCCTCTGCGGCGGCGGTGAACAGGTCTGGCTCCACCCGGGAAGCCTATGTCACCTCACTGACAGCGCCTGGCGCGAAGGGCGCCTCACCCCTGGGCGCCGGTCCAGAAGCTCCACCACCGGGTCAGGATCAGCATGCCGATGACGCCGACCCACAGCACCGGCACCACCCAGTGGAACTCCAGCAGCCCGCGCCGCAGCCCGTCCGGCGCGGGCAGGAATCCGTGCTTGATGTTCTTGCCGGTGACGTAGCAGAACAGCACGATGGTGGCGACCCAGGCCAGGCAGCACCACAGGCACAGCGAGCCGATGACGTACAGCGACTGGTACTGGAGCCAGGTGCAGAATCCGACGCCGAACAACGTGCCCGCGTTGAACGTCAGCCAGTACCAGCGCGGGAAGCGGGCCCCGGCCAGCAGGGACATCCCCACGCAGATCACGATCCCGTAGGCGACCAGGCCGAGCATCGGGTTCGGAAAGCCGAAGGCCTGGGCCTGGTCGCTCTCCATGATGTTGCCGCAGGAGACGATGGGGTTGAGGCTGCAGCCGGGCGTGAAGCTCTTGCCCACGGCCTTGGCTTCGAGGATCTTGTTCTTGTCGATCGTGATGACCCACGCGGCGAGCAACCCGAGCGCGCCGGCGATCACGAGCAGCAGGGCGAAGGCTCGACCGCCCCCGACCGCGACCCGCGCGTCGTCCTGCCGCGCCTCGTCGGACCGCACCTCGTCCACCGCTGTCGTCGCCATATCGCCGTTCCGCCGTCCCACCGAGTCCATGTGTCGCCCCCGTCAGGCATGGACATTCTGCCGCATCGGGGACGTCCGGACCGCCCCTCGCCGAAATGCGGCACGGTCTCGGCCATCCTCCTCCGTCCCCCGTTCGGTGGGCATAAGCCGCCTCAGCGGGGCACACGCGGAGAGTTCCCGGACCGC
The DNA here is from genome assembly GCF_044334165.1 of Streptomyces sp. NPDC020845. Classification (NCBI taxonomy): domain Bacteria; kingdom Bacillati; phylum Actinomycetota; class Actinomycetes; order Kitasatosporales; family Streptomycetaceae; genus Streptomyces; species Streptomyces sp. NPDC020845. Next base: position 190,176 of record NZ_JBIRSJ010000003.1, on the reverse strand, counting down.
CACCATCGCCTCTCTTTGACAGAGTGAATCCGCGCCCGCCGAGTTGACGGCGGGCGCGGATTCGTCAGCGGATTCGTTGGCGAGCCGGGGCGGCCCCGGGCGCCGGCGGGTCAGCCGAGGCGGGCGCTGACCGCCTCGACCAAGCCGTCCAGCGGGACCGCCGTCTGCTCGCCTGACTCGAGGTCCTTGAGCTGGACGACGCCCTCCGCGAGGTCCCGCTCCCCCGCGATGACCGCGAGCCGCGCCCCGCTGCGGTTCGCGGCCTTCATCGCCGCCTTCACACCCTTGCCGCCGTACGCGAAGTCCGTCGCGACCCCCGCCCGGCGCAGCCCGGTGACCGCGCCGAACAGCACCCTGCGCGCCTCCTCGCCGAGCGGCACCGCGAAGACGCTGGTGGCGGACGGCAGGTCGAGCTCGACGCCCTCGGCCTCCAGCGCCAGCACCGTACGGTCCACACCGAGCGCCCAGCCCACCGAGGGCAGCGCCGGTCCGCCGATCATCTCCGACAGGCCGTCGTAGCGGCCGCCGCCGCCGACCGCGGACTGCGAGCCGAGCCCGTCGTGGACGAACTCGAAGGTGGTGCGGGTGTAGTAGTCCAGGCCGCGCACCAGCTTGGGGTCGTCCTCGAAGGCCACGCCCTCGGCGGTCAGCAGCTCGCGCACCTGCTCGTGGTACTCCTTGCACGCCTCGCACAGGTGGTCACCGAGCATCGGCGCGCCGACCAGCTGCTTCTGCACCGCTTCGCGCTTGTCGTCCAGGACCCGCAGCGGGTTGATCTCGATCCGGCGCCGGGTGTCGTCGTCCAGCTCCAGGCCGCGCAGAAAGTCCTGGAGGGCGGCCCGGTAGGCGGGGCGGCAGGTGGCGTCGCCCAGCGAGTTCAGCAGGATCCGGAAGTTCCGCAGCCCCAGCGAGCGGTACGCGTCGTGGGCCAGGATGATCAGCTCGGCGTCGAGCGCCGGGTCCTCGGCGCCGATCGCCTCGGCGCCGACCTGCGAGAAGTGGCGGTAGCGGCCCTTCTGCGGGCGCTCGTAGCGGTAGTACGAGCCGGAGTACCAGAGCTTGACCGGCAGGTTGCCGGCCTTGTGGAGGTTGGCCTCCAGCGCGGCGCGCAGCACGGAGGCGGTGCCCTCGGGGCGCAGCGCGAGCTGGTCGCCGCCCTTGGTGGTGAGGGTGTACATCTCCTTGGTGACGATGTCGGTGGACTCGCCGACACCGCGCGCGAAGAGCTCGACGTTCTCGAAGCCGGGCGTCTCCACATAGCCGTAGCCGGAGCGCTTGAGCGGGGCGGCGATGGCGTCGCGCACCGCGAGATAGGTCGCGGAGTCCGGCGGGATCAGGTCATACGTGCCCCGGGGGGCCTTGAAGGTGCTCACGGAAGGTCTCTCGTCACATTCCTCGTCGCGGAGCGGGCGCCGGGGCGCCGTCGTCTCCGAGGCCGGCGGCCACCTGCCGCAGAAACGGGTTGGTGGCGCGCTCGCGGCCGATGCTGGTCTGGGGGCCGTGGCCGGACAGCACCACGGTCGAGTCGTCGAGCGGCAGGACCACACGGGCCAGGGACTCGAGGATCTCGGCGTGGTCGCCGCCGGGCAGATCGGTGCGTCCGATGGAGCCGGCGAAGAGCAGGTCGCCCGCGAAGAAGACGGACGGGATGTCCGCCCGCTCGGGCAGCCTGAAGGTCACCGACCCCTTGGTATGGCCCGGGGCGTGCGCGACGGAGAACTCGAGACCGGCCAGGTCCAGCCGGGCGCCGTCGGTCAGCTCCTTGACGTCGTCCGGCTCTCCCACGGTCAGCTCGCCCATGAGCCGCAGCCCGATGGAACGCCCGAAGGCCCTCTCGGGGTCGCTCATCATGTAGCGGTCGGCCGGGTGGATCCAGGCCGGCACATCATGGGCGCCGCAGACCGGGACCACCGAGGCGACGTGGTCGATATGGCCGTGGGTGAGGACGACGGCGACGGGCTTGAGCCGATGCTTGGCCAGTGCCTCTTCGACGCCCTGGGCCGCCAAATGGCCCGGGTCGATGATCACGCACTCCTCGCCGGCGGCAGGGGCGACCAGGTAGCAGTTTGTCCCCCAGGCCCCGGCGGGGAACCCGGCAATGAGCACGATCGTCCTTAATAGTCGTCTGGCAGAAGTGAAAGTCGGCCTCTCAGAGCCTACCGGCGGCGCTCCCGCCACAGCGAACCCGTATACGGTACGGCCGAGTCATCACATACGTCAGCGACGGCATACGGCATGAGGGAGACGACCCGGTGGTCAGTAACGAGCAGCGTCGGAGGCAGCTCGCACGGGAGAAGTACCTTCGGCAGCAGAACCGCCGGGAGGCGGCCCGGCACAAGCAGCGCCGGACCTATGTGGTGATCGCGTCCACGCTGGCCGTGGTCCTGGCGGCGGGCGGCGTGGTGACCGCGGTCAGCGCGCTGTCCGGTGGGGACGGCGACAAGAAGAAGTCCGACAAGGCCGCCGAGCCCACGATGCCCACGCCCTCCCCCACCCCCACGACCAAGGCGCCGGACCCGTGCGCCAAGGGGGCCAAGGAGGCGGGGGACAAGAAGCCGAAGACCATGTCGTGGAAGAAGGAACCGGCGCTCACCGTCGACCAGTCGGCCACGTACGCCATGAAGCTGGAGACCACCTGCGGTGACATGACCGTCACCATGGACGCGGCCAAGGCCCCGCACACCGTGAACTCCTTCAATTTCCTGGCCGGGAAGGGCTACTTCGACCACACCAAGTGCCACCGGCTGACGCCCGAGGGGATCTTTGTGCTCCAGTGCGGTGACCCGATGGGCACCGGTATGGGCGACCCGGGCTACACCATCCCGGACGAGAACCTGAAGGATTCCAGGATCAAGGGGAACAAGTACCCGGCCGGTACGGTCGCGATGGCCAACCAGTACGACCCGCAGACCAAGAAGGGCAAGAACAGCGGCGGCAGCCAGTTCTTCCTGGTCTACAAGGACAGCGAGCTCCCGCCGTACTACACGCCCTTCGGGACCCTCGACAAGGAGAGCATGCAGGTCCTCAAGAAGATCTCCGACGCGGGCGCGGCGGCGCCGGACCCCCAGACCGGGAACACCGCTCCGAACGCCACCGTGCTGATCAACAAGGTGACGGTCGGCAAGTCCTGACCGACCCCGGCGCGCGTACTGCGAAATTTCGGTCGCGCAGGATACGGACAGCCGGGCCACCGTTCGCCTATGTTGGCGTTGTGCAGGGTGTCTGCCGCAGCCGGAGCACCCTGCTGCGAGACCGGTGCGGGTGGATCCCGGCCGGAAGAAACTGTGGACGATGCCGGCGGGCCGCGCGCCCGCCCCGGCATCATGTGGAGGAGGCGCTGTGAGCAGCGAGCCTTGGGGCCGCGTCGACGAGGCGGGGACCGTGTACGTGCGTACGGCCGACGGTGAGCAGGTCGTCGGATCGTGGCAGGCGGGATCTCCTGAAGAGGCCCTCGCCTACTTCGAGCGCAAGTACGACGGCCTGGTCGTCGAGATCGAGCTCCTCGAGCGCCGGGTGCAGACCACGGACCTGTCGGCCAAGGACGCCACGGCGGCCATCGAGCACATTCGCCACCAGGTCGACGAGCACCATGTGGTCGGCGACCTGGACGCGCTCAAGAAGCGGCTCGACAAGCTCACGAGCGATGTCGAGGCGCGCCGGGAGGAGCGCCGCGCGGCCAAGGCGGTCCAGACCGACGAGGCCCGCCGGGCCAAGGAGGCGCTGGTCACCGAGGCCGAGGAGCTGGCCGCCAGCGAGCAGTGGCGGGCCGCCGGGGAGCGGCTGCGCGCGCTGGTCGACACCTGGAAGGGCCTGCCGCGCCTGGACCGCCGCACCGACGACGAGCTGTGGCACCGCTTCTCGCATGCCCGCTCGGCGTTCTCCAAGCGGCGCAAGGCGCACTTCGCCTCGCTGGACGCGCAGCGCGAGACGGCCCGGCAGACCAAGGAGAAGCTGGTCGCCGAGGCCGAGTCGCTGTCCGACTCCACGGACTGGGGTCCGACCGCCGCCCGGTACCGGGACCTGATGTCGGAGTGGAAGGCGGCGGGCCGCGCCCAGCGCGAGGCGGAGGACGACCTGTGGAACCGGTTCCGCGGTGCGCAGGACGTCTTCTTCCAGGCGCGCAGCCAGGTCTTCGCCGAGCGGGACGCCGAGCAGCGGGAGAATCTGACCCGCAAGGAAGAGCTGGTCGTCGAGGCGGAGAAGCTGCTTCCGATCTCCGATCTCAAGTCGGCTCGGGCGGCCTTCCGCTCGGTCAATGAGCGGTGGGAGGCCATCGGCCATGTGCCGCGGGACGCCCGGGCGCGGATCGAGGGCCGGCTGCACGCGGTGGAGCGCGCCCTTCAGGACGCCGAAGAGACCGAGTGGCGGCGTACCAACCCCGAGGCGCGGGCGCGCGCCCAGGGGCTGACCGGTCAGCTTCAGGACGCCGTGGACAAGCTGCGCGGGCAGATCGACGCCGCGCGCGCGGCGGGCAACAACGCCAAGGCCGACAAGCTGGCCAAGGAGCTGGAGGGCCGGCAGGCGCTGCTGGACCAGGCGCTCAAGGGCCTGGAGGAGTTCGGCGGCTGACGTTTGGCACATCAGCCACCAATTGAGGAACCCCGATGGCGAGTCACCACCTCCGCGAGAGCGGCGGCGGTTTAGCCGCAAAGAGGTGCCTCCGGCAGCCGGACGTCCGGCCCGGCCACGCGACCGTAGGGGAACGGCTCCGGTGCACTGCGCACCGGAGCCGTTCGCCCGTTCTCGGCGAGGTCCAGCGCGTGCTTGAGCACTTCGCACGCCTGGATGTGGTTACCGGACTCCTGGAGCAGATCGGCCAGTCTGCGGCAGACGAGGACGGCCTCGGGGCCGAAGCTCCGGTGCGTCTGGTGGAACGCCTGCTCCAGCACCTCGATCGCCTCCCGGGTCTGCCCCGTGTCGGCAAGCAGTTCGGAGAGCTCCAGCTGCACCGCGAAGGTGCTGCCCTCCCCCTGCGGCGTACGCTCCCGCAGCGCCAGCCGCAGCACGGGCAGCGCATCGCGGTGCCGGCCCACGGCGCGGAGCCTGCGGGCCAGGCCAAGACCCGCGGCGACCATGGCCGCGCGGACATCGGAGTCCAGTACGGGCCCCGCCGGGGAGCGCACCGTGTCGCGGGCCCGGTTGCGGACGAGCGGGAGCCGCCCGATGTGGTTCTCCTGGCAGCGCTGGGGCAGTGGCCGGTTCTGCGCCCTGAGCCGCTGGTGGAGCGCCCCGTAGAGGGTGTCGAGATCGATCAGCTCGGGTCCGCCGTTGATGCCGAGCCGCAGAATGTCCAGCAGCTCCCCGGTGAAGGCGGTGTGCGGTTCGCCGTCGGGGGCCAGCGCCACGCGGTCGCGGGGCGAGGCGGTGAGCACATACGCGCCGTCGACGGCCACATGGGCCGGCAGGGAGTCATCGCCGCCGCCGAGGGTGCGGGCGGCGCGGCCGCTGAAACAGCAGTCCAGGATCAGCACGCGGCGGCGGGCGGCGGAACCCCGGATGGCGGCGCGCAGATGCTCGTACGCCACCGCCGTATAGCCCGTGTTCTCGCGGGAGCCGCTGAGCGCGAGGAAGAGGTCCGCCGAGTCGCTGTCGCGCAGGCCGTGGCCCGAGAAGTACACGAGCAGGGTGTCCGTGGCCTCCTGCCCGGCCCGGTGCACGGGGTCGAGCATCGAGGGCGGGTCCTGGGGGTCGGCCACCACCGTCCGGTGCTCCCCGGGGAGGCCCCACAGCATGGGGTCGCCGAGCGCTTCGGCGAGATCGCGGAGGTTGGCGGCGACGGCCGGGAGCTGTTCCAGGTGGTCGTACGCGGAGGTGCCGATGAGCACGGCTCTGGACGCGGCCGGGTCAGGCAGCTGAGTCATCGCTCCCGGTCCCCTCGCCGGTCTCGGGCGCCTCCAGCAGCGCGACGATCCGCCGTACGGTGTCCTCGTCGGCGGCCGCCTCCGGCGGGATGTCCACCTCGATATCGCCGCGGCGCAGGGTGAGCACGGGCCGGGTGCGCCGGGCGTCGCGCCACTGGAGGATGGAGACGGCGAGGGCCGCGCCGGACAGGCCGGTGCCGAGCACGAGCTGCAGCACATCGAAGCCGGTGCCCATATGGCCGGGCACGGCCGGCCCCGCAGCGCCCACCCGGCCGCCCACCAGCCGCTCCAGCGACTCGTCCTCGCGCAGCCAGCGCAGCAGCGACCGGAGCTCGGCTTCCTGATCGGCGCCGTCGGCCGACACTCTCAGCTCAGCCACGTCCCTCGTCCCTCCCCGTTTCGATGTGGGTGCTCACCTGCGCGAACAGCGTCAGCGCCGCACCGCCCGCGCCCAGCCGCGCCAGACACACCGCCTGCCAGTACTGGCTCGTCAGGGTGGTGGGGTGGTCGTCGCCCAGCGCCCGGGAGCACACCTTGGTCACGGCGGTGAGCATGCGCACCGCCTCCTGCAGTTCGCCCCGCTGGACGAGATTGACCGCCTCACGCAGCCGGGACACCGCGTTCTCCGCCGTCATGCCGGCCATGACCACCTGCCGGGTGGCGTCGCTGAGGGACAGCGGCGCCGGGTGTCCCGTGCCCTCGGCGGCCTCGAGGCCCAGGTGGGGCTCGACGGCCAAGGACGCGGCGGACAGCGTCTGGTCGGCCAGGGCGAGCGCCTGCTCGCGTACGCAGCGCTGGACCAGCTCGACGACGCGCGCCTCCATCTCGGAGGAGGCCGCGAGCGTGGCCTGCAACCCCGCGGCGTCCTCGGGGCGTGTCTGCGGATCCCAGGCGCAGAGGATGTCGACGAGGTAGGCCAGCCGGTCGGGGATCCCCCGGCGGCCGTACAGCTGTGGCACACCGTGGTCGAGGGCCCGCTCCACGACGGCCCCGATGTCCTCGACCGGGCCGAGCGGCGGCTCGCCGGTGAGCATCAGATACAGGCACAGGCCCAGGCCGTAGAGGTCCGACCGGGGTGCGGGCCGCTCGCCCCGCATGACCTCGGGCGCCATGTACTGCGGGGTGCCGACGAGTCCGCCGGCCCGGGTGATGCCCGCCCCCTCCATCAGCCTGGCCAGCCCGAAGTCCTGGAGGACCACGCGCCCCGACAGGGTGATGCGCACGTTCGACGGTTTGACGTCGCGGTGGAGCACGCCCGCCGCATGGGCCGCGGTCAGCGCGGCGCTCATCCCCGAGGCGATCCAGCGGGCCACATCCGGCTCCAGCGGCCCGCACACGTCCACCAGCCGCTGCAGCTCAACGCCGTCCAGCAGCTCCATGACCAGATAGGGCCCGCTGTCCTGGCGACCGGTGTCGTACACGGCCACCACATTGGGGTGGCTGATCCGGGCCAGTGCCTGGGCCTCCAGGCGGAAGCGCTCCAGCCGCTCGTCCCCGCCCGACCCCTCACCTGCCGCCGACGGCAGGACCTTGACCGCCACCCGGCGGTCGAGCGTCGAGTCCAGCGCCTCGTAGACCACGCCCATCCCGCCGAGGCCGATCTTCCGTAACAGCCGGTACCGGCCGCCCAGGAGATCCCGGTCCGTCATCCCGTCCCCTCCCGCCCCGTCCGCCCCCGGCTCGCCGGCTCAGCGCTGGCGCGCCGAGGTCACCCGGTACACGTCGTAGACGCCCTCGACGCCCCGTACGGCCTTCAGGACATGGCCCAGGTGCTTGGGGTCGCCCATCTCGAAGGTGAAGCGCGAGGTGGCGACCCGGTCGCGGGAGGTCTGCACGGCGGCGGACAGGATGTTGACGTGCTGGTCGGACAGCACGCGCGTGACATCGGACAGCAGCCGGGACCGGTCCAGCGCCTCGACCTGGATGGCGACCAGGAAGACGGAGGACTGGGTGGGCGCCCACTCGACGTCCAGCATCCGCTCCGGCTGCTGGGAGAGCGAGTCGACGTTGACACAGTCGGCGCGGTGGACGGAGACGCCGCTGCCGCGGGTGACGAAGCCGATGATGGGGTCGCCGGGCACGGGCGTACAGCAGCGGGCCAGCTTGACCCATACGTCGTCGACGCCCTTGACCACGACGCCCGGGTCGGCGCTGGAGCGGCGCTTGCCGCGGCCGCGGATCGGCGGCGCGGTCTCGGCGATGTCCTCGTTGGCCGCCTCCTCGCCGCCGAGGGCCTGCACCAGCTTGCCCACGACGTTCTGCGCGGAGACATGGCCCTCGCCGATGGCCGCGTACAGCGAGGAGATGTCGGGGTAGCGCATCTCATGGGCCAGGGTGACCAGCGAGTCGCCCGTCAGGATCCGCTGGATCGGCAGGTTCTGCTTGCGCATGGCCCGCACGATGGCGTCCTTGCCCTGCTCGATGGCCTCGTCGCGGCGCTCCTTGGAGAACCAGGCGCGGATCTTGTTACGGGCGCGCGGGGACTTGACGAAGCCCAGCCAGTCCCGGGACGGACCGGCCCCGGGCGCCTTGGAGGTGAAGACCTCCACCAGATCGCCGTTGTCCAGGGTCGACTCGAGCGGCACGAGCCGCCCGTTGACCCGGGCCCCTATGGTGCGGTGGCCGACCTCGGTGTGCACCGCGTACGCGAAGTCCACCGGGGTGGCCCCGGCCGGCAGCGCTATGACATCGCCCTTGGGCGTGAAGACGAAGACCTCGTTACGGGACAGGTCGAAGCGCAGCGACTCCAGGAACTCGCCCGGGTCCTCGGTCTCCTTCTGCCAGTCCAGCAGCTGCCGCAGCCACGCCATGTCGTTGATGGCGTCGTCCTTGCCGGCCCGCTTGGGCACGTCGGTACGCACCTTGGAAGCGCCGGCGACGGCTTCCTGCTTGTACTTCCAGTGCGCGGCGATGCCGTACTCGGCGCGGCGGTGCATATCGAAGGTGCGGATCTGCAGCTCGACCGGCTTGCCGCTGGGCCCGATGACCGTCGTGTGCAGCGACTGGTACATGTTGAACTTGGGCATCGCGATGTAGTCCTTGAACCGCCCGGGCACCGGGTTCCACCGCGCGTGGATGGTCCCGAGCGCCGCGTAGCAGTCGCGGACGGTGTCGACGAGCACCCGGATGCCCACCAGGTCGTAGATCTCGGCGAAGTCGCGGCCGCGCACGATCATCTTCTGGTAGACCGAGTAGTAGTGCTTCGGGCGGCCGGTGACGGTCGCCTTGATACGGGCCGCGCGCAGATCGCCCTGGACCTGGTCGGTGACGACGGCGAGGTATTCGTCCCGCTTGGGGGCGCGCTCGGCGACCAGCCGCACGATCTCGTCGTACATCTTGGGGTAGAGGATCGCGAAGGCGAGGTCCTCCAGCTCCCACTTGATCGTGTTCATGCCCAGGCGATGGGCCAGCGGGGCGTAGATCTCCAGCGTCTCGCGGGCCTTCTTCTCCTGCTTCTCCCGCTTGAGATAGCGCATGGTGCGCATGTTGTGCAGCCGGTCGGCGAGCTTGATGACCAGGACGCGTGGGTCCTTGGCCATGGCGACGACCATCTTGCGCACGGTTTCGGCCTGCGCCGCCTCGCCGAACTTGACCTTGTCCAGCTTGGTGACGCCGTCCACGAGCAGGGCGACCTGGTCGCCGAAGTCGCGGCGCAGGGTGTCCAGGCCGTACTCGGTGTCCTCGACGGTGTCATGCAGCAGACCGGCCATCAAAGTGGCCGGATCCATACCCAGCTCGGCCAGGATCGTGGTCACCGCGAGCGGATGGGTGATGTACGGATCGCCGCTCTTGCGCTTCTGGCCGCGGTGCCAGCGCTCGGCGACCTGGTACGCCCGCTCGATCTGGCGCAGGGTCGAGGCGTCGGCCTTGGGGTCGTTGCCGCGCACGATGCGCAGCAGCGGCTCCAGGACGGGGTTGTACGGGCTGGAGCGCTGCACACCGAGGCGGGCGAGCCGGGCGCGGACCCGGTTGGAGGAGCCTGCTCTGGGGCTGGGGCTCTGCAGCGGGCGAGGGGCCGGTGCGGGGCGTGAGCCGCTTGTACGCTCCGCCGGGGGGCGCGGCGCGGAAGGCTCCGGCCGAGGGGGCGCCTCGCTGTTCTTGGGCACCTCGGGGGCCGCCGTGGACTTGGCGACGGCGGTCGGCTCTGCCGGTTGCGCGGCGGAGAGCGGCTGGGCCTCGTCTGGCAAGGGCACTCCTCAGGCGGTCCGGGCCTCAAAGAGGCCAGGATGCCATGGTATCGATCCCGCCACTCCACTTGCCTCCCGGCAGCCCCACGGCCCGCATGACTGAGGGTGGGGAGCCGTGTCACCACGGCTCCCCACCCTCAAGGTGACGGCACGGCTCAGACCGTGATCAGGGCCTCCAGGGGCGCGCTGTCGAGCACCGGGAGGAGGCGGCTGCGGCCCTCGAGAAAACCGAGCTCCAGCAGCACCGCGACCCCGGCGACCTCGGCGCCGGAGCGGCGGATGAGCCGCAGCGACGCCTCGGCGGTGCCGCCGGTGGCCAGCACATCGTCGATCACCAGGACCCGGTCGCCGGCGACCAGCGCGTCGGTGTGGATCTCGATCTCCGCGGTGCCGTACTCCAGCTCGTACGCCTGGCCCAGGGTCGCTCCGGGGAGCTTGCCCGCCTTGCGCACGGGTACGAAGCCGATCCCGGCGCGCACCGCGGCCGGGGCGGCCAGGATGAAGCCGCGCGCCTCCAGGCCCACGACCTTGGTGGCACCGTGCCTGGTGCACAGCTCGGCGAGTGCGTGGGTCAGCGCTCCGAAGGCCGTGGCGTCGGCCAGCAGCGGGGTGATGTCCTTGAACATCACCCCCGGCTTCGGATAGTCCGGCACATCCAGGATCCGGCTGAGCAGCAGCCCGCGCAGTTCCTCACCGTCGAGGCCGCCGAGCGCGGGGTCGGTCGTCCCGGCGCTCATCGGCGCTTCCCTGACGGCCGGCCACGGCCCCGGCTGCGCGAGGTCGGCTGGCGGCGCTGGCCCGCGCCCGCCGCGGCGGGGGTGGGCACGTCGCCGTCCTCGGCGCGCGGCTGCGGGGTGACGTCCTGCGGCTTCTGCTCTCCCTCCGCGTCGGTCTTGGCCGCGGCGGAGGCGCGCTTGGCGCGCACCCGCTTGGCCAGGGCCTTCATCTGCGGGTCGCGCTCCTTGAGATCGGCCACCAGCGGGGTGGCGATGAAGATCGAGGAGTACGCACCGGCCGCGAGTCCGACGAACAGGGCCAGCGAGATGTCGTTGAGCATGCCCGCGCCCAGCGCCCCGCCACCGATGAACAGCAGCGCGCCGACCGGCAACAGCGCCACGACCGTGGTGTTGATGGAGCGCACCAGGGTCGAGTTGAGGCTGCGGTTGGCGATCTCGCTGTAGGTGAAGCGGGTCTGCTTGGTGAGGTCCTTCGACGCTTCCTTGAGACCGTCGAAGACGACGACGGTGTCATAGAGCGAATAACCGAGGATGGTCAGCAGACCGATCACGGTGCCCGGGGTGACCTCGAAGCCGACCAGCGCGTACACCCCGACCGTGATGGTGAGGTCGTGGATGAGCGCGATCAGTGCGGCGAGCGCCATGCGCCACTCGAAGGCGATGGCGAGATAGATCACCACCAGGATCATGAAGATCGCCAGACCCTGCCAGGCCTTGTTGGCGATCTCCTCACCCCAGCTGGGGCCGACCAGCTGGGTGTCGATCTTGTCGGTCTTTACGTGCAGCTCCTGGGCCAGCTTCTCCTGGACCGGCAGGGCCTCCTTGGTGCCCAGCTCGCTGATCTGGATCCGCAGCCCGCCACGGCCGAGCTCCTGGACGACCGCGGTGTGGCCGTCGGACACCGACTCCGCCACCTCGCGCGCCTGGGAGGCCGACATGCTGGTCTTGGGGGTGGTGAAGACCGCTCCGCCGGAGAACTCGATGCCCATGTTGAGCCCGCGCACCGCCAGGCCCACGATCGCCGTGATGGTGATCAGTATCGAGATGCCGTACCAGATCTTCCGTTTGGCGACGAAGTCGTAGCCGACCTCGCCTCGGTAGAGCTTGGCGCCGAGAGTTCCGAGTCGTGACATCTCACGCCTCCTTCGGGTCGGCGGGGGCGGGGGCGGTGGAGCGGCGGCTGCGGCGCAGCGGCGGCTTGGCGCCCAGACGCCGCGGATCCAGGCCGGACCACGGGTGACCGCTCGCGAAGAACTTGCGCCGGGCGAGGATCGTCATCAGCGGCTTGGTGAACAGGAACACCACCACGACGTCCAGCAGCGTGGTGAGGCCCAGGGTGAAGGCGAAGCCCTGCACCTTGCCGACCGTCACGATGTAGAGCACCGCGGCCGCGAGGAACGACACGAAGTCGGACACCAGGATGGTGCGCCGGGCGCGCGGCCAGCCGCGCTCCACGGCCGGACGCAGCGTGCGGCCCTCGCGGATCTCGTCCCTTATACGCTCGAAGTACACGATGAAGGAGTCGGCCGTGATACCGATCGCGACGATCGCACCGCAGACGGCCGGCAGGTTCAGCGCGAAGCCGATACCCGGGCCGAGCAGCACCATGATCGTGTAGCTCAGGGCGGCGGAGACCGCGAGGCTGGCCAGGGCGATCAGCGCCAGACCCCGGTAGTAGACGACCAGGTAGACCACCACGAGCGCGAGGCCGATGGCGCCCGCGATCAGACCGGCCTCCAGCTGCTCACCGCCGAGCGCGGCGGAGACGGTGGTCTCGTCCGCGATGTCGAACGACAGCGGCAGCGCACCGTAGGACAGCACGTTGGCCAGGTCCGAGGTGTTCTTCTGGTCGAAGTCAGGGCCGGAGATCTGGGCCCGGCCGCCGACGATGGACTCGTCGACCCTGGGGTCGGAGTAGACCTCGCCGTCCAGGACGATCGCGAACTGGTTCTGCGGCGGCTGCTGCTTGGCCAGCTCGCCGGTCACCTTGGCCCACTTCTTGCCACCGCTGCCGGTGAAGTTGAGCTCGACGATCCAGCCTCCGCCACCCTGGCTGTCGTAGACGGACGCGGCGTTCTTGACGTCGGTGCCCTCCACCTGGGACGGGCCGAGGATGAACTTGCGCGAGCCGTCCCGGTCACAGGCGACGACGGAATCGCTCGGCTTGGCGTTGGATGCCTTCTCCCTGGCCTTGGCCCGGTCCTGCGGGGTGGTGCACTCCAGGTCCGCGAGCTGCTTGGTCAGATCGTCGGCCTTGGCGGAGTCGCCCTTGGGGGTCTCGCTCGCCTTGGGCGTCTCGCTCGCCTTGGGGCTGCTGGAGGCGCTGGGGCTCTCCGAGGCGGTGGGCGTCTTGTCGGCCTTCAGGCCCTCGGAGACGGCCCGTCCCTGGCTGCTGCTCGAGGCACTGGCACTGCTGGACGCACTCGAGGTGGCCGTGGCCGTCGGGGTGGACGACGCCTTGCCCTTGTCGTCGCCCTTGTTGTTCTTGCCCGTGCCGGTCGCGGTCGGCGTGGGGCTGGTGGTGGGCTTGGTCTTCTTGCCGTCGGTGTAGGTCACCACCGGGCGGAAGTAGAGCTGGGCGGTGGTGCCGACCTGCGTACGGGCCTGTTTCGCATCCATCCCCTTGGGGATGTTCACGATGATGTGCTTGTCGCCCTGCGTCTGGACCTCGGCCTCGGACACACCCAGACCGTTGACCCGCCGCTCGATGATGTTGACGGCGGTGTTCATGTTGTCCGAGTTGATCGCGTTGGGCTTGCCCGGTTGGTTCTTGGCCTCCAGCGTGAAGCTGGTGCCGCCTGCCAGGTCGATGCCCAGCCGTGGCTTGGTGTGACCGGAGATGAACATCCCCGCGGTGAGCGCCACGATGGCTACCAGGATCGCGACCAGGGCGCGCCCGGGCCTGCCCTGTGACCCGGAGGACCTGCGGCCCTTCTTCGGTGCTGCCACCTTCTCGTAATCTCCCTGTCCAACCGCCCGGCATCGGGTGTGCGCCGGGCGGCCACGAAGTCTTGTGGGACGAACCCCCGCCGGAGCCTAGACCGTCCGGGAACCGCGGCGCGCCGAGCGGTGGCGCGCCACGGTTCCCGGAGCGGTACTACTTGGCGTCGGCGTCGTCGTCCCGCTTGTCCTCCTTCGGCGCGTCGGCCGCGGCCGACGGCTTGCTGAGGTCGGTCTTCTTGTCCTCGTCCGCCGCCTCGGTGTCGGCCGTCTCGTCCTCGGCCTCGGTGAGCGAGGAGGCGTCGTCGGGGACGACAGGGGTGTCGTCGGCAGCGTCGTCGGTGTCCACGTCGTCGGAGGGTTCGATCCCGTGCACGATCCGGTTGTACTCGGCGTCGTCGAGGACGGCTCCCACCGCGTTCTTCGCGTAGAAGGCGTGCACGCCGGGGGCGACCTCGAGGAGGACCGCGTCCTCGTGGACCTCCTTGACCGTGGCGTACATGCCGCCGATGGTCCGCACGCCGGTGCCCGGGCCCATCTGGTCACGCATCTGTGCGGCCTGGCGCTGCTTGTTCTTGGCCGACCGGGTCATCAGGAACATGGCCCCGATGAGCACGATGAACGGCAGGAGAGTCATATACACGGGACGGAAATTCCTTCACACGACCGCGGGGACGCGGCCTGGACTATGGGGTGGTCATGCCGTACCGGTCACGGACGGCATACGAACGGCATCGGCGGAGTCTAAGCGAGCCCGCGCCTATGGAACAACGCCCGGCGCGGCATGTGGGTTCCTCACCCGACCATAATCGGCTATCAGCCGTCTCAGGCCGCTCAGCTCTCCGTCTCCACCCTCCTCAGCCTCTTAACCCTTCTCAGCCCTCGAAAAGTCCCTGCTGGGCCGCGCCGCCCTGCTGCGGCGGGGTCAGCCCCAGGTGGGTCCAGGCCGCGGGCGTGGCGACCCGGCCCCTGGGCGTACGGGCCAGCAGCCCCTCGCGGACCAGGAAGGGCTCGGCGACCTCCTCGACCGTCTCCCGCTCCTCCCCCACCGCGACCGCCAGGGTCGACAGCCCGACCGGGCCGCCGCCGAACAGCTTGAGCAGGGCGGTCAGCACCGCGCGGTCCAGCCGGTCCAGGCCGCGGCCGTCCACGTCGTACACATCCAGGGCCCGGGCCGCGATCTCGCGGGTGATCAGGCCGTCCGCCTTGACCTGGGCGTAGTCCCGCACCCGGCGCAGCAGCCGGTTGGCGATACGCGGGGTACCGCGGGAGCGCCCGGCGATCTCGCCCGCGCCCTCGGCCTCGATGACGACGTCCAGCAGCCCGGCGGAGCGGTGGATGACGCGCTCCAGCTCGGCGGGGGCGTAGAACTCCATATGGCCGGTGAAGCCGAAGCGGTCACGCAGCGGGGGCGGCAGCAGCCCGGCCCGGGTGGTGGCGCCGACCAGGGTGAACGGCGGCAGCTCCAGGGGGATGGCGGTGGCGCCGGGGCCCTTGCCGACGATCACATCGACGCGGAAGTCCTCCATCGCCATGTACAGCATCTCCTCGGCGGGCCGGGACATGCGGTGGATCTCGTCGAGGAACAGCACCTCGCCCTCGGCGAGCGAGGACAGGATCGCGGCGAGGTCGCCGGCGTGCTGGATGGCGGGGCCCGAGGTGATCCGGATGGGGGCGCCCATCTCGGCGGCGATGATCATCGACAGGGTGGTCTTGCCGAGGCCGGGCGCGCCGGACAGCAGCACATGGTCGGCCGTCCCGCCGCGCTGCCGTGCCGCCTTCAGGACCAGGTCAAGCTGCTCGCGAACCCGCTCCTGGCCGACGAACTCGCCCAGGTCCTTGGGGCGCAGCGCGGCCTCGACCGCCTGGTCCTCGCCGTCGGCGTCGGCGCCCACCAGCCGGCCGGTGCCGGCGTCGTCGGCGGTGGCCGGTGCGGTCTCGTCCCAGTTCACGAAAGTCTCGCCTCGCGATGTCGTATCGGGCAGTGCGGCCGGGCGCACGGGCGGTCGCCGGGCCGGGTCAGGGTCTGCGGGGCGGCCCGCGGTCAGCGCGCCCGGTTCAGGGTCTGCAGGGCGGCCCGCAACAGCTGCGCCACCTGCGGGCTGCCGCCCGCGGCCACGGCCGCCTCGGCCTGCGGGGTGACGGCCACGACCGCGTCCTCGGCCTCCCTCGGCGCGTATCCGAGGCCGACGAGGGCGGTGTGCAGCTGATCGCTCCAGCCCGACGCGGGGGCGGCCGGCCCGCCGGGGCGGCCCACCGGCTCGCCGAGCCGGTCCTTCAGCTCGAGCAGCAGCCGCTGCGCGCCCTTCTTGCCGATGCCGGGGACGGCGGTCAGCGATTTCTCGTCGCCGGTGGCGACTGCGAGCCGCAGCGCATCGGGCGAGTGGACGGCCAGCATGGCCTGGGCGAGCCTGGGGCCGACGCCGCTGGCGGTCTGCAGCAGCTCGAAGACCTGGCGCTCGTCGTCGTCCGCGAAGCCGTAGAGGGTGAGCGAGTCCTCGCGTACCACGAGGGAGGTGGCCAGCCGGGCGGGCTGGCCGACGCGCAGCCCGGACAGCGTGTTCGGAGCGCACTGGACGGCCATGCCGATCCCGCCGACCTCGACGACGGCGGTGTCCGGGCCGACGGCCGCGACCGGGCCGGAAACGAACGCGATCATGAAATACGGCCTTTCGTGGTGCGGTGGGCGGCGACGGCCTGCTGGAGCCGGTTCATCGCTGGCGCCCGCCAGATGTGGCAGATGGCGAGCGCCAGCGCGTCGGCGGCGTCGGCGGGTTTCGGTGGGGCGTCGAGCCGCAGCAGCCGGGTGACCATCGAGCCGACCTGCGCCTTGTCGGCGCGCCCCGACCCGGTCACGGCCGCCTTGACCTCGCTGGGCGTGTGCAGCGCGACCGGCAGCCCACGGCGGGCGGCGCAGAGCATCGCGACCGCGCTCGCCTGGGCGGTGCCCATGACGGTCTGCACATTGTGCTGGCTGAACACCCGCTCCACCGCCACGACTTCGGGCCGGTGGGCCTCCAGCCACTCCTCCAGGCCGCGCTCGATCTCGACGAGGCGATCGCCGATCGGGGCGTCCGCCGGAGTCCGTATGACACCGACCCCGATCATCCGCAGCGGTCGGCCCGCGACCCCGTCGACCACGCCGACACCGCACCGGGTCAGCCCCGGGTCCACGCCCAGCACCCGCACCGCGCCCCTCCCCATCGCCGCTGTCCCGGCCTTCTCTCAGCCGTCGATCACCTGCTCGGCAGACTAGCGGGAGCCACTGACAGCGACGGGCCGGTGGGGTGTGTGTCCCCGCCGGCCCGTGTGCCGTTGGTGTCGCCTCAGGCGTCCACCTTGGCCATGACCTCGTCGGTGACGTCGAAGTTGGCGAAGACGTTCTGCACGTCGTCGCTGTCCTCCAGCGCGTCGATCAGCTTGAAGATCTTCCGCGCCCCCTCCTCCTCCAGCTGGACCTGCATGGTGGGCACGAAGTTCGCCTCGGCCGAGTCGTAGTCGATGCCCTCCTTCTGGAGCGCGGTACGGACCGCGACCAGGTCGGTGGCCTCGCTGATCACCTCGAAGGACTCGCCGAGGTCGTTGACCTCCTCGGCGCCCGCGTCCAGCACCGCGCCCAGCACGTCGTCCTCGGTCAGCTCACCCTTGGGGACGATCACCACGCCCTTGCGGTTGAACAGGTACGAAACCGAACCCGGGTCCGCCATGGACCCGCCGTTGCGCGTCATGGCGACGCGCACGTCGGAGGCGGCGCGGTTGCGGTTGTCGGTCAGGCACTCGATGAGCACCGCGACACCGTTCGGCCCGTAGCCCTCGTACATGATCGTCTCGTACTCGGCGCCACCCGCTTCGAGCCCCGCGCCGCGCTTGACCGCGCTGTCGATGTTCTTGTTCGGCACGGACTGCTTCTTCGCCTTCTGGATGGCGTCGAAGAGGGTGGGGTTGCCGTCGGGGTCGGCGCCACCGGTGCGGGCCGCGACCTCGATGTTCTTGATGAGCTTGGCGAAGAGCTTGCCGCGCTTGGCGTCGATCACGGCCTTCTTGTGCTTCGTCGTAGCCCATTTAGAGTGGCCGGACATCCGCCTGTCTCCTTCGCTTAACCCATTGCTGTACGAACGCCTGAGATCCTACCGGGACGGCGTCATCCCGCCGACCTCACGATGTCCACGAACAACGCGTGTACCCGGTGATCGCCGGTCAGTTCGGGGTGGAACGACGTCGCGAGCACATTCCCCTGCCGCACGGCGACGGCGTGGTCCCCGTATGTCGCGAGTACGTCGACCCCCGCGCCCACGGACTCGACCCACGGCGCCCGGATGAAGACGCCCTCGACCGGGCCGCCCTCAATGCCCTCGACCTCGATCGCGGCCTCGAAGGACTCGTTCTGGCGGCCGAAGGCGTTGCGGCGGACGGTCATGTCGATGCCGCCGAAGGTCTCCTGGTCGTCCCGGCCGTCGAGGATCTTGTCCGCGACCATGATCATGCCCGCGCAGGTGCCGTACACCGGCATCCCGGCACGTACCCGCTCCCGCAGCGGCTCCAGCATCCCGAAGATGACGGCGAGCTTGGACATGGTGGTGGACTCCCCGCCGGGGATCACCAGCCCCTGGACCTCGGCGAGCTCCTCGGCCCGGCGGACCGGCCGGGCCTCGGCGCCGGCCGCGGTGAGCGCGGCGAGGTGTTCGCGGACATCGCCCTGCAGGGCGAGCACTCCGATGGACATAAAACCTCTCGGGACGGAGCGGGAAAGAGGCAGACGGCCCGCGCGGGCCGTCCACCGGCAAGCGGTCGGTTCGTTACCGGCTGGTCTGTTACCAGCCGGTCCGTTACCAGCCGCGGTTGGCGTAGCGCTCGCCCTCGGGGAGGGTGTCGCAGTTGATGCCGACCATGGCCTCGCCCAGGTTGCGGGAGACGTCCGCGATGACCTTGGGGTCGTCGTAGAAGGTGGTGGCCTTCACGATCGCGGCGGCGCGCTTGGCCGGGTCGCCGGACTTGAAGATGCCGGAGCCCACGAAGACGCCCTCGGCGCCGAGCTGGCGCATCAGCGCGGCGTCGGCCGGGGTGGCCACGCCACCGGCGGAGAACAGCACGACCGGCAGCTTGCCGAGTTCGGCGACCTCCGCGACCAGCTCGTACGGGGCGCGCAGCTCCTTGGCCGCGGCGTACAGCTCGTGGTTGTCGAGGCCCTTGAGCCGGGCGATCTCGCCCTTGATCTGGCGCAGGTGGCGGACCGCCTCGACGACGTTGCCGGTGCCGGCCTCACCCTTCGAACGGATCATGGCCGCGCCCTCGGCGATACGGCGCAGCGCCTCGCCCAGGTTGGTGGCGCCACAGACGAACGGCGTGGTGAAGGACCACTTGTCACTGTGGTTGACCTCGTCGGCGGGGGTCAGGACCTCGGACTCGTCGATGTAGTCCACGCCGAGGGCCTGCAGCACCTGCGCCTCGACGAAGTGCCCGATCCGGGACTTGGCCATCACCGGGATGGAGACCGCGTTGATGATCCCATCGATCATGTCCGGGTCGGACATACGGGCCACGCCGCCGTCCTTGCGGATGTCGGCCGGGACGCGCTCGAGGGCCATGACCGCGACGGCGCCCGCGTCCTCAGCGATCTTCGCTTCCTCCGGCGTGACGACGTCCATGATCACGCCGCCCTTGAGCTGCTCGGCCATGCCGCGCTTGACGCGCGCGGTGCCGGTCTCCGGGGTCTGGGGCGTGCTGGCGGGCGTGATGGACACGTTTGACCTCACTCGATGATGAATAGTGTGATGAGCCCATCGTAGGGCCGTTCGATAGACAAAAGCCGCCCGGGTGCTCCCCGGACAAGGGCCAATCGCAGGCCAGTGGCCTCAGCTCGCCCGGTGCCGGCCCGTGGTACCGGCCTCCGGTCTCAGCTCACCCGGCCTCAGCCCATCCGGGCCGCGAAGGCCGCCGGAGGCTCGTCGTCCATCTCGAAGGCCATCGGGAACGGCGCATGGCCCGCGAGCCGGAACCAGCGCACCTTACGGTGCCGGCGCAGCGCCCGCGCCGCGCGCACCGCGTCATTGTGGAACCGCCGGGCCATCGGCACCCGCCGCACGGCCTCCGTCAGCTCGCCCAGCGCCGCCTCGCCCCCCGGCGCCTCGCGCACCACGTCGACCTGCGCGTCCTCCGCGAACACCGCGCGCAGCGCCTGGCTCAGCTCGCTCTCGGCGACCTCGCGCTGCTCCTCCTCCGCCTGCCGCGCCGCATGCGCGGCCTGGTACAGCACGATCGAGGACGCCGGATCGAGCACCCCGGCGGTGGCCAGCTCCTGCGCGACCGAGGCCCGGCGCAGCAGCTGCGCGTCGAGCGCCGCCCGCGCCGCGTCCAGCCGGCTGTGCAGCCGGTCCAGCCGCCCGGCGGTCCAGCTCAGATAGACGGCGACGAGGACCAATACAACCGCGATCCAGATCAAAGTGGTCACGCCGCGCCACGCTACCGCCTAGGCCCCAAACCCCCACCCACCCGGCGCCCCGGATCGCTCTCAGTCCCTGGCCAGCCGCCCCAGCCGGGCCCGCAGCCCGACGCGCTCATCGGCGGCCACCGACGCCGCCCCGTCCGTCACCGTCTCGTACACGGCCAGAATGTCCGCCCCGACCGTGTCCCAGTCGAAGCGGCGCACATGCCGGCTCCCCCGCTCCCGCAGCTCCGCACGCCGCTCCGGATCGTCCAGCAGCCGGATCGCGGCCTGCGCCAGCGCGTCCGCGTCCTCGTTTGCGAACAGCTGCCCCGCCGCTCCCCCGTCCAGCACCTGCGCGAACGCGTCCAGGTCGCTGGCCAGCACGGGCGCGCCCGCCGACATGGCCTCGACGAGGATGATGCCGAAGCTCTCCCCGCCCGTGTTCGGCGCGACGTACACATCCACGCTGCGCAGCAGCCGTGCCTTGTCCTCGTCGCTGACCATGCCGAGGAATTCCACCCGGCCGCGCATCTGCTCGGGCAGCGTGGCCACGGCCTCCTTCTCGTCGCCGCGCCCGGCGACCAGCAGCCGGGTCCGGGGCCGAGCGGCGAGGATCTTCGGCAGGGCCCGCATCAGGACCGGCAGGCCCTTCCGGGGCTCGTCGATACGGCCCATGAACCCGATCGTCTCGCCCTGCCACTCGCTCTTGGGCTCGGCATCGGCGAAGAAGCGCACATCGACACCGTTGGGGATGACGACCGCGTCCCCGCCCAGATGCTCCACCAGCGTCCGCCGCGCGTACTCGCTCACCGCGATCCGGGCGCTGATCTTCTCCAGCGCGGGCTGCAGAATCGGATACGCGGCGATCATCGCCCGGGAACGAGGGTTCGAGGTGTGAAAAGTCGCGACGATCGGGCCCTGGGCCGCCCAGCAGGCGAGCAGGCCGAGCGAGGGCGAGGCGGGCTCATGGATGTGGATCACGTCGAACGCGCCGTCGTGCAGCCAGCGCCGCACCCGCGCCGCCGAGAGGAAGCCGAAGTTGAGCCGCGCCACCGAGCCGTTGTACGGCACCGGCACGGCGCGCCCGGCGGAGACCACGTACGGCGGCAGCGGTGTGTCGTCGTCCGCCGGGGCCAGCACCGACACCCCGTGCCCCAGCCGGATCAGATGCTCGGCCAGGTCGCGGATGTGGAACTGGACGCCGCCGGGGACGTCCCACGAGTACGGGCAGACGATCCCGATTCTCATGTCCCGATCCTCACCGATTCTCCGTTCCGGAGCTGCCGTCGGCGCCCGGAGCGCCGGCGGGACGGGGCTCGAGATCCGCCAGCCACAGCCGCTGGAGCATGTGCCAGTCCTGCGGATGTTCGGCGATCCCGGAGGCGAACACGTCGGCGAGCTCCTGCGTCATGGCCGCGGCCTGCTCCGCGCTGGTGTCCATCGAAGGGACCTCGATGGGCGGATGCACCCGTCCCCGCATGACCGGGGACGCGTCGTACCAGAGGGTGACCGGCAGCAGCAGCGCACCCGTCCTTGCCGCCAGTATGGCGGGCCCGGCGGGCATCTTGGCCGACTCGCCGAAGAACTTCACCTCAACACCTGACGCCGACAGGTCCCGGTCCGCGACCAGGCACACCAGACCGCCCTCCCGCAGCCGCCGCGCCAGCGTCCCGAAGGCGCTGCCGCCGGTGTGCGGCAGCACCTCCATGCCCAGGCCCTCCCGGTAGGCCACGAAGCGGTCGTACAGCGACTCGGGCTTGAGCCGTTCCGCGACCGTGGTGAACGGCACGCCCAACTCGGTGGTGACCCAGGCCCCGGCCAGGTCCCAGTTGGCCAGGTGCGGCAGCGCCAGCACCACCCCGCGGCCGCTCGCCAGACCGTCCGTGAGGTTGTGCAGGCCCTCGGGGTCGAAGCCGCCGCGGACGCGCCGCTCGCTCCAGGCCGGCAGCCGGAAGGACTCCATCCAGTAGCGCAGATACGAGCGCATCCCGGCCCGGGACAGCTCGGCCAGGCGCCGCGGGGAGGCGTCCGGGACGACGCGGGCGAGATTGGCCTCCAAGCGCAGCACGCCCTTGCCGCGCCGCTTCCACGCCAGATCGGCGATCCGCTGCCCGAGCGCCACGGCGACCGGTTCGGGGAGCCTTTTGACCGTGCTCCAGCCGAGCCCGTACAGCGCGTCGGTCAGCTTCTCGCTCACCGCGTCTCGCCTCCCTGGACCACCGCCCGGTCCGCCGCGTCCGCCTCGGCGGCCTCACGGCGCACCGTCACCACACGCTGGATCAAGGTCACCGCGCTGCCGACGGCCACGATCCACAGCGCGATCGGCAGCAGAATGTCGATACCCGGCACACCGAACTTGTGCAGCCCGGAGAAGCCGCAGGCCACCAGCGAGATCACCAGCCGCTCGGCGCGCTCCACGAGCCCGTTGACCTTGACCGGCAGGCCGATGCTCTCGCCCCTGGCCTTGGTGTACGAGACCACCTGACCGCTGGCCAGGCAGAAGATCGTCACCGCACACAGCACATTGTCGTCCCCGCGCCCGGCGTACCACAGCGCCAGACCGCCGAAGATCGCGCCGTCGGCGACCCGGTCGAGCGTGGAGTCGAGAAACGCCCCCCAGCGGCTGGAGCGCCCCAGCTGCCGCGCCATATTGCCGTCGACCAGGTCCGAGAAGACGAAGAGGGTGATGACGACCGTGCCCCAGAAGAACTCACCCCGCGGGTAGAAGACCAGGGCACCCGCGACCACACCACCCGTCCCGGCGAGGGTCACCGCGTCGGGGCTGACCCCGAGGCGGATGAGCAGGGCGGCGAACGGGGTGAGAACACGCGTGAAGAATGCACGCGCGTACTTGTTCAGCATGGCCTTCCCGGGGGTCGAAACGGGCCGGGTGGTCAACAGGCCACCGGCTGGCCCATCGTAGTCACGCCCCGAGGGGCCGCCGCGCACGCATCGGGCGACGCCCAGATGTGCGACGTATGGACGCACCATGACCTCGGTGGAAAGCTCGAAGTATCGCAGATGTCGACCTGGAGGCGAGACATGGGCGACAAAACGAGCACGCAATCAGGGGCCGCCGGCAGGGCGGCGACGGCCGACCGGCCCGGCTCGGTGCGGAACGTGGTGCTGGTCGGCCACAGTGGTTCCGGCAAGACGACACTGGTGGAGGCCCTCGCGCTGGCGACCGGCGCGATCAACCGGGCGGGCAGAGTCGAAGACGGCGGATGCCTGTCCGACTACGACGAGATCGAGCACCGGCAGCAGCGCTCGGTCCAGTTGTCCCTCGTCCCCGTCGAATGGGACGGGGTGAAGGTCAACCTTCTGGATACCCCGGGGTACGCCGACTTCGTCGGGGAGCTGAGGGCCGGTCTGCGGGCAGCGGACGCGGCCCTCTTTGTCGTATCGGCGTCCCAGGACGCCCTGGGCATCGCGGGCGCGACCCGCATGGTGTGGGACGAGTGTGCGGCGGTCGGGATGCCGCGCGCCCTGGTCATCACGCATCTGGAGGCGGCGCGCGCCTCCTTCGAGGAGATGACCGAGCTGTGCCGGCAGACGTTCGGCGGCGATGACCCCGACGCGGTGCTCCCGCTGTATCTGCCGCTGCGGGGCGAGCATGGGCCAGAGGCAGGGGCAGCTGGTCACGCCCCTGTGACGGGGCTGATCGGCCTGCTGGCGCAGCAGGTGTACGACTACGCCACGGGCGTACGGACCGAGGCGGCACCGACCCCCGACCAGCTGCCGCTGATCGAGGAGGCGCGCAACCGGCTCATCGAGGGGATCATCTCCGAGAGCGAGGACGAGACCCTCATGGACCGCTATCTCGGCGGCGAGGAGATCGACGTCAAGACGCTCATCGGAGACCTGGAGAAGGCCGTCGCGCGCGGCTCCTTCCACCCCGTGCTGGCCGCCGCGCCCGCCGCCGAGGGATCCAAGCAGGGCCTGGGCACCACCGAGCTGCTTGAGCTGATCACCGGCGGCTTCCCGACCCCCCTGGAGCGGGAGGCACCCACCGTCACCACCCCGCAGGGCAAGCCCTGCCCGCGGCTGACCTGCGACCCCGAGGGCCCGCTGGCCGCCGAGGTCGTCAAAACCTCCTCCGACCCGTATGTCGGCCGGATCTCCCTGGTGCGGGTCTTCTCCGGGACGCTGCGCCCGGACGAGACCGTCCATGTGTCCGGGCACGGCCTGGAGGACCGCGGCCATGAGGACCACGACGTGGACGAGCGGGTCGGCGCCCTCTCCGCGCCCTTCGGCAAGGCGCAGCGCATGCTCAGCCAGGCCATCGCGGGCGATCTGGCCTGTGTCGCCAAGCTGAACCGCGCCGAGACCGGGGACACCCTCTCGGCCAAGGACCAGCCGCTGCTCATGGAGCCCTGGGAGATGCCCGACCCGCTGCTTCCCGTCGCGATCCGGGCCCACAGCAAGGCGGACGAGGACAAGCTCTCCCAGGGGCTCGGGCGGCTGGTCGCCGAGGACCCGACGATGCGCCTGGAGCAGAACCAGGACACCCATCAGGTGGTGCTGTGGTGTCTGGGCGAGGCCCACATGGACGTCGCACTGGAGCGGCTGCGCTCCCGGTACGGCGTACAGGTGGACGCGGTGCCGTACAAGGTGTCGCTGCGCGAGACGTTCGGGGCCCGGTCCGCCGGGCGCGGGCGGCACGTCAAGCAGTCGGGCGGGCACGGACAGTACGCGATCTGCGAGATCGAGGTGGAGCCGCTGCCCGAGGGCTCCGGCATCGAGTTCGTGGACAAGGTCGTGGGCGGGGCGGTGCCCCGGCAGTTCATCCCGTCCGTCGAGAAGGGCGTGCGCGCACAGGCGGCGCGGGGGGTGGCCGCGGGCTATCCCCTGGTCGATGTGCGGGTGACCCTGCTGGACGGCAAGGCGCATTCGGTGGACTCCTCCGACGCCGCCTTCCAGACGGCGGGCGCGCTCGCGCTGCGGGAGGCCGCCGCCGACACCCGGATCCATCTGCTGGAGCCGGTGGTCGAGGTGTCGGTGCTGGTGTCCGACGAGTACGTCGGCGCGGTGATGAGCGATCTGTCGGGGCGGCGCGGCCGGGTCGTGGGCACCGAGCAGTCGGGCGGCGGCCAGACGCTGATCCGCGCCGAGGTCCCGGAGATCGAGATCGGCCGCTACGCGGTCGACCTGCGATCGCTGTCGCACGGCACCGGACGGTTCAACCGCTCCTACGCCCGGCACGAGCCGATGCCCACGCAGGTCGCCGACCGGATCCGGGAACAGGCCGAAGCCTGAGGCACCTTCGCCGAGCGCCCGCCCCAACTCGCTTGGGGCGGGCGGCTGTCCACAGGTCCGTTCGGTGCGACCGGGTCGATTGTGGGTAGTTGTCCACAGGGAGGCGACGCCCTGGCGACAGGGACGGCACACCCCGATACGCTGAGGTCGCAGCTCAAGCAGCATGCGGTATTGGGGGCGTTGGTGACGGCGGACGTATTCGACTTCAGCCCGGGGGCGCAGATCCCGCTCTCCGGAGCGGCAGGCCAGACCGAGGTGACGCAGGCGCTCGCCTCGGCCGCCTACCGCGACAGCGAGGTGGCCAAGCTTCTCGACGCCAACTCGGAGTGGACGGTCTCCGAGGTCAAGCCACCGAAGATCTCTCTGTTCGAGCCCAACCTGGGCGAGGCTTTCTCGCGCGCGGTGCAGCTGCGGATGCTCGGCGGCGGCCGCGGCCAGGTGATCCAGTCCTTCGGCATGGAGCCGCAGACGGTGGTCGAGCACTGCCTGGCGGCCAACCGCATCCGTAAGACGCGGGACGCCCGGCTCACCGCCGTCATGGTGATCTTCGGGCTGCTCTTCCTCCCCGGGGTGCTGCTGTGGCTCGGCGCCTTCCAGCTGCGGCGCACCATCGCCGGGTCCAAGGACAAGCGGATGGGGGCGCTGGGCACCCTCCTGATGGCGGCGCTCGCCGTGGTGACCCTCATCTTCCTGATCAAGCTCCCCTTCGACGGGTTCTGGGGCCTGTATCTGCGCGGCGTGGTCGTCGCCCCCGTCATCGGGTGGTACGTGGCCAAGCAGATCAGCGAGCGCACGGCCAAGAACCTCCGGGAGGCCTGGAGCGGCCTCCTCTCGGGCGGCGGGATCGGCGCCAAGGTCCCCGAGACCGTGCCGAACCACCCCGGCCAGACCTCGGCCGAGGAGCTGCGCAAGGCGCTGCACAAGCTCACCGCGGAGCAGTACAGCAATATCGTCTTCTACGCCGGCCCCAAGGGGATACTCGGCATGGGCACGCGCTGGGGCAGCTGGCAGCTCGCCGAGGACCTGGTGTCGGCCGACCCCGACAAGGAGATCGACCCGTTCCGCAGCTGGGACGTGATACGCGCGATCCATGACCAGCTGCGGCTGCTGGAGCGCACCCCGCTGCACACCGGAGGCTTCCCCACCCCCTCCGTGCGCCACTGGGTGGTCTCGCCCATCGGCGAGGGGGCCAAGTCGGTGGAGCGCGGCGGCACCTCGGAGGAGGAGGGCTTCCAGATAAAGGGCGTCGAGCTGCAGCGGATCTGCGACGAGCAGCAGTTCAACTCCGGCGACCGGCACTATCTGGGCGTGCAGTTCGTCCTCTGGGACGGCCAGTTGGTGCTCACCCTGCTGATCACGGTGACCCTGCTGCACAAGACGATGCGGATCGAGGTCACCGGCCATGCGCTGGGACCGGTGCACCCCCTGTTCACCACCAAGCCCTCCGCGCCCTCCAAGACGGTCAGCAAGACCTTCAAGTTCTGGGAGACCAAGTCCATACCGCTGCCGCTGGTGAACGCGAAAGAGGTGGTGCGGCTGGCCGTCCGCGCCCCCTTCACCTGGTACCCGCCGCTGCTGGACTACCTGGGCGGGAAGCTGGTCCTGCCCGAGCCGTTCGGCCTGCGCCACGCCTGGGCGGACAAGCCCTGGCGGCACCGCTTCATGGCGGACGACGCGCTGCGCACCGCCACCCCGGTGCTGCGGGTGGTCCACGAGGCGGCGATCGGCGTGCTGAAGAACCACGGCGTGGACACCGAGCGCTTCGGCAACCGCTCCCTGGCGCTCAGCGGCCAGGTCCAGGACGTGGCCCCGAAGAAGGCCGACCTCTACGACGCGTAAGGCTCTGCGACGTGTGAGGCTCCATGCCGCGTAAGCGGTGACGGCCCCGGGTTCCGGCAGCGCTGCCGGAACCCGGGGCCGTCACCATGGAGGCCGCCGCCGTGGAGGCCGCCGCTGTGGGAGGGCCAGACGTTACGCCTGCGGCCAGGCGTCGGCGAGCATCCGGCGGGTGTCAGCCAGCAGTTGCGGCAGCACCTTGGTGTTGCCGATCACGGGCATGAAGTTGGTGTCCCCGCCCCAGCGCGGCACCACATGCTGATGCAGATGGGCGGCGATTCCGGCGCCGGCGGCCGCCCCCTGGTTGAGCCCGATATTGAAACCGTGGGCGCCCGAGGCGGTACGCAGCGCGACCATAGCGGCCTTGGTGAACTCCGCCAGCTCGACCGTCTCCGCGGCATCCAGCTCGGTGTAGTCGGCCACATGCCGGAAGGGGACGACCATGAGGTGTCCGCCGTTGTACGGGTAGAGATTCAGCACGGCGTAGACATGCCGGCCCCGAGCGAGAATCAGTCCGTCCTCATCGGACTTCTCCGGAATGGAGCAGAAGGGGCAGCCGTCCCCGGCACCCGGCCCGGTGGGCTTGTTCTCGCCTTGGATGTACGCCATCCGGTGGGGTGTCCACAGGCGCTGGAACGCGTCGGGCGTTCCCACTCCGATCTGCTGCTCCGGCTCACTCGTCATGCGGGCCAGCATATTCGTCCGAGGCTGATCAGGATGCGGTGAGGGGCGACCCCGTTCGGGGCCGCCCCTCGAATGCACACCCCCGCGTCAGCAGGGGAAGCGCGTCACACCTGGATCCGGCGCTCCACCGCGTCAAGGATCTCCGCGATCGCCTCATCGCGGGGGATACCGTTCTTCTGCGAACCGTCCCGGTAGCGGAAGCTGACCGCCCCGGCCGCCATGTCGTCGTCACCAGCGATGATCATGAACGGAGTCTTGGCGCGCTGAGCATTGCGGATCTTCTTCTGCATCCGGTCCGAGGACGAGTCGACCTCGACCCGCAGCCCCTTCGCCTTGGCCTCTGCCGCGAACTCCTCCAAATACGGCACATGGCTGTCGCCGATCGGGATGCCCACCGCCTGGACCGGCGCGAGCCAGACCGGGAAGGCGCCCGCGTAGTGCTCCAGCAGCACCGCGAAGAACCGCTCGATGGATCCGAACAGGGCCCGGTGGAGCATGATCGGCTGTTGCCGCGAGCCGTCCGCCGCCGTGTACTCCAGCTCGAACCGGGCGGGCTGGTTGAAGTCGACCTGGATGGTCGACATCTGCCAGGTCCGGCCGATGGCGTCCTTCGCCTGGACCGAGATCTTGGGCCCGTAGTAGGCCGCGCCGCCCGGGTCCATGACCAGCTCGAGGCCCTGCTTCTCGGCGGCCTGCCGCAGCAGGTCGGTGGCCTCGGCCCACTGCTCGTCCGACCCGATGAACTTGTCGCTGTCGTCGCGGGTGGACAGCTCCAGGTAGAAGTCGTTCAGACCGTAGTCGCGGAGCAGGTCGAGCACGAAGGTGAGCAGGGAGTCCAGCTCGTCCGGCGCCTGCTCCCTGGTGCAGTAGATGTGCGAGTCGTCCTGGGTGAAGCCGCGGGCCCGGGTGAGGCCGTGGACGACGCCCGACTTCTCGTAGCGGTAGACCGTGCCGAACTCGAACAGCCGCAGCGGCAGCTCTCGGTAGGACCGCCCGCGCGCCCGGAAGATCAGGTTGTGCATCGGGCAGTTCATGGCCTTGAGGTAGTAGTCCTGCCCCTCGAACTCCATGGGGGGGAACATGCCCTCCATGTAGTGCGGCAGGTGCCCCGAGGTCTCGAACAGCTTGGCCTTGGTGATATGCGGGGTGTTGACGAACTCGTAGCCGGCCTCTTCGTGCCGCTTCCGCGAGTACGCCTCCATCTCCCGGCGGATGATCCCGCCCTTGGGGTGGAACACCGCGAGGCCCGACCCCAGCTCGTCGGGGAAGGAGAACAGGTCCAGCTCGGAGCCCAGCTTGCGGTGGTCGCGCTTCTCGGCCTCCACCAGGAAGTCCAGATACGCCTTGAGCTCGTCCTTGGTCGGCCAGGCGGTGCCGTAGAGCCGCTGCAGCTGCGGGTTCTTCTCGCTGCCCCGCCAGTACGCGGCGGCGCTGCGCATCAGCTTGAACGCCGGGATGTTCCGGGTGGTCGGCAGGTGCGGCCCCCGGCACAGGTCCTTCCAGCACAGCTCGCCGCTCTTCGCGTCGAGGTTGTCGTAGATGGTCAGCTCACCGGCGCCGACCTCGGCCGACGCGCCCTCGGCGGCATCCGCGGCCGACCCCTTGAGCCCGATCAGCTCCAGCTTGTACGGCTCGGCCGCCAGCTCCTCGCGGGCGGCCTCGTCGGTGACGGGGCGGCGGGAGAACCGCTGGCCCCGCTTGATGATCTCCTGCATCTTCTTCTCGATGCGCTTGAGATCGTCCGGGTGGAACGGGGTCTCGACGTCGAAGTCGTAGTAGAAGCCGTCCTTGATCGGCGGGCCGATGCCGAGTTTGGCCTCCGGGAACAGCTCCTGCACGGCCTGCGCCATGACATGCGCGGTGGAGTGGCGCAGGATGTCCAGACCGTCCTGGCTGGTGATCTCGACCGGCTCGACCTCGTCGCCCTCGGCCAGCTCGTACGCCAGGTCCTTCAGCTGCCCGCCGACGCGCGCGGCCACGATCGAGCGATCGCCGTCGAACAGGTCCGCCGCCGTAGTGCCCGTGGTCACCACGCGCTCTTCCCGCTCGGAATCGCGTTGGATGCTCACACGGACGTCTGACACCGGTCTCTCCTGACTGATGGATCACTCGGAGCAGCGATTGCTGCGCAGCGTGAATCGTACCGAGCCGGAGGGCCGGACCGCGAAACGGTTACGGGGACGGCTACAGGGAGCGATCGACGCCAGGGCTCGGGGTCAGGGCTCGGGGCATCCGTCGCCGTGCTCCTCCTCGGGCCCGCCGCAGGCCTCCTCGAAGAAGTCCAGATTCTCCTGGAGCGACTTCAGCAGCCGGTCCCGCTCGGCCTCGTCGACCTGCACCGGGGTGACGTCCCTGGCCCCGGTGATCCGCCGGAACCCGCCCCGGCTCTCCAGTCTGCCGCTCACCCGGATGGGCAGCCCCACCAGATGTGCGTGTCCCGCGATCCGGTAGTCGTCCTCCTCCAGCGCTATCCGCACCTGCCCCACCTCGGCGCCGGCGAGCACCCGCAGCCGGACCGTCCCGGGGCCGCCCGGTCCGGTGCGGCGCAGCCGCACCACCGCACCGGTGACCCGCACCGGCACCGACGGCTCGGCCTGCTCGTAGCGGGCGCCGGCCTCCCGCAGGGCCGGCAGATCGCCGGGGCTGAACTCCACCGGCTCCGGCCGGAGCGCCGAGCCGTGCGGCGGGCCGGCCCCGGGCGACCACTCCAGCGCCACCCGGGCCCCTTCCGTCCCCTCGACAAGGGCGACGACGGCCTCGGTCAGCTCACGGCTCACGCCCGCCTCCACGGCGGTGTCGAACGCCTCCATGCCGCCGGTGGTCCGCTGGTAGTCCACCGCATCGCGGAGCGCGTACAGCGCGCGCAGCAGGGTCCCGGTGACGGCCCGCCCGTGCTCCACCGGTACGAAGACGGTCAGCTCGCGCCCGCCGGGACCGGCCGGCCCGATCAGCACGTGCTCCAGCCACGCCTCGGCCTCGCGGCGGTGGCGCGCCCCGTAATAGCCAGCCCGCCCCCGGGCGGCGAGCGCCCCGGCCAGCAGCGTGGCGCGGGCGGCGGCGCGCAGCCGTTCCTGCGCGGTCCAGGCGGGGGCGCCCGTACGGGGCTCGGGCACCTCGCGGCGCCAGCGGATCTCGTCGCTGGGCACCGCCAGGCCGATCAGCACCTCGCGGGCGGACGGCGCGGCGCTGCGGGCCAGCGCGGTCACCGCCTCGCCCAGCAGATCGCCGCTGTCGGGGAACTCCCGGCTTTCGGGCACCAGCAGGCTGGTGCCGCCGGTCAGGTCGCCGGCCGGTGTCCAGCGCGCGTACCGCCCCACCGCTCCCCCGCGCCGCCGCCAGCCGTGCCGGGCCAGCAGGGCGCCGAGCACGGCCGGGTCCACCTGGTCCGGGGACGGGGTGGGCACGGCGGGTGCGGGCTCCTCGGTCGGGCGGTACCGGTCCATCAGGGTTTCCCTCCCGCCCCGACCCGGGACATGATCTCGCAGAGCGCGCGGTCGTCGAAGATCCTCGAGGTCGGGATCCGCACGGTGGTCCGGCGGCTGCCCGTGACGGGGTGGCCGGCCAGGTTGGTCCAGTAGCAGCAGTGGCGCAGCGCCAGACGGTCGTGGCCGGCGCGCACCCAGTCGTCCCGGGCGCGCGGCACGATCATCACGACGAGGATCTTGTGGACCGAGACCGGGGTCCGGGCCAGCTTGATCAGGTGGTCGTTGTCGAGGGTGAAGGAGAAGGTCGGCCCGGGCGGGCGGGGGGCGATCTGGTACGTGGCCTTGAGCTGCACCTTGATCGTCACTTCGTCGTCGACGGTGTGCCCCCGCGCGCTGTGGCTGAGGTGCCAGTCGATGCCGTGATCGGGGAAGGGCTGCGCCAAGGAGCAGCCGGCGGCCGCCGCGACCGCGTGCAGATAGCCGACCTGCAGGGTCTCCATACAGGCGGTGGTGGCGAGGGAGCCTCGCGGCGGTGCGATCCGCTCGGACAGCAGACTGCTCGCCGGCGTGGCCGGGTCGGGCTGCGCGAACGCCATGTCGTCGAGCGCCTTCCGGAATTGCCGGATTGGTACACCAGTGTTGTCTCCGCGTCAGGAGCCCGGCAAACGGCGGCGGTTCGGCCCACCCTCGACGGGTATCACCAGGTGGGGCGGGGTCGTAGATGCCATTTGGTGAGCGAGCACGAGGAGTTGAGGCCATGCCGTCCTGGTTCGAGGGGCCTCTCGCCGCATTCGACACGGAGACCACAGGGATCGATGTAGAGCAGGACCGGATCGTGTCGGCCGCTTTGGTGGTCCAGCGGGGGGCCGGGACTCTGCCGGAGGTCAGGCGCTGGCTGGTGAGCCCGGGGATACCGGTGCCGGAGGCGGCGAGCGCCATACACGGGCTGACCGACGCCCATCTCCAGCGGCACGGCAGGTGGCCGGCCCCGGTGGTGGACGAGGTGGCGCGGGCGCTGGCCGAGCAGTCCGCCCGGGGCACCCCGGTGGTGGTGATGAACGCGCCGTTCGATCTGACCCTGCTGGACCGGGAGTTGAAGCGCCACCGCAATGCGAGCCTGTCCACGTATGTCTCCCTGCGCTCACTGGCCATCCTCGACCCCCGGGTGCTGGACAAGCACCTGGACCGCTATCGCAAGGGCCGACGCACGCTCACCGATCTGTGCGCCCATTACGGCGTGGAGTTGACGGGCGCGCATGACGCGGCGGCGGACGCCACGGCCGCCCTGGAAGTGGTGCGGGCGGTGGGCCGCCGCTTCACCTCCCGGCTGGGCACGATGACGCCCGCGGAGCTGCACGACCGGCAGACGGTGTGGTATGCGGCGCAGGCCCGCGGTCTGCAGGCGTGGTTCGCGCTCAACGGCTCGCAGGAGGTGTGCGACCCGGCCTGGCCGATGCGGCCGGAGCTGCCCGCCGCGGCGTAGGCCCGCCGGATACGTGTCGAGGCCCGGATACCTGTCAGGCCCGGATACGTGTCGAGGCCCGGATAAGGGTTGAGGCCGGACCGCCTGCTGGCGGCCCGGCCTCATGAGGTGGGCGATACTGGGTTCGAACCAGTGACCTCTTCGGTGTGAACGAAGCGCTCTCCCACTGAGCTAATCGCCCCGGGTGTCCCGGCGGGGTCCTCCCCGGTGGAACGACCTGAACAATACAGGTCGCGGTGGGTTTCGTTCAAACCGAATGCGCCCCGGGCGGCGGCGCGGCCAGGTAGGCCCGCAGCCCTCGCCGCCCGCCGCGCATCATCAGCGCATGGTTGAGGCGGAAGAGGGGGCGGCCGGGGAGCGCGAAGAGGCGCAGCAGCGGCTTGCGGACCACCACATCCTGCTCGAAGAGGGCGCGTGCGCCGCTGCCGCGGGCGGTCACGGTCCAGCGCGCCCACCCCTCCAGATCGCCGGAGAACGCCAGCTCCAGCACCCCCGCCGCCGGGTCCTGACAAGCCTCGCGGACGGTGATGACCAGGTCGTACGGAATCACGGAGCGGAAACGGGCGGTGCCGGTCCGCTCGTCGCTCCTGACCGCCTCCCGGACCTGCGGCCACCACCGGGGATACTCGTCGCCCGCGGCGAGCAGCCGGTAGACGGCGGCGGGCGGGGCGTCGAGGTCCCAGTGGCTCCGGAAGCGGTAACGGCACCAGTCCATCTCTCCAGTCTGCGGTCTTTCCAGTCCGCGGTGGACCGGGCCCGGGAGCGGCACCCGGGCCGGGCCCATCCGGCTCAGCCGGGCAGCTCGTCCCCGATCAGCGCGAGGTTCTGGATCGCGGCCAGCCCGTACTGGGCGGTGGAGTTGGTGGACACCCAGACGGCCTCGACCCCGGGCTCCAGCACATCGGGCCCTTCCAGTTCGACCGTCCTCCAGTCGGTCGTGGCGTCGGGGTAGCCGTCGCCCCCGGAGAACTTCTGCCAGGCGCGTTTGATCAGCGCCTCGTCCTTGAGCTGCGCCCCCGCGTAGGCGTCGAGCCTCGAGTGGCCCTGGAAGAGCAGCAGCGAGCCGAAGTCGGTGCCGTAGCGGGCCTTCTGTTCGGCCTTGGTGGCGTTGAAGTAGCGGCAGTAGTCCAGCCACGCCTCCTTGAACTCAGGTATGTCGATCAGGTCGATCAGCTCGGCGCACATCTCGACGAGGCCGAAGACCGCGGACAGATGGGAGACGCTGACCCTCGCCTCGGTCGCGACGGCGTACTTGCCGGTGGAGAGGTCGTAGAGCCCGGAGCCCTGGACGAAGCCGTTGGGCTGGGCGGCGATGGTCTCCATCGTGCTGCGCAGTCTGGCCTCGGCCTTCTCGGCCTTGGGGCCGCGCCGCTCCCATTCGGTGAGCCACGCCCCGGCGAGCCCACTCCAGTCGGTGCCGAAGCCGATGTCCAGGGCGTGCGGGTCCGGTTCGTAGTCGGGGTCGGTGCGGACCTTGCGCAGCGGGTCGAGGACGAGGAAGGTCTCGTCGGAGTCGACGAGGGCGCTCATGATGTCGCCGACACGCTCATCGGCAGTGAGGAAGTAGTACGGGCGCCGGTAGACGGCGGTGGAGATGCGCTGCTGTTTGGCGCTGTCCGCGAAGTGCTGTACGCCGTGCCGGGTGCCGAGGCCGGCCCATGTCCCGAGGTGGTAGGCGTCCACTTCGCCGGTGTGCCGGGTCATGGCCTCCGCGAACCGGAAGACATCGGCGCGACCGGAGCGCAGATAGGCGTACCAGAGCCACAGGTCGGGTGACAGTTCGGAGTTGTCCCAGGCGTAGCCGCCGACGTCGTACCGCCACTGGTGCCGGTCCTCGTCGTACGTGTGCATGATGTCGCCGTAGTCCCAGAAGCCGTACCAGCGGCGCTGTTCGGCCTGGCCCTTGTGGTAGGTGAAGAGGAAGTCCAGATGATCCTCGATCTTCGCCTTGGCGGCGGTCGAGCGGTCCACGGGCGCGAACAGGCCGCCGAAGACGTTGGCACGGGCCAGATCGGCTGGTCCGGCGGCCAGTTGGGGCGGGGTGCGTACGGCGGCTGCCTGGGCGACCAGCGTATCCGCGCTCGGTGTGGCGCCGTTGGCCCAGAACATCAGCTCGCTGGTGCGCGCGATGCCGTACGGGGTGCCGAACTTCGGCTCGTAGTCCTCGTAGGTGATGTTGAGTCCTTCGAGCTGTTCGGCGTAGGTGTCCTGGCCCATGCCGTCGTGGTAGAAGCGCAGATCCATCGGCTGGGCCTCGGGCGACCACAGCCACAGCGTGACCTCGGCCTCGTCGCCCGCGGCACCCCGGATGTCGAGCTGGGCTGGGAACTTCTCCCAGAAGTCGCGCAGTCCGAAGGACAGTCCGCCGCTGACGCCGCCCACATAGCCGAAGCCGCTCGCCCGGCCGCCTCCGCCCGCGGGGATCCAGCCGTGGCCCGGTTTGGTGCGCTTGCGCAGTGTGAAGCCGTCGGCGGACAGCTGCGAGAGGGTGTAGTCGCCCCAGGTGGGGATGAGATGCAGCCGAGTGGTCACCCGCTGGTCCCAGGTGGCCGGGTCGGGCAGCTTCTCGCCCGTGAACTGGGCCTTGCGGACGGCCGCGCCGGGGTCGCGGCGCAGCCCGGTGATGCCCTTGACCGCCTCGGTCAGAAACCCCTTGCCCTCGCCCGCGATCCGGATGTGCCGGTCGTACGCCTCGTCGCGCATGGGCACGGTGAAGCGCACGCCCAGGCCGCGGATGAAGTCCCCTGACTCATGACCGCCGGTCTGGTCCCCGTCGAAGGTGATGGTGTGGACCATGCGGAACGAGTCGGCGCCCGCGTAGAAGTAGAGCCGGACGCTGAAGGGGACCCAGCTGCGGCCGCCCTTGCGGTGCTTGCCGTCGATACGGACGACCGCGCGGACGGGGCCCTTCTGCTCGACCTTGGCGCCGCTGATCTCACCGTCGAACCGCTCCCACTTGGCGCTGCCGTGGTCGCCGTCGTCGATATCGCCCTGGCGGAGCAGGACGAGCCGGCCGTCGCGGGCGATCTCCGTGCCGCCCCGGGTGATGGACCGTACGAGCTTCCCGCCGTCCTTGCCGATCACGGCCTTGATCACCCCGGTGTCCACGGTGATCTTGCCGCCGCTCTCGGAGACGGTGACCTTCTCGGCGGGCGCTGCGGGTTCGCCGGCGGTCAGGCGGTACGCGGTGGCGCCGTCGAGCCCTTCCGCCGCGGCGTGCGCGGTCCACTTGAGCGAGCCGTCGGGCCAGTAGGCGGTGGCCCAGGTCTGCAGGGGCACGTCCTTGCCGTCGGCCGTGGCCAGTGCGAACTTCTGGTCCGCCGGCTGGGCGCCCTTCGGCCAGGGCACGCCGAAGGTGCTGCCCGCGGCCGCGCCGAGGCCGCCGTCCTCCAGCCAGGTGATGTTCACGGGGTCGTCCGCCGCATTGTCGGCCGTGTCAGCCTTGTCGGCGGCCGCGGCCTGCTGGGCGTT
Organism: Streptomyces sp. NPDC020845; assembly: GCF_044334165.1. Lineage (NCBI taxonomy): Bacteria > Bacillati > Actinomycetota > Actinomycetes > Kitasatosporales > Streptomycetaceae > Streptomyces > Streptomyces sp. NPDC020845. The sequence continues at coordinate 153,872 of NZ_JBIRSJ010000003.1, read as the reverse complement.
GTCCCCGAGCAGCCAGGAGAAGGGGGTCGCGGCGCCGGCGACGGCGGCTGCCTTGAGCACATTGCGTCGGGGGATTGGAGACATGCGCAACCTTTCAACGGGGGTCAGGTGCGGTGCATGACATGGGTGACTCGATGGGGTGGTCGTGATGTCAGGCGCGAGCAGGCCGCTGTCGGGCGACAGGCGCGCCATCGTCAGGCGCGGGCCCGCCGCGCGGCTCGACTTTTTCGTCTCCGGGGCGCTTCAGCCTCCCCCAGCCTTCGGCCGGGGGTGCCCCCTGTCGGCGGTCGACCACGCGGCGGTAGCCGCATATCGATCGCAGCCTCGGCTGCCCGCGCGGCGGAGCCGCTTATCGATTGCAGCCTCGCAGCCTCCGCGCGCTCTCCCTTTCACGGCGCACATCAGCGCCTCCGGCGCGGGCGGCGCGCTCCTTCGACTCCACCGCGACGGCGCAGGCCGCGAGGGCGCCGACCGCGGGTGCGACCAGCGGCAGCAGTTGCCAGGCGGCGACGGTGACCACCGCGAGCCCGCCGACGAGCAGCAGCGACCCGCCCAGGTCGGCACCGAGGCCGCGGCGTACGGCGGCGCGGGCCACGGCGGGCCAGCCGAGACCGGGCCGCCACCGCGCGGCCGTACGCAGCCCGAGCACGATCACCGCGAGCGTCCCCGCCACGCTCACGGCGATCAGCGCGGGCCCGCCGGGCAGGGCACCGGAGCGGGCCACGCGCAGATCGAAGGCGAGCAGCGCGAGGGCCGCCCACCACAGAAGGGAGAACCGCCAGCCGCTGCGCACCGCCCCCCGCAGACCGGAGAGGAAATCCCGCCATGTGGACCGCTCGCCGTCCAGGTGGCGGCGCAGATGTGCGCAGCCGGCCGCGAAGGCGGGCAGCAGGGTGACCACGGGCAGAGCGGCGAGCACCACCCACACCCCGGTCAGCAGGGACTCGGCGAACACCGAGAAGAGGAACAGCCGCGAGTCCCGCCGCGCCGCCGCCCGCCCGGTCCGCGACCGCGCGCTCGCCTCCCGTACGTCCATGGCGCCGCCCCTCAGCCCTTGAGCCCGGAGGTCGCCGCGCCCTCGACCAGATAGCGCTGGAAGGCGAGGAAGAACAGCAGCACCGGCGCCAGCGCCACCAGCGACATGGCGACCATGCCGCCGTAGTCCGCGACGGTGTCCTGGTCGATGAACATCTTCAGGGCGAGCGAGACCGTGTACTTGTCCTGGGTGTTCAGATAGAGCAGCGGTCCGATGAAGTCGTTCCAGGACCAGATGAAGCTGAAGATCGCGCTGGTGATCAGGGCGGGGCGGCACAGCGGCAGCACGATGTTCCAATAGATGCGCAGATGGCCGCAGCCGTCGATACGGGCCGCCTCGTCCAGCTCCTTCGGCAGGTTGCGCATGAACTGCATCAGCAGGAAGACGAAGAAAGCGTCCACGGCCAGGTATTTGCCGAGCAGCAGCGGCACAAAGGTGTTGATCAGTTCCAGCTTCTGGAACAGCACATACTGCGGAATGATCAGCACCTGGAAGGGCAGCAGCAGTGTGGCGATCATGACCGAGAACAGCAGATTGCGCCCCGCGAAGCGGATCCTGGCGAAGGCGTAGGCCGCCAGGGAGCAGGAGAACAGCACCCCGACCACCGAACCCACCGCGATGATCAGCGAGTTGTAGAAGAAGCTGGTGATCGGGATGTCGGCGATGCCCTCCGACAGCCGCCGGTAGTTGTCGGTGATGGGGTCGGTGGGCAGCAGCTGCAGGCTGCCGACGATCTTGTCGCCGGGCTTGAACGAGGCCCCGATCACCCAGACCACGGGGTAGAGGATCACGGCCAGCAGCGCGAGCGCGCCCACATGCCAGCCCACGGACCGCACCCTGCGCCGGGCCGTACTGGTCACAGCGCTCACCTGGCATCCTCCTCGTAGTGCACCCAGCCGCGCTGGGTCTTGAACAGCACCACTGTCACCAGTCCGATGCCGAGCATCAGCATCCATGCCATCGCGGAGGCGTAGCCCATGCGCAGATTGCGGAAGCCCTGCTCGTACAGGTACCAGGTGTAGACCAGCAGCGAGTCGGCGGGACCGCCCGCCCCGGAGCCTCCGGTGCCGCCGATGACCACCGCCGAGGTGAAGACCTGGAACGAGTGGATGATCTCCAGCAGCAGATTGAAGAAGAGCACCGGGGAAATCATCGGCAGGGTGATGGAACGGAACCGGCGCCAGCGGCCCGCACCGTCCATCTCCGCGGCCTCGTACAGCTCACGGGGCACCTGCTTGAGCCCGGCCAGGAAGATCACCATCGGGGCGCCGAACTGCCAGACGGTCAGCGAGATCAGCGTGGGCAGCATCCAGTCCGGGTCGCCGATCCAGCCGCCCACGTCCCAGCCGAAGAGACTCATCGACTTGTCGACGATCGCGTCGTCCTGGAAGATCGACCGCCAGACGACGCCGATGCTGACGCTGGCGCCGATCAGGGACGGGGCGTAGAAGGCCGAGCGGTAGAAGCCCTGCCCCTTACGGGGCTTGACCAGCAGCAGTGCCACGCCGAGCGCGAGCAGCAGCTTGAGCGGGGTGCCGATCAGAACGTACTTCAGCGTCACATCGACCGAGTTCCACCACCGGTCGTCCCGGAACATCTCCCGGAAGTTCCTCAGGCCCACCCACTTGGGCGAGTCGAAGAGGTTGTAGTCGGTGAACGCCAGGTAGAGCGAGACGAGCATCGGGCCGAGGGTGAGCAGCAGGATCCCGATGCACCACGGCGTCAGGAAGAGATACCCGGCCAGCGTCTCCCGGCGCCCCCGCCGCCGCGCGAGGGCGGCGGGGGCGGAGTGCGGGGCCTTGGCCTCCCGCGGCGCCGGGGCCTTGTGCGCGAGGCCGTCCGCCGCGGGGGTCTTGGTGGGGGTCACGGGGGATCTCCTCAGGAGCCGAGCGCGGTCTTCGCCTCGCTGAAGAACTGGTCCACGGCGTCGTCCACCGACGTCTTGCCCTGGCTGACCTGGCCGTAGATGCGCAAGAACGCGGCCTCGGCGACATCCGCGCCGGCCGGGTGCGGAGTGATCGGCTCCAGCTTGTCGGTGACGCTCTCCTCGTACTGGGCGATCTTGGCGTTCACACCGGTGGGCTTGAACGCGTCGTACTGCGCGTTGGTGGGCAGCACCCCGCGGTTGTAGCCCATGATCTTGCCGACCTCGGGGTCATGGGTCATGAAGTCGATGAACTTCGCGACTTCCTTGGGGTGTTGGGTACGCGCGGAACCGCTGAGCATCAGCGAGGAGAGGTACTGCCCGGTCTTCTTCCCGTCCAGGGTCGGGATCGGGCCGAGGTCGAGTTCGGTCTTGGTCTCGGCCGCGAAGCGGACCAGGAAGTTGTCCCAGGTGAACTCGGCGGCGGCGAGGTCGGCGCTGATGGTGGCCTTGGGCTTGACCTGCTCGCTCTTCTTGGCCGGGACCAGCACGCCGTCCTTGTTCTTCCCGTACCAGTCGCCCCACCACTTCTTGAGGTCGTCCTCGGTGAACCCGAGCTTCTTGTCCTCGGTGAAGAAGGCCTTGCCCTCCTGGCGCAGATACAGGTCGTAGAGGTACATCACCCCGGCGTTGTCACTGGCGCCGAAGAGGTCCCCCTTGTCCTGGCTGATCTTCTCGGCCGCGGAGAAGAACTGGTCCCAGGTCCAGCCGTCCTTGGGGGTCACCCCGACCTTCTTGAACTCGGCGGGGTTGTAGAACATGGCGAAAGTGTTGACGCCGACCGGCACGCCGTAGAGCTTGCCGTCGACCTCACCGGCCTTCTCCAGGCCGGCCCGGAAGTCCTTCATGCTGAGGTTTCCGGCCTTCACCTGCTGGTTCAGATCGAGCAGGATGTTCTTCTCGCCGTACTTGCGCAGAAAAGCGACGGAATTCTGGAAGACGTCGGGCGGATTTCCGCCCGCGGCCTGGGTATTGAACTTGCTCCAGAAGTCGGCGTACTCGGCGAAGTCCGTCTTCACCTTGATCTTCGGATACTTCTTCTCAAACAGCTTGACCGTCTTCTGGATCAGCTCGGCGCGGTCCTTCGCTCCCCACCAGGAGTAGCGGATGGTCACCGTGCCATCGCCCGAGCCTCCGCTGTTCCCACCGCAGCCCGAGGCCAGCAGCCCCAGCCCCAGCAGCCCCACCGCGGCCGCCCGCAGCCCTCTGCTCCCTCGCACCCATCGAGCACTCATGAGACGCCCCTCCCGGGCAGGTCGTCCGACTGCCCAACGAGCCTTCACACCAACGATCCTTGAAACGTTTTAGGCAAGCGCTTGCTGGGCTAAGTTAGGGACGTAGTCGGCGGACGTCAACGGTTCGGACAGGATCAGTCGAAGCGCTTCACCGATCGACAGGGATGCGGCCGTCACTGCGCGTAACAACACCGAGGGCCCGGAGGCATCTAGCCTCCGGGCCCTCGGTTGCAGGGTGGGCGATACTGGGTTCGAACCAGTGACCTCTTCGGTGTGAACGAAGCGCTCTCCCACTGAGCTAATCGCCCTGGCGCACGCCCAACATTAGCGCATGCCGGGCCGTGCCCATGACCACCCGCGTCCGCGCCCCGAGCGGTCGACCGCGCTCGTCACTCCTTGATCTTCCAGGGCATGACGAACCCGAACTTCCACACATACACCGCCATGGCCGCGGCGCAAATCACCACGGCGATCGTGGTCAGAATGATGTTCCGCTTGCGCACCCGGGGGTCCAGAGCGCGCTGCGCCGCCTCCGTGACCTTCCGCTTGGTCCAGCGCAGCACCAGCTGGGCCCAGACGAACTCGGTGGCCCAGATCGCCATACCGGCGAAGATCACCAGCCATCCGGGGCCGGGCAGCGGCAGCATGATGATGCCGATGACCACCACTGCGAGCCCGACCAGGAACACCCCGACCTGCCAGCTCACATGCAACGCCCGGGACCTCTGGATGAAGTGCGGCGCCCGCGAGCCGAAGACCGGCTCACCAGAGGCGCCCTCCCCCGCCGCGGCCCCGGATGCCGCCGATCCGGCGACTTCCTGCCGCTCGTCACTCTCCGCGCTCATGTGACCCAACTTACCTGATCGAAATGAGTTCACCGGAATGGCGGTACCGCCCGCCCGGAGACTCCGCTGCTAGAGCTACTAGAAGGACCACAAAACGGGCAGAGGGGTTTACAACGGCACCGTAGGTGGCATGTCGATTTCGCCGACGTGCGAATCCCCGAGCGCACACTGAGCGAAAGGCCCTGGCGCTTATGAACACCACGGTCAGCTGCGAGCTGCACCTGCGCCTCGTTGTGTCGAGCGAGTCGTCACTGCCTGTACCCGCGGGCCTGCGGTACGACACGGCCGATCCCTACGCCGTGCACGCCACCTTCCACACCGGAGCCGAAGAGACGGTCGAATGGGTCTTCGCCCGCGACCTGCTCGCCGAGGGCCTGCACCGGCCCACAGGCACTGGCGACGTCCGTGTGTGGCCGTCCCGCAGTCATGGCCAGGGCGTCGTCTGCATCGCCCTGAGCTCCCCGGAGGGAGAGGCTCTGCTCGAGGCCCCGGCGCGGGCCCTGGAGTCGTTCCTCAAGCGAACCGACGCTGCGGTGCCACCCGGCACCGAGCACCGCCATTTCGACCTCGACACGGAACTCTCCCACATCCTGGCGGAGAGCTGAGCCCCGGCGAGCGCTGAGCGCGGCCGTCCGACTCGGGGAGACGGCGCGAGCCCGGCCGCGGCATGCAGGCAGCGACATCAACGGCATATCAACAACGGCATATGGCAGCAGGCGACGGTGTCGTCGCCGCGGAGTGGTCCGCGGCGACGACACCGTCGTCTCGTGCGGTCGTACGGCGTCACCGGTCGGCACCAGTCGGCGCTGCCGGTTGTCGATGATCACCGTTGTCAGCGGTCACCAGTTGTCATGGGTGGTTGTCATACGGGCCGTAGTTGTCACACATGTGGGCGGACGCCGCTAGAGTCGGTCAGATCGAAGGGCAGGCGAGAGCAGCCTCCGATCCGGCCGGCCAGGGAGCCAACCGTGCTGATCAACCACGACACCCGGTGCGCGCTCGACGCGGTCGTCGCTCTGGTGAACACCACGCCCGAAGGCGAGGGCCCGGACGACCTCGCGGACCTCGCCGCGCTGCGCACCTTCGTCGCGCAGCACGCCATCAGCGACGTCGGCACGCTCGGGGAGCGAGACCTGGTGGCCGTACGGGCCGTGCGCGGCCGCTTCGCCGAGGTCTTCGCCGCGGCCGATTCCCGGCGCGCCGCCGAACTGCTCAACGCGATGGTCGCCGCGGCCGGCACCACCCCCCGGCTCACCGACCACGACGGCTACGACTGGCATGTGCACTACTTCGCCCCAGGGGCGTCCCTGGCCGAGCACCTGGCCGCCGACGGCGGCATGGCGCTCGCGTTCCTCGTGGTGGCGGGCGAGCGGGAGCGGCTGCGGCGCTGCGAGGCGCCGGATTGCGGGCATGCCTTCGTCGACCTCTCGCGTAACCGCTCACGGCGCTACTGCGACAGCCGCACCTGCGGAAATCGCTTGCATGTGGCCGCCTATCGCGCCCGGCGCCGGGAGGCGGCAGCGGGCTGAGGCCGCGTCGACGGTCGTGCCGACGTCGGCGCGTCCGGTGGCGGTCACCACCGGTAGAGGTCGTGGACGGCGGTGACGAAGAGCAGGGTGAATATGACCGCGAGGAACAGCATCAGCGGTGGCTGGGAAAGGGCGAAGAGACAGCCACGCGACTCTTCGCTCGGCGGTGCAGGGGGTCCTTCGATAGGGGATCGCTCCCCGGGTGATTGCAGCATCTCGCGCAAGATCATGGCGCAGGGGGACCCCGCCTGCGACCGGAGACCTGGTATTGACCGGTTGGGCGTCAGATTCCGTGCTTTTTGAGAATGGCCTCGATATCCGAGAAGTCGTCCGTGCCCGAGCTGCCTCCGGACTTGGCCGCGCCCCTGGATCCCCGCAGCCCGCCGCCCGCGCCCAGCGCGGGGGCTGTAGCCCCGGCCCGCTCCGCCGCCGCGGCGGCGCGCCGCTCCTTGCGGGTGCCACCGCCCCGGCGCTCCACCGCCCGGGTCACCATGAACAGCAGCCAGGACAGGCCGAGCACCCCGAAGCCCAGCCAGACGCTCGGCTTGAAGACCAGGTCGGCGATCCAGTCCAGGATGCCCGTCATCGCCAGACCCACCGGCAGCAGCGCGTAGGCGGCGATACGGGTCGCGGCCAGGAAACGCTTGCGGTACGCCGTCACAAAGGCGACCGCGAGTCCCGCCGCGGACGCCGCGGCGCAGACGGTGTCGGTCAGCATCGGGTCCTCCTGGCGATCGGATAACAGGGATCGGGTCCCGGGTATCCATCGTGCACCCTCGAGGCGCTATCCCGACCGTCCCGGGGATGAGGATCAGGGACATCTCCGGGGAACGGCTCCTCCCCTGGGCCGAGTCCGCGTCCGCGGATCCAGTCCGCGGGGTCGAGTCCGTGCCGTGGACCTCCCGGGCCGAGGCGCGCGGTGCTGATTCGGAGGACGCGGCTCCGGGCTGGAAGACTGACCCCATGAGCGACCCCCAGCCTGCCCAGCCCGCTGAACCCGCCGAGCCGATCGTGCTCGATGTGTGGTGCGAGCTCCAGTGCCCCGACTGCCGTAGCTCACAGACCGATCTGCACGCGCTGCGGGCCCGCTACGGCGACGCCCTGGAGATCCGCATACGGCATTTCCCGCTGGAGAAGCACAAGCACGCCCACGCGGCCGCCCAGGCCCTCGAGGAGGCCATCGTGCAGGGCCGGGGCTGGCCGTACGCCGAGGCCGTCCTGGCCCGCGCCGAGGAGCTTGGCGCGCGCGGCGAGGTACTGCTGGTGGAGGTGGCGCGGGAGCTGGGCCTGGACGCCGAGGAGATGGACACCGCGCTGATCGACGGGCGGCACATGCTGATCGTGGACGCGGACCAGGCCGAGGGCAAGGCGATCGGGGTCAACGGCACCCCGACGTATGTGATCGGCGGCGAGCGGCTGGACGGCGGGAAGAGCCAGGAGGGTCTGCGCGAGCGCATCGAGGCGATCGCCGACCGGCTGCTCGCCGGCTGAGCCGGGGACCGGGGCGAGCGCCCCGGGGACGTCGGCCGGCGCCCCGGGGACGTCGGCCGGCGCCTCGGGGCTCAGAGCAGCTGCTTGAACAGGTGGTACTCGGTCGGCCGGTAGCCAAGCGACTCGTACAGCCGCAGCGCCGGGGCGTTGCCGCCGAAGACATGCAGCCCGATCGTGCGGGCCCCCGCCGCCAGGCCGTCGCGCTCGGCGGCCAGCATGAGCGTACGGCCGTGGCCGTGGCCGCGGTGCTCCTCGGCGACCTCGACGCCGTAGACATAGCCCTCGAGAGCGCCTTCTGCCTCCGCCGACTCCTCGGGGCGTATCGCCAGCCACACGGTGCCCACGTCCGTACCGTCGTGAGCGAGGACGCGCAGCAGGGCGCCGGGCGTCGCGGGGCCGTCCGGCAGCAGGGTCGCGTAGGCGGTGTCCGCCTTGGCCCGCGCCGCTTCCTCGGCCACCCCCCGCTCCGTCCAGCTGCGGATGTACTCGGCCCGCTCGTGCTCGAACCAGGCCGGGTACTCCGCCTCCCCCATGGCCCGCACCTCGCTGCCCGCCGGCAGCTCGGGCGCCTCGGACAGCTCCTTGACCATGTTGCGGCCGCGCTCGCCGAAGCCGAGCGCGCCCGCGAGCCCGAGCGCGGTCGTGACCTGCGCCGGGATGCTGACCTCCACCTGCGTACAGCCCCAGCCGCGCAGCACCTCCTCGGCGGCCAGCGCGGCGACCGTGCCCCGGCCGCGGTGGCGGTCCGGCTCGTCGATGTCCAGCCGCTCGATCCGCCCGACCTCCGGGCCCAGCCGGTCGTCGGTGGCGAGGTGGAGCGAGCCGACGGGGCGGCCGTTGACACAGACCTCGTACGAGCGGGCCCGGCCGCCCGCGTCGGTGCGCTGTTCCGGCCCGGTGGGCCGCAGGATGGTGGTCACGATGGTGTTCTACCTACCCGACGGACGATCGTCACCAGGTTTTCGCGGCGAACCGCCCGCCGCTCAGGGGTCGAGGTCGTCGGCCGCCCGCCGGGCGAAGATCCGCATGGCCTCCGCGGTGACCGGGCCGGGCGCGCCCGGCAGCGGCCGCTCGTCCAGCCGGTGGACGGCCTGGACGTCCCGGGTGGTGGAGGTCAGGAAGATCTCTTCGGCCCGCTCCAGTACGTCGAAGGGCAGATCGGTCTCCTTCGCTCCCACCCAGTCGAGCACGAGCTGCCGCGTGATGCCCGCGAGGCAGCCGGAGGCCAGGGGCGGGGTGTGCAGTTCGCCGTCGAGGACCACGAAGACATTGGAGCCGGTGCCCTCGCACAGCCGCCCGACCGTGTTGCCGAACAGCGCCTCGCTCGCGCCGTGCTCCCGGGCCCGGGCGAGCGCCACGACGTTCTCGCCGTACGAGGTGGTCTTCAGGCCGGCCAGCGCCCCGCGCTCGTTACGGGTCCAGGGGACGGTGACCACCGCCGTCGTATCGGGCCGCCGGTCGGTGTCGACGAGCGCGACGACCAGGGTGGGGCCCGCCGTGCCGCGGTCGGAGCCGAGCGGCGAAACCCCTCCCGTATAGGTGATCCGCAGCCGCCCGAGCGGCGCCGGGTTGGCGTGCAGCACCGCTTGGCAGGCGCGCCGCACCTCGTCCAAGTCCGGTTCCGGCAGCCCGAGACCGCGGGCCGAGCCGGCCAGCCGGTGCAGATGGCGGGTGAGGGCGAAGGCGCGTCCGTCGGCCGCCTTGACCGTCTCGAAGACGCCGTCGCCGACCGTCAGTCCATGGTCGAAGACGGACACCTGTGCGCTGTCGGCCTCGCGCAGCGAGCCGTCGAGCCAGATGGCGAGCGTCATCGTGCGATGCCTCCCGTCGGCTGATACGCGCCCGCCGCCACCTTGAGCAGCCGGGCGGCCTTGAGTTCGGTTTCGTCCCATTCGCGCTCCGGGTCGGAGCCCCAGGTGATGCCGGCCCCGGTGCCGAAGCGCAGCGCCGGGCCGCCCGCCGCCGCGCGGTCGATCCAGAAGGTCCGTATCCCCACCGCCAGCTCGCCGGTGCCGCGGTCGGCGTCCACCCAGCCGATGCCTCCGCAGTACGGGCCGCGGGGCGCGGTCTCCAACTCTTCAATGATGCGCAGCGCGCTGGACTTGGGCGCCCCGGTGACGGACCCGGGCGGAAACGCCGCCGCGAACAGCTCCGGCCAGCCCGCGCCGGCCGCCAGCTCGCCGCGCACGGTGGAGACGAGGTGGACAAGACCGGGGTGCGGCTCGACCGCGCACAGCGCGGGAACGGTCACCGTCCCGGTGGCACAGCACCGGCCCAGGTCGTTGCGGACCAGGTCAACGATCATCACGTTCTCGGCGTGGTCCTTCTCCAGGAGGTCCGACGCCTCGCGCCCGGTGCCCTTGATCGGGCCGGATTCGACGACCCGCCCATCCCGCCGCAGAAACAGCTCGGGCGAGGCCGTGGCGACCTCCACGCCATGCGCGGGCAGGCGGACGGTCCCGGCGTACGGCGCGGGGTTGCCCAGGGCCAGCAGCGCGGTGAGCTCGTCCACATCGGAGCGGTCGGGTTCGGGCAGCGGCGCGGACATGACCCGGCACAGGTTCGCCTGGTACACCTCGCCCGCCGCTATATAGCGGCGGATGCGCCGTACGCCCTCGGTGTAGGCGGCGCGGTCCAGCGATGAGGTCCAGTCCCCGGGGGCGGGCCCCGACCAGCCGCCGGGCGTCGGGGCCGGTACGGGCTCGGGCCGTACGTCCGCGAAGCGGGCGCAGACCAGGCCGCCCTCGAAGTCGGCGACCACCGCCCAGAAACCCTCGGACTCCAGAGCCGCGGGGTCGCTGGTCACATCACGCAGATCGGTGGCGACGAGGCCGCCGAAGCGGGCGAGAGGGGGGAGCTCGTACACGGTTGCGAGTCTAGGGCGGGCGCCTCCGCGGTGTGGCGGGAGGGCGTACCGACCGCGGCCCACGGCGGCACGCTGCGGAAACGGAGGGAGCATGGTGAGCAAACGGAATTTGAGCTGGCCCCGGAATCCGCTAGAGTTCAACACGTCGCCGGGACGCGGGAGCGCCCCGGAGAAACGACACCTGCGGACGTGGCTCAGTTGGTAGAGCATCACCTTGCCAAGGTGAGGGTCGCGAGTTCGAATCTCGTCGTCCGCTCGGAGTGGGGGTTTCGGCCCCTGCGTCTGGTGGAGTGGCCGAGAGGCGAGGCAACGGCCTGCAAAGCCGTCTACACGGGTTCAAATCCCGTCTCCACCTCGGACGATTAGCTCAGCGGGAGAGCGCTTCCCTGACACGGAAGAGGTCACTGGTTCAATCCCAGTATCGTCCACTCGGGTCCTTGTGGGCCCGCCGGGTTCTTATGGACCCGCCCGCGCGATTAGCTCAGCGGGAGAGCGCTTCCCTGACACGGAAGAGGTCACTGGTTCAATCCCAGTATCGCGCACACCGCGGTTCCGCGATCTTCATCGTGGTTCCCCGGGACGATTAGCTCAGCGGGAGAGCGCTTCCCTGACACGGAAGAGGTCACTGGTTCAATCCCAGTATCGTCCACATGATCGGCCGAGGGCCGGGGCATCTCGCCCCGGCCCTCAGTCGTATGCCCTGCCGTATGCGCTCAGGCCGTGTGCGCTCAGGAGGAGAAGAGCATGTGCCCGAAGCCGCGCTTGTGGTGCCCGTGGTGGCCGTGGTGACCGTGCTGCGGGGCACCCCAGGCGGGCGCGGCCGGGTACGCCTGAGGGGCCGGCGGCGCGGGCGGAGCCTGCGGGGGCGTGGACCACTGCGACTCCAGCCGCGTGAGCGCCTCCAGCTCCCCGTAGTCCAGGAAGATCCCCCGGCAGCCGCTGCACTGCTCTATCTGGACACCATTGCGGTTGTACGTGTGCATCTGCGCATGGCACTTGGGACACTGCATGGTCCGCTCAACTCCTCAGCTTTCAGACAAAAGCGCTGCCGGAACGGCCGTCCGGCGGCGTTGACTTCACCCTACGCTCCGGCAAGCCGCGCGATGCGCAGGCAGGCCTCCACCATCGACTCCTCCGCCTCGTCCAATGGGCGCCCCTCCCGCGCCGCCTTGGCGAGCGCCAGCGCGGAGATCTGCACGGTCAGCGCGCGGGCGGGCACGTCCAGCCGTGCCCACGGGTCCTCTTGACACTCCCGTACGGCCGGGCCGCCCGCCGCGCGGTACGCCCCCAGGAAGCGCTCCCAGTCGTCCGGGGCGAGCAGCCCGGCGGCGAACCAGGCGGCGGGGCGGGCGAGATCCCATGCGGGGTCGCCGAGGCCGAGGTCGTCGACGTCGATGAGCAGCCAGCGGGCGGGGGTGCCGGAGGGGTTGGGGGGGTCGGGGTAACCGGGTTGCTCGGGCGGTCCGGGGTGCTCGGGAAACCCCGGGTACTCGGGAAGCCCTGGGTGCTCGGGAAATCCTGGGTACTCGGGGGATGCGGCGTATCTCACCAACTGGCCCAGGTGGAGATCGCCATGGCACAGCGCGCCACCACCCTGCGGCGCCGCCCCCTCGCCCCGCGCCCAGCCCGGCAGCGCGCCCCACGCCCGCAGCACCGCCTCCACGGCCGCCCCCGCTCCGCCCTCCGCCGCTCCGACCCCCGCGCGCCGCAGCCTGGCGACGGCCCGGGCGGCCTTGGCGGGTCCGCGCATCGGCGGCAGCGGGCCGGGCAGCGCGGCGGGCTCCACGGAGTGCAGCCGCGCCAGCAGCGCCCCGGCCTCCCCCCATGGCGCGGCCTCCGGGTGCTCGGGCGACACCGGCTCCCCGTACGGCCACAGGGTCACCGCCCGCCCTCCGGGCAGCGCCTCGGGCCCGCCCAGCGGCGGAAGCAGGATGCCGGCACACCTCGGATGCCCGGCCACCCGCACCCTGACGGCCAGCTCATCCGGGTCCGTGCCGGGGGCGTGCGCCTTCGCGACGACCGAACCATGGAGTATGACGGTGGCGTCGCGGCGGTCCGCAAGCACGATCGCCTCGCCGAGGGGTCCGTGATGCGGCGCGGACCGGTGGCGGACGACGTCGACCAGCTGCGGGACGACGTCCTCCCGTACGGTTCCGCTCACGGCTTCCCATCTCGCAGACGCGGTGGCCTTCCGAGCTGGATCCTAGGTCAGGCCGTATCCCCGCTTCGCCGGGGCATGGCCCCCGAACGGCGCGATGCCCGGACAGCTCCCCAGCTGTCCGGGCACTCGTGCCGTCCGCCGCACCCCCGTCCCCACGGGGTTGATGACGGGATGTCCCCGCCCGGGCCGCTCTCCCGGGCCTGGGGCGCTCAGCGCCCCAGCATTCCCGCCACGGACGACGCCTGTGTGACGACGGCCTCCCAGCCGCCGAACACGATGGCCAGGAGAGCGGCCAGCGGCAGCGCCAGCGCCGCCGCGACCAAGGGGTGACGCCGGTCGGACCGCTGGTCGCCGAACACCTCCGCCGCGCGGTGCCCGCGCGCTCGGGTGGCCGTCCCTCCAGCCGGATCCGCCATTGCCTCTCTCCTGTCACATCTGGGGCGGCGAGCGTCTGACCTCGGGGGACGAGTGCTGCGCCCGCCGCTTGACCTCAACATTAGGCGCGGCGACCGGGGACGGCGTCATGCCTTCGTATCGATGCCGGGCCTCCCGGAGGATGACGTCCTGCGCGGGCGACTACTCCCCTGGGTGGAGACTCGACGTCAGGACTTGGGGTCTTCCCTGAGGGGACCCTCCTCGCGCTCCCCATCGTCGATCCGCGGCACCGGCTGCTCGACCAGCGCCAGCACCCTGGTGGCCATGAAGCGGGCGGTGCGCACCACCGAACCGCTCCGGGTGACTTCGCTCACTTCCACCACGCCTCGACGCACCGCGGTCTCCACCCTGCGGCCCGCCCGGCTCGCCACCACTTCATAGGTACGCGTCGTGTCACCGGCGTCAACGACTATCTCCACACGATCACCCTTCACGGGCTCAATCCCCCTTCTGCGGCGGTCCCTTGAGATCTCGCATCGCGGATCGGAGCGCGGATTGCCGCGATTCCGCCCCACTTCTCCAAGGATTCCACCCGCCACTGACAATCCATCTGCCGACGCATGCGCGGCCTCTGCGCGCGTCGGGCCGTCAATCCGTAAGCTGTGCACGTCAGACGGCGGCAGCGGATGGGGCCTCCCCGCGAGGGGTACTGGGAAGGGGCCTACCACCGGAGGTAGGGGACGGACATGGCGATGATGCGGCTCCGGCGCGAGGATCCGCGTGTCGTCGGTTCCTTCCGGCTTCACCGGCGGCTCGGCGCGGGCGGCATGGGGGTGGTCTACCTCGGCTCCGACCGGCGCGGGCAGCGCGTGGCGCTGAAGGTGATCCGGCCGGATCTGGCCGAGGACCGTGAGTTCCGGTCCCGGTTCGCCCGCGAGGTCTCGGCCGCGCGGCGGATCCGCGGGGGCTGTACGGCGCGGCTGGTGGCCGCCGACCTGGAGGCCGACCGGCCGTGGTTCGCCACGCAGTACGTGCCCGGGCCGTCCCTGCACGACAAGGTGAACGAAGAGGGCCCGCTGCCCGCCACACAGGTCGCCGCCATCGGGTCGGCGCTGGCCGAGGGCCTGTTGGCGGTGCACGAGGCGGGTGTGGTGCACCGGGACCTGAAGCCGTCGAACATCCTCCTGTCGCCCAAGGGTCCGCGGATCATCGACTTCGGCATCGCCTGGGCGACCGGCGCCAGCACGCTGACGCACGTCGGCACGGCGGTCGGCTCCCCCGGCTTTCTCGCGCCCGAGCAGGTGCGCGGGGCGACGGTGACCCCCGCGACCGACGTTTTCGCGCTGGGCGCGACGCTCGCGTACTGCTCAATGGCCGACTCCCCGTTCGGGCAGGGGAGTTCGGAGGTGATGCTCTACCGGGTGGTGCACGAGGAGCCGCAGTTGGCCGGGGTGCCGGACGCGCTGGCCCCGCTGCTCCACGCGTGTCTCGCGAAGGACCCTGAGGACCGGCCGAGCACGCTTCAGCTCTCCCTGCGCCTGAAGGAGATCGCGGCGCGGGAGGCCCACGGGCACGGGGGGCATGGGCACGGGGGGCTTGGCTCCGGCGGGTCCGGGCACGGGCAGTCCGACGGGCACCACTCCGGAGGCCAGCATCCGGGAGGTCCGCACTCAGGGGGTCCGCACTCGGGAGGTCCGCACTCAGGGGGTCACTCGTCCGGCGGGCACCACCCCGGGCCGCGGCAGCCGTCGGAGCGGCCGAGCGGCCGGCGCGCCGACGAGTACACACGGCAGCGTACGGAGCGGCGCCCCGGTGGCACTCCCCCGCCCGCGCCCCGCGGCCAGGTTCCGCGCTCCTCTGCGCCGCGCCCTGGGCCGGGTACGGGAGGCCGTTCCGCCGGTTCGGCTGGTTCGGCCGGGGCCCCTGGGTCCACTGGGTCCACGGGCCGTAACTCCGGCGCCCGCCCGACCCCCGCGCGCCCCTCGGGGCGCAACGGCGCGCGGCCGCCCGTGCGTACGCTCCGTACGCCGCGGAACGGACGCCGACCCGTCGGGCCGGACCGTCGGCTGATGCGCCAGCGGCTGATCGTCTTCGTCGTGGTGACGCTGCTGGTCGCGCTGGGCATCGCGGCGGCGCAGGGCTGCCAGGGGCCGCCCTTGGGGCTCGGGGCGCCGATGCCCGCGCCCACCGCGCCGTCGTCGCAGGATGCTGCGCCGCCGCTGCACAGATGACGTGAGGGGGGCGGGGCCGGGGGCCTCTTACGCGGCCTCGGCCGGTCAGTCCTGCGGACGACCCGCCGTGACCGCGTAGAAGGCGACCGCCGCCGCCGCGCCGACGTTGAGGGAGTCGACGCCGTGCGCCATAGGGATGCGCACCCACTCATCCGCGGCCATAAGGGCCTGCACGGAGAGCCCGTCGCCCTCCGCGCCCAGCATCAGCGCGACGCGCTCGATGCGGTGGGGGGCGGCGTCGTCGATGGAGGTGGCCTTTTCGTCGGGCGTCAGAGCGAGGATCTTGAAGCCGGTGTGCCGGACCGCTTCCAGACCGCGCGGCCAGGTCTCCAGGCGCGCGTACGGGACGGAGAAGACGGCGCCCATGGAGACCTTGACGGAGCGGCGGTACAGCGGGTCGGCGCAGTCCGGTGAGAGCAGCACCGCGTCCATGCCGAGCGCCGCGGCGCTGCGGAAGATCGCGCCTATGTTGGTGTGGTCGTTGACGGACTCCATGATCGCCACGCGCCGGGCGCCCTCCAGCAGCTGCTCCGCCTCGGGCAGCGGCTTGCGCTGCATGGAGGCGAGGGCGCCCCGGTGGACGTGGTAGCCGGTCACGCGTTCGGCAAGGTCCGGGCTGACCGCGTAGACCGGCGCCGGGACGTCCTCGATGACGTCCCGCATGACGTCGACCCACTTCGCCGACAGCAGCATGGAACGCATCTCGTAACCGGCCTGTCTGGCCCGCCGGATGACCTTCTCGCCCTCGGCGATGAACAGGCCCTCGGCGGGCTCGCGCCTGCGCCGCAGCTCCACATCGGTCAGACCCGTGTAGTCACGCAGCCGCGGGTCGTCGGGGTCATCGACGGTGATGAGATCAGCCACAGGGTGATACTGCCTTGTCCTGGAGGTCGTGCCAATGACGCCGACGCGATGCGTTACCGATGGTTACCCGAGGCGAGGCCGGTGACCTCGCCGATCACCACGACCGCGGGCGGCCGTACACCCTCGGCCGCGACCCGTTCCGCCACCGTGGCCAGGGTCGCGTCGACGCGCCGCTGGGTCGCGGTCGTGCCTTCCTGGACGACGGCGACGGGGGTGTTCGCGTCCCGGCCGTGCTCGATGAGCGTGGCGGAGATGGGGCCTATCTTCTCGACGGCCATGAGGAGGACGAGCGTGCCGCGCAGCTTCGCCAGCGCCGCCCAGTCCACCAGCGAGCTCGGGTCATCGGGTGCGACATGCCCGCTGACCACCGTGAACTCATGAGCCACACCCCGGTGGGTCACCGGGATCCCGGCCACGGCCGGCACACTGATCGCGCTGGTGACGCCCGGTACGACGGTGCAGGGGATGCCCGCCTCGGCGAGTGCGTGGGCCTCCTCCATGCCGCGCCCGAAGACAAAGGGGTCGCCGCCCTTGAGCCGGACCACCGACTTGCCCGCCTTCGCGTGCTCGATCAGCGCGTTGTTGATCGCCTCCTGGGCCATGAAGCGGCCGTACGGGATCTTCGCCGCGTCGATCACCTCGACGTGGGGCGGCAGCTCGTCGAGCAGATCGCGGGGGCCCAGGCGGTCGGCCACGACCACGTCCGCCTCGGCGAGCAGCCGACGGCCGCGCACCGTGATCAGATCCGGGTCGCCGGGGCCACCGCCGACCAGCGCGACATGCGGCCCGCGGGCGCGGTGGCGAGGCGCGGCGAGCGTGCCGTCGCGCAGCCCCTCGACGACGGCGTCCCGCACGGCGGCGGAGCGGCGCGGGTCACGGCCGGTGAGCACGGCGACGGTGACGCCCTCGCTGCGCCCGGTGGCCGGGGTCCAGGCGGTGGACGCCTCGGCGTCGTCGCTGCGTACGCACCACACCCGGCGCGCCTCGGCCTCCGCGGACGCGACGGCGTTGGCCTGGGGGTCGTCGGTGGTGATCAGGGCGTACCAGGCGCCCTCGAAGTCGCCGTCCCGGTACTTGCGGCGCTCCCAGCGCACCTCGCCGGCCTCGGCCATCGCCTCGACGGACGCCGTGGCGGACGGCGAGATCAGCACGATGTCCGCGCCCGCCGCGATCAGCGCCGGCAGCCGGCGCTGGGCGACCTGGCCGGCCCCGAGGACGACGACCCGACGCCCGGACAGGCGCAGTCCCACGGGGTATGCAAAGTTCTCGGACATGGCGATGCGGCTCTCCTCGTGCGAATGCGCTGCCGCTGCGGCGCTGGAGCGGCTGATCGCTGATCGGGCTGATCTGGCTGATCGGCTGATCTGGCTGAACGGTGCTGATCGGTGCTGATCGGTGATCGGGGTGATCGGCACCGATGGGGTTGATCGGTCCTGATCGGGCTGGTCGGCTGTGGGATGTGCCCCCGCGCACACCTTACGTGGCGGGGGCGGACGTCAGCCCTTCTCCGTGACTCCGGCGGAATCGAAGGTCGCCACCTCGTGCATGGCCCGGGCGGCGCTCTGCACCACGGGCAGCGCCAGCAGCGCGCCTGTCCCCTCCCCCAGACGCAGATCAAGATCGACCAGCGGCCGCAGCCCAAGCTTGTTCAGCGCGGCCACATGTCCGGGCTCGGCGCTGCGGTGCCCGGCGATGCAGGCGGCCAGCACCTCAGGCGCGATGGCCCGGGCGACCAGCGCCGCCGCGCCCGCGCTCACCCCGTCCAGGATGACGGGGGTACGCAGGGACGCGCCGCCCAGCAGCAGTCCGGCCATCGCGGCGTGCTCCAGGCCGCCGAACGCGGAGAGGACGCCGATGGGGTCGGCCGGATCGGGCTGGTGCAGCTCCAGACCGCGCCGTACGACATCGACCTTGCGGGCGTGCATCTCGTCGTTGATGCCGGTACCGCGCCCGGTGACCTCGGCCGGGTCGGCGTCGGTGTAGACGGAGATCAGGGCCGCCGACACGGTGGTGTTGGCGATGCCCATCTCACCCGTGAGCAGCGCCTTGTTCCCGGCGGCCACCAGGTCACGGGCCGTCTCGATACCCACCTCGATGGCGCGCAGCACCTCCTCGCGGCTCAGCGCGGGGCCGACGGTGAAGTCGCCGGTCCCCGCCCGCACCTTGCGCGGCAGCAGCCCCGGCGTGTTGGGCAGCTCACTCGCCACGCCCACGTCCACGACGCACACCTCGGCGCCGACCTGGCTCGCGAAGGCGTTGCAGACCGCCCCGCCGCCCAGGAAGTTGGCCACCATCTGGCCGGTGACCTCCTGCGGCCAGGCGGTGACCCCCTGCGCGTGCACCCCGTGGTCGCCCGCGAAGATCGCGACAGCGGCGGGCTCGGGAATGGGTGGCGGGCACTTCCGCGACAGTCCGCTCAACTGCGCCGAGATGATCTCCAACATGCCCAGCGCGCCCGACGGCTTCGTCATACGCTTCTGCCGCTCCCACGCCTCGCCGAGCGCCTTCGCGTCCAGCGGACGGATGCCGCGCAGGGTCTCCTGCAGCAGATTCGCCGGGTCCTCGCCGGGCAGCGCGCGCCGCCCGTACGTCTCCTCATGCACAACCCACGACAGTGGGCGGCGCTTGGACCACCCCGTCTTCACCAACTCCGGCTCCTCGGGGAACTCGTCGACATACCCCACGCACAGATACGCCACGACCTCCAGATGCTCGGGCAACCCGAGCGCGCGCACCATCTCGCGCTCGTCGAAGAAACTGACCCAGCCGACGCCAAGCCCCTCGGCCCGCGCGGCGAGCCACAGGTTCTCCACGGCGAGCGCGGAGGAGTACGGCGCCATCTGCGGCTGCGTGTGCCGGCCCAGGGTGTGACGGCCGCCGCGGGTCGGGTCGGCGGTCACGACGATGTTGACCGGAGTCTCGAGGATCGCCTCGACCTTGAGCTGCTTGAACTGCTTGGCCCGTCCCTTCGGGAGCGACTTGGCGTACGCATCGCGCTGGCGCGTGGCCAGGTCGTGCATGGTGCGCCGGGTCTCCTCCGAGCGGATGACCACGAAGTCCCACGGCTGCGACTGCCCGACGCTGGGCGCGGTGTGCGCGGCCTCGAGAACGCGCAGCAGCACCTCGTGCGGGATGGGGTCGGAGCGGAAGCCGTTACGGATGTCGCGCCGGTCGCGGATGACCCGGTGCACGGCGGCCCGCTCGGCGTCGGCGTAGCCCTCGGCGGGGAGTGTTGTGGGGGGTTCGGCTTCGGGCTCGGCGGTTTCGGGGGCGGGCTCGGCGGTTTCGGGGGCGGGTGCGGCAGAGTCTTGTTCGGTCGCGGCCGTGTCGGCGGATGCGGGCGGGCCTGCGGGTGCGGCTGCTGCGGGCGCGGCGGTGCCCTCAGCGGCTGGCGCGGCGGCCCCATCCGCTTGTCCGGCGGGCGCGTCGTCGGTGCCGCCCTCGGTGGCGGACGCGTTGGCCGCAGGCTCCTCACCGGCAGTCGGCGCGCCGCCCGATCCGTCGGCCGAGGTCTCAGCGGACACCTCGGCGGCTGCTTGGGCAGCGGGATCCGTGGCCTCGGCAGGGGCCGCCTCCTGAGACGCGGCGTCGGCAGCCTGCGCATCGGCCGCATCAGCTGCGGCAGGCGCGTCCGGCGTTGCGGCAGCGGGGGCAGCGTCGGTCGTCGCGTCGGCGGCAGCGGCATGGCCTGCACCGGACTGGGCGCCCGGTGCGGCAACAGACTCGTCACCCGCAGGGGCGGCGGCATCCCCGTCGGCAGCAGCCGTAGGCGATGCGCCGGACGCGGCGGCAGTTGACGGGGCGGCGGCAGCGTCGCCGCCCGGCGCCTCCCCTTCGGTCGCAGCCTGAGCGGCGCTGGAGCCTGCCGCTACAGCAGCAGGCGTGGCAGCGGCAGGGTCACCACCGGGCGCTGCCCCCTCGGCCGCAGTCGGCGCGGCGCCAGGGTCCCCGCCGGCTTCGTTGCCAGCCGACACAGCGGCGGGCGCGGCAGCGACAGCGTCACCACCGGGCACGTCTCCCTCGGCCTCAGCCGCAGCCGACGCAGCGGCAGCAGCATCGGCGCCAGGCGCGTCTGCTTCGGCCGCAGCCGGACCGGCGCTCGAGCCAGCCGCCGCAGCGGGCGTAGCAGCGGCAGCGTCACCACCGGGCGCTGCCCCCTCGGCCGCAGTCGGCGCGGCGCCAGAGTCCCCGCCGGCTTCGTTGCCAGCCGACACAGCGGCAGGCGCAGCAGCGTCGCCGCCCGGCGCGTCCGCTTCGGCCGCAGCCGGAGCAGCAGCAGCGTCCCCATCGGGCGCGGTGGCAGCCGCAGGCACATCAGCTGCAGGCGCAGCGATCACGTCCTGGGGCGCATCCCCAGCCGCACCGGCGGCGTCGCCGGGCGTAGCGGCAGACTCGGTGCCGGCTGCTTCGCCATCCGACGCGGTAGCAGCAGACTCGGTGCCGGAAGGGGCGCCCGCAGGCGCGGCAGCAGCCGCACCACCGCCCGGCACTTCGGCCGCGGCGGCTGACTCGCCCCCGCCCGCCTCAGTCGGGCCATCTGCCGACGCCGTAGCGGCAGGCGCACCAGCCGCAGGCGCGGCTGTGGCGGCGCTGCCGCCCTCTGCGTCAGCCGCAGGCAAGACAGTCGCGTCGCCAGCCGGCACGTCCCCCTCGGCCGTAGCCGCAGCAGGTTGACCACCCGGTGCGTCCTGTCCGGGCGCAGCCACAGGCGCATCAGCCGTCGGCGCGACGATCGTGCCCTCCTCAGCCGACACGTCGGCAACTGCGCCGTTGGCGGCGTCCCCGTTGGGCGCGGCGGCCGACTCGGCGACAGCGTCGCCGGCCGACGCGGTAGCAGCAGACTCCGCGCCGGAAGCGGCGCCCGCAGGCGCGGCAGCAGCCGCACCACCGCCCGGCACTTCGGCCGCGGCGGCTGACTCGTCCCCGCCCGCCTCGGTCGGATCAACTACCGGCTCCGTGGCCGCAGGCGCACCAGCCGTCGGCGCGGCCGAGGCACCGCCGCCCTGCGCGTCTCCAGCCGTCGCGGTACTCGCGGCGTCGCCACCCGGCGCGCCCCCTTCGGCCGCAGCCGCAGCAGCGTCCCCATCGGGCGCAGCGGCAGACTGGGTGTCGGCTGCGTCGCCGTCCGACCCGGTAGGGGCAGAGCCCGCACCGGAAGCGGCGCCCGCAGGCGCGGCAGCAGCCGCACCACCGCCCGGCACTTCGGCCGCAGGCGACGCAGTCGCGTCCCCAACAGGCACAGCACCGGACGCGGCAGCCGCAGGCCCATCAGCCGTCGGCGGGGCGGTCGCGGCTTCCGCAGAAGCATCGCCACCAGCAGCATGCGAAGCAGCAGTTCCTTCACCCGGCACGGCAGAAGCCGCAGCCGCGTCAGTCGTTGGCGCGGCAGTCGCGCCATCCCCAACCGGCGCGTCAGCAACCGCGCCCTCGGCGACAGCCGAGGCGTCGACGGCTGCACCAGCCGCAGGTGCGGCAGGCGCGTCCTCGGCCCCGGCTGCTCCCGCTGAGGCATCAGCCGGCGCGGGGATGGCCGCGCTCCCCTCTGTCGGGTCGCTCACTGCGCCGTCCGCCGCAGCCACCGGTTCGGAGGGCGCTCCCCGGCCCTGCGGTCGCTGACCCTGCTGGCCCTGGCCCCGTGCGGCGCGGCGTCGCGAGGCCCGTCCTTGCGGGGCCTGCGCCGGAGGGGCGTCCTGCACGGCGGCCTGGTCGGCGACGGGCTCGGCCGGAGCCTCGCTCGCCGTGGCCGCGCCTTGTGCGGCGGTCCGGCCCCGGGCCGCGCGGCGGCGTGCGGCGCGGCCCTGCGGGGCCTGCGCCGCGGGGGCCTCCGGCGTGGCGGCGGCCGAACCCGCCTCAGTCGCCTCCGCCACCTCCTGAGGCTGCTCGGGCTGCCCCTGCGCGGGGTCGTCGGACGAGGGGGCCTCAGCGACTATGGCGTGGCCCGGGGCCACGGGTACGGGCTGCGGCGCGGGCTCGGCCGGGGTCGCGGTGCCGTCCGACTGGGCCGGGATGGTGATGGCCGGGGTCGGCTGCCCCGACGGCTGCGCGGACGGCTCCGCCTGCGGGTGGTTCTGGGCCGGGATATCCGCCACGGGCCCCGCGAAGCCCTCCGCCGGGGCGTTCCCCGGTTCTTGCTGCGGTGGGACGGAGTCCGGGTGGACGACCTGCGCGGGGATGCCGACGGCCGGGTCCACGCCCTGGAATTCGGCCTCCGCGGGGATGGCCTCGGCGACGTCGGCCTGCTCCGCCGCGGGCTCGGCGAACTGCTGCGGCTCGTGCGGGCCCTGTGCCTGGGGCTCTTCGGCAGCGTCGGCCACGTCCTCCGCCAGAGGCGCCGCCTGCGGGGGCTGGGCGCCCCAGGGGCTGCCGGGCTGCGGACCGGGGAGCGGTCCGGCGTCCTCACCAGGCTGGTCGATGTATTGGGGTCCGGCGGCAAGCGGCTCGGTCTGGTGGACGGGCGCGACATGAGCGGGGACAGGGGCTGGGGCACCGGCTCCAGCCGGGCCCCGGTCGGCGAGAGAACGCACGACGCCGTTGGTCGGTTCGGGCATCGGCGGGCCCATGTGCAGCGGGCGCCGCGGTGGGGTGGGGGCGGGCTGGGCGAGCGGCCTGGGCGACGGCGCACCGGTCTGAGCAGGGGTCGGACGGGCAGATGCGGCCTGGGCGGCGGGCATGGGCTGCCCCTGCGCAGGGTGGTCCTGCGCGGGCTGAACAGGCGTGGGCTCGGCCTCCGTGGGCTGAGCGGACATCGCCTGGGGTTGGGGCTCGGGCGGCCTTACCTCCCCGTGCTCGGCCTGTCCCGCGTCCTCGTACTGGGCCTGTCCCGCCTCTGCGAACTCGGCCTCCGGTCCGGCGTTCCCGTACTCGGCAGGTCCCGAGTCTCCGTACGCAGCCTGTCCCGGGTTTCCGAACTCAGCCTGTCCCGGGTTTCCGAACTCGGCCTGTCCCGGGTTCTCGTACTCGGCCTGTCCCGGGTTCCCGTACTCGCCCGGCGCCGCGTCCACATACTCGGCCGGTCCCGCGTCGTAGCCCCCGCCCGGAACCTGGTCATAGGCTCCGCCGGGCCCCTGGTCGTAGGGCCCGCCCTGCCCCTGGTCATAGGGCTCGGCCTGTCCCTGATCGTAGGGGCCGTAGCCCTGGGCCGGCACCGCGTCGTAGCCCGCCGGGCCCATCTCGTAGGCCCCGGTCTCGTATCCGCCGGGCAGGTGGGTCATGGGCTGCTGGTACGGGGCCTGCGGGGGGTGGTACTGCGGCTGGTGCTCGCTCCACGCGCCCTGAGCGCCGGGCATGAGGAGCAGGTCGTCCTCTTCGCCGCCGGCGTCGTGCGTGTCGAGGAAGGTGTACGCGGACTGCGGCTGCTCGATGAAGCCGGCGTCGGCAGGGGGGGTGTGGACATCCGTGGGATGCGGCTGCCCGAGTCGTCCGCCCGCGTTCTCCGGCAGTCCCTCGCCCGGGACCTGGCCGGTGTCGGTCATGCGTACCCCTCGCCCATCGCTAGTGCTCCTTCCAACCGCCTACCGCCTAGAGCAAGCCTCAGAGGCAAGAACGAGCGCACGCGGTGCGCGGCACGTAGCACGCCCGAGGCATTGCCTACCGCGGCCCGTCAAGAGGGGGACGCATTCCGGCCATTGGCCGATAAAGCGCCGAACGCCGGGCAGCGGCACAGGCAGTACAACGATCCGCCAGCCTACCTCGGGCGCCGCTCGGCAACGCTCATCGGGGCGAGGGTCACAGGGGCATATCCGGGTGGTAGCCAGGGGCGGCGCCAGAGGGCGAAATCACAGGTGCGGGCGGTGACCGCACACCAGGAAGGCCACCGCACGCTCGCGTTCCGCCCACACTCTGGTGTCCAGTTCCACCGACTGCAGGAGGGCGCATTCGACCGCGTAGCCGCCGTCCTCCAGCACCCGGCAGACGGCTTCCGCCTCGTCGCGTGTCGCGGCATGTGTGACGATCCGCTCGGGGCGACGGTCGGCGCACGCGGCGACGACTGCGGGGCCGCCGCCGCCGACCCGCACCACGTCCGGCTCGGGCAGGTCTTCGAGGACCTGGGGCGCGGTGCCGTGGACGACCTGGAGCTGTACGCCGAAGCGGCGGGCGAGGGCGGCGGCGCGCTCGCAGGCGTCCCGGTCGCGGTCCACGGCGATGACGGCGGCGCCGAACCCGGCCGTCTCGACCGCCGCCGCGCCGCTGCCCACGCCGATGTCCCAGACCAGGTCGCCGACGCGCGGGCCGAGTCGGGCCAGTTGGGTGGCGCGCAGCTGAGGGGACTCGCTCTCGCCGAGGACGGTCGCGTACGCGGCGGCCGGCAGTGCCCAGCCGCGTACGGCGCCCGGGTAGCCCGGGTCGCGCCCGGCGAGCCACCCTCCGCCCTGCAGTACGCCGCGCGCGGCGCCCGGGGCCGGAGCGCTGCGCACCGCGGACGCGCCGGAGCCGCCGATGACGATGACGACGTTGGGGTCGCGCCAGGTGTGGTCGACGGCCTTGTCGGAAGTCAGTACGGTCACCCGCTCGTGCCGGGTACCCAGGGCCTCGCAGATGACGAAGGTGCGGTGCACCGGGCCGAGCAGCAGTGCGAGTTCGGCGGGGCCGGCGCCGGGCGAGGTGAGCACGGCGACCTTGGGGTGGGCGCGGCAGACGTTGACGGCGCGGCGCAGGTCGCGGCTGTGGGCGACGACCACCTGGGCGTCGTCCCACGGCATCCCCGCCCGGGCGAAGGCGGCTGCGACGGAGGAGACCGCGGGGACGACCTCGACCTCCAGACCGTGCTCGGGCGCGCGCAGGGCGCGTACGACGCCGAAGTAGCCGGGGTCGCCGTCGGCCAGGACCACGGCGGAGCCGCGGTGCTGGGCGATACGGCGGGCGGCGAGGTCCACGCTGCCGAGCCTGATCCGCTCCGCGCCCGGCGGGACTTCGGGCAGCGCCAGGTGATGGGCGGCGCCGGCCACGAGTGTGGCCGCGCCGAGAGCGGAGCGGGCCACGTCCGTGAGCGGGGAGCCGTCCCAACCGATCACCGTGACGCGGTCGGCCATCGTCGTGTGTCTCCCAGGGTGTCGCGGGCGGGCGGCTGGCGGGCGGCCGCGGAGGTGGTCGGCGCCGGTGCGCTCGCCGCCGCGCGGGGGCGCGCGGAGCTCGGGCGAGATGCTTGGGCGCGGTGCTCGGGCCTGGAGAGATTATCCCGCCTGGTCCGGACCTCCGGACGCAGGGCGCATGCGCCCGGGGGCGCGGGGCCCTGGCGGGAGGCTCGGGGCGTGAGTTCAGGGCGCGTTGAGGCGAGGGCGCGCCGGGGGCGGGAGTGCGCCGACGGCGGGAGTGCGCCCGGGGCGAGGCGCGCCGAGGGCGGGGCGCGCTACCGGTGAGGCACGCCACGGGCCGGGCGCGCCGCGCCGAGAGGCCGAGGGCGCACCAAGGCCGGGCCGTGTGGCCGAGGCACGCCACCGGTGAGGCACGCCACCGGTCGGGCCACCGGTCGGGCCACCGGTCGGGCCACCGGTCGGGCCAGGGGCAGGGCGCGCGCCGAGGGTGGTCAGTTCCAGTCGGAGTACGTGGGGTACGCGCTGAAGCCGTCCGTGTCCTCCATCGGGCCGCCGTGCACGCCCTGGAGGTCTTCTGGCAGCAGGCTCCAGACGATGACGTCGGTGCGCACCTCGATCCAGCCGCCGCCCTCCGTCTGCGTGCGCGCTATCCAGGCGTTGCGCAGGACGCCCTCGCTGATGCAGCCGATCTTCTGGGCGACCTGCTGCGAGGCCGTGTTGTCCGCGGCGGTGCGCAGCTCCAGCCGTTCGAACTTCTGGTCCTGGAAGAGCCAGCGGGCGACGGCCAGCGTGGATTCCGAGGCGTAGCCCTCGCCGCGCGCCCAGGGGGCGGTGACATAGGCGACCTCGGTGGCCAGTACGCGCCAGTCGGTGTTGCTCAGATGCACGATGCCCACGAGGCGCTGGGTGAGGAATTCGGCGACGGCGAAGACGATGCCGCGGCCCGAGGTGCGTTCGGCGGGCGCGGTGCGCAGCGCCCACTCGTGCGCGTCGCGGGTGGTGTAGGGGTGGGGCACCGAGGTCCAGGCGGTGACGAGTTCGTCGTTCATCATCTCCGTGAGCGCGGGCACGTCCGCTTCCTCGAACGGGCGCAGCACCAGCCGTTCCGTACTGATGGAGATGTCCGGGAAGGTGGATGTCATGCGCCGCTCCATAACCGGGGTCCGGGGTCCTGGGGTCCAAGGTTTCGGGAAGAGCCCAGCATGCAGCATCGCCTGAGAGAAATGCAGCACGGGGTGGCCAAGCGGAAGGCTCCGTATCCGTTTGTGACGTTCGGATACGGAGCCATCGCCAGTGCGCGGGCTAACCGCCGGTGACCGGCAGCACCGACCCCTTGTACTTCTCTTGGATGAATTTCCGCACTTCGGGCGAGGTGAGGAGCTTGGCCAGTTTCTTCACCCGCGGGTCGTCCTCATTGCCCTTCTTCGCGGCGAGAACGTTGGCGTATTCGTTTCCCTTCACCGACTCCAGCAGCACCGAGTCCTTCGCCGGATCGAGTCCGGCGTCGAGCGCGTAATTGCTGTTGATGACGGCCAGGTCCACATCGTCGAGAGAACGCGGCAGCTGGGCCGGCTCCAGCTCCTTGAAGGTGAGCTTCTTCGGGTTGGCGGTGATATCGGCGGGGCTCGCGGTGACTCCCGCGTCCTTCTTCAGCTCGATCAGCCCCTTGGCGGCGAGCAGTTTGAGGGCG
The DNA here is from genome assembly GCF_044334165.1 of Streptomyces sp. NPDC020845. Taxonomy (NCBI): domain Bacteria; kingdom Bacillati; phylum Actinomycetota; class Actinomycetes; order Kitasatosporales; family Streptomycetaceae; genus Streptomyces; species Streptomyces sp. NPDC020845. The sequence continues at coordinate 126,593 of NZ_JBIRSJ010000003.1, read as the reverse complement.
CGTCCCTCGTTGGTGGTCTCGTTGGGCACCGCGACGGTCGCCCCGGTCTTGAGGGCGGAGATGTCCTTGATGTGCTTGGAGTAGGCGCCCATGGGTGGCAGATAGATATCCGCCACGGACACCAGGTCGGTGCCCTTCGTCTTGTTGAAGTTCTCCAGGAATGGGACGTTCTGGTACAGGTTGGCGTCCAGTGAGCCTTCCTGGAGGGCGGTGTTCGGCAGAACGTAGTCGGTGAACTCCTTGACCTCGAGCTTGAGGCCTTCCTTCTCCGCCAGGTTCTTCTTGATGTAGTCCAGCACCTCGCCCGCCGGGACGGCGGTGGCCCCGACGACGAGCGTGTCGTCGTCGTCCGAGCCGCCGCCGGAGCCCGCGCCGCACGCGGTCAGCCCGAGGGCGAGTGCGGCGGCGGCGAGAGGGACCGCGATCTTGCGCATGATGTGGTTTCCTCCGGGGTCACACAGTCCGGGTCCGCGGTCAGAACGAGGCGATGACGGAGCCGTCGTACTTGTCCTTGATGAACTTCTTCACCTCGGGGGAGGTGAGGAGCTTCGCGAGCTTCTTGACGCGCGGGTCGTCCTCGTCGCCCTTCTTCACGGCGAGGAAATTGCCGTACGGGTTGTTCTTGGGCGACTCCAGGACGAGGGCGTCCTTGGCGGGCTTGAGGTCGGCCTCGATGGCGTAGTTGCCGTTGATGACCGCGGCGTCCACATCGTCCAGGGCGCGCGGCAGCTGCGGGGCTTCCAGTTCCTTGAACTTCAGGCCCTTGGGGTTGTCGGCGATGTCCTTCGGGGTGGCCTCGTTGCCGACGCCGCTCTTGAGCTTGATGACGCCGTTGGCGTCCAGGAGCTTGAGGGCGCGGGCCTCGTTGACGGTGTCGTTGGGGATTGCCACGGTCGCGCCGCTCTTGAGGTCGTCGGCCTTCTTCACCTTGTGCGAGTACAGGCCGAGCGGCTCCAGGTGCACCGTGACGACGGGCACGATGTGGGTGCCCTTCTTCTTGTTGAAGTCGTCGAGGAACGGCTGGTTCTGGAAGTAGTTGGCGTCCACCGACCCGTCTTCGGTCGCCGTGTTCGGCGTGTTGTAGTCGGTGAACTCCTTGACCTCGAGCTTGAGGCCCGCCTTTTCGGCCAAGTGGTCCTTGATGTAGTTCAGGATCTCGGCGTGCGGGACGGGGCTCGCGGCGACGACGAGCGCGCCGTTCTTGTCGGAGCCCTTGTCCGCGCCGCAGGCGGCCAGACCCAGGGTGAGGGCGCCGGCGGTGAGGGCGATGGCGAGGGCCTTTGTGGTGTTACGCACGAAAAGTGCCTTTCTTTTTGGGCATACGAGGCCACTGCGGGTGCCAGGGCGCTCTGCGCGGAGGGGAGTTACGAGGGGTTGGACTGGAAGTTCGGCAGGACGGAGAAGGGGCCGGAGAAGGGGCCGGGGCTCAGGGCGCCTCGGATGCCTCGGCGACCTTGGCCACCGAGCCGGGCTCCTCGGCCCGCTTCGTGGCGCGCACCGGCCGCAGCCGCGAGGTGGCCGAGGAGCGGCCGCGGTGCGACAGGGCACGGGCGGCGAAGTCACCGGCGAACTGGATGATGGAGATCACCACCGCCAGGATCGCCACGGTGATCCACATCAGCTCGGTCTCGAAGCGCTGGTAGCCGTACCGGATGGCGAGGTCGCCCAGGCCGCCGGCGCCGACCGTGCCGGCCATCGCCGAGTAGCCGATGAGCGCGACGATCGTGGTGGTGGCGCTGGAGATCAGCGAGGGCAGCGCCTCGGGCAGCAGGACCTTGCGTACGACGGTCCAGGTGGAGCCGCCCATCGACTGCACCGCCTCGACGAGCCCGCCGTCCACCTCGCGCACCGCGGTCTCCACCAGCCGGGCGAAGAAGGGGATGGCGCCGATCGCCAGCGGCACGATCGCGGCCTCGGGGCCGATCGAGGTGCCCACGATCCAGCGGGTGAAGGAGATCAGCGCGACCATGAGGATGATGAACGGCATGGAGCGGCCGATGTTCACGATCTGGCCGACGACCTTGTTCACCACGACGTTCTGCAGCACCCCGCCGCGGTCGGTGAGCACCAGCAGCACCCCGAGGGGCAGTCCGCCGACGACCGCGATCAGGGCCGACCACCCGACCATGTAGAGCGTGTCCCAACATGCCTGCTCCAGCAGGGGCTGCATCTCGGACCAGGTCACTTGGCACCTTCCTTGGTCAGCTTGGCCAGCTCGGCCTGCCTGCCGTCATTCGCCTCGCCATTCGCCCCGTCATTCGCCCTGCGGAGCGCCGCCTCGGCGCCGCTGGCCACCTCGATCTGCAGCCCCTGTTCGCGCAGGAACCCGATCGGCACGACGTTCTCCTCGAACGGGCCGGGCAGTTCGATCCGCATCCGGCCGACCTGCCGGCCGCCGACGGTGTCCATGGCGGCGCCGAGGATCGAGATGTCGATGTTGTAGGTACGCGCCAGCTGGGAAATGACCGGCTTGGTCGCGGCCTCACCGTGAAACGTGACGTCCACCACGGTCCGGTCGGTGCCCGGCAGCTCCCCGCCGACCGGGAAGAGCTCCCGTGCCAGTTCGGAGCCGGGCGTGGCGAGCAGATCGGCGACCGCGCCGGACTCCGCGATCCGCCCGTCGCGCATCAGCGCCGCCGAGTCGCAGATGGACTTGACGACGTCCATCTCGTGGGTGATCAGCAGCACGGTCAGCCCGAGTTGCCGGTTCAGATCGCGCAGCAGTTGGAGGATCGAGCGGGTGGTCTCCGGGTCGAGGGCGGAGGTCGCCTCGTCCGACAGCAGCACCTTGGGGTCGCCGGCCAGCGCCCGGGCGATGCCGACGCGCTGCTTCTGGCCACCGGACAGCTGCGCCGGGTACGCCTTGGCCTTGTCGGCGAGGCCGACCAGGTCCAGCAGCTCCTGGGCCTTACGGGTGCGCTGCTTGCCGGATACCCCGAGGATCTCCAGCGGCAGCTCGACATTGTCCCGGACGGTGCGCGACGAAAGCAGGTTGAAGTGCTGGAAGACCATCCCGATCCCGGTACGGGCCTTGCGCAGCGCCGAACCGGCCCGCGGTCCGCGCCCGGCGAGCGCCGTGAGGTCCTGGCCGGCCACGGTGACCGTGCCCGAGGTGGGGCGCTCCAGGAGGTTCACACAGCGGATGAGGGTGGACTTGCCGGCGCCGCTCTGTCCGACGACGCCGTACACCTCGCCCTCGCGGACATGGAGGTCGACGCCGTCGAGGGCGGTGACCTCGCGGCCTCGTGAGCGGTAGACCTTGGTCAGGCCTGTCGTGGTGATCACAGGGGTTTCCGTCACTGTTGAGTGCACGGCGGATGGTGCCGCCGGGCACGGTTCGTTCATTGCGGAACGCGGCGTGGAGCGCCCCGGGCGCACGCGAGCGCAAGCGCGGACGCGACTTCGGGGTTCCGGTGACGCGGGGCGGCGCGGTCCGGCACGGATGGGGCCGGACGCGGCTCAGCTCAGCGGGTCTCGCTTCGGGGCGCGAGGCTCAGGCAGGGGCCCTCAGCGGTCACACATTCGACACATACAGCGAGCACCGGGCGTCTGGATCGCCTCGGTCGCGGTGGCGCGGCTGCTCGTCGTGGTCATGGGCGTAAGTAAAGCAGACACATGTACGGGCCCATCAAACTTGTCCGAATAGCGGACTTGTCAGATCAGTCCGTGGACGGTAGGCGGAGCGGTAGGAGGTCGGCTCACTCGCCCGCCGTGATCTCCAGCCCGCCCTCGATGACCTTGACGGACACGGCCGACAGGTCCTTGACGACGACGTCGGCGACCAGCTGTCCCCGGTCGGCCGTTGTGGTCAACGCCACGGTCCGCATCCCGGCCGCACGGCCCGCCGCGAGCCCGGCCGGGGCGTCCTCGAACACCACACAACGGGCCGGGTCGAAGCCGAGCTTGTCGGCGGCCAGCAGGAAGGGCTCGGGGTCCGGCTTGCCGCGCGTGATGTCGTCCGCGCTGATCAGCAGCGCCGGGGAGATCCCGACCGCGGCGAGACGAGCCTCGGCCAGCTCGCAGTTGGCGGAGGTCACCACGGCCCAGCGGTCCACGGGAAGCCGCCCCAGCAGCTCGACCGTGCCGGGCAGCGCCACCACCCCGCCGCCCGCCACATCCGCCAGCTCCAGCTCGTCGATGCGGGCGCGGGCCTCGGGTACGCGGTGTGCGGGGAGCAGATCGCCGATGATGTCGGAGGCGGGGCGGCCGTGCAGCTCGACCCGCTCGAAGTCCTCCGCCGGGATTCCGTACTCCCGCGCCCAGCGGCTCCAACAACGGTGGACCGACTCCAGGGACGAGATCAGGGTTCCGTCGTTGTCGAACAGCAGAGCGTCAGCGGAGATCTTCATATCGCCTCAGCGTACGGGGCCGCGGCCTCTTATCGTTCGCTTCTCCGCCCGCGCGGCGCAGAGGTGCGGCTATCGCGGTCGTCTGCGGCCCGGCAGCCGCGCGTGCGCCGCTCGCATGGGCCGGAAACACAGCGCCCTCCCCGGCCGATTACCCTCGTCCCATGCTTGCCACCCCGCTTGCCACCCCTTGTGTGCGCCGCCGCACCGCGCGGAGGTCCCGTTGATCGACGCGCTGACGGTCGCGCTCGGTGTGACCGCCCTCGCACTCGCCGCGTGGTGCGGATTCGCCACCTACCGCGACCAGCCCACCAAGGACTGGCACTTCATCGGCATGGCCGTGGTGACCCTGCTGGGCCTGGTCCAGCTGGTCATAGGGATCGTCCTGCTGGCGCGCGGGCAGCGGCCCGACGAGAGTGTGGCGATCTTCGTGGCGTATCTGGTCGGCTCGGGTCTCGCCGTGCCGATCGCGGCGTTCATGTCGCTGGCGGAGCGGACCCGGTGGGGATCGGCGACGGTGGCCGCGGCCGCTGTGGTGCTGGCCGTACTCGAGGTACGGCTGTACGACATCTGGGGAGGCACCGGTGCCTGAGTCAGCGCCCGAATCCAGCACGGCCGACGAAGCCGAGCAGCCGGACCAGGCCAATCAGTCGAGTCGGGCCCGCCCGGGCGGACTCGGCCAGGGGCCGGGTCGGCTGCTGGTGCTGCTGTACGGGGTGTTCACCGTCGCGGCCGCGTCCCGCTCGATCTATCAGCTGGCCGCGCAGTACCACGAGGCCCCGCTCGCGTACATCCTCTCCGCGGTCTCGGCGGTCGTGTACGCGTTCATCACCGTCTCGCTCGTACGCGGCGGGGAGGGGGCGCGCAAGGCGGCGTTCGTCTGCTGCGCCGCCGAGCTGCTGGGCGTGCTGACCATCGGCACCTGGACGCTCGCGGACCCCTCCGCCTTCCCCGACCAGACGGTGTGGTCGGACTACGGGATGGGCTATCTCTTCATCCCGATCTTCCTGCCGGTCACCGGTCTCATCTGGCTGCGCAAGGCCCGCCAGGACTGATCCCGGCGGGCCTCAAACGCTGTCTCAAACGCTGTCTCAGGCGCTGGCCGCGTACGCCGAGGGCGTGGCCTCCTTCTCCAGGGTGACCAGGCTCAGCCGGCGGTTGACCTCTTCGGTGCCCACCTGCGCATAGCCGTAACGCCGGTACAGCCGCAGATTGCCCTCGCTGCGGTGGCCGGTGAACAGCCGGTACCGCTTGGCGTCCCGCTCCTCGGTCAGCCGCTCCTCGATCGCCGCGAGCAGCCGCCCGCCCAGGCCGTGCCGCTGCATCCGCGGGTGCACGATGAGCTTGCCGATGGCGGCGGTGCCCTTGTCGTCGACCGTGCCGCGGACCGACCCGACGACCTCCGCGCCGAGCCGGGCCACGAGCACACAGCCCTTGCCCAGTTCGGCACGGAGGTCGTCGAGGGACTGGGTCAGCGGCTCGATCGAGTAGTCCCCGTAGAGCTCGGCTTCCCGCTGGTAGCACAAGTACTGCAACTTGAGGATCTGCTCGGCGTCGTCCGCGGTCGCCGCAGAGATGGTCACGCTCATGCCCATGTGCGCATGCCTCCCCTTGTATCGGTCCGCCGGCCGCGCTGAGGGTAGGGATGCGACCGGGGTGCTGGCCTGACTGGAGCCGTCGTGAGGATGCACGTCCGCCTCCGAGGCGCCGATTGTCTAACGCTCCTTTCCCCAGAGTTCAGGAGCCGCAATCTCCGCCGTGAGCATTCTGCGCAGGCAACCCAGACATCGGGAACGTACCGGGCCCAGGCTGCCCTGTGACATTCCCAACTCCCCCGCGATCTCGCGGTATGTCAGGTCGGCGCGGGACAGCAGCGCGCCCAGTAATAGGGGACAGCGGCCGGGCAGCCGGCGCACCGCCGCGCGCAGCGCACGGCTCGTCTCCGCCCGGAGCACGGCGTGCTCGGCGGGCTCGGCATACTCGGCGTGCTCGGCGGGCCGGGAGTCGGGGCCGCAGGGCGGGCCGTCGCCCACCGGGTCGTACGGCACCTCCCGCCGGGCCCGCCGCCTGGCCCCGCGCACCTCGGCCCGGACCGCGCCGCGCAGCCAGGCCGCGGGCTGGGGCGGCGGCCCGTCCGCGCGGGTGCGCTCCAGCAGCCGCAGCCACACCGCCTGTTCGAGCTCGGTCGGTTCGATGCCCGCGCCGTAGGCCTCGGCCGCCGCCTCGGCGGCGAGCAGCGGGCGGAGTTTTTCCAGAAGATCCATACCCGGCGGGACGTGGACGGGTCGGGACCGGTTGCCGGTGTGCCGGTCTCTCACCCGAGGGGGTGGCCACGCGAACGCGAGTTGACGGCGCGGACGGGAGTCACCGGCCCAGGCGGATGGAAACGCCGCGGCGCGCGGTGGTGTCCCCCTGTACGGGCAGGGCACCGCCGCGCGCCGGGCCGGTGCTCACCGGCTCTTGCGGAAGTCCTCCGCCGCGAGCAGCGCGGTGTCCGGGTTGTCGGAGAAGATGCCGTCGATGCCCGTCTCGAAGTACTTCTTGAAGGCGCCGAAGGCGTCCCCGTACGCGTTGGGGTCGGTGCCGCGCCGGAAGTCGGCGGGAAGGAAGGTGTTCTCGTTGCGCATGGTGTAGGGGTGCAGCACGAGACCGGCCGCGTGCGCGTCCTTGACCACGCTCGTCGGGGTGCCCAGCTTGCCGTCGGCGGTGCGCGGGATGATCACGGACAGGTCGGGGCCGATGCCCTGGGCATAGCTCGCGATCCACTTCAGGCCCTCGGGCTTGACCAGGTCCGCGACCGTGCGCGGGTCGTTCGCCTCGATGAAGTCCCAGGGGCGGCTGTTGATGGTGGACAGCAGCACGACCGCCGGGGTGTCGACCAGCTTGCGCAGCCGCTGGATGCTGCTCGGCTCGAAGGACTGCAGGAACAGCGCCGCGTCCTTCTTGTGGCGGCCGTATCTGCGCAGCAGCTTGGCCAGCGGCTCTTCCAGGCCGAGCCCCAGCTTGCGGAAGTAGGTGGGGTGCTTGGTCTCGACGTACAGCCAGATCCGGCGGCCCCGCTTACGGCCCTCCCGCTCGGCCCACTGCAGCACCTCCTCGAAGGTGGGCACCTCCCAGCGGCCGTCGTAGAGCGTGTTGCGCTGGCGGTTGCCGGGGATGCGTTCCTTGGCGCGCAGGGTCTTCAGCTCGGCGAGCGTGAAGTCCTCGGTGAACCAGCCGGTCAGCGCGGTGCCGTCGACGGTCTTTGTGGTCTTGCGGTCGGCGAACTCCGGATGCGCGGAGACGTCCGTGGTGGCCGTGATGTCGTTCTCGTGGCGGCAGACGAGATGGCCGTCCTTGGTGGGGACCAGGTCCTGCTCGATGATGTCGGCGCCCATGTCGAGCGCGAGCTGGTACGAGCCCAAGGTGTGCTCGGGCCGGTATCCGCTGGCCCCGCGGTGCCCGATGACGGTGGGCACCGGCAGACCGTGGCCCTTCCCGGACGCCTCCCCGGACGCCTCTGCCGCCGTGGCCGTACCCGCCCCGCCCAGCGCCATCGCCCCCGCGCCGAGGGCCGCGGCCCCCAGGATGGCGCGACGTCCAGGCTTCTGCTCCCGCTCCATGACACTCCTCGCTGTGGAGTCGTTACCTGCCAAAACCTGATCAAAAGACGGCCCGATCGTAGGGTGGAGCGGCTTTCCTACGGGAGACGTTGGGCAGAACGCGTGGGAAACGTGGGTCAACAGTGCGTATCAGGTGGGTGAACCCGGTGTGCGCGGGGGCTTGACCGGCGAGTATCGTCTCATCGGCGCAAGTGTGCGGTATCGGGTTGACTCACCCTGAGTAACCGACCTCCCGCACACGGGCGCCTCAGCTCATGACCCCGACCGGAGGGCCCGTTGTCCCGATTTGCGTTCCTGAAGGCAGTGCTCGGTCCGCTGATGCGCCTGATGTTCCGCCCGCAGGTCGAGGGGGCGGAGCGGATCCCGGGCTCCGGCCCGGTCATCCTCGCGGGGAACCATCTCACCTTCATCGACTCGATGATCCTGCCGCTGGTCTGCGACCGTCAGGTCGTCTTCATCGGCAAGGACGAGTACGTCACGGGCAAGGGCCTCAAGGGCCGGCTGATGGCCTGGTTCTTCACCGGCGTCGGCATGATCCCGGTGGACCGGGACGGCGGGCACGGCGGCGTGGCCGCGCTGATGACCGGCCGCCGGGTGCTGGAGGAGGGCCGGATCTTCGGCATCTACCCCGAGGGCACCCGCTCCCCCGACGGCCGCCTCTACCGCGGCCGCACCGGTATTGCCCGGCTCACCCTGATGACGGGCGCCCCCGTGGTGCCGTTCGCGATGATCGGCACGGACCGGCTCCAGCCGGGCGGCAAGGGGCTGCCGCGGCCGGGCCGGGTGACGGTCCGCTTCGGCGAGCCGCTGGAGTTCACGCGCTACGAGGGCATGGACCGCGACCGCTTTGTGCTGCGGGCGGTGACGGATGAGGTCATGAGCGAGGTCATGCGGCTGTCCGGCCAGGAGTACGTGGACATGTACGCCACGAAGGCGAAGGCCGCCTGACGGCTCGTCCTTCTTCGTTCTTCTTCGCACGCGACGAGGCCGCCTGACGATCGCTCAGGCGGCCTCGTCACTGTATGCGTCGCCGTGTGTGACGCGGATCTTCGACTGCCGGTGGGGCAGTTCCTCCCAGTCGTCCATGAAGCGCGCGACGAGCCCATGGCCCGCGGCGAGCCGCACCAGAGTGGCCGTGCGGTAGTAGAAGTCCTCGCGCAGCACATGGTGCTCGGACCCCTCGGTGCGGTTGAAGGTGAAGTCGAAGTATCCGCCCGGGGCGAGCACCCGCCCGACATGCGCCAGGCACTCGTCGATGACCTCCCGGGGCGAGTGGGAGAAGACGCTGTGCGCATGCACCACGGTGAAGTGCGCCTCGGGCAGCGCCGCCAGGCGCAGATCGCGCACCAGGCTCAGCACGGGCAGCTTGGCCTGGAGGCCACGGCCCGCCACGACCTCCTGGGCCGCGAGGAGAATGTCCGGCGATATGTCGATACCGTGGTAGTGACCCGCGTCGAGATAGTCGATAAAACGCCACCCGGCACGCAGATTGCCGCATCCGATGTCCAGCAGCCGGTCGTCGGGCCGCAGGCCGTGCCGCAGGAGATAGTCGTACTGCATCTCCCCCAGGGCGAGCCACCGCTCATGCGAAGCGCTGCCCACCGCCGCCTCGGGGTTCCGGGCGGTGTCGTCCCGCATCACCGCCCGGTAGTAGGCGATGTGATCGCGGGTGGAGACGCGCAGCCGCAGATCCCGGGCGAGCCGCCGCATATAGCGTGGCACCCGTTGGGGATGTCGTACGGCGTACCGGACCTTGTGCAGGGCGCTCGCGCGATTCTTGGTGCCGGGCTCCGCGGTGCTCGCGGCCGAGGCGGTGCGTATGGGTACGGGCATTCGGGACCTCGCCTGACGGCAGGGGTTATGTCCTGGTCAGCCCCATCGTCTCCGCCCCCGTACGCTCTCGCCAGCCGCGTGTGGCGTACGGGCCCCGCCCGCGAAATCCGGTGGTCGCCCCGGTCGGCGCGGCGCTAGCGTGCGGCGGATGATCACTCCCGTTCCCGGCTTCCTCCCCCTGCGCGGGCGCCGCGTCGCCTGTCTGGACTTCGGCGGACCGGGCGCCCCGGTGCTCGCCCTCCACGGCCACTTCGGCCGCGGCCGGCTGTACGCGCCGCTGGCCGCGGCCCTCACCCCCGGCCACCGGGTGATCGCCCCCGATCTGCGGGGGCACGGGCTGACCGGGGGCGGCGGGCCGTTCTCCCTCGACGAGTACGTGGCCGACGCCGCCGCCCTGCTGCGCGCCCTGCGCCTGGGCCCGGTCCCGGTCGTCGCCCACTCCACGGGCGGGGTGATCGCGTACGCCCTCGCCGCCCGCCACCCGGAGTTGGTGAGCGCGCTCGTCATCGAGGACATCGGCGCCGTAACCGACCGCCCGGTGGTCGACCACCCCGTCCTCGACGTCTCCGACTGGCCCACGCGCGCCGCGGACCGGGAGGCGCTGCGCCGCGAGATCGAGTCGCACGGGATCCCCGACGCCACGTACTTCCTGGACAGCGCGGAACCGGATCCCGGGGGCGGCGGCTGGCGGCTGCTGTTCTCGCCGCGCGAGCTGATGGAGTCGCAGCGGGCCATGTGCGGCGACTTCTGGGCTCACTGGCTCGGCTCCGACTGCCCCGCGCTGCTGCTCCGCGGCGAACACAGCCCCATGCTCCCGGCCGCCCACGCCCACGCCCACGAGATGACTGCCCGTCGAGCGGGCACGGCGCTAAGGAAGTTCGCGGGGTGCGGCCACTGGATCCACGACGACGCGCCGGAGGCGTACGCGGGGGCGGTGCGGGAGTTCCTGACGGGGCGGTAGGGGCTACGGCGGCTGCCACGCTGCGGCGCGGCGCGAGCCCTGGCGGGGGCGGGGCTCGCCCTTCCCTCGCGGGGGAGCCGCAAGGGAAAGGGGAGGGAAGCTCCTCAGGCCCAGGGCAGTTGTGCGCGGTGGTGCCAGTAGTCCTCCGGGGTTTCGGCCAGGGTCGCCAGAGTCTCCCGCTGCGCCTCGTCCAGCGTCAGCTGCGCCGCCGCCAGGTTGGAGTCCAGTTGGGCGGTGGTCGCCGCACCCGAGAGGACGACGCTCACCCACGGCTGGTGCAGGACCGCCGCGAGGGCGACCGCGTCGGGGCCTGCGCCCGTCTCCTGGGCGATGTGGCGCAGCGCCTCCGGGAGTTGGTCCGGGGCCGCGAGGCGGCCGTTGGCGACGGCTTCCTTGATGATCACCGCCCGGCCCGCCTCATGCGCCTCGGCCAGGGCCGCGCCCGCCGAGGGGTCGAGCAGGTTGTACGTGGACTGGACCGTACGGAACAGCGGTTCCCCGTCCACCGTGACCTCCAGCGCGGCGCGGATCGCGTCCGCCTGGGCGGGGCCGCTGGTCGACAGCCCGACCGTGACCCCCTCGGCCGCGAGCCGGGCCAGCCGGGCGTGCAGTTCGGGGTCGGTGAGAGCGGGGCTGCCGAGGGTGACGGAGTGCACCTGGTACAGGTCGAGCCGGTCGCCGAGCAGGGCGCGGCTCTCCGCGCTCTGCCGGTCGTACGTCGCGATGCCGTGGTCCTTGACCTCGTGCGTCTTGACGTCCGTACGCCAGTCGGCGACGTAGGTGTAGCCCCACTTGCTGCCGACGACCACGTCCCGCACCTCGGGGCGCCGGTCCAGCCAGCCGGCCAGGAACTCCTCGGCCCGCCCGTACGAGCGCGCGGCGTCCAGATAGCGCACGCCGCGCGCGTACGCGGCGTCCAGCACCTCGTACGTGCGCTCGCGCATCGCCTCGACGGTGCGCTCGGCCGGGAGGTCCCGCTCCCGGCCGAGGTTGATGTAGCCGGGACGGCCCACGGCGGCCAGGCCGAGGCCGATCCGGGCCGTGGGGGTGGTGACTTCCGCGAGGCGCGCGAACGCCATGGTCTGTCTGCCTCCTTGTATCGGGTAGCCGGGTAGCCGGGGGTGGCCCGGTGGCCGTCAGGCCGGTTGTGCCGGGCGTCAGCGCTTGGCGTCCGCCCACTCCCGCTGCGCCGCCAGGTCCGCCTTCACCTCGACGAGCTGCGCGGCCACCGCCGAGGGGGCCGTGCCACCCCGCCCGTTGCGGGAGGCGAGGGCGCCCGGGACGTTGAGGACGGTGCGGACCTCCGGCGTCAGGTGCGGGGAGATCTTGGCGAACTGCTCGTCGGTGAGCTGGTCGAGCTCGATGCCGGTCCGCTCGCACTCCTTGACGCACTCCCCCGCCGTCTCGTGTGCCACGCGGAACGGGACGCCCTGCTTGACCAGCCATTCGGCGATGTCGGTGGCGAGCGAGAACCCGGCGGGGGCCAGCTCCTCCATGCGCTCGCGGTTGACGGTGAGGGTCGCCATCATGCCGGTGAAGGCGGGGAGCAGGACCTCCAGCTGGTCGCAGGAGTCGAAGACCGGCTCCTTGTCCTCCTGGAGGTCGCGGTTGTACGCGAGGGGCAGGGCCTTGAGGGTGGCGAGCAGGCCGGTGAGGTTGCCGATCAGGCGGCCGGACTTGCCGCGGGCGAGCTCGGCGATGTCCGGGTTCTTCTTCTGCGGCATGATCGACGAGCCGGTGGAGAAGGCGTCGTGGAGGGTGACGAAGGAGAACTCCTTCGTGTTCCAGATGATGATCTCCTCCGCGATCCGCGAGATGTCGATGCCGATCATCGCGGTGATGAAGACGAACTCGGCGACGAAGTCGCGGGAGGCCGTGCCGTCGATGGAGTTGGCCGAGGAGCCGCCCTCGAAGCCCAGGTCGGCGGCGACCGCCTGCGGGTCCAGGCCCAGCGAGGAGCCGGCCAGGGCGCCCGCTCCGTACGGCGAGACGGCGGTGCGCACGTCCCACTGCCGCAGCCGCTCCGCGTCCCGGGACAGCGCCTGGACATGGGCCAGGACGTGGTGGGCGAAGAGGATCGGCTGGGCGTGCTGGAGGTGAGTGCGGCCGGGCATGGCGACGTCCGGGTGGGCCTCGGCGAGACCGACCAGCGCGCCCTGCAGATCGGCGATCAGGCCGCCGATGATCCGGGCGTGGTCGCGCAGATACATCCGGAAGAGCGTGGCGACCTGGTCGTTGCGGGACCGCCCGGCCCGCAGCTTGCCACCGAGGTCGGGGCCGATCCGCTCCAGCAGGCCGCGTTCGAGCGCGCTGTGCACGTCCTCGTCGGCGATGGTGCCGGTGAACTCGCCGGAGGCGACGTCGGCCTCCAGCAGATCGAGCCCGGCCAGCATCCGCTCCAGCTCGTCCTCGGTGAGCAGCCCCGCCCCGTGCAGGACGCGGGCGTGGGCGCGGGAGCCGGCGATGTCGTACGGCGCCAGGCGCCAGTCGAAGTGCACGGAAGCGCTCAGCTTCTCCAGTGCCTCGGACGGCCCGTCGGCAAAGCGCCCGCCCCACAGGCGTACATCACCGTTGTTGCCGTTGCTCACGCGTTGCTCCTTGAGGGGTGTGGATGTGCGGCCGCCTCCCTGCCGGGGGCGAGGAGGCGGCTATGACATGCAGGCTACTGGCTGCCGAGCTCAGCCCTACTCAGCTCAGATCAGCTCTGCTCGAGATCCCGCCCGGCCGCGATCTTGCTGGACAGGCCGAAGATCTCGATGAAGCCCTTGGACAGCGACTGGTCGAAGGTGTCGCCGGTGTCGTAGGTCGCCAGGTTGAAGTCGTACAGCGACTGGTCGGACCTGCGGCCGGTGACCACCGCGCGGCCGCCGTGCAGGGTCATCCGGATGTCACCGGAGACATGCTCGTTGGCCTCGGCGATGAAGCCGTCGAGGGCCCGCTTGAGCGGGGAGAACCACAGCCCGTCGTAGACGAGCTCGCTCCACCGCTGCTCGACCTGGCGCTTGTAGCGGGCCAGTTCGCGCTCGACGGTGACGTTCTCCAGCTCCTGGTGGGCGGTGATCAGCGCGATGGCGCCGGGGGCCTCGTAGACCTCCCGCGACTTGATGCCGACGAGCCGGTCCTCGACCATGTCGATCCGCCCGACGCCCTGGGCCCCGGCCCGCTCGTTGAGCTGCTGGATGGCCTGGAGGACGGTGACCGGCCGGCCGTCGATGGCGACCGGGACGCCCTTGTCGAAGGTGATGATCACCTCGTCGGCCTCGCGCGGGGTGGCCGGGTTCGAGGTGTACTCGTACACGTCCTCGATCGGCGCGTTCCAGATGTCCTCCAGGAAGCCGGTCTCCACGGCCCGCCCGAAGACGTTCTGGTCGATGGAGTACGGGGACTTCTTGGTGGTCGCGATCGGCAGCTTCTTCGCCTCGCAGAAGGCGATGGCCTTGTCCCGCGTCATCGCGTAGTCCCGGACCGGGGCGATGCACTTCAGCCCGGGGGCCAGCGAGGAGATTCCGGCCTCGAAGCGGACCTGGTCGTTGCCCTTGCCGGTGCAGCCGTGGGCGACCGTCGTCGCACCGTGCTTCTTCGCGGCGGCGACCAGGTGCTTGACGATCGTGGGCCGGGAGAGCGCCGAGACCAGCGGATAGCGGTCCATGTACAGCGCGTTGGCCTTGATCGCCGGGAGGCAGTACTCGTCGGCGAACTCGTCCTTGGCGTCCGCGACCTCCGCCTCGACCGCCCCGCAGGCGAGCGCGCGCTTGCGGATGACATCCAGGTCCTCGCCGCCCTGGCCGACGTCCACGGCGACGGCGATGACCTCGGCGCCCGTCTCCTCGGCGATCCAGCCGATGGCGACGGAGGTGTCAAGGCCGCCCGAATAGGCGAGTACGACGCGCTCGGTCACGGGGTTCTCCTTCAGTTTCATGCACTAGCTAGCATAAGTATGCACTCCCCTGTATGTTTCGTCAACGCAGTCCGTTGTGAGCCGTCGACGGCTACGAGCGGCCGCCGGTCTGAGCGACGATGTCGTTGACGATCTTCTGCGCAACCTCCGCATGCCGCTGTGAGACCTGCGCGCGGGCCCAGATCAGATAGACACGATCACGGCCGACCGCGCTGCGGAACACCTGCATGTGGTAGCGCTCCTCTTTGGCCTCCTTTCCTTCCGCGTACAGCATCGACCTGTTGACCCGCTTCCACGGGAGGGACCGGTAGCCGGGCATCTTCCCGGTGAAATCCGCGATCTCCCTCTTGTCGCATGAACGCCCACAGTCACGAACGGCGAGGTCCAGGCGCAGCCGGAGGGCCGGCACGCCGGACGGCAGGCTCTCTGTGCACGTCCCCTTGCCCGTCCTCTCCCTGTCCGCCCAGTCGTCCTTGCAGGACAGGTACTTGGGCGCCCGGAAGACAAAGGGCATCGACGAGAGCCGCCAGAGGTGCGACCTCTCGTTCTTCGTCCAGGTGGCGCCGGTAAGAGGCTGCGTCCGCTCACGCCGGTAGTACGCGAATCTGGTGTCGCGCGGGAGCCCGGCCCGCGGCACCTCGGAGAGACGGCGGGTGCTGGCGGGCGAGGCGTTCTTCTTCCGCGTGTCCGCTCCGGGCCCCTTTTCCAGACCCGCCTCGCGCAGCACCGCTCGCAGCAGGATCTGCGCCACTTCCCAGGCCCGCTCCTTGGGCGCAAACTCCTCCGCGTACTGGAGCTTCAGGACGGCGTTGGCCACCCGCGCGCCGATCCACACCTGCGTCTGCTGGCCCTCCATGTGCGGAATGGACATGGTCATATCTCCCTGGACGGCCTCGTCGCCCAGGCCGGACAGCTCTCTCGGGTTGCCGTACACGTAACGGCGTAGTTGGTTGGCGGCCTCTTGGCGGGAATAGCCGCCCGCGGCCGCGTGCACCGTCGCCGTGAGGCTGACCTTCACCTCCCTCCCGAACGGCGACTGCTCACCGGCCTGGCATCCGTTGTGGCCGACTTCCAGCACCAGTGGGTCGACCATCACCTCCTTCAGCTGCCCCTGGAGCAGCGAGCACGCCGACGGCAGCGAGCGGTACGGGCCAGGGAGCGGCTTCCCAGTGCCGAGGGGGAGGCCCACCGCGCACTGGGCCAGTACGGCGAGCACATAGAGCACGGCGGCGGCCCAGCGGGCGGGAGTCCTGATGTCGCCGGGAGGCGCCGACGGATGGATGGCATCCTCTGCCAGCCGGTTGCGCAGCTCGATGTGGCGGAACCGGTAGAGGCCGCCGACCTGCCGCAGCACCCCGCGCCGGTGGGCATCGCTCAGGAACGCCGTCAGCCGCCATGGCAGCCTGCCCGTGGCGGCCAGCCAGACGCGGGCCACGGAGTAGCGTCCCCAGGCGGACACCGCCACGCCGTACAGTGCGGACGCCAGCGCCACCGCCGCGCAGGTACGGACCCAGGTGCCGAGGCCGACCACATCCCGGCCGCCGTTGATCGTCCACATCGCCAGTCCCATCAGCGGCACGAGCAATGCCATGCGGTGCATGAACAGCGAGCCGTCCTCCTGTCTGAGGGGGTCGGCGATCCCAAAGGCGAGGACGGCTCGCCGGTCGTTGCGCAGCAGCACGGCGGGCTCGGCCGCTTCGGCCGGATCAGCCCGAACACGAAGGAAGTTGAAGAAGCGTCCGACCGCCAGCGCGGCCAGCGCGGCAGTGAACAGCCACAGCAGCCAGAACCCGTTGCCGGCCAGCGCCACCGCCGTCCAGCCCGCCACCAGGAGGGCCAACCAGGCAACGGCCTTCGCCCACGTCTGCCACGGCCAGGCGCCCTCACGCACCGCCTCCCGAGAAGGCCGACGCGACCGACGTGGAGCCGGCAGCTCGCCGGGCGATACCAGCGCCCACTCGCCGATCAGCACGGCCGACAGGACTAGGGCGAAGGCGGCCCAGCCCGGCAGGCCGACCCAGCGGTTCCACCACTGCGGCCCGAACCCGGCCTCCCGTACGGCGAGCACCGCTGCCGCCAGCGCCGGCACGGTGCCCAGCGCACGGACCGGCCGGGGCACTGCCTCGTCCAGCCGCCACCATGCAAGGTCCTGTTCCCCCGCCAGCCGCAGATACCGGGCCAGGAAGCCGGTCCAACGGCGAGCGTCGCGGGCGTCCCGCGCGCCGGTGTTGGCGCGGTCGTCCAGCGCTCCGCCGTAGGCGGCGGTCATAAAGGTGTCGAACAAGTGCCGCTCGACGGCGACGCGGGTGGTGAAGCGGCCTGCCGCCAGCAGCTCACCCGGATCGGCAGCGGTGTTGCTGTAGGCGGCGCGGGCCAGTCCGACCATGAGCGGCGTGCTGAGTACGGCCCGCACCACCCGCACCTCGCGGGACTGATCATCACGGTCGGCCAGCCGCCGCAGGACGGGGTCCCACTTGGTGGCCGCCTCATCTGTGCGACTGGTCCTCGGACTGGTGCGGGGCAGATAGGAAGCGACTTCGGCGGCGGTCAGCGGTTGGAGCTCGACGACGACCGCCGAGGGAAGCACCGTGTTGCCCGCTTCGACAGCGTCCGCGTACTCCCCGCTCCTGCTGGTCAACACGAACCGGGCGGGCCCCGCCAGGCTGTCGCGCAGTTCGTGGAGGGCGTCCGCCTGGGTGTCTCCGGGGAGTTCGTCCAAGCCGTCGAGTACCGGGAGCACCCGCCCCGAGGTGATGAGTTCCAGGGCGAGCGCCTCGGCCCGGCGGCCTGCTCCGGAGGCGAACGTGGGGTGCTGGGAGGCCAGTTGCCCCGCCGCCCACCGCCACAGCCCTTGGGTCCGCGGATTCCAGGAGGCGAGCGTGAAGACGACCGGCACCGGCGTCCCCGAGGCCTCGTCGCGCTCGGCCAGCAGCGCCCGCGCGAGGCGCAGCACCAGCACCGACTTGCCGGCGCCAGGAGCGCCGAGCACGACCAGCCGCTGGACCGGGAGCGAGCCGAAGAATTCGGCGATCTCCTCGAATCGCCCTTGGACGTCCAGGGGTTCGTCCGGCCCGTCCACGCTGCCGGCCGGATCCCGCCGGATATTGCGCCAGTGGTCGGTGACCAGCGGGTCGGCGGGCCCCCACCGCACGGGGAGGGGGAGCGGGTCATGGATGCGGGAGAGTCGCTCGTCCCGGTCGTACTGCCCGCGCAGCGCCCCCGCGAGCCGCTCCGTGGCCTGGTCGAGCTGGTCCGCCGTCGGCCGGGCCCGTGGTCCGCGGAAGGCCCGCCAGAGTGTGACGACCGTCAGGAGTGCCGCGATCGCCAGGCACCACCAGCCCAGCCGTTCCACCAGGGCACTGCCTTTGAGGGGTCCGGGAACCTGGTCGGCCAGCAGCAGACCGCCCACCGCTGTAAGGGCGGCAATGGATTCTTTCAGCCGGGCACTGCGCTCCGGGCCCTCGGGGTCCGGGACCCGGAAGTGTCTGTCGTCCGTCCGCCGGCCGTCGCCGCTGCTCATTCTCGAACGTCCTCCCCCTGAGACGGGCAACGCCCGGGCCCGCAGTCAGGGTAGGTTCTCCGGCCACCTCGTGGGAGCCCGGCGGTCTCGGGCACTTCCCCATGGACACCGGCCATGAAAACCGCGAATTTGTGCGCCCGTTGAGACATCGGCGCCCCCGAGCCGTACCCCTCGTCACCGGAGCCGTCCGGTGACGCGCGGACGCGTGCGAAAGGGGACAGGCCGTTGACGACGGTGACGAACAGCCGGACCGACCGGCGGGAGGTGATGCGGCGCATCCGTCCCCGCCGCTCTCCCGCGGTGCCGCTGATCCTGCTGAGCTGGGCGGGGGCCGCGGCGGTGGTGACGCTGTGGTGGCAGAACACCCCGAACGTGGTCGGCAACGCCGAGTGGCTGGTCGGCGGGGGACGGCTGACCGGGCTGCTCAGCGGGTACTCCATCGCGCTGGTCGTGCTGCTGATGGCGCGCGTTCCGGCGCTGGAGCGGCGCGTGGGGTCGGACCGGGTCGCGCGGTGGCACGCCATGAGCGGCCGGTACACGCTGTGCCTGATCCTCGCCCATATCGTGCTGATCATCTGGGGGTACGCGGCCCAGGCGCAGACGAGCGTCGTCGACCAGACCGTGACGGTGGTGACCGAGTACCCGGACATGATCAAGGCGGTGGTCGGCACCGGGCTGCTGCTGCTGGTCGGCCTGATCTCGGCGGGCGTGGTGCGCCGCCGGATGCCGTACGAAGCCTGGTACTACCTGCATCTGCTGACGTACGCGGGCGTGTTCCTGGCCTTCTGGCACCAGCTGACCGCCGGCGCCGAGTTCGTCGCCGACGACATGGCGCGCATCGGCTGGTACGCGCTGTACGGCAGCGTCACCGCCGCCATGGTGTGGTACCGGGTGCTGGTGCCGGTGGGGCTGAATCTGCGGCACCGGATGCGGGTGCTGGCCGTCGTCCCCGAGGCGCCCGGCATGGTCTCCGTGGTGATCGGCGGGCGGAACCTCGACCGGCTGGGCGCGGAGCCCGGCCAGTTCTTCCGCTGGCGGTTCCTGGCGCCGGGGCTGCGGTGGGGCTCCCACCCCTACTCGCTGTCCGCGCCCCCGCAGGAGGAGCGTATGCGGATCACGGTGAAGGCGGTGGGCGGGCACAGCACGGCGCTCGCCACGCTGGAGCCGGGGACGCGGGTGTGGGCCGAGGGGCCGTACGGGGCGATGACCACCGGGCGGCGCAGCCGCAGCAAGGTGCTGATGATCGCGGGCGGGGCGGGGATCACCCCGCTGCGGGCGCTGTTCGAGACGCTGCCCGGCCGCGGCAGCGACATCACACTGCTCTACCGGGCCCGCAGCATGGAGGACCTGGCGCTGTGGGACGAACTCCAGCGGATCGCCGAGGAGCGCGGGGCCCGGCTGCTGTACGCCGTGAACGGGCCGGACGGCGCACGCCCCGAGATCACCCCCGATCGGCTGCGCTCGGTGCTGCCCGATATCGACCGGCACGACGTCTTTCTGTGCGGGCCTCCCGGCCTGACCGAGCACGCCTACGCGGCGCTGCGCGAGGCCGGGGTGCCCGATCGCCGTATCCACCACGAGTCCTTCGAAATGTAGTCCTTCGAAACGCAAGGGAGGCGGAGTCATGAAGAAGAAACATCCGCTGCGCCGGATCATCCTGGGCACCGCGGCCACCGTCTCCGGGGTCGTGTTGCTGCTCGCCCTGAAGCAGCCCGGGTCGGAGCCGGTCGCCGCGGCCGGTCCGCAAAACCCCGCACAGGCGCCACAGGCCCCCGCCACCGCCCCGGCGGCACCCGGCGGGGGCAATGGCGGCAATGGCGGAGGCGGTGGTGGCGGCGGCAACGGCGGTGGCGCACGTACGGTCACCGGCGACGCGGCCCAGACCCAGTACGGCCCGGTCCAGGTGAGCGTGACCGTCAGCGGCGGCAAGATCACCGGAGCCACGGCCGTGAAAACCCCCGACTCCGGCCCGCAGAGCGACCAGATCGCCGCCGATTCGGTGCCCAAGCTGAACAAGGCCGCACTGACCGCCCAGAGCGCGAAGATCGACACCGTCTCCGGCGCCACGTACACCAGCGAGGGCTACCGCAAGTCCCTGCAGAGCGCGCTGGACAAGGCCGGTCTGTGATGGACGGCGAGCCGCGGCGGATGCTGCATGTCGAGGAGGCCATGGGCACGGTCTTCTCCCTCGACGTCCGTGAGGTGCCCGAAGCCGGCCGGCCCCGGGTGCGGGCCGCGCTGGACGGGGCGGCGGCCTGGCTGCACCGGGTCGACGAGCTCTTCTCCACCTGGCGGGCGGACAGCCAGATCAGCCGGTTGCACCGCGGCGAGCTTGATGTGTCGCAGTGCGATGCGGACGTACGGGATGTGCTGCGGCTGGCCGAGGAGGCCGATCGGCTCAGCGACGGCTGGTTCAGCGCCCGCTACGCCGGACAGCTGGATCCGACCGGTCTGGTCAAGGGCTGGGCGGTGGAGCGCGCCGCGCAGATGCTGGCGTCGGCGGGGGCCGGGTCGGTGTGTGTCAACGGCGGCGGGGACATCCAGACGCACGGCGGGCCGTGGCGGGTGGGCATCGCCGATCCGCTGCGCCCCGGGGAGCTGGCCGCCGTGGTGGAGGCCCGCGACGAGCTGGCCGTGGCGACCTCGGGCCCGGCCGAGCGCGGCTGCCACATCCTCGACCCGTACACCGGCGCGCCCCCCGCGGATCCGCTCGCCTCGGTCACCGTGGTGTGCCGGAGCCTCACGGACGCGGACGCCTGGGCCACCGCGGCGTGCGCGATGGGCGCCGAGCGGGCCCGCCCCTGGCTGCAGCGGCTGCCGGGTGCGGCGGCGTTCGCCGTCACGTCCGACGGCACGACCTGGCAGACGAGCGGCTTCGCCCGGTACGACGCGGCGATGTGCGTCTGAGGCTTGAGAACCTCAGCCGCCGACCGCCTCGGCCAGCAGGGGCAGGTGGCTCCGGGCCGGGTCCTTGGTCGCGGTGAGCAGGGTCAGCGGTCCGGTGGCCGCCAGTGCGCGCAGCTGGTCCACGGCCGCGCGGCGCTCCGGGTCGGCCAGTTCGGCGCGGTAGCGCCGGCCGAACTCCGCGGACCGCTCCGGGGCGTGCCCGTACCAGCGGCGCAGTTCGGTGGAGGGGGCGGCGGCCTTCAGCCACTGGTCCAGCCGCGCCGAGTCCTTGGCGAGGCCACGCGGCCAGATCCGGTCGACCAGGACGCGTGTCCCGTCGTCCGGGTCCGGCGTCTCGTAGACCCGCCGGATCCGGATCCCGTTTCCGCTGCTGTCCCGCATGCCCCCATGAAAACATCGGCCCCGCCATCCCGTCGCCCGGATAATGCGCCTCATGGGAAAGGTCTATGAACGCATTGACGGCAGGCTGCGCACCTTCATCGAAGAGCAGAAGATCTTCTTCACCGCCACCGCCCCGCTCGCCGGGGACGGCACGGTGAATCTCTCCCCGAAGGGGCTGACCGGCTCCTTCGCGGTCCTCGACGAGCTGACGGTGGCCTATCTGGACTTCGCCGGGAGCAACGCGGAGACCATCGCCCATCTGCGGGAGAACGGCCGGATCACCTTGATGTGGTGCGCCTTCACCGGCCCGCCGAACATCGTGCGGGTGCACGGCCGCGGCGAGCCCGTCTTCCGCGACGATCCGCGCTTCCCGGGCCTGCTGGAGCACTTCCCGGACATCGACGTGGCCGAGCACGGGCTGCGGGCGATCATCGTCGTGACGGCGGAGCTGATCCGGGACACCTGTGGGTTCGCGGTCCCCTTCATGGACTACCGGGAGGACCGTACGCTGCACGCCGACCGCTTCCGGCGCGAGACCGATGACACGCTGAGCGCGTACTTCGAGAAGAAGGAGCACGTGGCCTCGAGCATCGACGGGCTGCCCGGTCTGCCGCTCCCGCTCCCGCTGCCGCCCCGTACGGCCTGAGGCACCGTCCGCGGCATCGCCCGAAGCACGGCCTGGGACACCATTTGCACGCGGTGACCCAAAATGCGTGTAGCGACCACATAACGAGACGGTGTTGCGCGGCGCCCCGCCGAGGGCGTTCGATCACGCGGTGCGATCCGAAGATACGAGCCGCAGGGCGGACGCCACAGCGCCGCCGACACCGCCGCAGCCCGCCACCGCCGACCGGGCGGCCAGACGGGCCGTCACCGTCTTCCCCCTCCTGGTCCTCGCCGCGGGTGCGGCGGGCCTGGCCACTCCCGGCACCTTCAGCGGATGGGCGCCGAACGTGCCCTACCTGCTGGGCACGATCATGTTCTGCATGGGTCTGACCATGACCACGCAGGACTTCTCCGGGGTGGTCAAGCGTCCGTGGGCGGTGGCGCTCGGCCTGGTGGCGCACTATGTGATCATGCCGGGCCTGGGGTGGCTCATCGCCCATGCCCTGGGCCTGTCACCGCAGTTGGCGGCCGGTGTGATCCTCGTCGGCTGCGCCCCGAGCGGCACGGCCTCGAATGTGGTGACGTACCTGGCGCGCGGCGACGTGGCGCTGTCCGTCTCGGTGGCGACCGTCTCCACGGTGCTCGCCCCGCTGGTCACCCCGCCGCTGACGCTGCTGCTGGCCGGGGAGTATCTGCCGGTGGACGCCGGGTCGATGGTCACCGACATCCTCAAGACGGTGCTGCTGCCGGTCGTCGGGGGTGTCGTCGTACGGCTGCTGGCGGGGCGTTATCTCGCGCGGGTGCTGGGGCTGCTCCCCTGGCTGTCGGCCGTCACCATCGCCGTGATCGTGGCCGTCGTGGTGGCGGCGAGCGCGGACGCCATCAAGTCGGCGGCCGGACTGGTGCTGCTGGCCGTCGTGCTGCACAACGGCCTCGGGCTCGCGCTCGGCTACGCGGCGGGCCGCGCCGCCCGCCTCGGCGAGCCCGCCGGGCGGGCCATGGCCTTCGAGGTCGGCATGCAGAACTCGGGCCTCGCGGCGTCCCTGGCGTCCGCGCACTTCAGCCCGCTGGCCGCGCTTCCGGCCGCCGTCTTCTCCGTCTGGCACAACATCTCGGGCGCGCTGGTCGCCGCCTGGATGTCCCACCGCTCGCGCCGCGCGGAGGGCTGACGGCCGGTGTCATGCGACGACCGGGTCCTCCCAGGCCCGGTCGACCACCCGCACCAGACCCAGGTCCGTCAGCTTGATCTGGGGCGACACCGGGAGGGTCATGGTGGACACGCTCATGAAGGCGTTGCGGTGGAGCCAGCCCCACCCGTGCAGCGCCTCGCGTACGGCGCCCGCGCCGGCCGCGACCTCGGCTGCGGGCGCGGTGGACATCACCCCGCCCACGGGCAGTGGCAGATGGATGTCCGGCCGCCCGGTCACCGCCACGCAGATCCCGCCGTGCGAGCCGATGACGCGGTTGGCCGCCCGGCGCAGCGCGCCCGCGTCGGTGGCCACCACGGTGAGGTTGTGGCTGTCGTGCGCGTACGTGGTGGCGGTGGCGCCGTCCGCGAGGTCGAAGCCCACGACGGGGGCCATCGTCCGGCGGCCGGTGCCGTGGTGGCGTTCGTACACCGCGAGCACGGCCGTCCTGCCCTCCCAGTGCACGACCCCGTCCCGTACGGGCAGCACGACCTCGGCCGGCTCGGTGAAGGTGTCGACGGGGTTGACCCGCAGCGCCCGGAAGGTGTGCTCCCCGTCGGGGAGGTCGGCGCGCCATACACAGTCGGCCTCCGCCAGCGGGGCGAGGCGGACGGAGTCGGCGAAGGGGTTGTCGGGCGTCGGCCCGGCGGTGTCGTCCCCGGCCACGACGCGGCCCCCGCAGACCACCGTCACCGGTGTCGGGTCGTCGAGGGCGCGCAGCAGGACCAGGTCCGCCCGCTTGCCGGGGGCCACCACGCCCCGGTCGTCCAGGCCCAGGCGGCGGGCCGGGTGCAGGGTCAGGGCGCGCAGTACGGTGGCCGGGCTCATCCCGGCGTCGAGCGCGACGCGGGCGATGTGGTCGAGGTGTCCGCGGTCGAGGATGGCGTCGGCCGCCAGGTCGTCGGTGACCAGGCAGAAGTCGGGCAGCACGGGGAGCTCGTGGAGGCGGCGCACCAGCTCGGCGCTCAGGCACTTCTCCTGGAGCATCAGCAGCATGCCGAGCCGCGCCTTCTCGACCGCGACCTCGGGGGTGTTCTTGGTGTGGTCGGAGTCGATCCCCGCCCACAGGTATTCGCCGAGGTCGTCGCCGGTCAGGTTGGGGCAGTGGCCGTCAAGGCGGACGCCCTTGCGCCGCGCCGCGTCGACGATCGAGCTCATCCGCGGCGAGCCCGCGACCACGGCGCGGTAGTCCATCACCTCGCCGAGGGTGGTCACCCCGTCCCAGTCGAGCATCTCGGCGATGTCCTCGGCGGTCAGCGAGGAGCCCGCGGTCTCGAAGCCCTCCAGCGCGGGCACGCACGACGGCACGGCCCACAGCATGGTCTGCTCGGCCCCGCGGCCCTGCTCGATCATCCAGGCCATGGCCTCGCGCCCCGCGACGTTGACGATCTCGTGCGGGTCGGCGAGGACCGTGGTGGTACCCCGGGGCAGGGTGATCCGGGCGAACTCGGCGGGGGTGAGCAGCGAGCTCTCGATGTGCATATGGGCGTCGATGTAGCCGGGCGCGACGATCAGCCCGTCGGCGTCCAGGACGCGCTCGGCCTCGATCCGCACGCCCGGGGCGGCGACGGCGCGGATGAGGTCGCCGGTCACCACCACGTCGGCCGGCAGGATCTCGCCGGTGTGCACCGAGAAGACGCCGGCGCCACGGATGAGGAGGTCGCAGCGGCTTGGCATCGGCATGGGGTCTCCTGCTCGCTTCCTGCTCTGGGGGGTTTGGTGAGGGGTAGGGCCACTACGGCGCGGGGGTGGTGGCCGCGCCGTAACGGCCGCGCAGCCGGGACATCAGGAAGGCGCGGAACGCCTCCGCGTCCACGCCGGTCGCCACGCGCGCGTTAGGCGGCAGGCCGGTGCGCCCGTGTACATCGGCCACCAGGGCGCCGCGGGTGAACTCGCCCGCGCACTCGACGGTCACCCACGCCTCCGTCCACTCCAGCAGCTCCGGGCGGACGGCGGCGGCCACGGCGAGCGCGTCGTGCACCGCGCAGGCGCGCACCTGGTGGCGGCGGGCGTAGCGGTCGATGAGGTGGCGCAGCATCTGCCCGGCCGCCGTGGTGACGGGCCCGCCGTCGGCGACGAGCGCGTCGGCGTCGGCGAGCGGGGTGAGGGCCTTGCGGGTGACGTCGAGGCCGACGATGCGCAGCGGGACGCCGGACTCGGTGACGTAGCGGGCGGCCTCCGGGTCGGCGTGGAAGTTGAACTCGGCGGCGGGGGTGGTGTTGCCCGGGGCGAACGCCGCGCCGCCCATGACCACGATCTCCCGCAGCAGCCCGCGGGTGTCGGGGTGGGTGTGCAGCAGCGCGGCGACGTTGGTGAGCGGCGCGGTGGCGATGAGGGTGATCTCCCCGGGGCCCGCGCCGCGCAGCTGGTCGGCCATCCAGTCCACGGCGTGGCCGGGGTGGGCGGCGCGGGCGGCCGCGGGGAGTTCGACTCCGCCGAGGCCGTACGCGCCGTGGACCGGCTCGTCGGGGTGGCGCGGCACCCGGGCCAGCGGCCCGGCGTGGCCGCGGAGCACCGGGGTGGCCGCGGCGGGCCCGCCGATCAGGTCGCACAGCCGCAGGGCGTTGTCGACCACCTGGTCGAGGCCGACGTTACCCGCGACCGTGGTCACGCCCGCGACCTCGAGCTCCGGCGACGCGTACGCCAGGAAGAGGGCGATGGCGTCGTCGATGCCCGGGTCGCAGTCGATCATGACCCGCCTGGGGGCCTGGCTCATCCGGAGACCTCGCGCTGGAAGCGGTCCACCCACGCGTCGTTGTGCTCGACGGAGTACTTCAGGTCGGGCGAGGTGAACCCGGCGGCGGCCGGGTCGCTGGCGGCCTCGCCGGACACCTTGGTGATGGTGGCGGGGACCTTGGCGTCCTTGTTGACCGGCTTGTCGTTGAAGGAGGCGGCCGCCTTCTCCTGGACGTCGGCGGACAGCAGGTAGTCGAGGAACTTCTCGGCGCCCGCCTTGTTCTTGGCGCCCTTGACGATCTGGGCGGTGTTGGCGGCGACGTAGCGGCCCTTGTCGAACGGCACCCAGCCGATGGGCTTGCCGGCCTTGGCCGGGTCCACGGCGAACAGGTCGAGGCCGGGGGCCATCTCGACCTCGCCGCGGTCGAGGAGGCTGACCAGCTCGGTGGAGCGGTTGAAGAACTTCAGCACATTGGGCTTGAGGTCGGAGAGCTTCTTGAAGCCGGTGTCGGTGTCCTTGGGGCCCGAGCCGTACGTCGCGGAGACGGCCTGGAGGAACGGGACGCCGGCGCTGGTGGACAGGTCGGGGACGGCGACCTTGCCCTTGTACTTCGCGTCCCACAGGGTCTCCAGCGTGGGCGGCTGCTTGACCTTGTCGGTGCGGTAGAGCATCCCGAGCAGCTGGTAGGTGTAGGCCGGGCCGTAGCCGTCCTGGCTCTTGGCGAAGTCGTAGATCTTCGCCATGTTGGGGACCTTCTTGGGGTCGACCTTGTCGAAGAGGCCCTGCTTCTGGCCCATGGCGGCGAAGAGGTCGGAGATCATCACGACGTCCACAGTGGGGTCGTTCTTGTTGACCCGCAGCTTGGTCAGCCGGTCCGCGTTGGCCCCCGTCTCCAGGGTGACATCGATGCCGGTCTTCTTCTCGAACGGCTTGATCACCGTCTCCTCGAAGCGGTCGGCCCCGAAGCCGAAGGTGCTCACCGTCAGCTTCTTCGGGTCGGCCTTGGCGCTCTCCGCGCAGCCGGAGAGGGTGAAGGCGATCAGGGACGCGGCCAGGGCGCCGGTGGTGAGTCTGGCGGTGCGGATCATGCGGGACACTCCTGACGAGGGTTCTTGCCGAGCCGAGCGGCGCCGTCGTCGCCGGGCAGGGGGATGGCCTGCCCCAGGGGCAGGTGGAGCCGTACCGACGCGCCCGCGCGCAGCGTCTCGTCGGTGGTGATGGCGTGCAGGGTGCGGTCGCCGACGGCGGCGGTGACCGCGAAGTCGGTGCCGCGGAAGCGGACCGCGGTGACGGTCGCCTCGACCACCTCACCGCCCGCGGGCGGCTCGGCGTCCGGGCCGAGGACGCCGATGTGCTCGGGCCGGATGGTGACCGGGCCGCGCCCGGGGAGGTCGAGGAAGTTCTCGTAGCCGAGGAACTCGGCGACGAAGCGGGTGGCGGGCGCCCGGAACACCTCGCGCGGCGGGCCCTGCTGGACGATCCGGCCGCGGTCGAGGATCACCATGTTGTCGGCCAGTTCGAGCGCTTCTTCCTGGTCGTGGGTGACCAGGATGGCCGTCAGTCCGGTCTCGCGCTGGACCCGCAGCAGCTCCTGGCGCATCTGGACCCGCAGCCGCGCGTCCAGGTTGGACAGCGGTTCGTCGAGCAGCAGCACCGAGGGGCGGATGGCCACCGCGCGGGCCAGCGCGACCCGCTGCTGCTGGCCACCGGAGAGCTGCTTGGGCTTGCGCCCGGCCAAATGGGCCAGGCCGACCAGGTCGAGGACCTCGGCCACACGGGTGCGGATCTCGGCGGTGGGCACACCCCGCATCCGCAGTCCGAAGGCGACGTTCTTCTCGACGGTCAGATGCGGGAAGAGCGCGTACGACTGGAACACCATGCCGATGTTGCGGCGCTCGGGCGGCAGGGTGGTGGCGTCCTGGCCGTCGAGCAGGATCGTGCCGCTGGTGGGCGGCAGAAAACCGGCGATCATCCGCAGGGTGGTGGTCTTGCCGCAGCCGCTGGGGCCGAGCAGCGCGGTGAACTCCCCGCGGCGCACCGTCAGATCGATGGAGTCGACCGCCACCGAGCCCGAGAACTCCCGGGTGATGGACTGCAACTGGACCACCGGCGTCGTCGTCTCCGCCGTCTTCGTCGTCGTCATCGTCGATGTCATGCGTGCATCCCTACTTGCCGAAGACCTTGTTGAAGCCGACGAGCCGCTCGGTCACCAGGGCGACGACCACCGTGGCCGCCAGTAGCAGGGTGGACACCGCCGCGACGACCGGGTCGAAGGAGAACTCGACGTAATTGAGCATCTGGACCGGGAGGGTGGTCACGCCGGGGCCGTTGAGCAGCAGCGACAGCGGCACATTGTTGAAGGAGGTGAGGAAGGACAGCACGGCCGCGGAGACGATCCCGGGCGTCATCACCGGCAGGGTGATGTGGAAGAAGGTCCGCAGCGGGCCCGCACCCAGCCCCCGCCCCGCCTCCTCAAGCGCGGGGTCGGCCATGGCGAGCGAGGCACCGGTCACCCGCACCGCGTACGGCAGCAGCAGCACGGTGTGGCCGATCAGCAGCGCCCCGAGGGCGGTGATCCGCAGGGTGACCATCAGCTGCTGGAACAGCGCGAAGCCCAGGACCAGCTCGGGGACGATCGCCGGGGACAGGAACAGTGCCTCGGCCGCCTTGCGGCCGCGGAACCGCCGCCGCTGGATCGCCAGCGCGGCGGGGATGCCGACGAGCAGCGCGAGCAGCGTGGCCCCGGCCGCCACCAGCGCGCTGGTGGTCAGCGCGTCCTGGAAGGGCTGGTACGCCAGCGCCTTGGTGAACCACTTGCCCGACAGGCCGGGCGGGGGGAACTCCACGGTGTCGCCGGAGGAGAAGGCGATGGCCACCACCAGCAGGATGGGCCCGAGGAGGAAGACCAGGGCCAGCGCGGCCACGGCGGTCAGCAGCGGACGTCCGCGCATCAGACGGCACCCACCTTCGACAGCCGGCCGGATATCAGGCCCGCGACGACCACCAGCGCGGTCATGATCAAGGCCACCGCGCTGGCAGCGCCCCAGTCGAGCTTCACATTGGCGTAGTCGTACAGGAGCGTGGCCAGCGTGCGGTTGCGGGTGCCGCCCAGCAGCAGCGGGGTGGTGAACGCGGTGACCGCGCCGGCGAACACCAGCATCGCGCCGACCAGCACACCGGGCAGCGCGATCGGCAGCACCACCCGGCGGAAGGCCCGGCCGGGGCTCGCCCCGAGGCCGCGGGCGGCCTCCTCCAGCTTGACGTCGATATGCGACAGCGAGCTGTACGAGGTCAGGATCATGATCGGGGTGAAGAGCTGGGTGAGCCCGGCGATCAGGGCGAATTCGGTGTAGAGCAGTTGGGTGCCGCCGTCGGCGAGGCCGAGGGCGGTCAGCAGGTCGCTGATCAGCCCGTTGCGGCCCAGGATGACCAGCCAGGAGAAGGTCCGTACGACGGTGCTGAGCAGCAGCGGGAACACCGCGAGGGCCAGCAGCAGCCCCTGGCGGCGCCGGGGCGCCCGGGCGATCAGATACGCCACCGGGAAGCCGAGCAGCAGGCAGATGGCCGTGGTCAGAGCGGCGACCCGGATGGTGCGGGCCGCGACCTCCAGGACGTACGGGTCGCCGAGCATGCCGCCGAGCTTGCCGAGGACGTCGGGGTCCTCGGCGGCGGGCGGCGCGAACAGCGTGACGCCGAAGGGGTAGAGGAAGCCGAAGGCGAGAAGTGCCACGCCCGGCAGGAGCAAGAGGCCAGAAGCCGCTCTGCGTGACACGAGCCGGACCCTCCTTGATGTTACTGATACGTCGTCTGCAACCGGTTGCGGCAACCGGTTGCAGGCAAGCTACGCTGGACCCGGCGAGCCCGTCAACGGCTGCCGGTAAAGAACGTGTAACCAACAACGGGCCGGAAACGGGCAACGGATCGACAGAAGGCAGGGGCGGATGGTTCGGCTGGCAGATGTCGCACGCGCCGCGGGGGTGTCCACGTCCACCGCGTCCCGCGCCCTCAGCAGGCCCGACATGGTGGCGGCGGAGACCCGGGAGCGGGTCGCCAAGGCGGCCGCCGAGATGGGATTCACACTCAACGCCACCGCGCGGGCCCTGACCACCGGCCACACCGGGCTGGTCGGGGTCATCGTCCCCACCCTCGCCAACCCGTTCTTCCCGCCCATCGTCACCGGTGTCCAGGAGTCACTGACCGAGACGGGCGGAAACGTCCTCCTCGGGGTGTCCGACCGCTCCGAGGAACGCGAGCGGGAGCTGGCGGCGCAGCTGGGCTCGCGGGTCGACGGGCTCGTCCTCGTCGCCCCGGTCAGCGGCGACGCGACGCTGCGCGAACTCGCCGAGCGGCTGCCGGTCGTGACGGTCGACCGCACCACCCCGGGCCTGCCCGGGGTGGTGGTGGACACCCCGGGCGGGGTGCGGGAGCTGATGGCGCATCTGCTCGGCCTCGGCCACCGGCACATCGCCTACCTCGGCGGCCCGCCCGGCTCATGGATGGACCGGCAGCGCACCAGGGCAGCCCGCAAGGCGGTAGAGGACGGCGGCGGCGAGCTGACCGTGCTGGACCCCGTGCCGCCCCAGGTCGACGCCGGCCTCGCGGCGGCCGAGCATCTGGTGCGGCGGGCGGAGCGGGTCACCGCGGTCATGGCGTACAGCAGCTACGTACTGCTCGGCCTGCTCATGGGGTTGCGCGGGGCGGGGCTGCGGGTGCCCGAGGACATCAGCCTCGCGGCGTCCGACGACCTCACCGTCATCGGAATGACCCAGCCGGGCAGCACCGCGCTGCACGTCCCGCTCCAGGAGGCGGGCGCCGCGGCGTGCCGGCTGGTACGGGAGGCCCCGCAAGCCGGCGAGCGCCCGCCGCGCGTGCGCATCCCCACCCGCCTGGTCGTCCGCGGGTCCACGGCCCCGCCGCCGGAAGGGAGTTAGCTCTCCTTCTGGGCCAGCCGCAGCAGGTGGTCGGCGAGCGCCTGGCCGCCCGTCGATTCACGGCTGATCAGCAGCACCGTGTCGTCGCCCGCGATCGTGCCCAGGATCGCGTGGAGCTCCGCCGAGTCGATGGCCGAGGCCAGGAACTGGGCGGCGCCGGGCGGGGTGCGCAGCACCACGAGGTTGGCGGACGCCTCCGCCGAGATCAGCAGCTCACCCGCCAGCCGCGCCATCCGGGCCTCGCTCGCCGACTCGCCGAGCGGGGCCCTGGGCGTACGGTCGCCGCCCTCGGCCGGCACCGCGTAGATCAGCTCGCCCCCGGTGTTGCGGATCTTCACCGCGCCCAGTTCGTCCAGGTCGCGGGAGAGCGTCGCCTGGGTGACGGACAGCCCGTCGTCGGCGAGGAGCTTCGCGAGCTGGCTCTGGGAGCGGACCGGCTGCCGGTTCAGGATGTCCACGATCCGGCGGTGCCGGGCAGTGCGGGTCTGCGGCACGGCCGGGCCACCATTGTTGTGGTTGCCGGTGCCCTGCGCCTCGGTGTGCTGCGCCTCGGTCATCGTCTCGTCAGTCTCCGGATCCGTCAGTGCCCGTGTCTCCCCTGGGCGGCGTCCAGGGCGCCGGGCAAGGCCCGGAGGAACGCATCCACCTCCTCGTCGCCGACGACGAGCGGCGGGGCGAGCCGGACCACATCCGGCGCGACCGCGTTGACCAGGAGTCCCGCGTCCTGAGCCGCCTGCTGCACCTGTGGCGCAAGGGACTCTGCCAGCACGATACCCAGCAGCAGACCGGAGCCGCGGACATGGCTGATCAACGGGTGGCCCAGCGACTCGATCCCGTCACGCAGCCGCTCCCCGGCCCGCTTGACCCCCTCGAGGATGTCATCGGCCGCGAGGGTGTCGAGCACGGCCAGCGCGGCGGCGCAGGCCACCGGGTTGCCGCCGAAGGTCGAACCGTGCTGACCTGGCGTCAGCAGCTCGGCGGCGGGCCCGAAGGCCACGGTCGCGCCGATGGGCAGACCGCCGCCCAGACCCTTGGCGAGGGTCACCACATCGGGTTCGACGCCCTGCGCCTGGCATTCGAGCCAGTGGCCGGTGCGGCCGATTCCCGTCTGGATCTCGTCGACGACCAGCAGCGTGCCGGTGGCCCGGGTGATCTCGCGGGCCGCGGCCAGATAGCCCGCCGGGGGGACGATCACGCCGTTCTCGCCCTGGATCGGCTCCACGATGAACAGCGCGGTGTCGGTGGTGACGGCCGCGCGCAGCGCGTCCACGTCCCCGTACGGGACATGGGTGACATCGCCGGGCAGCGGCAGGAACGGCTCCTGCTTGGCGGGCTGGCCGGTCAGCGCGAGGGCGCCCATGGTGCGGCCGTGGAAGCCGCCGGCGGTGGCCACCATATGCGTACGGCCGGTGCGCCGCCCGATCTTGAAGGCGGCCTCGACGGCCTCCGCGCCTGAGTTGGAGAAGTAGACCCGCCCGGGCCGGCCGAAGATCTGCAGCAGCCGTTCGGCCAGGGCCACCGGGGGCTCGGCGATGAACAGGTTCGAGACATGGCCGAGGGTGGCGATCTGGTCGGATACGGCCCGTACGACGGCGGGGTGGGCGTGGCCGAGGGCGTTGACGGCGATGCCGCCGACGAAGTCCAGGTACTCCTTGCCGTCCGCGTCCCAGACCTTGGCGCCCTCGCCGTGGGTGAGCGGGACCCGCGGGGTGCCGTAGTTGTCCATCAGCGCGCCTTGCCAGCGCTGCGTCAGCTGCTCGTTGCTCACCGGTCCGCCCCCTCAGCCTTGTCGTTCGCGTTGTCCGGGTCGGGCAGGACCATCGTGCCGATGCCCTCGTCGGTGAAGATCTCCAGCAGGATGGAGTGCTGTACCCGCCCGTCGATGACGCGCGCGGTGGTGACGCCGTTGCGCACGGCGTGCAGACAGCCCTCCATCTTCGGGACCATGCCGCTGGCCAGCTCGGGCAGCAGCTTCTCCAGTTCGCTCGCGGTGAGCTTGCTGATCACCTCGTCGCTGTTGGGCCAGTCCGCGTACAGGCCCTCCACATCGGTGAGGACCATCAGCGTCTCGGCGCCGAGCGCGGCGGCGAGCGCGGCGGCAGCCGTATCCGCGTTGACGTTGTAAACTTGGCCCCCTTCGTCAACGGCGTCGGCGCTGCGGGCGATGGAGGAGACGACCGGGATTCGGCCGTCGTCCAGCAGGGCCTGGACCGCGCCGGTGTCGATCTCGGTGATCTGGCCGACCCGGCCGATGTCCACCTGCTCGCCGTCGATCTCGGCGAAGTGCTTGGTGGCGGACATCAGATGCGCGTCCTCGCCGGTCATGCCGACGGCGAGCGGACCGTGGCGGTTGAGCAGCCCGACCAGTTCGCGCTGGACCTGTCCGGCCAGCACCATCCGTACGACGTCCATGGCCTCGTCGGTGGTGACCCGAAGCCCCGCCTTGAACTCGCTGACCAGGCCGTGCCGGTCGAGCTGGGCGCTGATCTGCGGGCCGCCGCCGTGCACCACGACGGGGCGCAGCCCCGCGTGGCGCAGGAAGACGACGTCCTGGGCGAAGGCCGCCTTCAGCTCGTCGTCGACCATGGCGTTGCCGCCGAACTTGATGACGACGGTCTTGCCGTGGTGGCGGGTCAGCCAGGGCAGCGCCTCGATGAGAATGCGCGCCTTGGGCAGGGCGGTGTGTTTACGGGCGGTCGGCTGGCTCATGACGAGTAGGCGCTGTTCTCGTGGACGTAGTCGGCGGTCAGGTCGTTGGCCCAGATGACGGCGGATTCGCCGCCCGCGGCCAGGTCGGCGGTGATGGTCACCTCGCGGTAGCGCATGTCGACCAGTTCCCGGTCCTCGCCGACGGAGCCGTTCTTGCACACCCAGACGCCATTGATGGCGACGTTGAGCTGGTCGGGGTCGAAGGTGGCGGAGGTGGTG
Organism: Streptomyces sp. NPDC020845; assembly: GCF_044334165.1. Taxonomy (NCBI): domain Bacteria; kingdom Bacillati; phylum Actinomycetota; class Actinomycetes; order Kitasatosporales; family Streptomycetaceae; genus Streptomyces; species Streptomyces sp. NPDC020845. The sequence goes on along the minus strand of NZ_JBIRSJ010000003.1, from coordinate 92,816 downwards.
CCGATCGCGGAGAGCACCCGGCCCCAGTTGGGGTCCTCACCGTGGATGGCGCACTTGAGGAGGTTGTTACGGGCGATCGAGCGGCCGACCTCGACGGCGTCGTCCTCGCTCGCCGCGCCCACCACCTCGATACGGATGTCCTTGGAGGCGCCCTCGGCGTCGCCGATCAGCTGCCGCGCCAGATCGGCGCAGACCTCGCGGACGGCCTCGGCGAACTCCTCGGCGGGCGGTGTGACGCCGGAGGCGCCGGAGGCCAGCAGCAGCACGGTGTCGTTGGTGGACATGCAGCCGTCGGAGTCGACCCGGTCGAAGGTGGTGCGGGTGGCGGCGCGCAGCGCCGTGTCCAGGTCCTGGGCCTCGACGTCGGCGTCGGTGGTGAGCACGACGAGCATGGTGGCCAGGCCCGGGGCGAGCATGCCCGCGCCCTTGGCCATACCGCCGACGCTCCAGCCGCCGGGCCCTTGCGCCACGGCGGTCTTGTGCACGGTGTCGGTGGTCTTGATGGCGATGGCGGCCTTGTCGCCGCCGTGGGCGGTCAGCTCGGCCGCCGCCTTCTCCACACCGGGGAGCAGCTTGTCCATGGGCAGCCGGACGCCGATGAGCCCGGTGGAGGCGACGGCGATCTCACCGGCACTGTGTCCCAGGACCTCCGCCACCTTCTCGGCGGTGGCGTGGGTGTCCTGGAAGCCGAGCGGGCCGGTGCAGGCGTTCGCGCCACCGGAGTTGAGGACGACCGCGCTGACCGTGCCGCCCTTGAGTACCTGCTCGGACCACAGGACCGGGGCGGCCTTGACGCGGTTGGAGGTGAAGACACCGGCGGCGGCGAGCCGCGGCCCGTTGTTGACGACGAGGGCCAGGTCGGGGTTGCCGTTCTCCTTGATGCCCGCGGCGACGCCGGAGGCGGTGAACCCCTTGGCTGCCGTAACGCTCACTGTGACTCCTTGTTCGCTTCTCCGCCCGCACGGCGCAGAGGTGCGGCTTTCGATTTCGGCTGCGGCCCGGCTGCCGTGCGTGCGTCGCTCACTGTGACTCCTTGTTCGCTTCTCCGCCCGCACGGCGCAGAGGTGCGGCTTTCGATTTCGGCTGCGGCCCGGCTGCCGTGCGTGCGTCGCTCACCGTGACCCCTTGTTCGCCCCGGCGTGGGGGCCCGTTTGGTGGTGTACGGCGCTCATGGCGCGATCCCGGTCACGGAAAGCCCCAGCTCCTCCGGGAGGCCGAGCGCGACGTTCATGCTCTGGACCGCGCCGCCTGCGGTGCCCTTGGTGAGGTTGTCGATGGCGCTGATGGCGATGACCCGGCCCGCCGCCGCGTCGTGGGCGACCTGGATCAGCGCGGCGTTCGATCCGTATACGGCGGCGGTGGACGGCCACTGGCCCTCGGGGAGGAGGTGGACGAACGGCTCGTCCTGCAGCGCCTTCTCGTACGCGGCGCGGACGGACTCGGCCGTCACCCCGGGCCGGGCCTTGGCGCTGCAGGTGGCGAGGATGCCGCGGGGCATGGGGGCGAGGGTGGGGGTGAAGGAGACCGAGACCGGTTCGCCCGCCGCCGCCGAGAGGTTCTGGATCATCTCAGGGGTGTGCCGGTGGCCGCCGCCGACGCCGTACGGGCTCATGGCGCCCATGACCTCGCTGCCCAGCAGATGCGGTTTGGGCGCCTTGCCGGCGCCGGAGGTGCCGGAGGCGGCGACGATCACGGCCTCGGACTCGACCAGCCCCGCCGCGTACGCCGGGAACAGCGCGAGCGAGACGGCGGTCGGGTAGCAGCCTGGGACCGCGACGCGCTTGGACCCCTCCAGCGCATCGCGGGCCCCGGGCAGTTCGGGGAGGCCGTAGGGCCAGGTGCCCGCGTGCGGCGAACCGTAGAACCTCTCCCAGTCCCCCGCGTCCTCGAGCCGGAAGTCGGCTCCGCAGTCGATGATCAGGACCTCGTCGCCGAGCTGCTGCGCGACGGCGGCGGACTGGCCGTGCGGCAGCGCGAGGAACACCACGTCGTGCCCGGTCAGGGCGTCGGCTTCGGTGGGCGCGAGGATCCGGTCGGCCAGCGGGAGGAGGTGCGGCTGCAGGGCTCCGAGGCGCTGGCCGGCGTTGGAGTTTCCGGTCAGGGTGCCTATCTCGACCTGGGGGTGTGCGAGCAGCAGGCGCAGCACCTCGCCGCCCGCATATCCACTCGCTCCGGCCACCGCCGCACGTACCGACATCGATACCTCCCTCTTGACGGCATGACTATACGGCCGACCGAAGCTTTATGCAATGACGCTTTCGAGGGCCCATTCGAAGGGCCCACGAGTAGAGGGGGCCGATGACGAGATATCTTGATGTCGAGCAATGTTGCAGACGTGGAGCGGAGCACCCGGTGACTGACTCGACCATCATCTATACGCACACCGACGAGGCCCCGGCCCTGGCGACGTATTCGTTCCTGCCGGTGGTCCAGGCCTACGCGTCGACGGCCGGTGTCACTGTGGAAACCCGTGACATCTCGCTGGCCGGGCGTATCATCGCTGTCTTCCCCGAGTACCTGGAGGAGGGCCTGCGGATCCCCGACGCCCTCACCGAGCTCGGCGAGCTGGCCAAGACGCCCGAGGCCAACATCATCAAGCTGCCGAACATCTCGGCGTCGATCCCGCAGCTGAAGGCCGCGATCGCCGAGCTGCAGCAGCAGGGCTACACGCTGCCGGACTACCCGGACGACCCCAAGACCGACGAGGAGCGCGAGATCCGCGCCCGCTACGACAAGGTCAAGGGCTCCGCCGTCAACCCGGTGCTGCGCGAGGGCAACTCCGACCGCCGCGCCCCCGCGTCGGTCAAGAACTACGCCAAGACGCATCCGCACCGCATGGGCGCCTGGTCGGCCGAGTCGAAGACCAACGTCGCCACCATGGGCGTCGACGACTTCCGCTCCACCGAGAAGTCCGCGGTGATCTCCGAGGCCGGTTCGCTGCGCATCGAGCTGGCGGGCGACGACGGCTCGACCACCGTGCTGCGCGAGTCGGTACCCGTGCTGGCGGGCGAGGTCGTGGACACGTCCGTGATGCGGGTGGCGGCGCTGCGTGAGTTCCTCACCGCGCAGGTGGCCCGTGCCAAGGCCGAGGACGTGCTGTTCTCGCTGCACCTGAAGGCCACGATGATGAAGGTCTCCGACCCGATCATCTTCGGCCACGGGGTGCGGGCCTTCTTCCCGAAGACCTTCGCCGAGTACGGCGAGGTGTTCGCCGCGGCCGGGCTGACCCCCAACGACGGGCTCGGCGGCATCCTCAAGGGCGTGGAGTCGCTGCCCGAGGGCGCCAAGATCAAGGAGTCCTTCGAAGCCGAGCTGGCCGAGGGCCCCCGCCTGGCGATGGTCGACTCCGACCGCGGCATCACCAATCTGCACGTCCCCTCCGACGTCATCGTCGACGCCTCCATGCCGGCCATGATCCGCACCTCCGGCCACATGTGGGGCCCCGACGGCCAGGAGGCCGACACCCTCGCCGTCCTCCCCGACAGCAGCTACGCCGGCGTCTACCAGGCCGTCATCGACGACTGCCGGGCCAACGGCGCCCTGGACCCCGCCACCATCGGCTCGGTCCCCAACGTCGGCCTGATGGCGCAGAAGGCCGAGGAGTACGGCAGCCACGACAAGACCTTCGAGATCCCCACCACTGGCACCGTCCGCGTCCTCGACGAGGCCGGCAACGTGGTCCTGGAGCAGGTCGTCGGCGCCGGTGACATCTTCCGGATGTGCCAGGCCAAGGACGCGCCGATCCGCGACTGGGTCAAGCTCGCCGTCACCCGCGCCCGCGCCACCGGCGACCCGGCGGTCTTCTGGCTCGACGAGGACCGCGCCCACGACGCCCAGCTGATCGAGAAGGTCAAGGCGTACCTGCCCGAGCACGACACCGAGGGCCTGCGGATCGAGATCATGGCCCCGGTCGAGGCGACCAAGTTCTCCCTGGAGCGGATCCGCCGCGGCGAGAACACCATCTCGGTCACCGGCAATGTGCTGCGTGACTACCTGACCGACCTGTTCCCGATCCTGGAGCTGGGCACCAGCGCCAAGATGCTGTCGGTCGTCCCGCTGATGGCGGGCGGCGGTCTGTTCGAGACGGGCGCCGGCGGCTCAGCGCCCAAGCACGTCCAGCAGCTGGTCAAGGAGAACTACCTGCGCTGGGACTCGCTGGGCGAGTTCTTCGCGCTGGTGCCGTCCCTCGAGCAGTACGCGAAGACCACCGGCAACGCGCGGGCCCAGGTGCTCGCCGACACCCTCGACCGGGCCACCGCCACCTTCCTCAACGAGGACAAGTCGCCCAGCCGCCGGGTCGGTGGCATCGACAACCGCGGCAGCCACTTCTACCTGTCGCTGTACTGGGCGCAGGAGCTGGCCAAGCAGACCGACGACGCGGACCTGGCCAAGGCCTTCGCCCCGCTCGCCGAGACGCTGACCGCCCAGGAGCAGACGATCGTCGACGAGCTGATCGCCGTCCAGGGCGAGCCCGCCGACATCGGCGGCTACTACCAGCCCGACCCGGCCAAGGCCGCCGCCGTGATGCGTCCGTCGGCGACCTTCAACCAGGCCATCGCCACCCTCGGCTGATCCGGCGGCCCGCCGCCTCCGGCCCCATACCGCCCCGGTTGGACACCCGTCCGGCCGGGGCGGCCCCTTTTTCACGCTCTGCGGTTCCCCGGTCACCGGATTGGTCTTCAATAGCCGATCCCTCCAAAATCCCGATGCCGGGCTGCTGGGATCACAACATCTGTCCGGGTGGAATCACCCTGACAGAGTGGCCGACAAGTCGATCTCCTCCCGCACTGTATGCGGGAGTTGTGTGTCCACTACACGGGGGTAGTTTCGATGCGCGCTGACACCGACCAGGTGGTGGTCACCGGTCTCGGGGCCACCACACCGCTCGGCGGGGATGTGGCCTCGACATGGTCCGGGATGCTGACGGGGAAATCCGGGATCAGCAGGATCGAGGAGGACTGGGCTCTCGATGCGCCCGTACGGATCGCGGGCCGGCTGGCGGTCGACCCGTCCGAGGTCCTGGACCGGGTGCAGGCCCGGCGGATGGACCGCTGCCAGCAGATCGCGCTGATCGCCGCCCGCGAGGCATGGGCCGACGCGGGCGCCCCCGAGGTCGAGCCGGAGCGGCTGGCCGTGGCCATCGGCACGGGCACCGGGGGCACGCTGACCATGCTCCGCCAGAACGACATCATGGACTCCTCCGGGATGCGGCGGATGTCCCCGCACTCCGTCCCCATGCTGATGGCGAACGGCCCCGCCGCCTTGATCAGCATCGAACTCGGCGCGCGCGGCGGCGCCCACGCCCCGGTCAGCGCCTGCGCCTCGGGAGCCGAGGCCATCGCGCTGGGCTTAGACCTGATCCGCCTCGGCCGGGCCGACGTGGTCGTCGCGGGCGGCACCGAGGCCTGCGTCAACCCCCTGGTGCTGGCCGGATTCGCCCAGGCCAGGGCGCACTCTACGCGCAATGACGAACCCGAGCAGGCGTCCCGGCCCTTCGACGTCGACCGCGACGGCTTCGTCATCGGCGAGGGGGCGGCCATGGTCGTCCTGGAGCGCGCCGAGTTCGCCGCCGCCCGGGCGGCCCGCGCCCATGCGGCGCTCGCCGGGGCCGGGGTCACCTCGGACGCCCACCACATCACCGCCGCGAGCCCCGAGGGTCAAGTCCGCGCCATGCGCATGGCCTTGGCCGCCGCGGAGCTGACCCCGCTGGCGATCGAGCACATCCACGCCCATGCGACCTCCACGCCCATGGGCGATCTCGCCGAGGCCGAGTCGATCGCCGAGGCCATCGGCGTCCATCCGTCCGTGACCGCGACCAAGTCCATGACCGGCCACCTCTTCGGCGCGGCGGGGGCGGTGGGCGCGCTCGCCGCGATCCTCGCGGTGCGCGACGGGGTGATCCCCGCGACCCAGAACGTCGACGCCCTCGACCCACGGGTCAAGCTCGACGTGGTCACGGGGCAGCCCCGGCGAGGCGCGGCGCCGGCCGCGGCGCTGACCAACTCCTTCGGATTCGGCGGCCACAACACCTCGCTCGTGTTCACCACCGCGCCCTGAACCGCCGTGTCCTTACGGGTTCTCGCGCAGCGTCAGCCCGTAGAAGTCCACCTGGTAGTCGTCCACGGTCTGGGCGTGGTCCGAAAGGCTCAGGTCCTTCGGCGACGACACGCCCAGGCCGCGGAGGGTGTCGACGAGCAACCGGGCCAGCCGGGGGCCGTCGATGTCATCCGGGCCGAAGACACCGGAGTGGTGCGTCCAGTCGATCCAGTGGGAGAGCCGCGCGGGCGCCGTCGCCTCCGGGATCCAGCCCAGGGAGGCCGGGTCGGTGCCGGAGCCCGCGCCGTCCAGCTCCTCCGTGCTGTAGACGATCTCCAGCTGGTCGCCGCAGACGAGATGGAAGACGACCGGCCCGTAGGTGCCCGGCACCAGCGCGTGGATGCCGAGGTCAAGACCGATGCCCAGGGCGCTGGTCTCGGCCGGGAGCGAGCCCAGGAACTCGCTCAGCGCGGTGGTGTAGACGTCCCAGTCGTCCGTCTGCCAGTAACCGGGGAAGCCCAGGCCCCCGTTGGCCGAGACCCGGCGGGAGCCGAAGAAGCCGCCGATCGCGTGGGCCTCGCCGTGGCCCTGCCGCCAGAACCAGTTCTCCGCCGGGTCGGTCGGCTGGAGCAGCAGCTCCGGCCCCCGCTCCCCCGCGCGCAGCTCCAGGGTGTCCGGCTTTCCGCGCCACCGAAGGAAGGGGCTCCCCCACACCGGCGTGGACTCGTAGAACGGCCCGAGGTCCCCGTACGCCCCCATGATGGACGCGCGCCCGAACGCCTCCGTCAGCGTCTCCGCCGCCCTGCGGAAGCTGACCGCCTTGGCGGTGGCCCCGCCCGCCACCAGTTCGACCGGCACATGGAGTCCGACGAACTCCTCGCCGTCATGCACGAACGCCGACTCGTGCCGCCCCGTCGGCCGCAGCCACGCCTCCCCCGCGTCCCCCGCGGCCTCGCGCCACTCCCATCCGAGCGACGAGACCAGCGCCCGCAGCGCGGGCTGCCGCCACCCTCCGGTGTCGGCGTCCCTGAGCCGCCGCGCCACCTCGGCCAGCCGCTCGCCCTCCAGCGTCACCGTCACGTCCGAACCCCCTGTTGCGCACTGCACTTGACGCCTTCGACGATGCCATACGGCACCGACAACGCGCCCGGGCCCCCTGGGTAGGGTCGGTGCCCATGACCTCGGAGCACCCCAACGCCTGGGCTGCGGACGCGATCCGGCGCCTCCACGCGGAAGGCCGCGCCCACGGCCCGACCCCCCTCCGCCCCCTCCCGCTGCCCGCGCTGCGGGACATCCAGGTCTATCTCAAGGACGAGTCCGCGCACCCCACCGGCAGCGTGAAACACCGGCTGGTACGGGCCATGTTCTGCCGGGCGATCGCGAGCGGCCGGATCACGGCGGACACCACGGTGGTCGCCGCCACCGGCGGCGCGGTCGCCGTCGCGGGGGCCCACTTCGCGCGGCTGCTCGACCTTTCGTTCCGCGCCGTCGTACCCGCGAAGACCCCGGCGGACACCCTGGTCCGCATCGAACGCGAGGGCGGCCAGTGGCAGGTGGCCGAACAGCCGCCGGCCGCGGTGCAGCAGGAGGCCCGTGCGCTGGCCGAGCGGCTGGGCGGACACTTCCTGGACCACTTCACCGACGCCGGACCGGCCCTGGCCGAATACGGCGAGCCGACGATCGCCGACGAGATCTTCGAGCAGCTGCGCGCGGAGCCGCATCCGGTGCCCGCATGGATCGTGACGGGCGCCGGAACCGGCGCCACCTCGGCCTCGATCGGCCGCCAACTGCGGTACCACGGCCACCCCACCCGGCTGGCCGTGGTGGACCCGGAGAACTCCGCCTACTTCCCCGCATGGGCGAGCGACTGCCGCGACTACGCCACCGGCATGCCCTCCCGGATCCCCGGCATCGGCCGCCCCCGCACCGAGCCCGGCTTTCTGCCGACCGTGATCGACCTGGTGATCCCGGTCCCGGACGCCGCGTCCATCGCGGCCCTGCGGTGGCTCCACGACACGGCCGGCGTCCCGGCCGGCCCGGCGGCCGGCACCGGTCTGTGGGGCGTATGCCACCTCGTGTCGCGGATGCGCGCGGCGGGGGCGCGGGGCAGCGTGGTCAGCCTCGTCGGCGACCACGCCGAGCCGTACCGGAACACCCATCTGGACCCGGAGTGGGTACGTGCGCGGGGGCTCGACCCCGGGCCTTACGCGGACGCCGTCGAGCGGTTCGCCACCACGGGGGAATGGGACGCCGGTTAGCAGCGCCGCCCGCCCGGCGCCTGGGGGTGTCAGCCGGCGCGGCGCAGCCGGATGACGTTCCAGGAGACGGGCGGCAGGTGCACCGCGAGACGGCCGTCGGTGACGGGGGCGGTGCCGGCCTCGCGCGGGCGGACCCGGCCAGGAGCGTCCTGGGTGTTGGCCGCGCGAATGTCGGGGTCGCTCAGCACCGAGTGCTCGACAGGCACGTATCCGGGGAATGCCCTGAGGTCCAGGGCGAGTTCGACGTCCTCGTTCTGATGCCGGTTCACGGCGAACACGGTGAGCTCATCGGGGTCGTCGGCGCCGGCGATGTGGGTGGCGACGGCGTCGACGACGGGGACCTCGCCGAAGCGGTTCGTCTCGTACGTCGGCGAGACCGGCTCGACGCGCAGCACGGTGCCCCGGGCGTGGCGGGCGGCCTGGGCGAAGGGGTGGAAGGTGGTCTGCCGCCAGCTCGGGCCGTCCGCCTCACTGCGGATGGGGGCGATGACGTTGACGAGCTGGGCGAGGCTGGCGGCGGTGACGCGGTCGCTGTTGCGCAGCAGGCTGATCAGCAGCCCGCCGACGACGACGGCGTCGGCGACGTTGTACTCGTCCTCGATCACGCGCGGGGCGACGGCCCACTCGGCGGGCTTCCCCTGCGCCTCGAAGCGGGTGTTGTACCAGACGTTCCACTCGTCGAAGGAGAGGTTGATCCGCTTCTTCTTGCGCTGCTTGGCCCGGATGTGGTCGGCGGTGGCGACCACCGACTCGACGAACTGGTCCATGTCGACCGCGGAGGCGAGGAAGCTGCCGAGGTCGCCGTCGATCTCCTCGTAGTAGGCGTGGCAGGAGACGTAGTCGACCTGGTCGTACGCCTCCTCCAGGACGGTCGCCTCCCAGGCGCCGAAGGTCGGCATGGCGGAGCTGGAGCTGCCGCACGCGACCAGTTCCAGGTCGGGGTCGATCATGCGCATGGCACGGGCGGTCTCGGCGGCCAGCCGGCCGTACTCGGCGGCGGTCTTGTGGCCGGTCTGCCAGGGCCCGTCCAGCTCGTTGCCCAGGCACCACATGCGGATGCCGAAGGGGTCCTGGGCGCCGTTCTTGATCCGTTGGTCGGACCAGGCGGTGCCGCCGGGGTGGTTGCAGTACTCCAGCAGGTCGAGGGCCTCCTGGACACCGCGGGTGCCGAGGTTGAGCGCCATCATCGGCTCGACTTCCGCCTTGGCCGCCCAGTTGGTGAACTCGTGCAGGCCGAAGGCGTTGGTCTCGGTGCTGTGCCAGGCCAGGTCGAGGCGGGTGGGCCGCTCGGCGACCGGCCCGACGCTGTCCTCCCACCGGAAGCCGGAGACGAAGTTGCCGCCGGGATAGCGGACGGTGGTCACGCCCAGTTCGCGCACCAGGTCGAGGACGTCACGGCGCAGACCGTCCTCGTCGGCGTGCGGATGGCCGGGCTCGTAGATGCCGGTGTAGACGCAGCGGCCCATGTGCTCGACGAAGGAGCCGAAGGTACGGGGACTCACGTCGGCGACACGGAAGGCGGGGTCGACGGTCAGGGAGGCGTGCAGCATGAAGGTCGCTCCGGAAGGTGCGCGAAAAAAGGGGGGAACGGGCAGGCCCGCCACGTCACTTGAGGCTTCCGACGGTCAGACCGCCGCGCCAGTACCGCTGGAGGAGGAGGAAGGTGACGATGAGCGGCAGGATCGCCACCAGGGAACCCGCGATGACCAGAGTGAACAGCGCGTTGGCGCCGGACTGGATCATTGCGCCCTCGTACCAGGACTGCAGGCCGACGGTGAGCGGGAAGAGCTTGTCGTTGTTGAGCATCACCAGCGGCAGGAAGAAGTTGTTCCAGGTGCCGACCATGGAGAACAGCAGCACGGTGACGAGCGCCGGCTTCAGGGTCGGCAGCGCCACCGACCACAGCACGCGCATCTCACCGGCCCCGTCCATACGGGCCGCCTCCAGCAGCTCGTCCGGCAGGGACTCCTGCACGTAGACCCGCACCAGGTAGACGCCGAAGGGGTTGAGCAGCTGGGGCAGGATGACCGCCCACATGGTGTTCGTCAGCGCGACCTTGCTCAGCAGCAGGTAGGTGGGGATGGCCAGCGCGGTGGCGGGCACCATGATGGCGCCGAGGAGGCTGGAGAAGAGCAGGTTCCGGCCGGGGAAGCGGTACTTGGCGAAGGCGTAGCCCGCGAGGGTCGCCACGGCGGTGGCACCCACCCCGCTCACGCCCGCGTAGATGGCGGTGTTGCCCATCCAGCGCAGGTACTCGCCGTCGTTGTAGGTGAACAGTTGCTGGAGGTTGGTGAAGAAGGAGCCCGGCGAGTGGAACCACAGGGCGGCGGTGGAGAACAGCGCGTCGTTGTCCTTGGTGGCGGCAACGACCAGCCACCAGAACGGCATCAGGAAGTAGAGGATCATCGCCACCATCACCACGTTGACGGTGACGCGTCCGCGGGCGCCTGACCGGCGGTGTACGGCCGGAGAGGTGACGGCGGGGGCGGGGGCTATGGCGGTCGTCACTTCAGTCCGCTCCTCTTGCGTGTGGCGAACAGGAAGAAGTAGGAGCCGATGAAGACCACCGCTCCGAGGGAGAAGGAGATGGCGGCGGAGTAGTTGAACTCCGAGTACTGGAACGCCAGGTTGTACGCGTACAGGTTCGGCGTGTAGTCCGGCGTGATCACCGAGGAGGCGGTCTTCTCCAGCACCCGCGGCTCGGTGAAGAACTGCAGGGTGCCGATGAGGGTGAACATCAGGGTGAGCACCAGCGCCGAGGAGATCATCGGGATCTTGATGCGCAGGGCCGTCTGGATCCGGCCGGCGCCGTCGAGCTTCGCCGCCTCGTAGACCTCGCGGGGCAGGCCCTGGAGAGCGGCGTACAGGACGATCATGTTGTAGCCGGTCCACTGCCAGGTCACGACGTTGCCGAGCGAGGTCAGTATCAGACTGTGCGAGAGCAGGTCGACCTTGCCCAGCCCGAGCGAGTTGCTGATCGAGTTCACCGGGCCGAAGGTCGGGCTGTAAAGGAAGCCCCACATCAGCGCGCCGATCACCGCGGGCACGGCGTACGGCATGAACAGGGTCAGCCGGAAGACCTTGGCGAGCCTGCTCGTCACCTCGTCGATGATCAGCGCGCCGAGCAGGGCGAAGCCGAGCATCACCGGGATCTGCACCACACCGAAGACGACCACCCTGCGCACGCCGGACAGGAAGTGCGGGTCGGTGAACGTCTGCTTGTAGTTGTCGAACCAGCTGAAGTGTTCGCCGCCGACCAGGGTGGAGGTCTTGAGGCTGAGCCAGAAGGCGTAGCCCAGCGGGGCCACCAGGAAGGCCAGGAAGAGCAGGAGGAACGGGCTGACCAGCAGCAGGCCCATGCCCTTGTGCCGGGTGCGGGCGGACAGCCCGCCGGTGCGCCGGCCCGCTGCGGGAGTGCAAAGTCCCTTCGCAGGGGCGGTACTCGGCGGCGCCGTCGCGGTGGATCCCTGCTGTCGGAGCAGGCTCATCACTTCTCCTTGCGCATCGTGCGGGCCCCCGCCGGCGGCGGACGTGCCAGGCGCGGGGCGCCGGCGGGGGCGGTGATGACTGGGGGACTCGGGCCGGTTACTTGTTGACCTTGAATCCCTGCTTGGCCGCGTAGGAGGTCACCTGGTCCTGGACGTTGTCGTTCACGGCGGACCAGTCGGTCGAGCCCTGGACGGCCTTGCCCACCTCACTGGTGTCGGTGTTGTACGCGTAGTCCTGGAACGGGCTCCAGTCGAAGGTCCCGATGCCGTTCGCGGCGGGCACGAACACCTTGTTGATCTGCTGGCCGCCGAAGAAGTCGTACTTCTTGTCCTTGAAGTACGCCCCGTTGAGGATCGGGTTGGACAGCGGGAAGAGGTAGGCCTGGTCGATGCCGATCTTCCAGGCGGCCTTGGAGGTACCGAAGAGCTCCCGGGCGACCTCGGTGGCCTCCTTCGGGTGCTGGGTCTGCGAGGTCACGGAGAAGCTCGACCCGCCCCAGTCACCCTGCGCGTTGTCGCCCGCCGTCCACTGCGGCAGCGGTGCGACGCGCCACTTGCCCGAGGTCTTCTTGGCGACGCTGGAGAGGTAGCCCGGACCCCATCCGGCCGCGATGTAGGTGGCGTACTTGCCGGTGCTCAGACCGTTGTAGAAGTCGGTGGTGCCGTACGACGTGGTGTCGACCAGCTTGTTCTTGACCAGGTCGCCCCAGTAGTCGTACACCTTCTTGGCACCGGCGTCGTTCATGTTGACCCCGATGTTCGGCAACTTGCTCGCCGAGTAGGTGTAGGGGCGGGAACCGGCCTGCCACATCAGCCCCTGGCGCCAGCCGCCGGCCGACTCGTCGGGCCCGAAGTCGGTCATGTACGCCTTCGGGTCGGCCTTGTGCAGCTTGGCGGCCTCCTCCTTGTACTCCGCCCAGGTCGTCGGGACCTTCAGGTTGTACTTCTTGAAGAGGTCGGCCCGGTACATCATCGCCATCGGGCCGCCGTCGACCGGGATGGCGTAGACGTGGTCGCCGTCGGAGGCCTGGTTCCAGGCCCAGGAGACGTACTTGTCCTTGTCCGCGCCCGCCCCGTACTTGCCCATGTCGAGCAGGCCCTTGCTGAGCTGGATCGTCGGCAGCTCCTGGAACTCCAGCATGACGACGTCCGGGGCGCCCTGGCCCGCCTTCAGCGCGGTCTTCAGCTTGGTGTACTCGTCCTGGCCCACACCGGCCTGCACCCAGTCGACCTGGACGTCCTTGTGGGTCTTGTTGAACTCCGCGACGACCTGCTTGAACTGTGGGTACCACGCCCACACCTTGATGTGCACCGGGCCGCTCTGCGTGCCGCCGGAACCGCTGCCGCCGGAGCCGCAGGCCGCGAGGAGCACGCCGGCAAGGGCGGCGGAGGTCGCCGCGACCGCGGTCCGGCGCAGGGAACGGGGCTGTCTGGTGGACGACATGAGCTTTCTCCTGGGTGAGGTGCCTGAGGGGCAGGAAGAAAAGGGAGGTATGGCTGGGTGCCGCCCTCCCGGCGGGAGGAGCGGGGCTCGGAGGAAGGGGGCGGGCGGCCGGGGCACACGAAGGCGTCCAGGCGCCGGTCGCCCGTGAGTGCGGCGGCTCCGATGCCGGGCATCGTGTGTTGCCGAGCGGACGGGACCCAAGGTGCTGCCGACCCGGGGATCTGGGCGGGGCGGACGTCAGTGGACGCGGCGGGGTGTGCGTACGTGACGTCGGGGGAAGTGGGGATGGACCGGCACGGACCGGGTCTGCCGGCACCGCAAGTCCTCACGGCGGATGCCGTTGTGATCTCGAACGTCGTTTGAGATCTCGAACATGAAGAAACCGGGCGTCGTCAGGCCACGGCGAGTAAAGAAGGACCACCTTGTCCAGGGCGGACGGCTGCCGAACCGGAAGCGGTCGCTGATGTCACTACGGCTCCTACTGATCGTCCCCCGCGAGTACTCCCGGGGATCCGGTCCGTGGCGCGGCGACACCTCGGACCTGTGCCCGGCTCCGGCGGCCACGCACCCTGGACCGGGCACGCACAGCCGTCGACGGACAGCGCCCCATCACGAGAAGAAGCGGTACCCGATCATCCACTCGGGCCGCCGCTGCTACGCTCTGCAGCGCTGCAGAAGTCTTAACCGAGGGATTGCCACGCTGCAAGAGCTTGGGCGAAACTTTCCACACTGACCCATCCGGGACGAAGGTGACCTATGGCAAAGGGCGTCACACTCCGCGACGTCGCGGCGTTGGCCGGTGTCTCCAGCCGCACCGTGTCCAACGTGGTCAACGGCTACGCGCCGGTCGCCGAGGCCACTCGCGCGCGCGTGCAGCAGGCCGTGGACGAGCTCGGCTACCGGCCCAACGTGCTGGCCCGCAACCTCGCCTCCGGGCGCTCGGGCCAGATCGCGGTGGTCGTTCCGTACCTGGACACGCCCTACTTCGCCGAGCTGCTGCAGGGCATCATCCGCGCGGCCCGGGTGCGGGGCTACAACGTCCTGATAGACCAGACCGACGGCGACGCGGAACACGAGAAGCTGTTCCTCACCCGTGGCTCCCAGCAACTGCTCTTCGACGGCGTCATCTTCAGCCCGCTGGGCCTGGCCCAGTCCGACCTGTCCGAGCGCGACGCGAGCCTCCCGCTCGTCGTGCTCGGTGAGCGGGTGAGTGACGGCAACTTCGACCACATCGGCATCGACGACGTCGCCGCCTCCCGAGAGGCCACCGAGCACCTGCTCGGCCTCGGCCGGCGCCGCGTCGCCGCGGTCGGCGACCAGCCGTACCGCACCGGCGAGGCCGCCCAACTGCGCACCCGCGGCTACCGCCTGGCCCATGAGCGCGCCGGCGTGCCCGTCCGCGAGGAGTACGTCATCTCCACCCCCCGCTTCAACCGCTCCGACGGCGCCACCGCCATGGCCCACCTGCTCGACCTCGAGGAACCGCCGGACGCGGTCTTCTGCTACAGCGACCTGATCGCCCTGGGCGCCCTGCACACCTTGGCCGCACGCGGACTGCGCGTCCCGGAGGACGTCGCGATCGTCGGCTACGACGACATCGAGGACGCCCGTTATGCAAACCCGCCCGTCACGACGGTCTCGCCGGCCAAGGAGATGATCGCCGAGACGGCCGTGGAGCGACTGCTCAAGCGGATCGGCAGCTCAGCACCGGTCCCCGGCATGGAGATCCGGGCACCGCACCGGCTCATCCCACGGGCGAGCACGATGGGGCGGCGGACGCCGACGCCGGATACGACTGACGGGCCGTGAGCGCTGTGCGCGGTGGGTCACGCGCCCGGCGCACTCGATCGGGAGGACTCCTCATGCGCGGGAGGGACGCTTCTGGTTCGCCTCTTTCAGTTCGACAGCAGGTCGCGGATCCCATAGTGGGCCTCGCGCAAGGGCCGGGCCGCGCTGTCGCCCACGGTGTGCGGGTACGGCTCGCCGAGTTGAGCGCGCGTGACGGCGAACCGCCGGCGCGTCACACCAGGCCGTGAGGGGCAGGGCACAGCGCAGGCCGGTCGGCGGGCGGCGACCGCGTCGGCCAGGTCCGACAGGGCGGCCCGCAGCCGGTCCGCCAGGGCCGTGTCCGGGGGCGGCGCGCCGTGATCCAGCCGGACCCCGCACGCCGTCGCCGCGTCCACGATCTCCTCGAGCGCCGCGACCACCGGAGCCCACGCCGCCAGGTCGCGCCCGAACGGCGGGTGTTCGGCCCCGGCCACCTCTACCGCGCGGCGGGCCTCGGCCAGCGCGCGGTACGCCTCGCGGCGCAGCCGGAGCCGTACCGCGTAGGGCGCGTCGGCGGCCAGCACCCGGTCCAGGTGGTCGCGGGTGGCGCGGACGGCGAGCGAGAGCCGTACGGACACCTGGGCGCGCGGGCCGCCGAGACCTGGCAGCACCCCGGCCGCCAGCACCACCGCGCAGGCCAGCAGCGTGTCCGCGAGCCGCGCGTACTCCGCGCCGCGGTCGCCGCCGAGGTACACCAGGGACAGCAGCAGGGGCGTGAGCACCGCCGTCTGGAGCGCGAAGTGGCGTACGGACACCGGGATCAGCGCCGAGCACACCGCTGCGACGGCCACCGGCCACACCTCGTCGGCCCCCGCGAGCGGGCCGAGCAGCGCGGCGAGCCCGGCGAAGACGGCCACGCCGACGGCGGTGCCGAACGCCCGGGAGACGGCCCGTGACACCAGGGGGCCCATGTCGGGCTTGACCAGGAAGGCGGCGGTGGCGGGGAGCCAGTACCAGTGTTCGCCCGGCAGCGACTTGGCCAGCGCGGTGGCGACGCCCACGCACAGCGCCACCCGGGCCGCGTACTCCCGGCCCGCCGGGCCGAGCACCCGGCGCAGCCGCTGCCGAAGGCCGGGCCCGACCGCGCCGACCGCCGGGGCGGGCTCGCCGTCGAAGACGCGGGCGACGAGCAGTACCGCGCGGTGTGCGGCCAGGCCGCCGGCGGTGTGCGGCGCGGGTGCGGGGAGCGGGCCGGGCGGGCGGCCGGTGCGCACCGAGCGGGCCAGCAGCGCGGGGGTCCGCGCCACCCGGGCGGGCAGTGGCTTGCCCTCCCACAGCAGCGTCACCGCCGTCTCGCTCAGCGCCCCGGCCACCGCCAGCAGATCGCGCAACCGTCGCAGGCCGGCATCGGGGCGGTGGAGCGGGATCCGGTGTCCGTAGAGCGATTCGTAGGCGGCGTCGTACGCGGCGGTCAGCCGGCGCCGGGCCGCCTGGCCGCGTTCGGTGCCGACCGCCGCCATCAGGTCGGCGAGCGCGTCGTACACGGCGGCCACCGCGCGCCGCTCGTCGGGCAGGCTCGTCCGGAGGCGAACCGAGCCCGGGAAAAGGGGCAGTAGCCATGCCATGGCCAGTACCCATGCGGCGCCGGCGAGCAGCAGACCGGCCCGGACCGGCGGGGTTTCGGGGGCGGGCATGCCGGACCCGACCACGCAGACCACCATCAGCTGCACCCCGGCGGAGGAGCAGACCGGCCCGATCGCGCTGATCGCGCCGGACACCAGCCCGACCGCCGCCAGCGCGAGCGCGATCCAGGCGCCGGGCCACAGCGTGCCCAGCCACGCCCCGGTGAGCATACCCACGGCCCCGGCCAGGGCAGGGAGGCCGATGCGCACCAGGCGGGTGGCGCGGGTGGCGGGCCGGTCGTTGATGTGCGCGAACATCGCACCGAGGCCCGCGGTCACCCCGGCGGAGGTCTGCCCCGCGGCCACTCCGGCCGCCAGTACCGGCCCCACGCCGAGCGCGCCGCGCGCCACCGCCGCCCAGGGCACGGGTCCGCGCAGCCCCCGCGCGCCGTGCAGGGGGTGGGTGAGCCAGTTGGGGGGTGCGGGTCGAGGGTACGGTGCGCGCAACGGGCGTCCTCCAGACGATCGGGCGGGGTGGGTTCCCTCTTCGTCGAGGACGTGTACCTGGAACCTACGCGATCAATACCGACATTCCGTAACCGCGACGTTTCCGCTGTGTGGCCTCACCCCCCTTGCCGTCGCGCCGCTACAGCTGCGCTTCGCGGTCCACGCACAGCCGCCACTTCCCGGCCCCGCCGGTCAGCGTGATGGTGGACAGCGGGAGTACGTCGACGTTCCAGTAGCAGTGCGGCGGCGCCTTCATCGCGTACGTCACGGCGGCGCGTATCACGCCCGGGTCTGCGACGGCGAGCATCCGGCCGTCGCGCTCGACGGGCCGGGTGTCCATCCAGGCGCCCACCCGGTTGATGAACGCGAACAGCGACTCGCCGCCGTGCGGTGCGCTGCCCGGGTCGGCGAGCCAGGCGTCGACCGCTCTGGGCTCGCGCATCATCACCTCCTCCAGGGTGCGGCCACGCCAGCGGCCCATGTCGCAGTCGCGCAGGGCGGGCTGGGCGAGCGGCATGAAGCCGAGGATGTCGCCGGTCTCCCGGCTGCGCGCCGACGGCGAGCAGTAGCGCAGCTCCGCGGCGGCCAGCGGAAGCAGCGTGGGCGCCACGCGTTCGACCTCGCGCCAGCCCCCGGGGTCGAGCGGCCGGTCGTCGTCGAAGCGTTCGGCGAGCCGGGAGGTGCTGCGGGCGGAGGCGATCAGCGTGAGCCGGAAGTTCATCCGGGCATGCTAGATCGGCTGGATTTCGGTCGGTGGCCCCCGGTCGCCGTTCCGTGGTGTGGGATCTGTGGCGCGATGTGTGGGGTGTGTGTCGTTGCCGCCATCCGGGACAGACCGCAGGCTGGAGGGGTGACCCGACATGTCGTCTTCGTGATCTACGAGGGGTTCCAGTCGCTCGACCTGGCCGGTCCGCTCGAGGTGTTCCAGCACGCGGACCAGCTCGCGAACCAGCTCGCGGGCGGCTATTCCTGCCGGATCGTGGCTCCCCGCCCGGGCCCCGTACGGTCGTCCAGCGGGCTGCCGGTGCACGCCGCGCACGGGGTGGCCGATCTCGACCCCGGCGGGATCGACACCCTGGTGGTGGCGGGCGGCCCAGGGGTGGACCGGGCCCGCCACGCTCCGGAGCTGATCGACTGGATCGCGGCGGCAGCGGCCGGCGCCCGGCGGATCACCTCGGTGTGCAGCGGGGTGTTCCTGCTGGCCGCCGCCGGGCTCGTGGACGGGCTGCGGGTCACCACCCACTGGGGCCGCGAGGAGCAACTGACCCGCGAGCACCCGGAGGTGCGGGTCGACTGCGACCCCATCTTCGTCCGGGACGGCCGGGTGTGGACCTCGGCGGGCGTGACCGCCGGGATGGATCTCGCGCTCGCCCTGGTGGAGGCGGATCTGGGGCGGGAGGCGGCGCACACCGTGGCCCGGGAGCTGGTGTTGTTCCTGCGCCGTCCCGGCAGCCAGTCCCAGTTCAGCGTGGGGCTGTGGGCGGCACAGCCGGCCACCGACTCGATCCGCGCCGTGGTGTCGGCCATCCACGCCGATCCAGGCGCCCGGCACACGGTCGCGGATCTGGCCGGGTGTGCCGGGCTGAGCACACGCCATCTGCAGCGCAGGTTCACCGCCGAGCTCGGCACGCCACCTGCGGTCTATGTGGAGCGGGTGCGGGTCGAGGCGGCGCAGCGCGCGCTCGTCGAGGGCGGGGACCCGGTCGAGGCCATCGCCCGGCGGTACGGCTTCGGCACCGCCGAGACCCTGCGCCGCGCCTTCCACCGCCATGCCGGGATCTCGCCGTCCGAGTACCGGGAACGTTTCCGATCCACGAGGGAGTACGCATGACCACATACGGCCTGCTGGTGTTCGACGGGGCGGAGGAGCTCGACTTCGTCGGCCCCTGGGAGGTGTTCACCGTCTCGTCGATGCTGCGCGACCACGCCGACACCGCGGTGCTCATCGCCGAACGGCCCGACCCCGTCCGCTGCAACAAGGGCATGCGGGTGGTGCCGGACCACACGCTGGACGACCATCCGCCGCTGGACGTCCTGCTGGTGCCCGGGGGCATGGGCACCCGCCGCGAGGTGTCCAACCCGGCGGTCATCGACTGGATCCGCAAGACCTCGGCGCACGTCGGGTGGACCACCAGTGTCTGCACCGGGGCGCTGCTGCTGCACGAGGCGGGCCCGGCGCGCGGTCGCCGGGTGGCCACCCACCACGCTTTCGAGGACGCTCTGGAGGCCCGCGGCGAGGTCACGGTGGTGCGCGACGCGCGCTATGTGGTCGACGGCGATCTGGCCACCAGCCAGGGCGTATCGGCCGGGATCGACATGGCGCTGTGGCTGGTCGGCCGCCTCCACGGCCGGGACCACGCACGCACGGTCCGCCGCTATATCCAGTACGAGCCGGCGCCGCCCTACCTCGCCGACGAGCCGCTTCCTGTTTGAGGCCCGCCGCCTCAGGAGGGGGCGAGCGGCCGGGCCGCGTAGGTGATGCGTACGACGCCGTCGGCGTGGCGCTCGGCGGTGGCGGCCACGCCGAACACCTCACGGAGCAGATCGGGGGTGAGGGTGTCCGGCACCGGCCCCGCGGCGACCACCGTCCCGCCGTGGAGCACGACCAGCTGATCGCAGAGCCGTACGGCGAGGTCCAGGTCGTGCAGGACGGCGAGGGTGGTCGTACCGGTGGCGCGGATCAGCTCCAGGAGTTCGAAGCGGGCCCGGATGTCGAGGTGGTTGGTGAGCTCGTCGAGCACCAGCAGCCCCGGGCGCTGGGCGAGGGCGCGGGCGAGCAGCACCCGCTGGCGTTCGCCGCCGGACAGGGAGGTGATGTCCCGGTCGGCCAGCGGCCGGGCCCCGCACCGGTCCAGTGCCTCGTCCACGGCCCGGTGGTCCTCGGGGCCGTCGCGGCCGAGCAGGCCGTGGTGCGGGGTGCGGCCCAGCGCCACCACCTCCCGTACGGACAGCCCGGCCGGGCCGCCGCCGGAGTCCTGGAGCACCGCGGCGGTGCGGCGGGCGGCGGTACGGGCGGGCAGGGCCCATACGTCGTCCCCGCCGACGTACACCGCGCCCCGGTCGGGGCGCAGTGAGCGGTAGACGGCGCGCAGCAGGGTGGACTTGCCGCTGCCGTTGGGCCCGACGAGGCCGACGACGTCGCCCGGGTGGGCCTTGAGGGTCACATCGCGCAGGATCGGTTGCCGGTCCAGGGCGATGTGCAGCCCGTCCACGGTGAGTTCCATATGCCGGTCCTGTCGTTCAGTCGAGGCTGGTGTTGCGGCGCAGCAGCCAGAGGAAGAAGGGCGCGCCGAAGAGCGCGGTGAGGATGCCGAGGGGAAGTTCGTTCGGCCGGGTGAGGGTGCGCGAGAGCAGGTCGACCAGGACCATGTACAGCGCGCCGGTCACCGCGGCCAGCGGCAGCAGCCTGCGGTGGTCGGCGCCGAAGGCGAGCCGTACGAGGTGGGGGATCATCAGGCCGACGAAGCCGATGCCTCCGGCGACGGCGATGACCGTACCGGTGAGCAGCGAGGCGAGGACCAGTAGCACGGCCCGCAGCCGGTGTACGTCGACGCCGAGCGCGGTGGCGGACTCGTCCCCGGCGAGCAGGGCGTTGAGCCGTCCGGCGAGCAGGGCGAGCGCGGCGGTGGTGGTGAGGACGACGGTGGCGACGACGGGCAGTTGGTCCCAGCGGGCACCGGCCACGCTGCCCAGCGTCCAGAACATCACGGCGCGCAACTCGGCGGGGGTGGCCCGCAGTTGCAGATAGCTGGTGGCCGCGAGCAGTACGTAGCCGACGGCGACGCCCGCCAGCACCAGCCGGGTGGGGGCCAGCCGCCCCGCGCGCCGGCCGAGGACGAAGACCAGGGCCATCGCCGCGGCGGCGCCGAGGAAGGCCGCCGAGGACACGCCGAGCCCGCCGAGCGCGCCGCCGGCCAGGGTGAAGGCGAGTACGGCGCCGAGCGAGGCGCCCGAGGAGACGCCCAGGACGTACGGGTCGGCGAGCGGATTGGCGACCACGGCCTGGAGGACCACCCCGGACACGGCCAGGCCGGTGCCCACCAGCGCTGCCAGGACGACGCGCGGGGTGCGGAAGTTCCACACGATCTGGTCGAGGGCCAGGTCACCGGCCGCCACCTGGCCGCCCAGGAGTCGGCCGAGGACGATCCGCCAGACGTCGCCCAGGGGTACGTTGACGGCGCCGACGCTGATCGCGACCATCATGGCCAGGGCGAGCAGGGCGGTCATGGCGAGCAGGACCGCCGCGGTGGCGGCCTTGCGGGGGTGGCCCGTCATCGAGCGGCGCGTCATCGAGCGGCGCGTCATCGGGCGGCGCGTCATCGGGCGGCGCGTCATCGGGCGGCGCGTCATCGGGCGGCCGGGAAGGCGTCGGGGTGGAGCATCCGGGCGATCCGGTCGACGGCGATGTCATTGCTGGGCCCCAGGTACATGGAGTCCGACAGGACGATGAAGCGCCCTGCCTTGGCGGCCGGCCACTGCGGGAACTGCCGCAGCAGCTTGCGCGCGTATCCCTCCGGGTCGCGGTCCTGGTAGCTGACGACGACGAGCGCGTCGACGGGCTCGGCGGCGACCTTCTCCTTGCTGAGGTCGGCGAAGGTGTTCCGGGTGGCGGAGGAGAAGGCGTTGGAGCCGCCGGCCTTGGCCAGGATGTCGTTCCAGATGCCGTTGGCCGCGATGGCGCTGAAGTCGTTCGACCCCATGGACATATTGGAGAACAGCACCATGACCCGGGGCCGTTTCCGGTCCTTCACCTTGGCCGCGACGGCGTCGATCTTCTGCCGGGAGGCGGCGATCAGCCGTCGCGCGCGGTCGTCCACGTGGAAGATCCGGCCCAGGTCGGTCAGCAGCCGGTAGCTGTCCGCGATCCGCATCCGGGAGGTGTCGTCGTCGCAGCCCGCCGGGGAGATATAGCTGTTGGCGCCGGTCGAGGCGAGGTCGTCGCGGGTGGCGAAGCCGTTCTCCGCCCGGAAGCCGTACGAGGTGGTGGACAGCACGGCGTCGGGGCGCAGGCCGAGCATCGTCTCACGGGGGATGTCGGTGGCACCGCCCTGGTCGATACCGCGGGCCGGCAGCTGCGCGATCGCCCGCGCCCGGCCCTTGACCTCGGACATTCCGTAGGACTGTGCGTTGGCCACCACGCGGTCGCCGAGGCCGAGGGCGAGCAGGGAGGACACCTCGGCCACCGAGGCGCCGTTCATCACGACCACCCGGCTGGGCGGCTTGCGGTAGGTGGTGGTCCGCCCGCAGTTCTCCAGGGTCACGGGGTAGCCGGCCCGGGCGCCGCCCGCCCCCGGGGAGGTGTCCGGGCCCTGGGCCGGGCCGCCGCAGGCCACGGCGGCCAGACAGAGGGCTCCCGCGAGTGCGGCGGCGGGCCGGGGCGTGTTGGGTCGTATCCGTGACATGCGGGTTCCTTGGGGTGGGGCGGGTGTCCGTCCCAGTAGTCGCGGCGGAGCCCGCCCGAGTTCCCCAAAGAAACACGACACACTTCACCAGCCCGCCGCCCGCCCCGGCGCCGCCCGTGGAATCCGGTCAGACGCCCGCCGCGGCGGCGTAGCGGGCCGCCACGTCCTCCCAGTTGACGAGGTCCCAGAGCTTGGTGACGTAGTCCGGGCGGACGTTCTTGTACTGCAGGTAGTAGGCGTGTTCCCAGGCGTCGAACACCAGCAGCGGCACCGCGCCCTGGCCGACGTTGCCGTGGTGGTCGTAGACCTGCTCGACGATCAGGCGCCTGCCCAGCGGCTCCCAGGCCAGTACGCCCCAGCCGGAGCCCTGGACCGTGGTGGTGGCGGTGGTGAGCTGCTTCTTGAACGCCTCGAAGCCACCGAGGTGTTCGTCGATGGCGTCGCCGAGCGCTCCGTCGGGGCGGTCGCCGCCGTCCCGGGACAGGTTCTGCCAGAAGATCGAGTGCAGCACGTGTCCGGAGAGGTTGAACGCAAAGGTCTTCTCCAGCCCGACCAGGTTGGAGAACTGCTCCTTGTCGCGGGCCTCGGCAAGCTGCTCCAGCGTGTCGTTGGCGCCCTTGACGTAGGCGGCGTGGTGCTTGGCGTGGTGCAGTTCCAGGATCTGGCCGGTGATGGCCGGTTCCAGCGCCGCGTAGTCGTACGGCAGGTCGGGAAGCTCATACGTGCCCATCAGGCACAGCCCCTTTCGGCTTTCGACGGTGAGTGATCGTGCCGGGACCCACCCTAGAGCCTTATTGCGAATAGGTTGCAACAACCATAAGCATGCAGCAGCATGAAGGTGTGCGGGGTCGGCCCGTCAGCCTTCGCGATTCGCGCCCGGAGCCCTCCGGGTGTGTCCTTCCGAGGGGTGATCGTCTTCTCACCCGGCGACCGCCGGCCCACGGCCGACCCCGCTTGACCAGCCCCCTGACCTCGCCCATTACCAATTCTTTGCCATTCGATAGGGTGTGGGGGGACGTCACCGGCCGGCACCGGCCGCCGTACGTCCACCGGAAGGTGCACATACGACGGAAGGATGGCCGTGGGCGCTCCGCGGATCAGCAGCACGCCGTTGCCCGGAATCGGTGTCCGCTACGACCTGACCACGCGCGAGCACCGCCGACTGTCGGTGGTCGCGCATCGCGACGGCGGGCGGACCCTGAGCTCGTATCACGAAGACGATCCCGACGAGTGCGCCATGTCGGTGCGGCTGACGGCGAAGGAGGCGGAGGCGGTCATCGGCGCGCTGATGCCCTCCCACCACAGCCCGGCGCTGCTGTCCACGACCGAGCTGGGGCTGGTGGCCGAGCGCGTCGAGCTGTCGTCCGGTTCGTACTGGAACGGGCGGGTGCTGGGCGAGACGCGGATGCGGACCGAGACCGGGGCCTCGATCGTGGCGGTGCTGCGCCTCGCGGAAGCGATCCCCTCCCCGACGCCGGACTTCCGGCTGGCCGGCGGCGACACCCTGATCGTGATCGGCACCCGCGAAGGCGTGGAGACGGCCGCGGCGATACTCGGGCGGGAGTGATCGATGCACTCCTCCGCTCTTTTCCTGATCGAGTTCGGTGCGGTCATCCTGGGCCTGGGCCTGCTGGGCCGGCTGGCCGGACGTTTTCAGTTCTCCCCGATCCCGCTGTATCTGCTGGCCGGTCTCGCCTTCGGCGAAGGCGGTCTGCTGCCGCTGGGGGCCAGTGAGGAGTTCGTGGCGATCGGCGCCGAGATCGGCGTGATCCTGCTGCTGCTCATGCTCGGGCTCGAGTACACCGCCAGCGACCTGGTCAGCAATCTCAAGACCCAGTACCCGGCCGGGCTGGTCGACGCCACGCTCAACGCCCTGCCCGGCGCCGCCATGGCGCTGCTGATGGGCTGGGGCCCGGTGGCCGCGGTGGTGCTGGCCGGGGTCACCTGGATCTCCTCGTCCGGCGTCATCGCCAAGGTCCTGGGCGACCTGGGCCGCCTCGGCAACCGCGAGACCCCGGTCATCCTGTCCATCCTGGTCCTCGAAGACCTGGCCATGGCCGTCTATCTGCCGATCATCACCGCCCTGCTGGCGGGGGTGAGCGTGGCGGCGGGCAGCCTCACCCTGGCCATCGCGCTCGGCGTGGCCGGTCTGGTGCTCTTCCTGGCCGTGCGCTACGGCCGGCTCATCTCGCGCTTCGTCTCCAGCGACGACCCGGAGAAGCTGCTGCTGGTGGTGCTGGGGCTGACCCTGCTGATCGCCGGGATCGCCCAGCAGCTCCAGGTGTCGGCGGCCGTGGGCGCGTTCCTGGTCGGCATCGCGCTGTCCGGGGAGGCTGCCGAGGGCGCGCACAACCTGCTCAGCCCGCTACGGGATCTGTTCGCTGCCGTGTTCTTCGTCTTCTTCGGCCTGCACACCGACCCCGCGAGCATCCCGCCGGTCCTGCTGCCCGCCCTCGCGCTGGCCGCCGTCACCGCCTGTACGAAGGTCGCCACCGGCTACTGGGCGGCGAAGCGCGCCGGGATCTCCGTCAAGGGCCGCTGGCGCGCGGGCGGCACCCTGGTCGCCCGGGGCGAGTTCTCCATCGTCATCGCCGGACTCGCCGTCACGGCCGGTATCGAACCGGAGCTGGGGCCGCTGGCCACGGCGTACGTACTGATCCTGGTGATCCTCGGCCCGCTCACCGCCCGCTACACCCAGCCCCTCGCCATGCGGCTGACCGGCCGGCGCAAGCCCGCCGAGCCGGCCGCCCAAGCCGACGTGGCCGGGGCGGTAGAGGCCGCCGAGGAGCCGCGGGAGGCCGTGGACCAGCACGGCGGCCACTGAACGGCCGGCTCGCGGCCCGGCCGCGTCACCTCCCCGGCATGTCCCCGCGGGGGAAGCGCAGGGACATCCATTGGTCCGGCTTGTCCAGGGGTGCGAAGCCGACCTTCTCGTACACCCCGTGGGCGTCATGCGTCGCCAGCAGCATGCGCCGCAGCCCCAAGGGCGCCAGGTGGTCGCGGACGGCCGTGACGAGCGCGGTGCCAAGGCCCGTCCCGCGCGCGGACCGGTCGACGTAGACATCGCACAGCCAGGCGAAGGTGGCGTGGTCGGTGACGACCCGGGCGTACGCGACCTGGGCGCCCGAGGCCGTGTCGTACGCGCCGAAGTTGAGCGAACCGGCGATGGCGCGGTCCTGCTTCTCGCGGGTGCGGCCCAGCGCCCAGTACGCGTCGGTGGACAGCCAGTGGTGGATACGGGCCGCGTCGAGGCGGGAGGGGTCGGTGGATATCTCATAGCCGTCGGCGGCCGGTCGGCCGTTCGTATCACTCATGTCACTCATGTCGCTCATGGCGGGAGGCTCGCAGGTCAGAGGGGCGGCGTCGAGAGGTTTTCGGCGCATAGGGGATCCGGTGTGCCGTCAGCCCAGCACCTCGTCGCAGGCGGTACGGAGCCGGCGCAGCCCCTCCGCCAGCTCGCCCGGGCCCGCCGCCGAGGCGAAGCCCAGCCGCAGATGCGGGGCGGGCGGTTCGGCGCAGAAGTACGGGCGGCCGGGCGCGACGGCGACCCCGGCACGCTGGGCGGCGGCCGTCAGCGCGGCCTCGTCGGCACCGTCGGGCAGCCGCAGCCACAGGTGGAAGCCGCCGGGCGGGACATGGCGCAGGGCGAGTTCGGGGAAGTCCCGCCGCACATCTGTGGCCAGGGCCTCGCGGCGGATGCGCAACTCGGCGGCGACGGTGCGCAGATGGCGGGTCCAGGCGGGCGAGCCGACGAGTTCGAGTGCCGCCTCCTGAAGCGGGCGCGGCACGAAGAAGCTGTCGACGACCTGGATGGCGCGCAGCCGCTCCAGCGCGGGGCCACGGGCGGTGAGCGCGCCCACCCGCAGACTGGCCGAGGTGATCTTGGTGAGCGAGCAGACGTGGACGACGACTCCGTCGGGGTCGTCCGCGGCGAGGGTCGCGGGCAGCGGCCCCGCGTCCTCGTGGGCGAGGCGGCGCGCGAAGTCGTCCTCGATCACAAACGCACCCGCCTCCCGGGCCACCCGCAGCACCTCCCGGCGCCGTTCGGCGGAGAGCACCGCGCCGGTCGGGTTCTGGAAGAGCGGCTGGCAGAGGAAGACCCGTGCCCCGCTCGTACGGAGGGCCTGTTCGAGCAGGTCGGTGCGGACCCCGTCGGCGTCCACGGGGACCGGGACCGGGCGCAGCCCGAAGGCGCGGGCGGCGGCGATCGCCCCGGGGTAGGTGGGGGACTCGACGAGCACGGGCGCGCCGGGCGGCGCGAGGGCGCGCAGCGCGGTGGTCAGTGCGCTCTGGCCGCCCGCGGTGATCAGTACCTCGGAGGGGGCGAGGGCCCCGCCGCCGATCTCGGCCGCGAACCATGCGCGCAGCTCGGTCAGCCCCTCGATCGGCGGGCGGTCCCAGGCGCCGGGCCGCCGCCCGGCGCGGGCGAGGGCCGCGGCCAGCGCCCGTTCCGGCTGGAGCGAGGGGTGGAGATAGCCGCCGTGCAGTTCGAGGGCGCCGGGCGGCGGGACGGCCAGGGTCATCAGCACGCCGGAGGCGTCGACCGAGCGCGGGACCGACTCCCCGGACGTCTCGACGCTGAGGGCCACCTCCTGCCAGGAGGTGTCGCCGGGGCGCGGCGCCTCCTCGGCTGCCCGCGGCCGGGCGGCCCGGAAGGCCCCGGCGCCGGGTCGGGTGACCACAAGCCCCTCGGCGCGGAGTGCGGCGAGGGCGCGGGAGACGGTCACCGGGCTCACCCGGTAGCGGTCCACCAGGGCCCGACTGGACGGCAGCTTCTCACCGGGAGAGTAGCGGTTCAACTCCGTACGGAGGATCCCCGCCAGTTCCGCCACACTGCTACGCTCTTGCATGAAAGCCCAAGATAGCGCTACTGCGAGCGGAACGATAGCGGTGAGCGGTGGCGCCGAGCCGCGCACCGCCGCCCGGCCCCCGCTCGTCCGCCCCCGCCCCGCACCGTCCCCCGTCCGCCGCGGGGGCGTCCTCGGCACCGTCATGGCCGCACTGGGCGTGGCCGCGTTCTCCCTGACCTTCCCCGCCACCGCCTGGGGTCTCGAGGGCCTGGGCCCCTGGTCGTTGGTCGGCTGCCGGCTCGCCCTGGCCGGGCTGGTCGCGGGCGGCGCGCTGGCCGCCCTGCGCGTCCCGCCGCCCGGCCGCCGCCACTGGCCCGGTCTGCTGGTGGTCGCCGGGGGCGTCGTCTTCGGTTTCCCGCTGCTGTCCACGCTCGCGCTGCGGACCTCCACCACCTCGCACGCCGCCGTGGTCGTCGGCCTGCTGCCGCTGACCACGGCCGTCTACGCGGCGGTGCGCACCGCCAAAGGGGCGCGACGCTGTCGAAAGGGAGAGAGCGCGCAGGCCCTGAGGAACGAAGGGCCGAGCACGGTCGACCGTCGACAGCGGCTGAGGCGCCCCGGAGGCGGACCAACCCCAAAAAGAGGCTCCCGCCCCACCCCCAAGTTCTGGGCCGCGGCCGTCGTCGGCGCGGCGGTGATCGTCGCCTTCGCGCTGGAGCAGAGCGGGGGCGCGCCGACGATCGGGGATCTGTATCTGTTCGGCGCGCTGCTGGTGTGCGCGGCGGGCTACGGGGAGGGCGCCCGGCTGGCCGGCCATATGCCGGGCTGGCAGGTGATCGGCTGGGCGCTGGTGGCCTGTCTGCCGCTGTCGGTGGCGGGCGCGGCGGTCGCCATGACCACCGAGCCCGTACACCTGACGGCGCACGCCGTCGCCGGGGCGCTGTGGCTGGCCCTGGGTTCCCAGTTCCTGGGGCTTGTGGTCTGGTACCGCGGGATGGCCGCCATCGGCGTGGCCAGGGCCAGCCAACTCCAGCTGGCCCAGCCCCTGCTCACCCTGGTGTGGTCCGTACTCCTCCTGGGCGAACACCTGACCTGGGCCGCGCCCGCCGCCGCCGTGGCCGTCCTGGTCTGCATCGGCGTGACGCAGCGGGCGGGAGCAAACCGACAGAAGCAGCCATAAACTGGCCTCAGGGACCGCAATACCCTCCGGGGCACCGGACAGGAGGTCACACGTATGGAGGCGACCGTAGGCGACAAGCTGCTGGTACACGGCAGGGTTGTCGGACAGCACGACCGGACCGCGGAGATCATCGAAGTGCTCGGCGATCACGGCTCCCCGCCGTATCGCATCCGCTTCGAGGACGACAAGCACGAATGCGTGGTCTCCCCCGGCCCGGATTCGGTCGTGCGTCACCTGCACGCAGAGCCCGGACGGCCGTAGTCCAGGCCCAGACGGCTCAGCGGGGCGGACGCACGCGATACGGGTAGTGGTCGGCGACCACACGCGCCATGGCGCCGTTGCGGTCGGCGGCCACTTCCTTCGCGGAGAAGTACACGTTGCCCCGCACCTGCGGATAGTCCCGGTCGAAGGTGAGGTGCCGGGACAGCTCAGCCGGGTCCTGCCAGGGCGCGGGCTGCGCCGGGTCTCCCGCCTTGTACAGCGCCTCGCCGATGTAGAGGTCCACGCCGGTGCCCCGCACCGTCTCCGCCCACCAGGGCACCAGCTTGGCGTAGTCGGCGGCGGCGAAGCCGATGTTCCAGTACACCTGCGGCACGATGTAGTCGATCCACGCCTCGCGGACCCATTTGCGCGTGTCCGCGTACAGGTCGTCGTAGGTCTGCACCCCGGCCCGGGTGTCGGAGCCCTGCGGATCGGTGCCCTGGTTGCGCCAGACGGCGAAGGGGCTGATCCCGAACCGCACCCGCGGGTCGAGCCGCTTGATGCGGACGGCGGTCTCGCGCACCAGCCGGTCGATGTTGTCCCGCCGCCAGGCGGCCCGGTCCGGGAACCCCGCGCCGTGGCGCTCGTACGCCGCGTCGTCGTCGAAGACCTGGCCCGCCACCGGATAGGGGTAGAAGTAGTCGTCCCAGTGGACGGCGTCGA
The DNA here is from genome assembly GCF_044334165.1 of Streptomyces sp. NPDC020845. Classification (NCBI taxonomy): domain Bacteria; kingdom Bacillati; phylum Actinomycetota; class Actinomycetes; order Kitasatosporales; family Streptomycetaceae; genus Streptomyces; species Streptomyces sp. NPDC020845. The sequence continues at coordinate 63,398 of NZ_JBIRSJ010000003.1, read as the reverse complement.
CGTCATAGCGCGCCACCGCGTCCAGCATCGCGTCCTGGACGAAGCGGCGGACCTCGGGCAGGCCCGGGTTGTAGTAGAGCTTGCCGCCGTACGGCACCACCCATTCGGGGTGCAGCCGCGCGGGGTGGGTGGGGGCCAGCCGGGTGGGGTCGGTGTGGTTGGCGACGCGGTACGGATTGAACCAGGCGTGCAGTTCGAGGCCGCGCCGGTGGGCCTCGCGCACGGCGGTGCCCAGCGGGTCCCAGCCCGGGTCGCGGCCCTGGACGCCGGTGAGGTATTCGGCCCACGGCTCGTACCGGGAGGGCCACAGGGCGTCGGCGGTGGGCCGGACCTGGAAGACCACCGCGTTCAGCCGGCGCTCGACCGCGGTGTCCAGGAAGGCGAGCAGTTCGGCGCGCTGCTCGGCGGCGGTCAGGCCGGGCTTGGAGGGCCAGTCCCGATTGGCGACGCTGGCCAGCCACATCCCGCGGAATGACCGCCTGAGCTGCCCGCCGCTCCCCCGCGCCTCCTCGCGCCCGTACGCCGCCGTCGAACCCGTCGTGACGGTCGCGGCCAGCGCTCCGACGGCCGCGGCCGTCAGTCCCCTGCGCGTGATCTGCCCCATCCTCGCTCCTCGCTCGCTCGCCTGTCGATCGTGGCTAACTCCCGCCGATGATGCGGGTCTTACAGCAGCGCGGCAATCCTTCCCACCCTTCCGGACGACTTCTCGCCCGGTCATCCGGCCGCTAGCATCGGTGGTACGCACATATGGGAGCGCTCCCAAGCCCGGACATGGACAGACCCGCACAGACCCGCCCCCGTACCGCCGCGGCCCGCGGCGGATGCCCGGAGAGGAAGTTCCCGTGCGTTCTCATCACCGGAGAAGACCACTCGGCGCGCTCATGGCCGCGCTGGCGCTCGTCGGCGGATTACTGACCGCGGCCGCCGCCCCGGCCGCCGCCCGCCCCGACGACGCCCCGAGCAAACCCACCGCCGGCCTGGCCGCCGCCACCTGGAAGAACGTCCGCGTCGACGGCGGCGGTTTCGTCCCCGGCATCATCTTCAACCGCAAGGAGAAGAACCTCGCCTACGCCCGCACCGACATCGGCGGGGCGTACCGCTGGGACCAGTCAGGTAAGCAGTGGCTGCCGCTGCTGGACTGGGTGGACTGGGACCGCTGGGGCTGGAGCGGGGTGGCGAGCCTGGCCAGCGACCCGGTCGAGCCGAACAAGGTGTACGCGGCCGTCGGCACGTACACCAACAGCTGGGACCCGACCAACGGCGCGATCCTGCGCTCCTCCGACCGCGGCGCCACCTGGCAGTCCACCACCCTGCCCTTCAAGGTCGGCGGCAACATGCCCGGCCGCGGCATGGGCGAGCGGCTGGCGATCGACCCGAACAAGAACAGCGTGCTGTACTTCGGCGCGCCGAGCGGCAACGGCCTGTGGCGCTCCACCGACTCCGGCGCCACCTGGTCGAAGGTGACGGCCTTCCCCAACGCGGGCAACTACGCCCAGGACCCCAGCGACTCCAGCGGCTATCTGAGCGACAACCAGGGCGTGGTGTGGGTGACCTTCGACGAGCGCACGGGCTCGTCGGGCACCGCGACCAAGACCATCTACGTCGGCGTGGCCGACAAGCAGAACACCGTCTACCGCTCGACCGACGCCGGCGCCACCTGGTCGCGGGTGGACGGACAGCCGACCGGCTACCTCTCCCACAAGGGTGTCCTGGACTCCAGATCCGGCTACCTCTACATCACCACCAGCGACAAGGGCGGCCCGTACGACGGGGAGAAGGGCCAGGTGTGGCGGTACGCCACGGCCACCGGTGAGTGGAAGAACATCAGCCCGATGACGGACGCCGACACCTACTTCGGCTACAGCGGGCTGACGGTGGACCGCCAGAAGCCCGGCACGCTGATGGTGACCGGCTACAGCTCCTGGTGGCCGGACACCCAGATCTTCCGCTCCACCGACTCCGGCGCCACCTGGACCCGCGCCTGGGACTTCACCAGCTACCCCAACCGCTCCTTCCGCTACACCCAGGACGTCTCGTCCGTCCCCTGGCTGACCTTCGGCACCAACCCGTCCCCGCCCGAGGTCACCCCGAAGCTGGGCTGGATGACCGAGGCCCTGGAGATCGACCCGTTCGACTCCAACCGGCTGATGTACGGCACCGGCGCCACGGTCTACGGCACCGAAAACCTCTCCACCTGGGACTCCGGCGGCCAGATCAAGATCACGCCGATGGTCAAGGGCCTGGAGGAGACCGCGGTCAACGACCTGGCCAGCCCGCCCTCCGGCGCCCCGCTGCTCAGCGCCCTGGGCGACATCGGCGGCTTCCGCCACACCGACCTCGACGCGGTGCCCACCAAGATGTTCAGCTCGCCCAGCTTCACCACGACCACCAGCCTGGACTACGCCGAGACCAACCCGAACACCGTGGTGCGGGTCGGCAACAACGACGCCGCGCCCCGGATCGCCTTCTCCACCGACAACGGCGCCAACTGGTGGCAGGGCAGCGAGCCCTCCGGGGTCACCGGCGGCGGCACGGTGGCCGCGGCGGCCGACGGCAGCGGCTTCGTCTGGAGCCCCGAAGGCACCTCCTCCGTCTACTACACCGTCGGCTTCGGCAACTCCTGGACCGCCTCCAGCGGCATCCCGGCCGGGGCGGTCGTCGAATCCGACCGCAAGAACCCGAAGAAGTTCTACGGCTTCAAGTCCGGCACGTTCTATGTGAGCACCGACGGCGGCGCCACCTTCACCGCCAAGGCCGCCACCGGCCTGCCCACCGACGGCCCGGTGCGCTTCAAGGCCCTGCCGGGCACCGAGGGCGACATCTGGCTCGCCGGCGGCTCCGTGAACGGGACGTACGGGCTGTGGCACTCCACCGACTCCGGCGTGACCTTCACCAAGCTGTCTAACGTCCAGCAGGCCGACACCATCGGCTTCGGCAAGGCCGCCCCCGGCGCCTCGTACCAGACGCTCTACACCAGCGCCAAGATCGGCGGCACCCGCGGGATCTTCCGCTCCACGGACGCCGGGGCGAGCTGGGTACGGATCAACGACAACGCACATCAATGGGCCTGGACCGGCGGCGCGATCACCGGCGACCCGCGGGTCTACGGGCGGGTGTACGTGAGCACGAACGGGCGGGGCATCCTGCGCGGCGACTCGACGTGACAGCGGCCACGGCTACCTGCAACGAATCCCGCCGCCCGCCCACTTGAGCTCCCGGGCAGGGCATCGGGCAAGTCCCCGGGCCGGGGTCCGGACCGCAAGGTTCCGGCCCCGGCCCACCCACCGGACCCGACCGGGAGGTAACGTCGGGGGCGACCAGCGGATCAGCGGAAAGGCACGAGGTGACCGACATCGAACGCGTCGGAGTGGTGGGCTGCGGCCAGATGGGCGCGGGCATCGCGGAGGTATGCGCCCGTTCCGGCCTGGAGGTCAAGGTCGCGGAGACCACCGGCGAGGCCCTGGAGCTGGGCCGTACCCGGCTGACCAACTCCCTCGGCAAGGCCGCCGAGCGCGGCAAGATCACCGAGGCGGAGCGCGACGCCACGCTGGGCCGGCTGAGCTTCACCACCGACCTCGGCGAGTTCGCCGACCGCGATCTGGTCATCGAGGCCGTCGTGGAGAACGAGCAGGTCAAGACGGAGATCTTCCAGGTCCTCGACCAGGTCGTGACCCGCCCCGACGCCATCCTGGCCTCGAACACCTCCTCCATCCCCCTGGTCAAACTGGCCGTCGCCACCTCCCGCCCCGACCAGGTCATCGGCATCCACTTCTTCAACCCGGCCCCGGTCCAGCAGCTCGTCGAGCTGATCCCGGCCCTCACCACCGGCGACCAGACCATCAAGCGCGCCGAAGCCCTGGTCCACGACATCCTCGGCAAACACGCCATCCGCGCCCAGGACCGCTCCGGCTTCGTCGTCAACGCGCTGCTGATCCCGTATCTGCTCTCCGCCATCCGTATGTTCGAATCCGGCATCGCAAGCCGCGAGGACATCGACAACGGCATGGAGCTCGGCTGCGCCCACCCCATGGGCCCGCTCAAGCTCTCCGACCTGATCGGCCTGGACACGATCGCGGCGATCGCCGACTCGATGTACGCCGAGTACAAGGAGCCCCTGTACGCCCCGCCTCCGCTGCTGCTGCGCATGGTCGACGCGGGGCGTCTTGGCCGCAAGACGGGGTCGGGCTTCTACGAGTACGCCTGACCGCTCCACGCGCACGTTGGGGTCCGTCCGGGTGCCCGGGCGGACCCGAGCAACACAGCAGCGGCGAGGGACACACTTGGGTCGATGCCGTCCTCCGATGAGCGGGCACTCAGGACCTCAGCCCGCTCATCGTCCACTGTTCACCTGGCAACGAAGGCGGCTGGGCCTTCTATGAAGTGCTCAGTATGCGCCTGGTCGCCATCGTCTACCAGGACGGTTTGGGCATCCTCCCGGCCTCTGGGGCGTCGTAGCCGACGAAGTCAGGACTTCTTGGTCCAGTAGTCTGTCAGCATTTCGCCAGGCCATGCAGGCTCGCGGATCGTTCCTCGCGGGCCCATCTCCTCGAAGTAGGGCGACAAGTCGTAGATCTTCGTGCCGACTACGGCGTCCAGATCGGTCACGTGCAACCTGAGCCCGTGGACCTTGATCAGTCGGGGGAAGCTCTGCGCGAGTTGGTTGGGACGTCGGTGGTTGCGATGGGCGAACGTTCCTGTTGCCGGCCACTGGGTGTTCCCGCGCGGGCTGCGAGCGTGGTACTCGATGTCGCCTGGAGACGCCTGGTCGAAGTGCCACACGACCACCAGGTGGGAGAACTCTTCCAGGCCCTGCACGGAGTCCAGGGGGAACTCTGCCTCGTCGAGTTGGATTACGGACTCGACGCCACCCCAGTAGTCATCGGTGACCTCGGCGCGACCTTCAACGACTTCCCCGATCGGTTTGATCTTCAAAGCCATGGCCAGCCCTTCTCCGATCCAACGACTCTTGTGATCAATTTACTTGGGCAAGGTACACGGTCGCGCGGGCGTCAAGCACGCCCACCGCAGGGATGCCGCGCTTCCGGAATGGCGACAGCAGTTTCCGCATGTCAACGACTGTCTGCCGCGCCCGACCCGAATAGATCCCGTCCTCCATCGCGTCCAGAACGCTGGTCCAGGTCGCGCAGGCTTCTTCAACTCCGCCCTGTGCGATCTGCGTCGCGCCCATGTACCCGAGGGTCACAGCGTGAGTACGTCGGAACGCCTCCCCGCGCGTACGGACGGAGCGCCGGAACTCCTTCACTGCCCGCTGGTGGTCACCAAGATCCCGCAGAGTGCATGCGGTCTCGTGCGCCAAGGACGCCTCACCGAAGAAGAAGGTTCGGCCCGGTTCCCTAATTCCATCCCGCGCGTTCGACAGGTCGTCCTCGGCGCGCAGCAGCGCTCGTGCCGCCGCCTGCTTCTGGCCGTCCGCGGCAAGGGTACGAGCGTGAACAACGCCGAGGAGCGCACGCTCACGGGGCGTAGCGGCGGCGTACCGATCGCCGTGCACCGACGCCTGAGCAATCTTGAGGGCTTCGCTGCGAAAGCCCAGATCGAGAGCCTGGTGCGCCATCGCACGGAGGATGTGACCGCTCAGTGGCGCGTCACCGGACCGGGCCGCCAGCTTCACCGCGGTGTTGAAGCGGCTGAGCGCCACCGCGTGCTCGCTATTGTCGAACGCCATCCACCCCGACAGGTAGGCGAGTTCTGCTGAGGCAGCGAACATCGCACGGCGCGTCTCGTCGTTGGCAAATCGACCCCGAAGGAAGTCGAGCACTTCGGACTTCAGATACTCGTCCACGGCGCGTCGGCCATGGCCACCTCCGCGCCGTTGGTCCATACGGGAGAACGCCTGGGTGAGCTCCCGTACGGTAGCCACATCGCCATGACCGACGCGCTTCCCGGCCGCGGGTTCCTCTGCCGGGGGCTGCGCCATGGCGGTCCACCACGTCTCGTCCGGCAGTATCAGGGCCGCCGTGGAATACACCCCGCCGGTCAGCAGACGACGCCGGTCCGCGTCCACGCCACTCCCCAAGTCGTTCAGCGCGATCAACGGATCGACGCGCCAGTCCAGCGCCCCCTGCGCTGGCGAGGTGGAAACTGTGAACCCGACCTCTTCTGGCGTGATTTCACGCTTCAAACGACGGGACAGTGCTTGGCACAAGATAGCGGGCGCAACGCCCTGCGGCTGAACTCCGGAGACCCACATGCTCACGTGGGAGCGCCCAATCTTGGAGTTCTCCCGCACCTCGCCGTTCAGCGTCTCCGCGGCGACTCGGTTGTACGCAGCGGCGGCCTGTGCCCGTGACCAGCGCGCTTCCTCCAACAGTGCGGCTAACTTCTCGTTCCGCTCGCGTGCCATCGTTGCGCCCCCAACCACTGAAGCCGATCTTTGACCACGTTGACCAACCTGCGCTCGGCAGGAGCCCAGACTGGCCACAGATCCAACGTAATGCTCAACTACCCGCCCGTGTCCTGCAGGTTCCGGGAAGTCACCCCGCACCACCGGAGTACCCACTTCACTGCGGATGATCTTTGACCACCTTGACCACTCCCGGACCGTTGACCCCATTCCGGTAACCGCGATTAGGCGGTTCGCTCTTGTACGCCAGCTACTCGACGAGCGGGAGCACCCCACATGAACTCATCTACTGGCAGGTCCACCGTCACAAGCGCCGTACGGCTGGGCTGCCTCGTGCTCGTCGTCTCCGAGCTGGTTACTAGACCGCACGATGACTGGCGATCACGCCGTGTGCATGATCGTGCTGCCTGACCACACAGACCACCCGCCACGGAAGAACCCCCGCGACGTTGCTGGAGCGGCGAACGTCCGGGGGCCGTGGCCCTCAACCCCATGGAGGTTGACGGCATGCGCAAACATAGCGCGAAGATCCTCGAAACACTGCCACAGTTGTTACTTCCCAGCCGTGGTCGTCACCGTGCGGCCGACTCGGCCGACGGCCGCCCCGCCCGGCAGCACCAGGACGTACCGACAATGCGCCCGTGCCTGCCCGACACGCCCGCACGGCCCATGGCGACGGAGTGCGCGAAGGGCTGCCCCGTCTCGTTCCGCCTGGTCTCCGGTCCGCTGGACGCCCGCAGGGCCGCCGTGGTCCGGCCGTACGTCACGTGCGGACAGCCGCGGGAGCGGCGCACGGAACGTCGGTTGCGCCGACGGCGTCAGCGAACGCTGTGGCTGGCCGTGCACGGAATCGACATTGGCCCACGCGTCATCCACGGCGTGAGGGTGGTGGCGTAGATGAGCAGCCCGACGGCGCCGCCGCAGCAGGGACAGAACGGTGGACAGCACGGACAGGGCGGGCAGCAGCAGGACAGCGATGACCGCCCGACCCTTGAGGATCTGCGGCGGCAATCGGTAGCTCTGGGCGAACAGATCACTCAGCATCTGGGGCGGGGATCGAAGTGAACCACGTACCAGCCACCAGGGTCGATATACCAAGCCCCGGGGGGACGGACACGCTCCTGGCCGGGACGACCGCGCGGACAGACGCCGACCCGCTCACGGGCACCCCGGCCCCTGTTGATGTGCGGCTCCGCCGCGTGGGGAGCTCCCCCGCAGGATGGTGGACACGGTACGGCGGGGCGCTGGACGTGCGCTCCGGCGTCGTGTTCATCCCGCCGGGAGCCGACCTGCCGCCGTGCCCGTTCCCGTGCACCCGATGCCGCGCCAAGGGGAAGCAGTGAACGGCACGGACTGGACCAGCACCCTGCCCCGTCTCACGGTCGGCATGGTGGTCTACGACCGGCACTACGACATGCCCGCGACCATCGCCGACTTCGACGGGCCTATGGTCTGCCTCACCCGCCCCACCGGCCTCAAATGGCGGTCGCACTGTGTCTCGGTGCGCCCCGCTACGCAGTACGAGCGGCGGCAACTACGGGCCATCGCACAGCTTCACGCGCAGCGCCAGCGAGGCACAGCCACCGCATAGACGCTGCCTCCTGCCGGGGCGATCAACATTTTCGTTCCCCCACGAGAACACCCCCGGCACGGGCGCGGCACCAAGCCTCTCCGGGCCGTCCCAGTAACAGGAAGAGCTGGGCGGCCCGGGACGGGCCGACCCCGAGGAGAGGAGCGTCTTGACCCCCACCGTCCGTACCTACCGACGTACAACGGACAAACAAAGATCAGCGCCATGCGGCGCGGCAAGGTCGTCGTCACCCGCTGCCGTGATTGCAACGGGTCGCAACGCCGGAAGTCCCGATCCACAGAGCACTTCGCCGGGGTGATCACCCATGGCAGATGGCCCCTGGCACGCCGAATGGACGTTCATCAGCACATCCGGCGTCACTACAGGAACGGCGAACGATGCACGGTACTTCGATATCCGCACAGCCATCTTCAAAGCAGCTGACAAGTCGGTACCTGATCTGTCGCGCGAGGAAACCGCCGCAAGAGACGAGCCCTGGAAACTCCTGGTCAGAGCCCTTTACTCCGAAGCAATGCTATCGGCCGACGAAACCGGAACATGGCAATACGCGAGCCCGGACGGCTGGGCGAACGTCACCGTCCGTTTCACACCGTAGCCACCGCTCTCGCTCCGTCCGGAGTCGCGCCCCACGGGGGATAGGAGAGGCCGAATCTCGGCCTTGGCCGGAGGGCCGCATGGCGCGTAGACAGCCGGGTCGACATCATCACGGATTCACGTACACGCACCATGAGGAGACCACGCACATGGCCGAACTGCCCGACGAGAACCGCGCGGCCGGGCTACGCAACACGGTCGTGGACCAGCTGGAGGAAGGCGGCTGGATCACCTCGCCCACCATCGAGGCCGCCATGCGCAAGGTGCCCCGCCACCTGGCTGTCCCCGAGGCATCTCTCGAAGACGCCTACAGCGCCTACAACGCAGTGATCACCCAGAAGGACGAGCACGGCAAGCACACCAGCTCGGTGTCCGCCCCACAGATCCAGGCGATGCATCTGGAACAAGCCGACATCCGCCCCGGCCATAACGTGCTGGAGATCGGCACCAACGGGCCGAATGCCGCCTACATCGCGGAGCTGGCGGGATCCACCGGGCAGGTGACCGCCCTCGGGATGCGAACGGAATTCCTGATGCCGAATGCGTGACCTCTTCGGTCGGTGCTCGTTGGACATGGGGAGCGGATCGTCGGGGCGGAGCCGGGCGGGGGTGTGGGATGAGCGGGCTGCGTGAGGTGGCCGAGCCGTTCGTTACATCCGGCCCGGCCGGAGTAGCAATCCGTACCCGGATCAAGCACCTCACCGCGCAGGATGAGAAGGTTCTTGCGCTGGTCGGCGCCCATCTGGGTTCGCTCGCGTCGCGGGACCTCAAGACGCGCTGCGCGGACAGCCTGAAGCACTCCGCCGACCGGTGGGCGGCGCGCAAGCGGGAGCTGACGCCGGTCTCGTCGGCGCGCTGGGCCGGGGCGATCACCAAGGCGTCGCATGACCAGTGGGCGCTGGCCCGCCGTTGCCAGCTCGCCCACATCCAGAGTCTGGAGGCCGGTGTCGCCATGATCGCGCATCGGCTGGCGCAGCCGGTCGGGGCGAAGGGGTCGAAGGGGTCGAAGAACGCTGCGGGCGGCTATCGCTCCCGTCAGGAGTGGTTCGTCAAGGCCCGGCGCCTCCACGTGCTCCAAGACCGGCTGGAGCGGGAGCGGGCCGACCGCGAGGCCGGGACCGTGCACGTGGTCCGGGGCGGCAAGCGCCTGGCCCGCACCCGCCACCACCTGGACGCAGCCGGGCTGACCGAGGCCCAGTGGCGTGAGCAGTGGGAGGCCGAGCGCTGGTTCCTGCAGGCGGACGGCGAGTACGGGAAGCGATACGGGAACGAGACCATCCGTATCACCTCGGACGGCTGGCTGAGCATCAAGCTGCCCGCTGCGCTGAAGGATCTGGCGAACGCTCCGCACAGCCGGTACATCTTCACCGCGCCCGTGCGGTTCGCCCACCGGGGCATCGAGTGGGCCGATCGTGTCGAAGCGAACCGGGCAGTCGCCTACCGCATCCACTACGAAACCGGCCGCAACCGCTGGTATGTGACCGCTTCCTGGCAGATTCCACCCCGGGTGACGATCCCCTTGGAGGCGGCCCTCACCCAGGGGGTGATCGCGGTGGACACCAACGCAGACCACCTGGCCGCATGGCGCCTGGACGTACACGGCAACCCGATCGGCAACCCCCGACGGTTCTTCTACGACCTGTCCGGCACCGCCGACCACCGCGACGCCCAGGTTCGGCACGCACTGACCCGGCTGCTGCACTGGGCGAAGGACTGCGGCGTGGCCGCGATAGCCATCGAAGACCTGGACTTCGCAGCCGAGAAGACCCGCGAGAAGCACGGCCGCCGCAAGCGGTTCCGGCAGCTCATCTCCGGCATGCCCACGAGCAGGCTGCGCGCCCGGCTCTCCTCGATGACCGACGCCACCGGCATCACGATCATCGCGGTCGATCCCGCGTACACCTCGAAGTGGGGCGCCCAGCACTGGCAAAAGCCCCTCACCACGAAAACCAGGAAAACCACTCGCCACGACGCTGCCGCCGTGGCAATCGGACGGCGCGCCCAGGGACACCCGATCCGGCGACGGACGGCACCGCCCCCACACGACCAGAGCGATCATGCGGGGCATCGGACCGCCCAGGCCCGACCGGACATCCCCGGGCGCGAGGGACCCCGCCCCCGCATCCCCGGACCACGGACACGATCCGTGCGCGCCGGATGCGAAGCGAACACGGGGAACCAGAACGCCCAACACCGTTCGGGGCGTTCGGCTGAGCATGAGCCCTGGTACCAGGACTCACTCCCACTCAGTCCCTAGGAACGGTAGAGCGGGGCGAACAGTCCGTGTGCAGTGAAGTAGACCCCGGCGGGCTGGTGGGCGCACCAGCCGCTGAGGTCGGCGTCGAACACGACGATAGTGAAGCCCCCATCGCGCTTGAAGAGTCCCGCGGTTACGCCACCGCCGCGCAGAGCATTCCATGAGCCTCACGCAGCGTGATCGCTCTCGGCTCCGGATGTGCCCGACCACACAACTCGGTCACACGGTTTTCACACGGGGTGTGCGCCGGTGACCCGCGTCCGTCCTGCGCACACTCTCCCGCACCACCCTGCGACACGGTTGACTCGGACTGTCGAAAGTGCACGAAAGCACATTCCGGAAGGGGAACAGTCCGTGACCACCGAGCCCGAGCACGCCGCGTTAGCCGTGGAGCTCGCGGAAATCCGCCGCAGGGTCGATGTCAGCCTGGCCCGTGTCGACGGACAACTCGCCCTGCTCGACCACCGCGGGGAACAGTCCGAGGAGGATGTGGAGCAACTGTCCGCACGCGTACGCCATTTGGAGCACGGACGCTGGCCGCTGCCGTCCATCGCCGCACTCACGGGGGTATGCGCGCTGGTGCTGGCGCTGTGGCAGGCCGCCGTCCGCTGACGCCCGGCCGGGGGGGCACGCGGTCGGCAGGCCGCCGGCGGGGGCGACGTCGGCGGTCAGCCGAGGCGGACAGGCGGGCGTGTCAGCCGAGGCGGGTGGGCCAGCCCAGGCGGGTGTCGGGCTGATGTGTCAGCCCAGGCGGATGTGGTGGAGCAGCAGCAGCGCGGCCGCCATGTTCGCGGCGGGCACCTCGCCGCGCGCCACCATGTCCGGGACGGACTTGAGCGGCACCCAGGCGCGCCGGTCGGATTCGAAGTCGTCCTCCGGCGGCCCGACGTAGGCGGCTTCCTCCGCCCAGTAGATGTGGTGCCGGGCGTCGGTGAGCCCGTTGGACGGCTCCACGGAGAGCAGATGGCGCAGCGGGCCGGGGCGCCAGCCGGTCTCCTCCTCCATCTCGCGGGCCGCGGCGACCTCGATGTCCTCGCCGTCCTCGACGACGCCGGCCGCCAGCTCCCAGCCCCAGGCGTCGGTGATGAAGCGGTGCCGCCACAGCAGAAGTACCTCGTTGGCCGCGTTGACGACGGTGGCCACGGCCACGGGGCGCAGTCGGATCAGATAGTGGTCCAGGTGGCGGCCGTCGGGGAGTCTGACGTCGGCGAGGTTCACCGAGAACCACCGGTTCTCGTACACGGTCCGCTCCCTGAGGTTCTTCCATCGCACTGTCAGCCACCTTCCGCCGCACAGTTGGCAAGGCTGTCGACGAGGGCGCGGACCGGACTCAGAGAGGCACGCGCAGCGCCCCGTCGATGAGTTCGGCGGCCTCGGCAGTCGCCGCGCTCCCGCTCTCGGCGAGGTGTTCCCGCACGGCGCGGAGCCGGTCGCGTAACCGCCTGGACTCCATACCGCGGGCCCGCTCGGTCATTTCCACCGCCGTGGCCACCGCCCGGTCCGCGTCGCCCTGTCTCAGCGCGATATGGGTGAGCATGGCGAGCCGGTGCACCCGGCCGCGGTCGTGCGCGGGGGTGCCGACCGCGGTGGCGGCGTTCTCCAGAGCGCCGCCCAGGTCGCCCAGGCTCAGCAGCGCCTCCGCGACCTGGACGTTGACCAGGCCGGGCTGGACGTAGCCGGTCTCGTCGGGCTCCTGGCCGGGGCGGATCCGGTCGGCGGCGGTCTCGGCGCGCCGGATGCAGGCCAGCGCCCCGGCCCCGTCGCCCAGCCGCGCGTACGCCTTGGCCTGCATGGCGTACAGGTCGGAGGCAAGCGCGGGGGTGATATGCGAACCGGACGCGCGCAGCGCGGATTCGGCGAAGGCGACCGCCTGTCGGTACTCCTTCATGAACAGGGACTGGTTGACCAGCAGCGCGATGACATACGCGCCGAGCCCGCGGTCCCCGCTGGCCTTGGCCAGCCGCAGCGCCTGGTGGAAGTAGCGCTGGGCCAGGCCGTGGGCGTCCGAGTCGTAGGCGCAGATACCGGCGATGGCCACCAGGCCGCCGGTCGCCCGGTGCAGCTGGCGGCCGGTGGCGTCGGGGTAGCTGCCGCGCAGCAGCGGCGCGGCCTCGGCGTTGAGGAAGCCCACGACGCGGGCTCTGGTCGCCACGCCGCCGGCCTTGCGGTACATCTGCTCGTAGTGGGCGCGGGCGGCGCGCAGCATGTCGATGTCGGACATGCTGACGCGGGTGAGGCCGCGGCGGGAGACGTCCGAGTCCTCCGGCGGGTTCTCCCACTCCCACACCGGGATGACGGCGGGGGTGCCGGTGACCGCGGGGGCGGCCACGACATGGGGCCGCTGCTGCTCGTCGGAACGCCACAGCGCGGTGGCGCGCTCGACGAAGCCGGACAGCGGAGTGGCGGGGGCGCGCGGGGAGCCGGGGGTGCCGAGGCCGATGTCGTCGAGGGTGAGCGCGCGGTGCAGCCGCTCGCCGAGCACTTCGCAGATGAGGTCGGGCACTTGGCCGCGGGGGCGCTGGCCCTTCAGCCAGCGGGCGACCGCGGTGTGTTCGTACCGCAGCTTCATACCGCGGGCCCGGCCCGCCTCGTTGATGTGTGCGGCGAGTCCGGCATGGGAGATCCCGGCCTCGTCGAGTACGGAGTCGAGCAGTGTGTTGGGCTCCATGGCCCCCTCCTGATGCGCCCCCAGCCGCGTGCCCCGCATGGCCAGCGTAGTGGAGGTCGATTCGCACGGGGTGTGAACCGACCCGGGGTGTGAACTGCCCCGACCTCAGCCGGTCTTCGTCTCGTTGCGCAGCGCCAGCAGGGCGACGTCGTCGGCGAGTCGGCCGCCGGTGTGCCGCAGCACCGCCGACCGCACCCCGTCGACGACCGCCGCGGGGACGATCGGGCCGGTGCCCGCCGCCTTGACCAGGGCGGGTCCGAGCTCGAAGAAGGTCCCGTGCGCGTCGCGGGCGTCCTCGGCCCCGTCGGTGTGCAGGACGAGCGCGTCGCCGGGCTGCAGCGGGGCGCCGCGGGCGGCTGGGAGGTCGTCGGGCAGCGGGAACGGGCCGAGCGGGGGCAGCACTTGGCCCAGGTCCAGCCGGCGCGCCCGCGCCTCGCCGCCCGGCACCCGCGCCCCGCCGGTCGCGTCCTGGGAGAGCAGATACGGCCAGGGGTGGCCGCAGTTGAGGGCGGTGAGCTCGCCGTCGGGTCCCATTTCGAGCAGGAGTACGGTGACGAATTCCTCCGCGACCGGGGTCCTCGGCTCCTCCCCAGCGGGGGGATCGCCCAGGGCGCGCTCGTGCAGATGGCGCTGAAGCGCGCGGTCCAGGCGGCGCATGACGTCGGTGAGTTCAGGCTCGTCGTGGGCGGCCTCGCGGAAGCTGCCCAGCACGGCGGCGACGGTGCCGATGGCGCCGACGCCGTGGCCACGCGCATCCCCGATGATCAGCCGGACCCCGTGCGCGGTGGCCAGCACCTCGTACAGATCGCCGCCGACCGCGGCGCCCCGGCTGGCCGACAGATAGCCGGCCGCCATCTCGATACCGTCCAGGCGGGCCGGCAGCGGCCGCAGCACCGCGTCCTGCGCGGCGGCGGCCACCGCCCGCAGCTGCTCCAGTTCGCGGACCAGCCGCAGCCTGCGGCCGTTGGTGAGATAGCTGGCGACGACCACGGCGAGGATGGCGCCGCAGCTGACCAGGCTCGCATGTGATTCCTCCACATCGCCGTCGGGTTCCAGGGTGCTCGGCGGGCCGAGGGCGAACAGCATGCTCGCGCCGCCGAGCAGCAGGATGCATCGGCGGCGGCCGCTGCTGGCGCAGGCGATGGCGGGTGCGGCGGCGAGGAGCGGGACCACTTCGGTGTCATGCGGGGTCAGCAGCTCCCAGCAGAGGGCGCCGAGCACCCAGAGGCAGGGGATGACCGTGGTGAGGGCCCGCCGGCCCCGTGCACCCCGTACGAACGCACCGCCGACTGCCCATGTCCCGATCATGTGTCGTCCCCCAACGCCGGCCAATGAGGCGGTTGGCCGGGCCCTGGTGGTCGGTGCTGCGCGGGCCGTGCGACCGGGACGATTCTTTCGGCAGCTTCTGCCAAAATGAGCAGCCGGACTCCGATTCTCACCTGATTGGGTGAGATGTTCTTCATCGTGTTGCCGAACGCCACGCCGAAGCAGCGACAAACGGTCCCCTCAACGCCGTGGGGGCGCACCCCGTTTACGGGATGCGCCCCCACCTTCAGGCGAAGCCGTCAGGCGCCGCGCAGCACCGCCCCGGTGCGCTCGACCGCCGCAGCGATCGCCGTGTCACGGGCCGCCGTGGCCTCCTCGGCGGTCAGCGTGCGGTCGGGGGCGCGGAAGCGGAGAGCGTAGGCCAGGGACTTCTTGCCCTCGCCCAGCTGCTCGCCGGTGAAGACGTCGAACAGCCGCAGCGATTCGAGGAGTTCACCCGCGCCGGCCAGCAGCGCCGCCTCGACATCGGCCGCGGCGACCGACGCGTCGACGACGAGCGCGACGTCCTGGGTGGCCACCGGGAAGGTGGACACATGCGGCGCCTGGACCGGACCCGGGGCCGCCCGCTCCAGGCGGTCGAGCTCGATCTCCATGGCGCAGGTGCGCTCGGGCAGGCCGAGGGCCTTGGTGACCCGGGGGTGCAGCTCACCGGCGTTGCCCACAAGGATCTCCTGGCCGTCGACGACGGCCAGCAGCGCGGCACAGCGGCCGGGGTGCCAGGGGTCCTGCTGGTCCTGGCGGACGATCAGCTCAACCCCCGCCGCACGGGCCACGATCCGCCCCGCCTCGACCGCGTCGGCCCAGCTCACCGGGGTGTCCTTGCCCCACCAGCCGGACTGCTCACGGGCGCCCGCGAGGACGACGGCGGCGCGCCGCGGCTGGCTGGGCAGCGCGGTGTTCAGCTCGGCGATCTCCTCGTCCGACGGACGGTGGTCGACGGGCAGGCTGATCGCCGGGGGCTCGTCGCCGGTGGCGCGGAAGACCAGGCCCGTCTCGAACAGCGCGAGGTCGTGCGTCCCGCGGCCGTCGTTGCGCCGCAGCGCGGCGAGCAGCCCCGGCAGCATGGTGGTGCGCAGCGCCGGCTCGGCGTCGGAGAGCGGGTTGACCAGGCGGACCAGGTCGCGCCGCGGATCGTCCGCGGCCAGGCCCAGCTGGTCGAGCACTTCCTCGCCGATGAACGGGTAGTTCAGGGCCTCCACATAGCCGGCGCCGGCCAGCGCCCGGCCGACCCGGCGGTGCAGCCGCTGGCGCTCGGTCAGCCCGCGGCCGGCCGGCGGCTGGGGCAGGGTCGAGGGCAGGTTCTCATAGCCCTCCAGCCGGATGACCTCCTCGGCGAGGTCGTTGGGGTCCCGCAGATCGGGCCGCCAGCTGGGGACGGTCACGGTGAGGGTGTCCGTGCCGTAGACGTCGCAGCCGACCTGCTGGAGCCGGCGCACCACGGTCTCCCGGCCGTAGGCGAGGCCCGCGACCTTGTCCGGGTGGTCGGCGGCCACCGTGATCGTATGGGGCGCGCTGGGCGCGACGATCTCGGTGACGCCCGCCTCGGCGGTGCCGCCCGCCAGCAGCACCAGCAGGTCCACGGTGCGCTGGGCGGCGGCCGAGGCGGCCTCGGGGTCGACGCCGCGCTCGAAGCGCCGCGACGCCTCCGAGGACAGCTTGTGGCGGCGCGCCGTACGGGCGATGGAGACCGCGTCGAAGTGCGCGGCCTCGATGACCACGTCGGTGGTGCCCTGGACGGCGCCGGTCTCGGAATCGGCCTGGGCGTCGGCGATCTCGGTGTTGGCACCGCCCATGACGCCGGCGAGCCCGATCGGGCCGTTGTCGTCGGTGATCACCAGGTCCTCGGCGTCCAGGACGCGCTTGGTGCCGTCGAGGGTGGTGAACTTCTCGCCCGGCTCGGCACGGCGCACACCGATCGTGCCGCTGACGCGCGACCGGTCGTAGGCGTGCAGCGGCTGCCCGAGCTCGAGCATCACGTAGTTGGTGATGTCGACGGCGAGCGAGACCGGCCGCATCCCGGCCTTCTGCAGCCTGCGCTGCAGCCAGATCGGGGAGTGCGCCTCGGGGTCGAGCCCGGTGACCGTACGCGCGGTGAAGCGGTCGCAGCCGATCCGGTCGGCGACCTGGACCGGGTAGCCGTGCGCGTTGGGCGCGGGCACGTCCAGCAACGCCGGGTCGCGCAGCGGCAGCCCGTACGCGGTGGCGACCTCGCGGGCGATACCGCGCAGCGACAGGCAGTAGCCGCGGTCCGGGGTGACGGCGATGTCGAGGACCTCGTCGACGAGCTCGAGCGGCTCGATCGCGTCGGTGCCCACCTCGTACTCCGGGGGCAGCACGATGATGCCCTCGTGGTCGTCGGACATGCCGAGCTCGGCGGCCGAGCAGATCATGCCCTCGGAGACCTTGCCGTACGTCTTGCGCGCCGAGATCGCGAAGCCGCCGGGCAGCACCGCACCGGGGAGGACGACGACGACCTTGTCGCCGACGGCGAAGTTGATCGCGCCACAGATGATGTTCTGCGGCTCGCCCGTGCCGTTCGCCTGTCCGACGTCGACCTGGCAGTAGCGGATGGGCTTCTTGAAGCCCTCCAGCGTCTCGATCGCCAGCACCCGGCCGACCACCAGGGGGCCCTTGAGCCCGGCGCCGAGCTGCTCGACGGTCTCGACCTCGAGCCCGGCCGAGACGAGTTTGGCCTGCACGTCGCGGCCGGTCTCACCGGCCGGCAGGTCGACGTACTCCCGCAGCCAAGAAAGCGGGACCCGCATCAGATCTCCATCCCGAAGGGCCGGGTGAAGCGCACATCACCCTCGACCATGTCTCGCATGTCTTCCACGTTGTGCCGGAACATCAGCATCCGCTCGATGCCGAACCCGAAGGCGAACCCGCTGTACTTCTCCGGGGCGATGCCACAGGCGATCAGCACCCGCGGGTTGACCATGCCGCAGCCGCCGAGCTCGATCCAGCCCTCGCTGGAGCAGGTGCGGCAGGGCCGGTCGGGGTTGCCGACCGAGGCGCCGCGGCACACATAGCACTGCATGTCCATCTCGGCGGACGGCTCGGTGAACGGGAAGAAGTTCGGCCGCAGCCGGGTGGACATGCCCTCCCCGAACAGCGCCCTGACCATGTGGTCCAGGGTGCCCTTGAGGTCGGCCATGGTCAGGCCCTCGTCGATCGCCAGCAGCTCGACCTGGTGGAAGACCGGGGTGTGCGTGGCGTCCAGCTCGTCGGTACGGAACGTCCGGCCGGGGCAGATCACATAGATGGGCGGCTTCCGGTCCAGCATCGACCGGATCTGCACGGGCGAGGTGTGGGTGCGCAGCACCACCCCGGACCCGTCGCTCCCCTGGCCCTTCGCGCCCTGCACGAAGAAGGTGTCCTGCATCTCACGGGCCGGGTGGTCCGGCGGGAAGTTGAGCGCGTCGAAGTTGAACCACTCCGCCTCGACCTCGGGCCCCTCGGCGACCTCGTAGCCCATGGCCACGAAGACGTCCTCGATGCGCTCGGAGAGCGTGGTGATGGGGTGGCGGGCGCCGGCCGGGATCCGGTCGTACGGCAGCGTGACATCCACCGCCTCCTCGACCAGCACCCGGGCGTCCCGCTCCGCTTCCAGCTCCGTCTGCCGGGCCGCCAGCGCCTTGTTCACCGCCCCGCGCGCCTGGCCGACGCGCTTGCCCGCGTCCGCCTTCGCATGCGGCGGCAGCGCGCCGATCTCGCGGTTGGCCAGCGCCAGCGGCGAGCGGTCGCCGGTGTGCGCGACCTTCACCTCGCGCAGTGCCTCGAGATCACCGGCCGCGGCGACGGCGGCCAGCGCCTCGTCCCGCATCCGGGCGACCTCTTCTGGTTTCAATGCCTCGACCTCGACAGGGTCGTACGACTTATTGGGTGCCGACATCTCTTCCCGTGTTTCCGATTGGCTGGCTGCGCGACCCGCCTCGACCACTGGTGCGCCAAAGGTGCCAAAAGCCGAGTCTAAAGGGCGCTGGACCGCGCTGTTCCGGGGGACGCCCCGGGCCCCGGTCGGGTGTGGGCCCGTGGGCTCCTCAGGCCAGGTAGGCCGGGGTACCCACGGGCAGGGTAAATCGGAACTCCGCGCCGCCGCCGTGGGCCCGGCCGACGGTGATCGTCCCGCCGTGTGCCTCGACGATGCCCTTGACGATGTACAGGCCCAGGCCGGTGCCGCCGCGCTTGCTGCCCCGCCAGAAGCGGGTGAAGACGCGGCTCATCGACTCCTCGGGGATCCCGGGGCCCTCATCGCTCACGGTGACGGCGGTCCTTTCGACAGTGGGGCCTTCCGCGGCCGGCTTGACCAGCTCGGGGGCCACCTCAATGGTGACGGTTCCCTCGCCGTGGCGCACCGCGTTTTCCAAGAGGTTCCCCAGCACCTGGTCGACCTTGTCCGGATCGGCCCACAGGCCCGGCAGCGGCTCCCTGACCTTGATGAGAAAGCGCTCGGAGGAGTGACCCGAGGCGGTCAGCGCCTGGACGTGGCGCCGGACCGCGGCCGCGATGTCGACCGGCTGACGGCGCACCTCAAGACGGCCGGAGTCGATCCGCGATATGTCGAGAAGCTCGGCGATCAGGCGGGTGACGCGGTTGGCGTCGGCGTCGACGGTCTCCAGCATCAGTCGCTTCTGGTCGTCGGTGAAGCGCTCCCATTTCGCCAGCAGCGTCGCCGTGAACCCCTTCACCGAGGTCAGCGGGGAGCGCAGCTCATGGGCGACGGTGGCGATCAGCTCGGCGTGGCTGCGCTCGGTGCGGCGGCGCGCCTCGGTGCCGCGCAGCGAGACCACGACCCGGCGCACCGGCCCCATCGGCCGCTCGCGCACATACCGGGCGGAGACCAGCACCTCACGGCCGCCGGGCAGCAGGAGGTTCCGCTCGGGCTGGCCGACGCGGGTGGCCAGGCCCCCGTACGGATCGGTCAGCGCCCACCAGCGGCGCCCCTCCAGGTCCTCTAACGGGAGCGCGCGCTCCAGCTTCCGCCCCAGGGCGTCGGCCTGGCGGGTCGCGGTGATCCGGGCCGCCGCGGCGTTGAAGCAGGTGACGCGGCCGGTCTCATCGGCGATGACCAGGCCGTCGGGCAGGTCGTCCGGGTGCACGTCGAGGCCCGCCGTCGCCTCGTCCGGCTCCCACCGCGCATATCCCTGGTACGGCGCCTCCAGGCGCGCTCCGGGCGCACAGGCATCACTCGTCCTGGCGCCGGAGGTCCTGACGTCCATCCCCGCACCCCCTCCGCTCGCGGCCGGACGCCCCCTTTGACGACAGACCCTGGGCCCCCAGAGGGGGCAACCCTACTAGGTCGATGTGACGGAGCGGCACCCTCCGGGAGCGCGCTGCGCACGAGCGGAGGCATAGAGGCACACAGCGGCGGCCGTGGCGAGGTTGAGGCTCTCGGCCCTGCCGTGGATCGGAACGCGCACCACGTCGTCCGCGAGTGCGCGGGTCGCCTCCGGCAGTCCCCACGCCTCGTTGCCGAAGATCCAGGCGGTGGGCGCGCCGAGGACCCCCTCGTCGAGCTCGGTGTCCAGGTCCCGCTCCCCCGCCCCGTCGGCGGCCACCACCCGCGCCCCGGCCTCCCGCAGCCCGCTCACGGCGCGCTCCACGGGCACACCGACGGCGACGGGCAGATGGAAGAGGGAGCCCACGGAGGCCCGTACGGACTTGGGGTTGTACAGGTCGACGGAGGCGTCGGTGAGCACCACGGCGTCCGCCCCGGCGGCGTCCGCGCAGCGCAGCACGGTGCCGGCGTTACCGGGGTCGCGGACGTGCGCCAGCACCGCGACCAGCCGGGGGCGGGCGCGCAGTATCTCCTCGAACGGCGTGTCCAGGAAGCGGCACAGCCCGACGATGCCCTGCGGAGTGACGGTGTCCGACATCTCGGCGACGACCTCGTCGGTCGCGGTGAGCACGGGGGCGCCCGCGGCGCGGGCGGCGGCGACGATGTCCGCGTGGCGCGCGGCGGCCTCCGGGGTCACGTACACCTCCACGAGGTACGCCATCGCCTCCCGGACGGCCTGCGGACCCTCGACGAGGAACCGGCGCTCCTTACCGCGGAAGCTGCGCTTGGCGAGCCGTCTCGCCGCGATGACACGCGGCGATCGAAGGGAGGTCAACTCGGGGGTCGCCATAGGGGTGCTCTCGTTTTCTCCGTTGTGGGCAATCGTTCCGCCAGGGGGCACCTCCCAGCGGTAGCTGGGGGAGGAACGGGTGGGCACAACCCGACCACCGGGCCGCACCCAGCACACAGACCTCAGACACGCACAGACCCGCAGGTGAGCATCACCTGCGGGTCCGTAGCCGTACAGCTCAGCGCAGCGCTTACGCGGCCTTCGGCGCGTTCACGTCGCTCGGCAGCGCCTTCTGCGCGGCCTCGACCAGCGCGGCGAAGGCGTTCGCGTCGTTGACCGCCAGGTCGGCCAGGATCTTGCGGTCCACCTCGATGTTGGCGGCCTTCAGACCCTGGATGAAGCGGTTGTACGTGATGCCGTTGGCGCGGGCAGCGGCGTTGATGCGCTGGATCCACAGCTGACGGAAGTCGCCCTTGCGCTTCTTGCGGTCGTTGTAGTTGTAGACCAGGGAGTGGGTGACCTGCTCCTTGGCCTTGCGGTACAGGCGGGAGCGCTGGCCCCGGTAACCGCTGGCCTGCTCGAGGATCGCCCGGCGCTTCTTGTGGGCGTTGACTGCCCGCTTGACGCGTGCCACTTGTTAACTCCTTGTACGGGGCCGCGGCTGACTCACGCGGCCCGGAAACGAATAGGTCCCGGTCGGCTCGGTGCGCGCGCCCCGCCGTAGCGGGGCGGGGCGTCACTTGCCGAGAAGCTTCTTGATCTTCTTGGCGTCGGCCGGGGCCATCTCGGTCTTGCCGGCCAGGCGGCGCGTCAACGTGGACGGCTTGTGCTCGAGAAGGTGGCGGCGACCGGCGCGCTGGCGCATCACCTTGCCGGAGCCGGTGAGCTTGAAACGCTTGCTGGCACCACTGTGCGTCTTGTTCTTCGGCATGTCGCCGTTCTCTCCTCGTCGGGACGCCGTCCGGCCGCTGTGGGCACGGTGAAGCGTCGGGATGTTTCGGGTTGTGTCCGGGGCGCGCGGCCCCGGGGTGAGGCTCGCGCCTCGAATCACGCCTCGGCGGGCTCCTCGGCGGGCTCCTCCGCGGGGCTGTGGCCCTGCTGACGCTCCGCCTTGCGGGCGGCCTGCGCCTCGCGGGCTTCGGCCATCGCCTCGGTCTTCTTCTTGTGCGGACCGAGAACCATGATCATGTTTCGGCCGTCCTGCTTCGGGTTGGACTCCACGAAGCCCAGCTCCTGGACGTCCTCGGCCAGCCGCTGCAACAGCCGGTAGCCGAGTTCCGGCCGGGACTGCTCGCGGCCACGGAACATGATCGTGATCTTGACCTTGTCGCCCTGCTTGAGGAACCGGACGACGTGACCCTTCTTGGTGTCATAGTCGTGCGGGTCGATCTTCGGCCGGAGCTTCATCTCCTTGATGACCGTGTGCGCCTGGTTCTTGCGCGCCTCACGGGCCTTCATGGCCGACTCGTACTTGAACTTTCCGTAGTCCATGAGCTTGCAGACCGGCGGGCGAGCGTTCGCCGCCACCTCGACGAGGTCGAGGTCGTACTCCTGCGCAAGCTCCAGGGCCTTGGCAAGCGGCACGATGCCGACCTGCTCGCCACTGGGACCGACGAGTCGCACCTCGGGGACGCGAATCCGGTCGTTGATGCGGGGCTCGGCGCTGATGGGGCCTCCTCGGTTGCACCACGCGACCGTCTGGCGGACTGCCGCGTAACGTCTGTTCTTGTCGGACCACCGCGCCGTGACGTCAAAAACGCCCCGGACGGTACGCAGGCGGGGCTCCTCATAGACCGGGAGCACCGCCGCGATATCACCGCGGGGCGCAGCCTGACCGATGACCTGCCGACCGGGGGTCGGTTCAGGTGGGAGTTCGGAGCCTCCACTTGCGGGCCGGGCACACCAGTGACCGGCCGGTCGTTTCCCTACGATACCAGGACTGGCCGAGAATGCTCACCACGGAGAATGTTTACCGCCCGCCTTGCTGTTTGCTTCTGCGCCCCGCCCGGCGGAACGGGCCCGCGGCGCGCCGCCTAGGCTGGGTCGCACCATCCACCAGGAAGTGAGCCTCGAGCACCATGAGCGACGCCAACGCCGGTCAGCCCGCACCCGCGCCCGACTTCGATCAGATGACCCGCGACATCGCGGACGTACCGGCGGTCGAGGTGATCACGACGGTCGCGGTGCACCTGATGAGCGCGGCGGCGGTCAACCTGGGGCTGGCCGAGGAAGGCCCGCAGCACAAGGACCTGGACGAGGCACGGAAGCTGATCAACGCGCTGGCCGGGCTGGTCACGGCCAGCGCCACGGAGATCAGCTCCTTCCACGCCGCGCCGCTGCGCGATGGCCTGAAGTCGCTGCAGCTGGCCTTCCGCGAGGCGTCGGTGGTGCCGGACGAGCCGGGGCAGGGGCCGGGCGAGAAGTTCACCGGGCCGGTCTTCGGGAGCTGAGCGGGGCCGAGCGGGCCGCGCGCTTCCCCGCCGCCTGGCGGGCCGCGCGCTTCCCCGCCGCCTGGCGGGCCGCGCGCTTCCCCGCCGCCTGGCGGGCGGCGGGCGGCTTACGCGGCCTCCGGCCCCTTGGCCTCCGGTTCGCCCGTCGCGGGGCCCCTGCCGCCGAGCCGTCTGCCCCAGAGCGTATGCGGCCGAGGGCCGGTCACCTGCTCCTCCTCGACGACCGGCTGCCCGGGGTGGGTGAGCATATGCAGACCCGCCGCGAGCACCCCGCCGATCATCGGCGCGATCAGGAACAGCCACAGCTGCGAGAGCGCCCCGCCGCCCGCGAACAGCGCCGGGCCCAGGCTGCGCGCCGGGTTCACGGAGGTCCACGTCAGCGGGATGCCGACCAGGTTGACCGCCGTGAGGGCCAGGCCCACCGGCAGCGGCTCCGTGCCGACCAAAGCGACCTTGCTGGTCACCGTGAGGAAGATGAAGACCAGCAGGAACGTCAGCAGCACCTCGGCGAGGAAGGCTCCGCCGCCGCCGATACCCACGGGCGACCGGCCCCCGTAGCCATTGCTGCCGAACGCGTCGCTGGTCACCAGCCTCGGCACCTGCTTGGCCAGCAGGAAGAGCACCGCCGCGCCCACGATCCCGCCGACCAGCTGCGCCACCCAGTACTCGACGGCCGTACGGATGTCGATGCGCTTGGCCAGCAGCACGCCCAGGGTGACCGCCGGGTTGACATGGCAGCCGGAGATACGGCCGAAGGCGTAAGCGATCGCGATCAAGGTGAAGCCGAAGGCGAACGAGATGCCGACGGCGTTGATGTAGTCGCCCGCGAGGACCAGGGAACCGACACCGAAGAAGACCAGCAGCGCGGTTCCGACGAATTCGGCCACGACCGTTCTCGTGTCTGTCGTTCGCATCTCCGCTGTATCCGCCGTACTCGTAACCATTGGCGCGCTCCTCGATCGGATCGCCGGTTGTCGTCCTTGCATTGTGGGACGAAAGAGGAGATTTCGCCTGTCGGAGATCGCGGAGGTACCGAGCGTCCACAGGGCCGTGGCAGGGCTCAGCGGCTGAACAAGGGCTCCCCCGGCACCGGCGTCCCCGGCGGCAGCAGCGCCAGGTCAAGACCGCGCACCAGCCGGGCCCGCAGCGTCTCGTCCGCGGCCAGGGCCTCCGCGACCCGCCGCACCGTCTCCGGCGCGGGAGCGCCCGGGTCCAGGGTGAGCGCGAGGATGCCGTCCGAGTCCGCGGCGGGCGTCAGATGGGCGCGGAGCACACCGGGCTCGGCGGCCAGCACCGTACGCAGCGCCTCCGCGACCGCCGGGTCGGCGAGCGGATCGGCGCTGGTCCGGCCCTCGGCGAGGGCGAGCAGGGCGGGCCCGGTCAGCTGGTACGGCACCGGCCCGGCCAGATCGAGCACCACGGTGTCCGCCTTCTCGTGCGCGGCGGCCTCCAGCGCCTGGCCCAGCGGTACGGCCACCGGCCGGGCGTCGGCGCGCCAGCGGGCCAGCGTCCCCAGGGAGGTGAAGGCGGGCAGGGCTCGCCGGCCGTCGGGCGCCTGAAGCGTGGGCACCGCCATATCGCTGGTCTTCTCCCGGCGCAGCCCGTCGGGGCCTTCCTCGGCCTCCCCGAGAAGGGCGACCACCGGCACCAGCAGCCGCGCCCCGGTGAGCGCGCCGAGCACTTCGGGTTCGGCGGAGGGGTCGTCGGCCCAGGCGGCGAGCGCCGCGGTCAGGCGAGGGTCGGCGGAGCCGTCGTCGCCGGAGAAGCCGGGGTCGGGGATGTTCTTGAGCGCCACCCGATGAGGGTATCGGGGGGCGCCGAAATGATTTCTCACGGGCTCTTAACCTGCCTCTTAACTGGGAAGCAGACCCTGTGCCTAGCGTCGCCCGTCATGGAATCCGGGACTCCAGGGGAAAGAGACAGCGGCGGCGCACACCGTTCCGCCACGCGCCGCCCCGCTCTGTACGCGGCCGTCACGGCGGTGGCACTGTTGATCGGTGCGGTCGCCGTCGGGACGCATGTACGGCCTCAGGACCGGCCGCGGAATGCCGCCCCGCGCGCCACGACCACCCCGGCCGCCGCCTCGCCGTCGGCCACGGCGAGTGGCGGCGGGACCAGGGGAGGAAGCGGCATGGAGCGAGTGGGCAGGCAGAAGACGCAGGCACCGGCATCGTCGTCACCGCCGCCGTCGGCCGCCGCGCTGACCG
The DNA here is from genome assembly GCF_044334165.1 of Streptomyces sp. NPDC020845. Taxonomy (NCBI): domain Bacteria; kingdom Bacillati; phylum Actinomycetota; class Actinomycetes; order Kitasatosporales; family Streptomycetaceae; genus Streptomyces; species Streptomyces sp. NPDC020845. The sequence goes on along the minus strand of NZ_JBIRSJ010000003.1, from coordinate 37,873 downwards.
CGGCCCTGACCGACGCGCTGGACGCCGTGGCGGACGGCACCGACGGACAGTTCTCGGCCGCGGTCCTGGACACCGGCTCGGCGGCGGGCGCGGTGTACGGCGACGGGGCGTACGACACCGCGAGCATCGTGAAGGTGGACATCCTCGCCGCGCTGCTGCTCCAGGCCCAGGACGCGGGGCGGCAGCTCACAGCCCAGGAGCGCTCGTACGCCACCGTGATGATCCAGAAGAGCGACAACGACGCGGCGACCGCGCTGTGGCAGGAGATCGGCGGCGCGGCGGGCCTCGACGCCGCCAACAAGCGGCTCGGCCTGACCGAGACACACGGCGGCCAGTCGGGCCGGTGGGGGCTCACCCAGACCACCGCCGCCGATCAGCTCACGCTGCTGCGGGCGGTCTTCGCGACCGGCGCAGAGGGCGGCAAGACGGTGCTCAGCGAGCCGTCCCGGGCGTATGTCCAGCAGCTCATGGGGCAGATAGCCGAGGACCAGGCCTGGGGTGTCTCGGCCGCCGCCGACGACGCGGCCGGCACCCGGCTCAAGAACGGCTGGCTGCCGCGCAGCGCCACCGGCCTGTGGGTCGTCAACAGCATCGGCCGGGTCACGGCGCAGGGTCGTACGTACCTTGTGGCCGTGCTCTCCAACGGGCACAAGGACATGGACACCGGTGTCGCCCTCGTGGAGTCCGCGGCCCGCGCGGCCGTGGGCATCTTTTAACGCTTGGCGTTGAGGCCTCAGCCGCCGGGCCGGGCGGCGCCCCGCCGCCACCGGGCGAACCCGGCCCCCGGGCCGCGCAGCGGCCCCGACCCGCGCCACAGCGCCACCGCGGCGGCCAGCAGGCCCGCCCCGGCCACTCCGGCGGTGAGCGCGAGGCGGTTCGGGCCGCCCTCGTCGCCCTCCGTACGGGCGTGGTCCGGGCCCGAGCCGAAGTAGCGCTGGGGTGAGGCCCCCACGGCCGGCCGCTGCGCCTGGGGCTTGAGCTTCGCCCCCGCCTTGATCGCCGCCGCGGGGTCCACCAGGCCCGCGCCGAGCTCGTCGTTGCGGCCGCCCTTGGGGCGGTCCTGGGCGGTGTCGATGAGCAGCTGTCTGATCTGCCGGGGGCTCAGCTCGGGGTGGGCGGCGCGGACGAGGGCGGCCGAGCCGGAGACGAACGCGGCGGCGGCGCTGGTCCCCCAGCCCTCGTAGTAGCGCCGGTCGGGGTCGGCGATGACCACGTCGTCGCCGGGCGCGCAGACCGCGGCGTACCAGCGGCGGGTGGAGAAGACGGCGCGCAAGCCGTAACGGTCCACGGCGGTCACCGCGATCACCCCGGGGTACGCGGCCGGATAGGAGGCCCGGTCGCCGTCCTCGCCGCCGTTGCCCGCCGAGGCCACCACGACCACGCCCTTGCGCAGCGCGTACTGCACGGCGGCGTCCTCGGCGGGCTCGGGGTGCGCGGACTTGCTGTCGTCGCCCAGCGACAGGTTGATCACATCGGCGCCGTGGTCGACCGCCCAGCGGATCCCGTTCGCCAGCGCGCCGCCGCGCTGCGTACGGGCCTTCTTGCGGGCCGGGTCGGCCTCCTCCAGGATCACGCGCACCGGCAGGATCTTGGCCTCGGGGGCCACGCCCTTCACGCCGTCACTGCCGGAGGCGCCGTGTCCGTGCCCCGCGATGATCCCGGCCATGGCGGTCCCGTGCCGGGCCCAGGCGCGGTCGCCGCGCCCGGCTCCGAAGCCGATCATGTCCTTGCCCGTGAGGACCTGGCCCGCGAGGTCCGGGTGCTGGTCGTCCACGCCGGTGTCGAGCACCGCGACCGTCACGCCCGCGCCCTTGGTCGTCTGCCAGGCGGTCGGCACGTGAATGGCGTCCAGCGCCCACTCCCGCGCCTGTATCGCGTCCGCCCCGGCGGGCACGGCGGGCAGCAGCGCCAGCCCGGCCGCGGCCAGCCCCGCGCCCACGGCCCGGCCCAGCCGACGCCAGCGGGTCATCGCGGGACCTCCGTCATCGCGGGTCCTCCGTCTTGGACAGGGCGCGGCGGAAGGCGCGCTCGATCTCGTCGGCGATGCCGCGCGCGTCGTGGCCGAGGCCCGACTGGGCCGGGGCCGTCGTCGCACCGCCGCGGGTGGCCTCGCCGGCCGGCTGCGGGTCGGCGACCTTACGGCCGTCGGCGAAGCCGGACACGGTGTACACGACGGCCGGGGCGTCGGGCAGGATCCGGATCCGCCAGCTGGCGCGCTGGGCGTCGCCGAAGCCGGCGGCGGCGGTGCCCTTCGCCGCGTACGGGCGGGGCATGAGGTCGGCGCGCTCGCCCAGCCCCTCGGCCTGGAACCGCTCGCTGAGCTTGCGCATGGCCCCCGACCCGGCCTTCGTCACCAGCAGGCCGACGGTGGTCACACCGGTGCTGGTGGCGTCCGTGTAGGTGGCACGCAGCAGCCGCTTGCAGCCGACCGGCGCCAGGGCCTTCTCGAGCAGCGGGTCGAAGGCGCCGCCGCAACTGCTGTCCGGCGCGACCGCGATCCGCGTCCAGTCGCGGTCGGCGCCGCCGGGACCGGCCCCGCGCAGGGTGCGGGGGAAGAGTTCGTCGACGGGGACGCTGTGCCAGGCGCTGCGGGCCCGTGCGTAGCTGTCGCCGTCGGCCGGCCGGGACCCGGAGTCGCCGGTCAGCCAGGATCCGGCCGCGGCGCCGCCGAGCAGCCCGAGGCCCAGGACGAGACTGGCGGCGGCGGCCGCGACCCTGCCGCGGGTGCGGCGGCCGGTCGGCCGGTCCGGGGCGGCGCCGCCGTACGGGGAGTCGAGCGTGGACCGGTCGGGGCGGCGCCATGGGCCGAAGGCGGCGGGCCGGGGGGCGAACGGGGGCGCGGCGGGCGAGGGTGCGGAGGTGGGGCGTGGGGGGAGGCCGGTGGGGCGCGGCGGAGGGCTGGTGGGGAGGCTGGTGGGGCGCGGCGGGCTGTCGGCCGACCGCGCCCGCGGTATGCCCGTGCCGCCGCCCGCGGCTGTGCTCCCCGCCGTGTTCCCGCCCGTACTCGCGCCTGCGTTTCCGCCCCGGTTCGGGCGCGGGGTGCGCAGCGGTACGCCCAGGATCGGGGTGTCCGGGTCGCCCAGGGGCCCGGCTCCGGGGGTGGCGCCCGGCGGGGGCGCGGTGTGCGGAGGGTGGGCGGGGCGGGGTGGTGGGATGCGGTGTGGGCTGCGTGCCTGTTCCGCTTCGGTGCTCACCTGCACCCCTCTCGCACCCTCGAAAGACTTCGAAAGACGTGTTGTGTGCGCGACACTCTACGGTGCGCCGGGCGCCATTCGCACCGGTCGCCCTCTACCCGGCGGTAACGGCCGTCTGGCAAGCTTCGGCCATGTCCGCACTCCCCGCTGATCTCTCCGCCGACCTTCCTGCGGAGCGTGCCCGTTACGACCGGGCCACCGCTCATCTCGAGGCACCGCTGGCGATCGTCGATCTGCGGGCCTTCGACGACAACGCCCGGGATCTGGTGCGTCGGGCGCACGGCAAGCCGATCCGGGTGGCGAGCAAGTCGGTGCGGTGCCGCACGCTGCTCGACCGGGCGCTGGCCAAGGACGGCTTCGCGGGCATCATGAGCTTCACGCTCGCGGAGTCGCTGTGGCTGGCGCGCGAGGGGTACGAGGACGTCCTGCTCGCCTATCCGTCGACAGACCGGGACGGGTTCGCCGCGCTGACCGGCGATCCCAAGCTCGCCGCCGCCGTGACGGTGATGGTGGACGATATGAGCCACCTCGACCTGATCGAGAGTGTGCGCTCCGGGACCGAAGAGGTCCGGGTCTGCCTGGAGTTGGACACCTCGCTGCGGCTGTTGGGCGGCCGGGTACGGATCGGCGCACTGCGCTCACCGCTGCGCGACCCGGCCCGGCTGGCCGAGCTGGCGGAGGCGATCCAGCGCCGCCCGGGGTTCCGCGTCGTCGGGCTGATGGGGTACGAGGGGCATGTGGCGGGCGTGGGCGACAAGCTGGCCGGGCGCCCGCTGCGGTCCCGCGCCATCCGGCTGATGCAGTCCGCGGCGCGCCGTGAGCTGGCCGAGCGGCGCGGGGCCGTGGTGCGCGCCGTTCGGGCGGTGGCGGATCTGGAGTTCGTGAACGGAGGCGGCACGGGCAGCGTGCAGCACACCGCCGCCGAGGGCGCGGTGACGGAGATCGCCGCCGGATCCGGGCTGTACCAGCCCCGGCTGTTCGACAACTACACCTCCTTCCGCGGCCGCCCGGCAGCCCTCTTCGCCCAGCCGGTGGTGCGCCGGCCGGGCGTGGGCGTGGTGACGGTGCTCGGCGGCGGCTACCCGGCCTCGGGCGCGGCGGGCCGGGACCGGCTGCCGGTGCCGTATCTGCCGGAGGGGCTGGCCTACGACCCGATGGAGGGGCCGGGCGAGGTGCAGACCCCGCTGCTGGGGACGCCCGCCGACGATCTGCTGATCGGCGACAAGGTGTGGTTCCGGCACGCCAAGGCCGGGGAGCTGTGCGAGCGCTTCGAGGTGCTGCACCTGGTCGACGGGGACCGGGTGGTGGACACGGTGCCCACGTACCGGGGCGAGGGCCGCACCTACCTGTGACGGCGGATGCCCGGATGCCCCGGACGGGGACCGGTGACCGGGGTCAGACGGACTCGCCGTTGCCGCTGTCGCCCAGCGCCCTGATGCCCTTGACGATCTTGTCCATGACGGACAGCGACGGCGCCTTGTCGCTGACGTCGAATCCGAAGCGCACCAGGACCATGGTGTCGGGCAGAAGAGGTGAGGGGAAGGCGACGGTCTGGACGTAGCCGTCCTCGCCCTTCTTCGTGATCACCTTCCAGCGCACCAGGTAGCCCTTCTGCCCGGCGACCGTGACCGCCTCGGACTTGAGTTGCTTGTGCGAGGTGATCCCGCCGTACGACTCCTTGCCGTTCTGCGGGTTCTTGCCGTAGGAGCTCTCCGCGGCCTGCTTGATGTCCTCCTTGGCGATGCCCTCCGCGGACTTGGCCTTGAACCCCGTGGCCGGCATGGAGAAGACGCCGCCGCGCAGGCAGTTGCTCTTCGCGTCGTTCGGGCAGGGATAGGTGTCCTTTGTGGTGACGCCCGCACCGCCCGCGCTGCTGCGGCCTTCCTTCCAGCCGTCCAGGACCGGCAGGCTGATGCCGTTCAGGGCGTCCTCGGCGATGCTCGGATCGTCGGAGGGCGCGGGGGCGGTGGGGGTGTCGGTGGGGCCGCCCGGGCCCCCTCCGTCGTCGCCACCGGAGGTGCCCCCGTTGCTGTTCCAGCCGTTGTCCCCGCCGCTGCTGCCGTCCGGGGCGGGCGCGGATGTGGTGGCGGTCGGCCCGGGCTTGGCCCCGCCGCGGTCGTCGGACCCTCCGTCGTCGTCGCCCAGCAGCGCGACGCCGCCCGCGATGGCGGCGGCCACGACGGCCGCCACCACGACGGCCGCCGCGATCTTCGGGCCGCGGCCCCGCGCGGGGGTGCCGGTCTCTCCTGGCGTATAGACGGGCACGGGCGGGCCGAATGTCTGGCTCGTCGGTCCCGGGGCCTCGCGGGTGTGCTCGGTCCAGCCGAACCCGTCCCACCAGCGTTCGGGGGCGGGGCCGAGGCCGGTGTAGCCGGGGTCCGGGTACCAGCCCGGGGGTGTCGTCATGCTCACGCCGTCACCTTATGGCCACGCGTCCGCTCCGTACACCGGACCGTCCCAACCCCTGCGCGCTCACACCGGGGTGACGTACGCCCCCGCGATGCCTCCGTCAACCAGGAACTCCGCGGCGTTGACGAACGAGGAGTCGTCGCTGGCGAGGAATGCCACCGCGGCGGCGATCTCCTCCGGTTCGGCGAAGCGCCCCACCGGGATGTGCACCAGGCGGCGCGCGGCGCGCTCGGGGTCCTTGGCGAACAGTTCCTTCAGCAGCGGGGTGTTGACCGGGCCGGGGCACAGCGCGTTGACCCGAATGCCCTCGCGGGCGAACTGCACGCCCAGCTCGCGCGACATCGCCAGCACCCCGCCCTTCGACGCCGTGTAGCTGATCTGCGAGGTCGCGGCGCCCATGACGGCCACGAAGGAGGCCGTGTTGATGATCGACCCCTTGCCCTGCCGCTGCATATAGGGCAGCGCGGCCTTGCAGCACAGATAGACGGAGGTGAGGTTGACCTCCTGGACCCGCTTCCAGGCGTCCAGGCCGGTGGTGAGGATCGAGTCGTCGTCGGGCGGCGAGATGCCCGCGTTGTTGAAGGCCACGTCGACCGAGCCGTAGGTGTCGTACGCGGTCTTGAACAGCGCCTCGACCTGCTCGGGGTCGGTGACGTCCACCCGGACGTACAGCCCGCCGGCCTCGTCGGCCGCGGCCTTGCCCGCGCTCTCGTCGATGTCGGCGCAGACGACCCGCGCGCCCTCGGAGGCCAGGCGGCGCGCGGTGGCCAGGCCGATGCCGCTGCCCGCCCCGGTGACGACGGCGGTACGGCCCACCAGGCGGCGGCAGACCGGGGCCTCGGGGGGCTCGGGGATGTCGGGGATGTCGGTCACGTCACTGCTCCTCGGTGCTGATGAAGACGTTCTTGGTCTCGGTGAAGGCCGCCAGCGCGCCGGGCCCCAGCTCCCGCCCGAGGCCGGACTGCTTGTAGCCCCCGAACGGAGTCCAGTAGCGCACGCTGCTGTGCGAGTTGACGGACAGGTTTCCGGCGGCGACAGCCCGCGAGACGCGTACGGCGCGGCCCACGTCGCGGGTCCAGATGGAGCCGGACAGCCCGTAGTCGGTGGCGTTGGCCAGCCGTACGGCGTCGGCTTCGTCCTCGAAGGGCAGGACCACGGCGACCGGTCCGAAGATCTCCTCGACGGCGGCGCGGTGGGTGGGCCCGACGCCCTCCAGGACGGTGGCCGGGTACCAGAAGCCCTTGCCCGCCGGGGCCTCGCCGCGGATCGCGACGGGCGCGTCCTCGGTGACGTAGGACCGTACGCGCTCGCGCTGCGCGGCGGAGATCAGCGGGCCCATGGCGGTGCCGGGTTCGGCCGGGTCGCCCACCACGACGGAGCGCACGGCGGGCTCCAGCAGCTCCATGAACCGGTCGTAGACGGCGCGCTGGACCAGGATGCGGCTGCGGGCGCAGCAGTCCTGGCCGGTGTTGTCCAGGAAGGAGCCGGGGGCCGAGCGCGCGGCCAGCTCGATATCGGCGTCGGCGAAGACGATGTTGGGGCTCTTGCCGCCGAGTTCGAGGGTCACGCGCTTCACGCCCGCCGCGCATTTGGCCATGATCCGCTTGCCGACGGCCGTCGACCCGGTGAAGACGACCTTGGCGACGCGCGGGTGCTCGACCAGCGCCTCGCCCGCGACCGGCCCGGCACCGGGCAGCACCTGGAAGAGCCCGTCGGGGAGCCCTGCCTCGGTGGCGAGTTCGGCCAGCCTGAGCGCGGTGAGCGGGGTGGTCTCGGCGGGCTTGAGGAGGACGGCGTTGCCGGCCGCGAGGGCGGGAGCGGTGCCCCAGGCGGCGATCGGCATGGGGAAGTTCCAGGGCGCGATGACGGCGACGACGCCCAGGGGCTCCTGGAAGGTGATGTTCAGCCCGCCCGGTACGGGGATCTGGCTGCCGGCGAGGCGTTCCACTCCCCCGGCCGCGTACTCCAGCAGATCGCGGACGTTGCCCGCCTCCCAGCGGGCGTTGCCGATGGGGTGTCCGGCCTCGCGGACCTCCAGCCGGGCCAGCTCCTCGAGGTGGTCGTCGACGGCGGTGGCGAAGCGGCGCAGCAGCCGCGCGCGGTCGCCGGGCGCCAGGGCGGCCCAGCCGGTCTGGGCCCGGGCGGCCCGGGTGACGGCGGCGTCGACGTCGGCGGGGGTGGCGGCGGGGACGGTGGCGATGATTTCTTCGGTCGCCGGGTTGAGTACCTGGTGTTCGTGCGGGTGCTCGTTGTTCGCGTGCGGGTGCTCGTTGCTCACGTGGTGGTTCCTCACATGCGCTCGAAGGACCGGAAGCGCTCCCAGTCCGTGACGGCGGTGTCGTAGGCCTCCTGCTCGACACGCGCCATGTTGAGGTAGTGGTCGACGACCTCCTCGCCGAAGGCGGCCCGCGCTATGGGGCTGGTCCGCCACAGCTCGGCGGCGTCGCGCAGGGTGGCCGGGACGTGTTCGGCGTCACCGTTGTAGGCGTTGCCGGTGCACACCTCGGGGAGCTCCAGCCCCTCCTCGATCCCGTACAGCCCGGCCGCGACCATGCCCGCGACGGCGAGGTAGGGGTTGACGTCGCCGCCCGGGAGGCGGTTCTCCAGGCGGTGGGAGGGGCCGTGGCCGATGACGCGCAGCGCGCAGGTGCGGTTGTCCGGGCCCCAGGCGACGGCGGTGGGCGCGAAGGAGCCGGGGCGGAAGCGCTTGTAGGAGTTGATGTTCGGCGCGTAGAGGAGGGTGAAGTCGCGCATCGCGGCCAGCTGCCCGGCGAGGAAGTGGCGCATCGTCTTGGACATGCCGTACGGGCCGTCGCCGTCGGCGAGCACGGGCGCCCCCGACTCGTCGCGCAGCGAGAGGTGGATATGGCAGGAGTTGCCCTCGCGCTCGTCGTACTTGGCCATGAAGGTCAGCGCCACGCCCTCCTGGGCGGCGATCTCCTTGGCGCCGGTCTTGTAGATGGCGTGCTGGTCACAGGTGGTCAGGGCGTCGTCGTAACGGAAGGCGATCTCGTGCTGGCCGAAGTTGCACTCGCCCTTGGCCGACTCCACGGTCATCCCGGCCGCGCCCATCTCGTTGCGGATGCGGCGCAGCAGGGGCTCGACGCGGCCGGTGCCGAGGACGGAGTAGTCGACGTTGTACTGGTTGGCGGGGGTCAGCCCGCGGTAGCCGGCGCCCCACGCCTGTTCGTACGTGTCCTTGAAGACCATGAACTCCAGCTCGGTCCCCGCGTACGCGGTCCAGCCGCGCTCGGCGAGCCGGTCCAGCTGGCGGCGCAGGATCTGGCGCGGGGAGGCGAGCACGGGCGAGCCGTCGTGCCAGGCCAGGTCGGCGGTGATGAGCGCGGTGCCGGGGTTCCAGGGGGTGCGGCGCAGGGTGGCGGTGTCACCATGCATGGCGAAGTCGCCGTAGCCGCGCTCCCAGGAGGACATGGCGTAGCCGTCGACGGTGTTCATATCGGCGTCTACGGCGAGGAGGTAGTTGCACCCTTCGGTGCCGTGCTCCAGGACCTCGTCGAGGAAGAACCGGGCGGCGAACCGCTTGCCCTGGAGCCTGCCCTGCATATCGGTGAAGGCGAGGACGACGGTGTCGATCTCTCCCGCGTCGACGAGCGTGGTCAACTCGTCGGCGGAGAGCGGGGGCGTGCGGTCAGCCACGGTGATGCCTCCTGTCGGTACGACTGGGTACGTCTCGATGCGCCCGGAGCCATAAGGTATTCGGGTAGACCATTGATTGGGAAGTAGGTGCGGAAAGTTCCATGAACGGCGGCGGAAGCGGCACGGGGGCCGTGGGCGACCGGCTGGCGCCGGTGCTGCGGCCGGTGCGGGCCGGCAACGGCTTCGAGGAGGCACTGGAGCGGATACTCCGGATCCTTCGGCTCGGTCTGGTCCCCGAGGGCGAGCGGCTGCCGTCCGAACGGGAGCTGGCCGAGCGGCTGCGGATCAGCCGGGTGACGCTGCGCGAAGTGCTGAAGGTACTGGCCGACCAGGGTCTTGTGGAGAGCCGGCGCGGCCGTTACGGCGGCACCTTCGTACGGGCCCGGCCGGAGTCGGCCAGGGGCGGCGAGGACGAACTGCGGCGCCGGATCCGGGAGGTGGACGTCGAGGACACGCTGCGGTTCCGGGAGGTCCTGGAGGTGGGCGCGGCCGGGCTGTGCGCCGCGCACGGGCTGTCCGACGAGCGGGCCGCCCGGCTGCGGGCCGCCCTCGACGCGACGCGCGACGCACCGCTCGCCGACTACCGCCGGCTGGACACGATGCTCCATCTGACGCTCGCCGAGCTGGCGGGCTCGCCCTCGCTCGCGGCCCAGTACGCGGCCGTCCGCGCCACCGTCAACGACCTGCTGGACTGCATCCCGCTGCTGGTGCGCAACCTGGAGCACTCGCAGGCGCAGCACACCGCACTGGTCGAGGCGGTGCTGGACGGGGACGCCGACGGGGCGCGCGAGGTGATGCGGGAGCACTGCGAGGGCACGGCGGCGCTGCTGCGCGGCTTTCTGTCCGACGACGCGGCCGACGCCACGGGCGCGGGTACGGGTACGGGTACGGGTACGGGTACGGGTACGGGTACGGGTAACGGGCAGGGTTAACGGGCGTTTTACGCAGAGGTCTTGCGCATGGCCGCCAGACAAGGCAAAGGTATGCCTCCAAACCATTGCCCTCGCCTCTCGTGTGGACCAGGAGCAACCATGGCCGACGGAACCGAGTCCTCGCGCACCTCTGTCAGCTCGCCGGGCGCCTCCCCACCGGACGGCGGCGCGGCGCCCGCCGAGGACGCCTATCTGGAACGCCGCACCCTGCGCCGCGGCAGCGCGGGCCCGCTGCTGCTGACCGGCCTCGGCGTCGCATACGTCGTCTCCGGCGACTTCTCCGGCTGGAACTTCGGCCTGGCGGAGGGCGGCTTCGGCGGCCTGGCCATCGCCGCCGTGCTGATGGGCCTGATGTACACCTGCATGGTCTTCGCCCTCGCCGAACTGGCGGCGATCCTGCCCACGGCGGGCGGCGGCTACGGCTTCGCGCGGCGCGCCCTCGGCACCTGGGGCGGCTTTCTGACCGGCACGGCGATCCTCATCGAGTACGTCCTCGCGCCCGCCGCGATCTCCATCTTCATCGGCGACTACGTCGAATCGCTCGGCCTGTTCGGCCTCGAATCCGGCTGGCCGGTCTACCTCGCCTGCTTCGTCATCTTCATCGGCATCCACCTGTGGGGCGTGGGCGAGGCCCTGCGCTTCAGCCTGATCGTCACCGCCATCGCCGTAGCCGCGCTGCTGATCTTCGCGTTCGGCGCCTTCACCGACTTCGACTCCGCCTCCCTCGACGACATCCCGGTCGACCACTCGGCCCTCGGCGCCAGCTCCTGGCTGCCCTTCGGCCTGCTCGGCATCTGGTCGGCGTTCCCCTTCGGCATGTGGTTCTTCCTGGGCGTGGAGGGCGTACCGCTCGCGGCCGAGGAGACCCGCGACCCCGCGCGCACCCTGCCCAGGGCCATGGCCTGGTCGGTGGGCATCCTGCTGGTGCTGGCCCTGCTCACCTTCCTCGCCGCGACCGGCGCGCGCGGCGCGAACGCGGTCCAGGACGCGGGCAACCCCCTCGTCGAGGCGCTACAGCCGGACGGCAAGGCGACCACCCTGTCCCGCATCGTCAACTACGCGGGCCTGGCCGGCCTCGTCGCCTCCTTCTTCTCCCTCATCTACGCCGGCTCACGACAGCTGTTCGCCCTCTCCCGCGCCGGCTACCTCCCCCGCTTCCTCTCCCTCACCAGCCGCCGCAAGGCCCCCTACCTGGGCCTGCTGGTCCCCGGCGCCCTGGGCTTCGCACTCGCGGCGGCGACCGGCGACGGCGCCCGGATGCTCAACGTCGCGGTCTTCGGCGCCACCATCTCGTACGCGCTGATGTCCCTCTCCCACATCGTGCTGCGCCGCCGCGAACCGGGGCTGCACCGCCCGTACCGGACCCCGGGCGGCGTGCTGACCTCCTCCATCGCCTTCGTCCTGGCCTGCTCGGCGCTCGTGGCCACCTTCCTGGTGGACAAGGACGCCGCCTTCATCGCGCTGGGCGTCTACGCCGTGGCCCTCGCCTACTTCGCCTTCTACAGCCGGCGCCGTCTGGTCGCGGCGGCTCCCGAGGAGGAGTTCGCGGCGCTGGCGGAGGCGGAGGCGGAACTGTCCCGCGACTGAGAGATTGGACCCTGCGTTGTCAAAGCCCCTTATCGGCGTCAGCACCTACCTGGAGTCGGCGGTCAGCTGGGGCGTCTGGCACCAGCCCGCGGCCCTGCTCCCGGCCGGATACCACCGCCTCGTCCAGCGTGCGGGTGGCCTGGCCGTCATGCTGCCACCGGACGACGCCCCGGCGTCGGCCCCGTCCGTGGTCTCCCGCCTGGACGCCCTGGTCATCGCGGGCGGCCCCGACGTCGAGCCCGTACGCTACGGCGCCGAGCCCCACGAACGCACCGGCCCGCCAGCGCGGGAGCGGGACGCGTGGGAGCTGGCGCTGATCGACGCGGCCCTGGCGGACGGCGTGCCGCTGCTGGGCATCTGCCGTGGCATGCAGCTGCTGAACGTCGCCCGCGGCGGCACGCTCGTCCAGCACCTTGAGGGCCATGTGGGCCCGCCGGGCGTCTTCGCGCGACACGAGGTCAAACCGGTGCCGGGCACGCTGCTGGCCCGGATCGCGCCAGAGGCGGTGTCCGTGCCTACGTACCACCACCAGGCGGTGGACCGGCTGGGCGAGGGGCTGGTGGTCTCGGCGCGTGCGACGGCGGACGGGACGGTGGAGGCGGTGGAGCTACCGGGGGGTGCGGGCTTTGTGCTCGGGGTGCAGTGGCATCCCGAAGCGGGGGAAGATGTGCGGGTCATGCGTGCGCTGGTCGACGCGGCGGCCGCGGCGAGGGGCTGAACGTCCAGCACCTCGCCGGTCCCCGGCTATGGGCGATCGGGCCCGCCGGAGCAGCTCCGGCGGGCCCGATCGGAAGAGAAGAGAGGACGCCGACTACGTCCACCAGACGGACGTGTCTTCGTACTCGAAGGGGTGGCCGGACTTGCTGAGGTAAATCTGGAAGGAGTAGCCCGCGCCCTCCCCCATGTCGTGGCCATTCGAGGCACTGTGAGTGACGCAGTTTCCGTTTCCGCCCACGGAAAACTCGTCGTAATAGTGGTAGCCACTGACCTCCAGGTTGACCTTCCAACCGTCGGCCTCGATGTCGCACAGCTCCACGACGTCGCCGTCCGCCTTGAAGCGGACCCGACCGCCCGGGTCGCCGTCGTTGGTGTGCATCTGCTGGTCCCACCAGTTGGCGGTGGTTGCGGCCCCGGCGGTGGGTGCGCTGAGCAAGGGCACACCCGCCGCGACAACGGCCACGGCAAACGCGCTGAGGGTCCTGCGGAACTTCATATCACTCCCCAAGAGGAAACTAAGCGAAGCAGCGTGCCCGGGGATGTGCACTTTCAACGCCCTTGCCATACGCCAGAGTTGAGTGCGGCACATCTGCCTGCTGAGTGGTTGCCGCGAGGAATATAAGAGGCTGGAACAACCATGGTCAACTCCTGCATTCGATGGTTGCGGCACGGCCGGCCTCAGCGCTCCCCGTCCACCTCGGCGCCGGAGATCCGGGCGGTCGTGGCCGTACCGCCCGGACCGGTCGTCGTCGGCTGGAGGGTGAGGGAGATGCGCTGGGTCTCGCTGGTCGAGTACTTGCCGTTGCCGCCCGCCTCGACGACCCAGAAGCGGACCTTGCCATTCGCGCCACCCTCTTTGGTGACGGCCACGGTGACCTCAAGCTCGATCGGGCCGACGTCGAACTTCAGCGCCTCGTCCGCGCCTGCGGCCGCCGCGGCGGTCAGCTGCGCACGCAACTCGCGAATCATCTCCGATAGTTCGACCATCTCCCCCACGGGTCCCCCTCATCACTCGTCCCGGGAGACGAAATCCTACAAGGGGGCACCGACAGGGAAGGCGGACCACAGGCGATCGGCCCGCCGGAAGAAAATCCGGCGGGCCGATCGGGAGAGACAACGCCGTGGCTAGGCGACCCAGTCCGACGAGTCGTCGTAGTCCAGGGGGGTGCCGGACTTGCTGAGGTAGATCTGGAAGTAGTAGTGCTGGTTCTCCGTCAGGTCATGGCCGTTCGCGGCAGTGTGGGTGACGCAGCTGCCGTTGCCGCCCACGGACATGCGGTCGACCACGTTGCCGGTGTAGCCGTGGACGATGGTCAGGTTGACCTTCCAGCCGTCGGCCTCGATGTCGCACAGCTCCACTTTGTCGCCGTCCGCCTTGAAACGGACGCGGCCGCCCGGGTCGCTGTCGTTGGTGTGCATCTGCTCGTCCCACCAGTCGGCGGTGGTGGCGGTCGGAGCGGCACTGGCGGTGGGCGCGGTGAGCAGGGGCGCCCCTGCCGCGGCGATGGCCACCGCGAACGCGGCGAGGGTCTTGCGGTACTTCATGTCACTTCCCAAGAAGAGCATAAGAGGCTTGATCAACAACGGTTCATTATGAACGGGCCGTTGACCGGCAGGGGCGCGGGCTCCCCCGCGGCCCGCCTCAGCGCTCTCCGTCCACCTGGGCGCCGGAGATCCGGGCGGCCGTAGCCGTACCGCCCGGACCGGGCGCCCCCGGATGATGAGGGAAGGTCAGGAGTTGATCTCGAACGGGTCGCCGTACACCTTCCACTTGAGCGGGGGCTCGAGCCCGAGGTTGCCCTCGTTGAGGAACTTCCGCTGCTCGGTGTCCACCCGGCTGGTGTCGCTGTGTGCCTCTTCGCTCTGCATGGCCTTCTTGCGGGCGTCCAGGAAGGCGTTGAGGTAGGTCTTCTCGTCGCCGCCCTGCGCCGGGGTCTTGGCCTTGGACATGGCGGTCTTGCGGATGCCGCCGAAGCTGTACTTGCTGTCGCCTGGGCCGTGCATGACGATCGCGTCGTAGTAGATGAACTGGCCCAGCGTGCCTATTCCGTCGGCCTTGCCCTGGTTGACGGACGGGTTGAAGTAGACGCGGTCGCGCTCGTGTTCCTGGGCGTCCTGGAAGGCCTTGTCCTCGGCGGCCTTCTTCCAGTCCTTGGTGAAGTTGGGGTCGAGGCCGTCGTGGGAGTCGCTGCCGTCGACCTCGCGCAGCGCGGGCAGGTACTTGGCCAGTACGTTGCCGGGCTTGACCTGGGTGTAGTACTCGACGAGTTCGAGCATGTCGCCGGTGCCCGAGCAGAAGCCTATGATCCCGGCGGTGTAGCCGCGGCCGTCGTCTATGTCCTCGATGTACTTGAACTGGGCGCGCCAGTCCAGCGAGGAGTTCTCCGCGCTGGAGACCAGCTTCATGGCGATCTCCTTCTTGGCGGGATCGTCCAGGTTCTTCACCGCGGCCGTCCGGTGGTCCGCCGTTACGGCCTGCGCGGCCTGCGCTGACGAGGGTGTCTGCTCGGCGGCCTGGCCGATTCCGACGCTGGTGAGGACGAGCGCCGCCGGGACGGCTACAGCGGCGGCCACGAGGCCGATCCTCTTGGGCATCTGGATCTCCGTTCCTTGTCGTCTGTGGGGGAAGCGCGCACGGATCGCCACGGGAAGACGCCCCCGACGATCCGTTAGGAACCTTTCCTAACCATTCAACCGAGCATGCCATGCGCGCGACAAGAGCTAGGAACGAAGAAGAACCCCGACGGGCCGCTGAAGACCCCGAGTTGCCGACAGCCGGGTCGGCAACTCGTACCCTGGTCGCCCCCTCGCCCGACCACCCGGTGCCGTGAACGGGCGGCGACAGCTCAGGGATGTATTTGCTCGATGAGACGGACGTTGCGCGAAGAGCGCGGCCGCCATGACGCATACGACGCCGACCGCCGGCAACCGCTGCATCCCCGACGCGGCACCCGCCCCGAACAAGGTGAGCAAAAGCCGTTCAGGGTGAGGAAGAACGTGTTGTCCACGCTCCTGCGGGCGCTCACCCGGTCGGCCGACTCCACGTAGACCTTGTACTGCTCCAGCACGGCCGGCTACGGCTGTGGCAGGCCCTGTCCCCGGGCCTGGAGAAACGCGGGCAGATCGCCGGCCAGGCGGGAATGAGCCCCAGCACGCTCGACGAGTTCGTGGCCCACGTACGGGAGTTCATACTCGACTGCATGCCGCCGCCGATGCCGCCGAACGGCGCACAGGCGGCCGCTCCCGCCGTCCGGTCCGCGAATCTGCCCCTGGCCGTGCCATTCGCCTACGCCAACCGCGCGTTCTTCAACGACCCGGAACTGGCACAGCTCGTCGATCGCTGACCCGCCCCGCACGGCCAGGTGGCCGCTACGCCTGGGGAAGGGGAACCGCGGCGCCCGGGCCGTCGGCCTGGCCTCCGGGGCCGCCGCCGGCCGCCGCGGCGCCGCGGCCCGGCACCTGGGGCGAGACCGCCGCCGCCTCCACCGCGCCCGCCGCCGGCCGGGCCGCGATCGCCCGCCACCACGGATCCAGCGGCAGGCCCGCCACCGGTTCGAAGGGCTCCCCCGGCCGGGGGATGGCCACCCGCGCATCAGCCGCCCGCGCGGCGGTCAGCGTGCCCTCGGCCGGCTCCTCCCAGGGGTGCGGAGCGAGGTTGAAGGTGCCCCAGTGGATCGGGAGCATGATCCCCCGGTCCGGCTCGCCGCCCTGGAGATCGACATGCGCCCGCATGCCCTCCTCAGGAGTCATATGGATGTCGGGCCAGAAGTCGCTGTACGCCCCGATCTGGATCATGGTCGCGTCGAACGGGCCGTACTCCGCCCCGATCTCCGCGAAGCCGGGGAAGTATCCGGTGTCCCCGCTGTGGTAGACGC
Organism: Streptomyces sp. NPDC020845; assembly: GCF_044334165.1. Classification (NCBI taxonomy): domain Bacteria; kingdom Bacillati; phylum Actinomycetota; class Actinomycetes; order Kitasatosporales; family Streptomycetaceae; genus Streptomyces; species Streptomyces sp. NPDC020845. The sequence goes on along the minus strand of NZ_JBIRSJ010000003.1, from coordinate 21,502 downwards.
GGTGCTCAGGCCCGGCCACCACCCAGGAGGCCCACAGGGTGTGCTGGGTGTTGCGCAGCGCGCGACCGCAGAAGTGGCGGGCCGGGGTGGCGGTGAACCGCAGGCCGGCCGCCTCCGTCGACTCGCGCCAGTCCAGCTCGGTCATCCGCCGCGCGGGCACACCCCAGCGCTCCAGGTGGGCGCCGACGCCCAGCGGCACCACGAAATGCGCCTCGGAGCGCACCAGGGCGCGGATGCTCGGCATGTCCAGATGGTCGTAGTGATCGTGGGAGATCACCACCACATCGACCGGCCCCAGCTCGCGCAGCGGCACCGGCACCGGGTGGATCCGCTTCGGCCCGGCGAAGGAGAAGGGCGAGCAGCGATCGCCCCACACCGGGTCGAACAGCACCCGCCGCCCGTCGATCTCCGCCAGCACGGTGGAGTGGCCCATCCAGGTCAGCCGCAGCCCGGAGGCGGGCGGCGTGGCCAGGTCGGCGAGGGTGGTGGGGTGCACCGGCACGGGCCCGGCCGGGGCCCGGCGGACGCGCTCCTCCTTGCGGAAGTAGGTGGGCAGGAACTTCAGCATGGAGCCGGACGGCGCGGTGCGGGCGGTCACGGGGTTCACGAACACACCGTTCGCGAAGTTCGGCGACCGGCGGATGCGCTCCATGCGCTCTCCGGCCGGGTCCGCCCCGAAGGCGGCGGGGCGCAGGGCGGCGGCGAGCCGGGCACGTTTCTGGCTGGGGCCGGTCACGGCACCTCCTGGGTGAGGGGCGGATGCCCCCGTACGGTCTGCGGTGTGGCAGCGCGGCGGGGACCGCCGCGCTGCTTAAGGACAACTCGCGAGACCGCCGGTGTTGTTCCGCTGAGCGCCGCGGATCAGCAGCTGAGGTTGGATCCGGGGGTGGTGCCCAGGATCTGGACGAACCTCTGATAGGCGTCGATCCGGCTCTGCACCTGGCCGGGGTTTCCGCCGTTGCACTCGATGCTGCCGTTGATGCTGCGGATCGTCTCGCCGAAGCCCCGCTGGTTGACCATCGCGTCGTGCGGGGTCATGGTGCCGGGTCCGGTCTGGGTGTTCCAGTACCACAGGGCGGTCTTCCAGGAGACCGCCGCGTCCCGCTCGACCAGATACGGATTGTTCAGCAGGTCGATGCCGAGCGCGTCACCGGCCGCCTTGTAGTTGAAGTTCCAGCTGAGCTGGATCGGCCCGCGCCCGTAGTACGCGGCCTGGCCGGCCGGGCAGCCGTAGGGCCGGCTCGCGTCGCAGTAGTGCGGATAGTTGGACTGGTTCTGCTCCACGATGTAGACGAGGCCGCCGGTCTCGTGGCTGACGTTCGCCAGGAAGGCGGCGGCTTCCTGCTTCTTCACGGTGTCGCTGCCGGTGTTCGCGAAGCCGGGGTAGGCACTCAGGGCGGCGGTCAGACCCTGATACGTGTAGAACGAGTTGCGGCCCGGGAACATCTGGTTGAACTGCGCCTCGCTCACCACGAAACCCGCCGGGTTCTGGCCTCCGGACCCGCAGTCGTACGGCTCCCAGTACCAGGTGCTGATGATGGGGTCATAGCCCGGGTTGTCGTGTTCGGCGCGGTAGTACTTGCCGTCGGTGTACTTCACGATGTCGCCCGTGGCGTACCACTTGCCGGCGACCCAGTCCGGGTAGGTGCAGGCCGCGCGGGGGGTGGTCGCCGTGGTGGCGGTCGCCGAAGCTGAGGCCATGGGCATGACAAAAAGCAGGGCGCACGTCGCCGCGGCGGCGGCGAGAGCGGCCCGGAGGCGTTTTGCTATCAAGGCTCCTCCTTCAGGGGGGACTTGAGAGTGGGGGGACCTGACACCACTCAAGCGGACTTGGTCTATACCAGTCAAGGTCTAGACCAAGCCGGGTATGCGGGCGGCCGCGCCCGGCCGCCCCTCCCCTCTCCCTCCCCGCGGAGGACCCCCGTCAGGTCTGGCGCTCCGGGGCGTACCCGTCGGCATCCAGGCCGAAGGTCCAGGCGACGCCCTCACGGGCGGTGGTGGTGCGCGGCGGCACGCGCAGCCAGTAGGTGCGATGCGTCCCGTCCGGCTCCGGCGTGGAGTTGACCACCTCGACCATGGCCACCGGCTCGTCACCGGCCATCTCGATGCGCCACAGCACCCCGGTCTCGTCGCGGTGCACCGGCTTCGCCCCGGACTCCGTGAGATAGCGGTCGTAGCCGTAGTGCTCGAGCATGACGCGGCGCAGCTCCGCGTTCTCCTCGGTGCGGATGCGCTCGGCGGTCAGCTCGGACAGCTGCCCGAGGAAGTCCGCGGGCACCGGCATGCCCCGCCACGCGTACAGCGCGAAACCGTCGGGGTAGTCCAGCGCGGGCCCGGTGCCGCTGTCGAGGCGGCCCGCCTCGTCGCGGTGCAGCGTGACCGGGCGCTCGGCGATGACCACGGCCTTCTCGTACGGCCACCACCACCCTGCGGACCGCGCCACCGCGGCCGGGCCGGCGAGCTCACCGGCGTCTCCCTCTGCGGCTACCGCCGCCAGCCACGGCGCGTCGTGCTGGCCGAGCACCGCGTCCAGCATGGCCAGCCGGACGGCGGATTCCTGGCCCCGGTCCGACTGCGCATCCAACGCCTCGACGACTCCGGTGCGGATGCGCTCGGTGAGCGAGCGGGTGACCTCCCACAGCGCCGCACCCGTCAGGGCCCAGCGCTCGGCCCAGCCCGTGCTGCCGAGCGTGCCGTGCAGCCGCTGTCGCGCGGCAGCCCACGGAAGGGTGCGCACCGCCTCCCGGACACAGGCACCCGCCGCGCCCGCCTCCGGCTCGACCCCCGCGGCGCGCAGCGCGCCGGCCGCCCGGTCGGCGATCTCCCGCGGCAACTCGCCGCCCTGGCCGGTCAGCAGCATCGCCGCCGCCGTGCCCGCCAGCGGGGAGTCGACCCATACGATCCGCTCCGGGCGCGCGATCCCGGCCGCCTCGTAGGCCAGCCGCACGCCCTCCTCGGCGGCCTCGCGGTCGGCCGGGCCCGTGGCCGCGGCCACCGCCCGCCACCGCTCGACCAGGCTCAGCGCCACAGTGTCCGCACCCGCGGTACCCGGACCCGCGACGTCCGATGCCGTCGTCATCGAGCTCATGGTTTCCGTCTCCCGTTTCCCAGTCCCGGTTCTCAGTTCTCAGTTCTCGGTGCTCAGTTCTCAGTCCGCCACCACGCGCACGGCGCCCGGCGCGTACTCCCGCTGCCGCACCACGCGGTACCACCCCTTGGGCAGCGGTATCGCCGCGTGTTCCTCGTGCACCACCCGCCCGCCGTCCGGCAGATGCAGATACGACACGCCGAACGGCCCCGACTCGCGCACCAGCGTGCCCGGCCCGACCACCGCATGGGCGTGTCCGGTCACCTCGCCCAGCGCCAGCACCAGCCGCCCCCGCGAGTCCCGCGGCTGCCGCGGCAGTGCTTCGGTGTTCGGCGGCAGTGTCTCCTCGGCCACCGGCACGATCAGGACATCTCCCTGTCGGTACATGCGCTTCTCCCTTTCCACCGCACGGCGGCGCCGGGGCCCACCGCTCCTGCGGGGCCCGTCGATGTCCACGACGTTAGGCGCAGGGACTGACAACGCGGAGCGCCCGACAACGCTTCGACAATGCCCGCCGCGCCCGCTGTCGGTGGGGCTTGGTAGAACTCTTCGCACGCCGTTCGGAAACGGGCACGCCCACGCGAAGCATCAGGAGATCTCCCGGCATGAACTACGCCGAACACATCGAGGAACTGCACGGCCTCCCGGCCTTCGACTTCCCAGCGCCCGACAAGGTGCCGGACCTGCCCGAGCCGGAGGCCGTGGCGTGGCGGCTTTCCTGCGACCCGTACCGCTCGGGTCCGGACATCGGATTCGCCGACTGCTTCCAGCGGTTCCTGGACACGGTGGACACCACCCGCGTACGGGCGCTGATCTTCGGCGTATGGGGCGCGGCATACGAGGACGACTCCAGCGTGGTCATCGAGCCGCTGGTCGCCGCCAAGGACCGGTTCCCCGCTCTCGAAGCGTTCTTCGTCGGGGACATCGAGGCGGAGCAGGCCGAGATCTCCTGGATCGAGCAGTCCGACGTCACCCTGGTCCTCGACGCCTTCCCCCGGCTGCGGGAGCTGAAGATCCGCGGTGGTACGAAGCTGCAGTTCCCCGCCGTGAAACACGAGCACCTGCATACACTCTGCTTCGAGAGCGGCGGGCTGCCGGGCGCGGTGGTGCGCGGTGTCGGCGACAGCGAACTGCCCGCGCTGGAGCGGCTGGAGATGTGGCTGGGGGTGGCGGAGTACGGGGGCGACTCGACCGTCGCGGACCTGGCCGGGCTGCTCTCGGGAGGCCGTTTCCCCGCGCTGCGCCACCTGGGGCTGCAGAACAGCGAGATCCAGGACGAAATAGCCACCGCCGTCGCCGCCGCCCCCATCGTCGCCCAGCTCGCCTCCCTCGACCTGTCCATGGGCATCTTGACCGACGCGGGCGCCGAGGCCCTGCTCGAAGGCCAGCCGCTGACCCACCTCAAGGCACTCGACCTGCACCACAACTTCTTCTCCGAGGCGATGGAACAGCGGCTGCGCGACGCCCTGGAGCCCTCCGGTGTGCAGCTCGACCTCTCCGAGAAGGGCGACGAGGACGACGACGGAGAGGGCGAGGTGTGGCGTTACACCGCGGTCGCCGAATGACGACCCCCTTACCCAAGCCCTCGACAGCCGCGCACCACGACGACCGAAAGGACCGTGCCGCCTCATGATCAGCGAATATCTGGAGACCTTCGCGGGCCTCCCCGTCACCGACTTCGCCGAATGCGGGACCGACCTGCCGCCCGCCGACGCCGTCGCCTGGCGGCTGGCCAGCGACTTCGACGAGGAGCGGACCTTCGAGCAGCTGTGGCGGGAGTTCCTGGAGACCGTCCCGGCGGACCGGATCCGTGCGATCGTCATCGGTGGCTGGTGGGGCGATGGGGAATACGAGTCCGTGCAGCCGGTGCTCGACCTGCTGACGGAGTCGGCCGGGCGCCTGCCGGCACTGCGGTCGCTCTTCATCGGCGATGTGACGGCCGAGCAGTGCGAGCTGTCCTGGCTGCAGATGGCAGACGTCTCGCCAGTGGTCGAGGCGTACCCGCTGCTCGAGGAGTTCGTGGCGCGCGGCTGCGGCTACAGGGGAGACGACGGGGGGCTGGCCTTCAGCCCCGTGCGCCATGAGCGGCTGCGGACGCTGCGGTTCGAGTCCGGCGGTCTGCCCGCCTCGATCGTCCGGGCCGTCTGTGACAGCGAACTCCCCCGTCTGGAGCACCTCGCGCTGTGGCTGGGGGTCGACCACTACGGCGGCGACGCGACCATCGCCGACCTCGCCCCGCTGCTGGCCGGCGGCCGCTTCCCCGAGCTGCGCCACCTGGGCCTGCAGAACAGCGAGATCCAGGACGAAATAGCCACCGCCGTCGCCGCCGCCCCCATCGTCGCCCAGCTCGCCTCCCTCGACCTGTCCATGGGCATCTTGACCGACGCGGGCGCCGAGGCCCTGCTCGAAGGCCAGCCGCTGACCCACCTCAAGGCACTCGACCTGCACCACAACTTCTTCTCCGAGGCGATGGAACAGCGGCTGCGCGACGCCCTGGAGCCCTCCGGTGTGCAGCTCGACCTCTCCGAGAAGGGCGACGAGGACGACGACGGAGAGGGCGAGGTGTGGCGTTACACCGCGGTCGCCGAATGACGACCCCCTTACCCAAGCCCTCGACAGCCGCGCACCACGACGACCGAAAGGACCGTGCCGCCTCATGATCAGCGAATATCTGGAGACCTTCGCGGGCCTCCCCGTCACCGACTTCGCCACGTCCGGGACCGACGCCTCCGACCTGCCGCCCGCGGATGCCGTGGCCTGGCGGCTGGCCTGCGGCTGGGACGATGATCTTCCCTTCGACGAGCTGTGGCGGAACTTCCTGGAGACCGTCCCGGCGGACCGGGTCCGCGCGATCGTCATCGGCAGCTGGTGGGGCGAGGAAGGGTACGAGTCCGTGCAGCCGGTGCTCGACCGGCTGACAAAGTCCGCCGAGCGTCTGCCGGCGCTGCGGTCGCTCTTTCTCGGCGATGTGACGGGCGAGGAGTGCGAGCTGTCCTGGCTGGAGATGGCAGACGTCTCGCCAGTGGTCGAGGCGTACCCGCTGCTCGAGGAGTTCGTGGCGCGCGGCTGCGGCTACAGGGGAGACGACGGGGGGCTGGCCTTCAGCCCCGTGCGCCATGAGCGGCTGCGGACGCTGCGGTTCGAGTCCGGCGGTCTGCCCGCCTCGATCGTCCGGGCCGTCTGTGACAGCGAACTCCCCCGTCTGGAGCACCTCGCGCTGTGGCTGGGGGTCGACCACTACGGCGGCGACGCGACCATCGCCGACCTCGCCCCGCTGCTGGCCGGCGGCCGCTTCCCCGAACTGCGCCACCTGGGCCTGCAGAACAGCGAGATCCAGGACGAAATAGCCACCGCCGTCGCCGCCGCCCCCATCGTCGCCCAGCTCGCCTCCCTCGACCTGTCCATGGGCACGCTGACCGACGCGGGGGCCGAGGCCCTGCTCGCCGGTCAGCCGCTGACCCATCTCATGCTGCTCGACCTCCACCATCACTACCTGAGCGAGAAGCTGGCACAGCGGATGCGCGACGCGCTGGAGCCGAGGGGGATCGAGGTGGACCTCTCGGAGCAGCAACAGCCGGGCAGGTGGGCAGGGGACGAGAGCAACGAGGAGCACCGCTATGTCGCCGTCTCCGAATGAGGTGCGCCATGACGTGCGCTTCGCCGTAGTCGGCAACCCCGGCGGCCGCCGGGTGGAGATGTTCACGGACGCCGTGCTGGCGGCGGGCCTGCCCGCGCCCCGGGTGCTGCCCTGGCGCGAGGTGCTGTACGACGGCAGGCCGCGGTTCGAGCCGGGCGAGACGGTGCGGCTGGACTCCCCGGGCGAGGACGAGGACGTCGAGCTGCTGCTGCGGGGCGCCGACGACCCGACCCGCGTCGAGGGCACCGCCCACTGGTACACCCGGTTCACCGGCGCGGCGCGCCAGGTCGCCGAGGCGGCCCGTACGGCGGACGCGGCGGTGCTGGACGACCCGGACGAGCTGGCCGTCATGTTCGACAAGCGGCTGTGCCACGGCGTGTTGAGCGAGGCCGGAGTCGCGGTGCCGCCGTCGCCGACCTCCGGGCCCAAGGCGCCGCCCGTCCGCGGCTGGGATGACGTACGGGCGCTGCTGGCGGGCTCCGGCGGGCTGCGCCGCGCCTTCGTGAAGCTCGCGCACGGCTCGTCCGCGTCCGGGGTGCTCGCCGTCGAATGGGGCGCCCATGGCCGGGTGCGCGCCGCGACCTCGGTCGAGCGCACGGCCGACGGGCAGCTGTTCAACTCCCTGCGGGTGCGCCGGTACGAGACGGAGGCGGAGATCGCCGCCATCGTCGACACGCTGGCCACCGACGGGCTGCACATCGAGCGCTGGGTGCCCAAGGCGGCGCAGCACGGCCGCGCCGCCGACCTGCGCGTGGTGGTGGTCGACGGGCGGGCGACCCATGCCGTGGTGCGCACCAGCCGCTCCCCCATGACCAACCTCCACCTCGGCGGCATCCGCGGCGATCTGGCCGCCGCGCGCGCCGCGGCGGAGGCGGCCGGGGTGCGCTGGAGCGAGGTGCTGGGCCTGGCGGAGCGGGCGGCGGCCTGCTTCCCGGGCACCCTGTGCGTCGGCGTCGATCTGCTGCCGGGCACCGGATGGCGGCGCTTCTCGGTCGGCGAGGTCAACGCGTTCGGCGATCTGCTGCCCCGGCTGACCGGTCTGCCCGGCAGCGGCGCGGAGGGCCTGGACACGTACGGCGCGCAGGTCGCGGCCGTGCTCCGGCGGCGCAAGCCCCCGGCAAGAGAGGCGGCGGAAGGGCTGGTACGAGAGGCGGCAGGAGAAGTGGTGGGAGGGGGCGGCCTCGATGCCCTTGGCTGAGCCGGATATGAACGAGGTCGTGGGCAGCCATGATCTGCTGCTGGTCACCTTGGACACGCTGCGCTACGACGTGGCGGCCGAGCTGGCCGCCGAGGGCCGGATCCCCCATCTGGCGAGCCGGCTCCCCGGCGGGGTGTGGGACAAGCGGCATGCGCCCGGCAGCTTCACCTACGCCTCGCATCAGGCGATGTTCGCCGGGTTCCTGCCCACCCCGGCCACGCCCGGCCCGCACCGGCGGCTGTTCGCCGCCCGCTTCGCGGGCAGCGAGACCACCGCCGAGGGGACCTTTGTCTTCGACACCCCGGACCTGGTGTCCGGGCTCGCGGCCGCCGGGTACCACACGGTGTGCGTGGGCGGGGTGGGGTTCTTCAACAAGCGGGGCCCGCTGGGCTCGGTGCTCCCCGGCCTCTTCCAGGAGAGCCACTGGGAGCCGGAGTTCGGCGTTCCGTCCCCCACCTCCTTCGAGGCACAGGTGGCGTGCGCCGAGAAGGTCATCGCCGGGCTGCCGCCGGACCGGCGGCTGTTCCTCTTCGTCAACGTATCGGCGCTGCACCAGCCCAACTGGTTCCATCTGCCCGGCGCGACCCGCGAGGCGGGCGATTCGCGCGCCACCCACGCCGCCGCGCTGGAGTACGTCGACCGGCACATCGGCCGGCTGTTCTCCGCGCTGAGCGACCGCGGCCCCGGCTTCGCGATCGTCTGCTCCGACCACGGCACCGCGTACGGAGACGACGGCTATACGGGCCACCGGCTCGGCCATGAAGTCGTCTGGACCGTGCCGTACACCCACTTCTTCCTCGAGGCCTCATGACCACCAGCACCACCGCCGCTACCGCCACTACCGCCCCCGCTGTCCGCCCGTACCAGTCGTACGTCTACGCGTACCCGCACAAGACCGCCTACCGCCCGCTGAATCCGCGCCCCGCGCTGAGCGACCTGTGGGCGGCCGAGCCCAAGGACGCGCTGTCGCTGTACGTGCACATCCCCTTCTGCGAGGTGCGCTGCGGCTTCTGCAATCTCTTCACCCGCGTCGGCGCCCCCGAGGGGCTGGTGAGCGCCTATCTGGACGCCCTGGAGCGGCAGGCGGACACGGTCCGCGAAGCGCTCGGGGACGGGGCCCGGTTCGCCACGGCCGCGTTCGGCGGCGGCACCCCGACCTTCCTGGAGGCGGCGGAGCTGGAGCGGCTGTGCGATATCGCGAGCCGGCGCATGGGGGCCGATCTGGCGGCCGTTCCGCTCTCGGTCGAGGCATCCCCGGCCACCGCCACCGCGGACCGGCTGGCCGTGCTGGCCGAGCGCGGCACCACCCGGCTGAGCCTGGGGGTGCAGAGCTTCGTGGACGCCGAGGCGCGCTCGGCGGTGCGGCCGCAGCGCCGGGAGGACGTCGAGGCGGCGCTGGGGCGGATCCGCGAGGCCGGTATCCCCGTGCTCAACATCGACCTGATCTACGGCATCGACGGGCAGACCGAGCGGAGTTGGCGGCAGTCCCTGGATGCCGCCCTGGTCTGGCGCCCCGAGGAGCTGTATCTGTATCCGCTGTATGTGCGCCCGCTGACGGGCCTGGGGCGGCGCGACGCGGCGGCCACGGACGCGGAGTGGGACGCCCAGCGGCTGCGGCTGTACCGGGCGGGCCGGGACCACCTGCTCGCCCAAGGCTATGAGCAGGTGTCGATGCGCATGTTCCGCCGCCGGGACACGCCCGGGACCGGCAGGGAGCCATGCGGCGGGGACGACTACGCCTGTCAGACCGACGGCATGGTCGGTCTTGGCTGCGGCGCCCGCTCGTACACCTCGGCGCTGCACTACTCGTTCGACTACGCGGTGGACATGCGGGAGATCCGCGGCATCATCGACGACTACACGGCGCGGCCCGCGGCCGACTTCGCGCGCGCCGAGGTGGGCCGCGCGATGACCGCCGACGAGGCCCGGCGGCGCCACCTCCTCCAGTCGGTGCTCCAGGCCGAGGGCATGCCGCTCGCCGGCTACCGGGCCCGGTTCGGCACCGACCCGGCCGAGGACTTCCCCACCGAACTGGCGCGGTTCGCCGAGCGCGGCTGGCTGGATCCGGACGCCGCCCCCGAGCTGCTGCGGCTCTCCCCCGAGGGTCTTGCGCACTCCGACGCGCTGGGGCCCGAGCTGTTCTCCCCCGCGGTGCGCGCCGCCATGGCCGACTACGACCTGAAGTGAGGCGGGCGGCGTGGACCTGACGATCCTCTACCGAGGCCCGCTGGCCTCGTGCGACTACGACTGCCCGTACTGCCCGTTCGCCAAGCGGCGCGACACCCCGGAGCAGCTGCGCGCCGACCGGGCCGCCCTGGAGCGCTTCACCGCATGGGCCACGGCGAACACGGGCGACCGGCTGTCGGTGCTGTTCACCCCGTGGGGCGAGGGCCTGGTGCGCTCCTGGTACCGCCGGGCGCTGACCGAGCTCAGCCGGCTGCCGCATATCGCGCGGGTGGCGATCCAGACGAATCTGAGCTGCCGTACGGGCTGGATGGCGGACGCCGATCTGGACACCCTGGCGCTGTGGTGCACCTTCCACCCGGGCCAGACGCCGTACGACCGGTTTCTGGCCAAGAGCCGTGAGCTGGCGGGGCTCGGGGTGCGCCACAGCGTCGGCATCGTCGGCCTGCCCGAGCATCTGGAGCCCGCCCGGCAGCTGCGCGCCGATCTGCCCGCACAGGTCTATCTGTGGGTCAACGCCGCCGAGGGGCGCACCTATACGGACGAGGAAGCGGCCGAGTGGACCGCGCTCGACCCGCTGTTCGGCTACAGCCGCCATCCGCACCAAAGCGCCGGTCTGCCATGCCGGACCGGCGCTTCGGTGATCTCGGTGGACGGCGACGGCGCGGTGCGCCGCTGCCATTTCGTCCGTACGGAACTGGGCAACCTCTACGACGGCTCGTACCGCGCGGCCCTCGCGCCCCGCCCCTGCCCGCTCGCCGTCTGCGACTGCCACATCGGCTATGTGCACCTGGAGTCGCTGCCGCTGTACGACGTGTTCGCGGGCGGGGTGCTGGAGCGAATTCCGGCCGCCGTCGGCACGGGCTCAGGGCTTACGCCCCACCCCGCCGTACACGCCGACGTCAGCCCGCTTCCCCTGCTTCGGTAAGGGGCCGTCCGGCCGCCATGCCGGCACCTGGACCAGCCCCGGCTCCAGCAGCGGAAACCCGTCGAAGAACGGCAGGATCTCGGCGCGGCCGCGCAGGCTGAGGCTGGCCGAGGACTTCCGGTACACCTCCGCGGCGATGTCGGCTCGGTCGGTGAAGTCCAGGGTGCCGTGGCTGATCACCAGACAGCTGCCCGGAACCAGCCGTTCGGTGAGGGTCGCGAGGATCCCGACCGGGTCCTCCTCGTCCTTGACGAAGTGCAACACCGCGACCAGCAGCAGCGCCACCGGCTTGCCGAAGTCGATGAACTCCCGCACCGCGGGCCGGTCAAGTACCTCGGCGGGCTTGCGCACATCCCCCAGTGCGAAGCTCGTGCCGCCCGCGTTCGTCAGCTTGGCGCCGGCGTGCGTGGCGACGATCGGATCGTTGTCGATATAGACCACTCGGGTTTCCGGCGCGATCTCCCGGGCAACCTCATGGGTGTTCGGCGACGTCGGGATTCCGGTCCCGATGTCGATGATCTGCCGTATCCCGTCCCCGACGACGGTGCGCACGGCCCGGAGCAGAAACTCCCGGTTGGCGCGGGCGGTGCCGCGGACGGTCGGTGTCACTTCGAGAATGCGGTCGGCCGCCCTGCGGTCGACCTCGTAGTTGTCCCAGCCCCCGAGGTAGTAGTCGTACATGCGGGCCGGATGAGGCGTACTGGTGTCTATCTCCTGCACGGAGAATCCTTGGTCGGTCACACCGTTCTCCCGTTTTTGCGGTTTCGCGCTTCCTGAGGTCACTCCCCTGTGACCCGTGGCTGCGTCAGGCGAGCAGGAAGTCCGCTTCGCCGGCCTTCGCACCCTGGATGAACCGCTTCATCTCCAGATGCGTATAGATGAGGGCAGGTCCGTCGGGATCCGTGGACTGGCGCAGCGCCACTCGCCCGTCCTTCAGCCTCATCGCCTCGACGCAACTTCCCCCGTTGCCACCGCTCCATGGCTTGTGCCAGCCCTCGGTACCGAGGTCCCTCGCCGGCATTCCGCTGTAGACGCGGTCCGTGCAGATGCGATCCATCGATCAGATCTCCTTGCGAATGCCACTCAGAATGGCCTGAGTGGTCTGTGCAGGCGCGGCCTGCGCACACATCCGGTCCAAGGCCTCCAGGAACGCCGATACGTCATCGCGCTGGTCGAAATAGGAACCGCTGACAAGCGTCTCCGTATACGCGATGTCCGGCAGCTCCTGAATCGGGAACCGGAAGATATGGAAGGGGCCGTACATCGCCGGGTGCGGCCCGGCGTCGAACGGCATGATCTGCAACCTGATGTTGGGCATCGTCGCGGCTTCGATGAGCCGCGTGATCTGATCGCGCATGACCTCGGGCCCGCCAATGGGTCGGCGGAGCACCGTTTCGTCCATCACCACCCACAGCATGGGCGGATTGGGACGGGTGAGGAGGGCCTGCCGCTCCATCCGCAGGGCGACATTGCGCTCGGTCTCCGCATCGGCCGCGTGCGGCATTCCGGCGCACATCACCGCACGGGCGTAGTCCTCGGTCTGCAACAGCCCGGGGACATAGTGCGGCTCATAGGCGCGGATGAGATTGGCCTCGCCCTCCAGACTGACAAAGGTGTTGAACCACTCGGGCAGCACATCCCGGAAGCGGTGCCACCAGCCGGGCTTATTGGCCTCGCGCGCGAGGGAGAGGAACCCCTCGACTTCCTCCGGGTCGGTGACCCCGTAGGTGCGCAGCAGCTTCTCGACGTACGGAAGCTTCAGGCCGACCTCGGCCTTCTCCATCCGGCGGATCGTGGCATGGGTGACGTCGAGGGCGCGGCCCGCCCGCTCGTACGACAGCCCGGCCTTCTCCCTGAGGTCCTGCAGCCGCTTGCCGAGCACGACTCTCAGGACGGTCGGGGCGCCGCCCGCTCGCGCATCCGCCACTACCGTCCCCCTCCAACTACCTTCACATCACAGCAGTCTGGCACGCGCTCAGCCGCTACAACAGACTGTCTCTTCGATTCTGCAATTTACAGATTGAACCTTGCCATACGCGAGTGGCGCAGAGCATAGTGTCGGCGTGGCTCCTTCCTATGAGGCTCTCCGGTTAGGGCGCAGCGGCTCGCTCTCCGCTCCGTGCCTGCAGGACGCGTTTCGCCTTCCGGCACTGAGCACTTCCGTCGCGGAGGCGAGAAGGCTGGTCGTGCTGCGGCTGTGCTCATGGGGCGCCAGGCAGGAGATGTGCGACAACGCCGAGTTGGTCGTCTCCGAGCTCTTCACCAACGCCGTGCGCCACACCTCCAGCGAGGAGGTACGGTGCACCATGCAGCTCATGGGCAAGCGCTTGCGGTTGGAAGTGGCCGACCAAGGGTGTGCGCGCACGGAGCCACAGGCCCGGTCGGTGAGCGTCGACCAAGAGGGCGGACGCGGGCTGATGCTCGTCGAGGCTCTGTCCGAGGCTTGGGGCGTCAGACCGGACGCCAATGGCACGGGCCGCGCCGTGTGGGCCTATCTAGCTTAGGCCCACAGGGCACGACCCGCTTTGTGTTCGCCGATTCTCCGCGCTGTTTCTCTACTTCGGGGTTTCTTCGGGGTGTTCGGGACTCCCCTGCGGGAGCCCTCAGGGCCGCAGCGGCAGCAGGTCCGGACGCTTGGGCTCCACATGGTCCCCCGACGACTCCCCGCGCAGCCGTCGGCCGATCCAGGGCACCGCGTATTCGCGCGCCCAGTGGATGTTGGCCCGGCGCACCTCGGCGGCCGAGCGCGGCCCCTCCGGCGGCCACGGCTGGTCCGGGTCGACCGGTACGTCGAGGCCGAGCACCTTGGCGGCGCGCAGCGCGACCCGGGTGTGTCCGTCGGGCGACAGATGCAGCCGGTCCTCGCTCCAGGCCCGCCGGTCCTGTACGGAGCGCAGCGACCACAGGTCGAGCACCGGACACCGGTACCGGTCGGCGATCGCCCGCACATGGGCCGTGTACGTGGCGGCCTTGCCGCGCAGATGGCGCAGCACCGGCACGCCGCGTGGGTCGAACCCGGTGCACAGCAGCACCGTGCCGACGTGGGAGGCGAGCCGGTCCACGGCCGCCTCGTAGCGCTCGGCGACGTCGTCGGGGTCGCTGCCGGGCCGCAGGATGTCGTTCCCGCCGCCGCAGAACGTCACCAGATCGGGGCCGAGTTCGATCGCGCGCGGGACCTGCTCCTCGACGATCTGGTCGAGGAGCCGGCCCCGTACGGCGAGGTTGGCGTAGCGGAAGTCGGCCGGAGCCGGGCCGCCGATGGACCCGGCTCCGGAATGTCGGTCGGAGAGCAGGGCGGCCAGCCGGTCCGCCCAGCCGATGAAAACGCCTTCGGGATCCGGGTCGCCGACGCCCTCGGTGAAGCTGTCCCCGATGGCGGCGTAGGACCCGATCACTCCGCTGTTGAGTCTCTTCGCATCGTCTGCCACGTCCCGACATCCTCCACCCTGGTGAGTGACCTACGCCACCGTAAGGAGGGGTTGACGGAGGGTGATCTATCCCACCTGGTCAGATTCGCCGAAGGCGGAATACGGCGGCGTCCAGGTCGTGACGGAGCCCGGTCTCGAGGCCGTGGTGGCTGAGCACGGCCCCCCGGTGCACCTCTCCGGTCTCCAGGTCCTCGTACCGGCTCTCGGGGTCGAGCCCGCGCAGCCGCAGCGCGGGCTGCCGCTCGCCGAGGGTCTGGGCCTGCAGCCAGGCCAGCACCACGGTCTCCTCGCCGCGTACGTACTGCACCGCGGTCAGCCCGCCGTCGCCCGGCGGCCGCAGCCGGTACAGCTCGCCGTGCTGGACGACGGGCCGGATGCGCTTGTAGAGGGCCACCCAGTCGCGCGCCTCGGCGAGTTCTTCCTCGCTCCAGTGGCTCAGGTCGCCGCCCACCCCCAGCACCCCGGCCATCGCGCTGATGAAGCGGAAGCGCAGCGAGGTGATGCGCTTGCTGCCCATGGCGTTGGGGGTGTCGGTGACCCAGGCGGCCATGACGCGGGCCGGGTGCAGCTGGCTGAAGCCGTGCTGGATGGGCAGCCGGTCCAGCGGGTCGGTGTTGTCCGAGGTCCACACCTGGTCGGTGAGCGCGAGGACGCCCAGGTCGATCCGGCCGCCGCCGCCCGAGCAGGATTCGAAGGCGACACCCGGGTGCGCGGCCCGCAGCCGCCCCAGGAGCTCGTACAGCCCCCGCACATGCTCGATCCACAGCCGCTGGGGGTACGGGTCGCCGGGCCACCCCGCGTCGGAGAAGGACCGGTTGAAGTCCCATTTCACATAGTCGATGGGCGCGCTGGAGAGCAGGGTGTCCAGCCGCTCCCACAGGTGCTCGCGTACGTCGGGCCTGGCGAGGTTGAGCACCAGCTGGTTGCGGAACTCGGTTCGGGTGCGGCCGGGGTGGTGCTGCACCCAGTCGGGGTGGGCCCGGTAGAGGTCGCTGTCGGCGTTGACCATCTCGGGCTCGACCCAGATGCCGAACTGCATGCCCAGGGCGTGCACCTCGTCCGCGAGGGGCTTCAGGCCGCCGGGGAAGCGGTCGGGGTTGGGGGTCCAGTCGCCGAGCCCGGCGCGGTCGTTGATGCGCGCCCCGAACCAGCCGTCGTCGACGACGAACAGCTCCACACCCATCTCGGCGGCGCGGCGGGCGAGTGTGCGCTGCTGCTCCTCGCTGACGTCGAAGAAGGTGGCCTCCCAGGAGTTGTAGAGCACCGGCCGGTGCTGGTCCGCGTCGGGGATCACCTGGGCCAGCTGCCAGGCGTGCCAGGCGCGGCTGGCGGCGCCGAACCCGCCGTCGGTCCACAGGCCCGCGAAGACGGGCGTGGTGAAGGACTCGCCGGGCGCCAGGCTCAGCTGGCCCGAGTCGTCGTGGCCGACGCCGCCGACCGCCTGTACGGCGCCGATGGGCAGCTGCTGGACGGCGATCCGCCAGGACCCGGACCAGGCAAGGGCGCAGCTGTGCACCTCGCCGTGTTCCTCAGTGGCCTCGCCGCCGTCCAGGGCGATCCAGGGCAGATGCTGATGGCTGGTGTGGCCGCGGCGGCTGCCGAGGACCTTCTCACCGGGCGTGAGGTCGGCGCGCACCAACTGGCTCTCGGCGGCCCAGCGCCCGTACAGATGCGACAGCCGCCAGCGGTCGCGCGCCGGGAGTGACCAGGCGGCGGAGTCGATGCGCAGCAGCTCCAGGGGGGCGTCGTCCGGGCCGCCCGCGTGGGCCGCGGTGGTCCAGCGCTCGACCACGTCGTAGTCGTCGCGCATCCGGTAGTGGAGGGTGAGGGCGAGGTGGTGCAGCGAGTCGTGGAAGTGGAGCCGCAGCTCCGCCCCGGAGTCGGTCACCTCGCCCCGCTCGAAGCGCCACTCGGTGCCCCTGACGCCCGGCGACCGCACCGACAGGGCGGGGCGCACAAAGCGGGGCCCGCCTTCCACGGGGAATTCTTCGCGCCCGTCCAGAGGTGATTCGAAACCCCACTCCATCGACAGGAGGCTGCCGGACCTAAGCGCAAGGGCCTCCGCGTCGGGGAGCGCGATGCGCGGGCCCCAGTGGAGGTGAAGCAACTCGTCGTTCTCCGTGAGGTGCAGCGCATAGCTGCTGCCCCGCCCCGACAGCAGCCAGACCCGACCGCTACCACCGATTTCGATCATCACTCTCCCCAATTCCGCACAGACCAGAACATCATCGGGGCAGTGCACCCGGTGCGCAATGCCCGGGGCGCCCCTCCACCGGTCCCATGGCGACCTGGTCGCCCTCGTACCCCCATGTCGTATGGTCAGGACAGTCCGCCTCGCCGACGAGCGGCGTCGGCGGCCGAGCCGAAGGAGCGCCCGTGACGCAGCAGACGCCGCAGGTTCCGTCGACCGAGCCCGAGCTCACCGGGGTGCGCAACTTCCGGGACGTGGGCGGTCTGCCGACCGTCGACGGACGGCGGGTGGGGCGTGGCGTACTGTTCCGCAGCGGCCATCTGGCGCATGCCACCGACACCGACGCCGCGTTCCTCGACTCCCTCGGCCTGCACACCGTCTTCGACTTCCGCAACTCCGCCGACATCAAGCTCGAGGGCCCGGATGTGGCGCTCCCGGGCGTACGGACCGTCAACCTCCCGCTGTCCGACCCGGCCGACGGCGCCGGGTTCTGGACCATGGTCCGCGAGGGCGATCTGGCCACGCTGCGCGAGATGCTGGGCGAGGGGCGGGCGGCCCAGCGGATGATCGACTCGTATCGGTTGATCATCACCACCCGGACCGCCGAGCACCGCCGGGTGCTCGACGAGCTCGCGGACGGCGCTTCGCCCGCGCTGATGCACTGTTCGGCCGGCAAGGACCGCGCGGGTCTGTCGATCGCGGTGGCCCTGCTGGCCCTCGGCGTGGAGCGGGACGCCATCGAGGCGGACTACCTGGAGTCGGCCGCCGCCCACCGCCGCTACAAGGTGTGGCGCGCCTCACACGCCGAGGACGGGAAGTCCCCCGAGGTCATGGCGCTGCTCGCGCCGCTCTTCGACGCCCGCGCCGAGTATCTGGCGACTGCCTTCACGGCCATCGAGGAGACCTGGGGCGACACCGAGAAGTACCTCACCCGGGGGCTCGGACTCGACGCGGCCAAGCGGGAGCGGCTGCGGGAGCGGCTGCTCGCGAACTGAGGCCATGGGGGCGCCCGAGCCGGCGGGGCCGCCGCCGGCTCGGGCAAGCGGCGGTCAGCGGTGGGCCATCGCCTGCTTGACGAGCGTCCGCCCGAAGTCCCACATCAGCCCGCCGCCCCCGTGTGCGTCGTCCATGACGGCCGTGAACGCCTCGACGAAGCGGTCCACTTCCCGCTCCCCGATGATCAGCGGCGGAATCAGCTTGATGACCTCCAGATGGTCGCCGGAGACCTGAGTGAGGATGCGGTGCCGCTGGAGCAGCGGTACGACCACCATCTGCGCGAACAGCCCCTTGCGGGCCGCCTGGAGCATCGCCCAGCGGCTGCGCAGCCCCAGCGAGGTCGGCTTCCCGAACTCGATGCCGATCATCAGCCCGCGCCCGCGCACCTCGTACAGCAGCTCATAGCGGTCCACCAGCGCGGCGAGACGGGTGCGCAGCAGATCGCCGACCTGCCGGGCGTTCTCGACGACCTTCTCGTCCTCCATGACCGCGAGGACGGCCAGACCCGCGGCCATCGCCTGCGCGTTGGCGCCGAAGCTCGCCGAGTGGACCAGCACCCGGTCCATCGACGAATAGACGCGCTTGAAGATCCATTCCTTGCCGAGCGTCGCGCCGACGGGCACATACCCGCCCGACAGTGCCTTGGCCACGCACACCAGATCCGGCTCCACGCCCGACTCATGCTGGTACGCGAAGAAGGTGCCGGTCCGGCCGAGCCCCGTCTGCACCTCGTCGGCGATGAGCAGCGCCTTGTGCTTGTGCAGCAGCTCCTGGGCGGCGCGCAGAAAGCCGGGCGGGGTCTCGTGGACGCCCTTGCCCTGGATCGGCTCGACCACGAACCCGGCCACATCGCCGCGCTTGAGCTCCCGCTCCAGCGCGGCCAGGTCGCCGAGCGGAATGGCCGTGTCCGGCAGCAGCGGCGCGAACCCCTTGCGGAAGGAGTCCTCTCCGTTGACCGACAGCGAACCGGTCGTCAGGCCGTGGAAGGCGTGCGCGCAGTACAGCACGCGCTGCTTGCCTGTCGCATACCGGGCGAACTTCAAGGCGGTCTCCACCGCCTCCGTACCGCTGTTGCCGAAGAAGACCCGGTCCAGGTGCGGGGCGTGGCCGAGCAGTTTCTCGGCGAGCAGACCGGGCAGCGGCTGGCAGTCGAAGCGGGTCAGATCGGCCAGCTGGGCGTCCAGGACGTCGTGCAGCGCCTTGCGGACGACCGGGTGGTGGCGGCCCAGGCCCATCACCCCGAAGCCGGCGAGCATATCGAGGTAGTCCTGGTCCTCGTCGTCCCAGAAGTACGCGCCCTCGGCCCGCTCGTAGACCTTGTCGAAGCCGATGGTGTGCAGCATCCGCGGCAGCTGGTGGTTGAGGTGCCGGGCATGCAGGTCGTACCGCTCGGACCCGCGCTCGGCCAGGAGCTTGTCCAGGTCGAAGCCCGATCCCTGCTCGGCTGCTGTCATGCGTCCTTCTCCTTGCGGGCCGCGGGCGGGGCCGGGCGGGCGGTGGCCGCGCGCCGCCCGGCGCCGGGGGCGGTGGTGACGGGCGCGGTGACGGGAACGGCTGCGGACGCGTCGATACGGGCCAGGGCCGCGCCGATCCGGCCCGCGATCTCGGCCGGAGTGAGCCCGATGTCGGCCAGCACCTCCCCGCGCTTGGCGTGTGCCAGGAACGCCTCGGGGATGCCGAAGGTGCGCACCGGCAGATCGACTTCGGCGTCGCGCAGCGCCTGCGCCACCGCCGCCCCCACCCCGCCGGTGCGGCTGTTGTCCTCGACGACGGCCACGACGCGGTGGCGCGCCGCCAGCCCGGGCAGGGCGGCGTCGACGGGCTTGACCCAGCGCGGGTCGACGACCGTGCAGCCGATGCCTCGCTCGGCCAGCAGCTCGGCCGCCGCCAGCCCGACCTGGGCCATCACCCCGGCCACGACCAGCAGCACATCACCGCCGCCGCCCTGGTCGGCGGGTTGGGGCCCGCCGTGCCGCAGCACATCCATGCCACCGACGCGGCCGAGCGCCGGGATCGGCTCGCCCACGGACTCCTTGGGGAAGCGGATGACGGTCGGCGCGTCGGCCACGTCCAGCGCCTCGCGCAGCTGGGCGCGCAGCTGGTCCGCGTCGCGCGGGGCGGCGACCCGCAGGCCCGGCACCACCTGGAGGACGGACATGTCCCACATGCCGTTGTGGCTGGGCCCGTCGGTGCCGGTGACGCCCGCGCGGTCCAGCACGAAGGTCACCCCGCACTTGTGCAGTGCGACGTCCATCAGCAGCTGGTCGAAAGCGCGGTTGAGGAAGGTGGCGTAGACGGCGAAGACCGGGTGCAACCCGCCGGTGGCGAGACCGGCAGCGGAGACCGCGGCGTGCTGCTCGGCGATGCCGACGTCCCACACCCGCCGCGGATACGCCTGGGCGAACTCGGTCAGGCCGACGGGGTCCAGCATCGCGGCGGTGAGCGCCACCACATCGGGGCGCTCGGCGCCGATCCGTACCATCTCCGCGCCGAACACCGAGGTCCATGAGCGGCCGCCGGAGGGCGCGAGGGGCGCACAGGTCAGCGGGTCCATGGCGCCGACCGTATGGAAGCGGTCGGCCTCGTCCTCCAGCGCGGGCCGGTAGCCGCGGCCCTTCTCGGTCAGGCAGTGGACGAGGACCGGGCCGTGGAACCGCCGGGCGCGGCGCAGGGCGGATTCGACGGCCGCGATGTCGTGTCCGTCGATGGGGCCGACGTACTTCAGGCCCAGGTCCTCGAACATGCCCTGTGGCGCGAAGGCGTCCTTGAAGCCCTTCTTGGCGCCGTGCAGCGATTCGTACAGCGGCTGGCCGACCACGGGCGTGCGCTGCAGTACGTCCTTGCCCCAGGCCAGGAAGCGCTCATAGCCGTCGGTGGTGCGGAGGGTGGCCAGGTGGTTGGCGAGGCCGCCGATGGTGGGCGCGTACGAGCGCTCGTTGTCGTTGACGACGATGATCAGCGGGCGGTCCCGGGCGGCGGCGATGTTGTTGAGCGCTTCCCAGGCCATGCCGCCGGTCAGCGCGCCGTCGCCGATGACCGCGACGACATGCCGGTCGGTGCGGCCAAGGACCTCGTTGGCCTTGGCCAGGCCGTCGGCCCAGCCCAGGACGGTGGAGGCGTGGCTGTTCTCGATGACGTCGTGCTCGGACTCGGCGCGCGACGGGTAGCCGGACAGCCCGCCCTTGCCGCGGAGCTTGGAGAAGTCCTTGCGGCCGGTGAGCAGTTTATGGACGTAGGACTGGTGCCCGGTGTCCCACAGGATGCGGTCCACGGGCGAGTCGAAGACGCGGTGGAGCGCTATGGACAGCTCGACGACACCCAGGTTGGGGCCCAGGTGCCCGCCGGTTCTGGCCACCGCGGTGATCAGGAACTGACGGATCTCCTCCGCCAGTTCGGCCAGCTGTTTCTCGGTCAGTGTCTTGAGGTCACGTGGGCCCCCGACGCGCTCCAGTAGTGGCATGCGCGGATCCCCTCCTTGCGTATGTGCGTAGATCAGCTCACGGTGACCTCGGGGATACCCGAAGGGGCCCCGTCCTTCTCCAACTGCTCGGCGATCTTCATGGCCTCGTCGATCAGGGTCTCCACGATCTTCGACTCGGGCACGGTCTTGATCACCTCGCCCTTGACGAAGATCTGGCCCTTGCCGTTACCCGAGGCCACCCCCAGATCAGCCTCACGCGCCTCACCAGGACCGTTCACCACACACCCCATCACGGCGACCCGCAGCGGCACCTCCATGCCCTCCAGACCCGCCGTAACCTCATCCGCCAGCTTGTACACATCCACCTGCGCCCGGCCACACGACGGACACGACACGATCTCCAGCCGCCGCTGCCGCAGATTCAGCGACTC